>NZ_AUMM01000005.1 GCF_000430685.1 Tuberibacillus calidus DSM 17572 | reverse complement strand
ATTCGCATGCCCGGTTACGCAATGTGTTGCGCGTGTCTATCAGATCTCCCAGGGTAAGCGCACATTCTTCCTCTCCATGTCCCCACTCCATTTACTCTGTATGCCCTTCGGCAGTACGGGCTTTGACTTGTATGGCAGCCTCACCCAAGCACACCTAGCCTTATATGGAGTTCGTGTTCCTTGGGGCGGAGATTTGCCGCCGACTTCCTTCAGATTCCAGGTCACCCTGGACACCCTTGTCTTAAGCTAACGACTACTACTGCCTTCGTCGTTCGGGACTTGAACCCTATAGAACGTGCGCATGCCTGGCGCACCATAAAAAACCTTCCGCATCAAATGATACGGAAGGTGATTAAGAACCCATGTCGTGAGGTATTTAACTTTCGGCATGTATTTGCGAAAAAGCGTATTCCGCCGCTTCGATGGTCGCTTCGATATCTTCCATGGTGTGGGCAGTTGAGAGAAAGAGCCCTTCAAATTGCGACGGCGGAAGGGAAATGCCTTTTTCAAGCATGTACCGGAAATAGCGCTTAAAGTGATCAAGGTTTGCGCTTTTAGCTGTTTCATAATCAACAACGTCTTTATCCGTGAAGAAAATCCCGATCATGGAACCCGCCCGGTTCACGGTCAGCGGGATATCGTTTTTTGCCGCCGCTTCCCGATACCCTTGTTCGAGACGATCGGCTTTTTTCTGGAATTCCTGATAATCTTCCGGTTTTAGTAATGACAACGTCGTGTAGCCCGCCGCCATGGCTAGTGGATTCCCGGAAAGCGTACCGGCTTGGTAAATCGGTCCGCTCGGGGCGATTTGCTCCATGATCTCCCGGCGGCCACCAAAAGCGCCGACGGGAAGGCCTCCGCCGATGACTTTACCAAGACAGGTCAAATCAGGGGTGACGTTGTAAAAACCTTGGGCACAATGATAATCGACGCGAAAGCCGGTCATGACCTCATCAAAAATCAGCAAGGCTCCGTATTCTGTTGTCACTTCTCTCAAACCCTCTAAGAAGCCTGGTTGAGGTGGCACGACGCCCATGTTACCGGCGACCGGTTCCACAATCACGCAGGCAATGTCGTCGCCGAATTGTTCAAATGCCAACTTAACGGCCTCAAGATCATTATATGGGCATGTAATCGTATGGCGGGCGACGCTTTCTGGAACGCCGGGGCTATCCGGCAAACCGAGTGTAGCCACACCGGACCCCGCTTTGATTAAAAGCGAATCGCTATGCCCGTGATAGCTACCTTCAAATTTAATAATTTTATTTCTTCCTGTGAACCCGCGGGCAAGACGCAAAGCGCTTAACGTCGCCTCTGTTCCTGAGTTCACCATACGCACCACTTCGACGGATGGCACGCGGTCGATGACCAATTGCGCCAACTTCGTTTCCAAAACATGCGGGGCACCAAAGCTCGTCCCTTTCTCGGCCGTCTCCTTAATCGCCTTTACCACATGGTCTTCAGCATGGCCTAGAATGAGAGGCCCCCACGAAAGCACATAATCGATGTACATATTGCCGTCTAAATCTTTAACCTTCGAACCTTTGCCTTCCACCATATACACTGGATTCATATCAACGGAACGAAAGGCGCGAACGGGGCTATTTACCCCACCGGGCATGACCCGCTTCGCTTCTTCAAAAGCTTGGATGGAGCGCTCCATCGGTCTCATCGGAATGATTCCTCCCGCAACCATTTTGCCGCATCCTTGGCATGGTAAGTAATGATAATATCGGCACCAGCGCGCTTCATGCTGACGAGCAGTTCCATGACAACGGCTTTTTCATCAATCCAACCGTTTTGCGCAGCCGCCTTCACCATCGCATATTCGCCGCTTACATTATAGACGACAAGCGGCAAATCGAAGTGATTTCTAATGTCACGCACAATATCCAAAAACGAAAGGCCTGGTTTCACCATTAAAAAATCAGCGCCTTCCGCCACATCCGATTCCGCTTCGCGCAGGGCTTCGAGACGGTTGGCAGGGTCCATCTGATACGTTTTTCGGTCGCCGAATTGCGGTGCGCTTTCTGCTGCGTCACGGAATGGCCCGTAAAAACTTGAAGCATATTTTACGGCATAAGACATGATCGGCACATGTTGAAAACCGGCTTCATCTAAGCCTTGGCGAATGGCGGCAACAAAACCATCCATCATATTGGACGGAGCGATGATGTCAGCCCCAGCTTTCGCTTGCGAAACCGCCGTTTTCACCATCAGTTCAAGGCTTTGGTCGTTATCGACATCACCATCAACAATAATGCCGCAATGGCCGTGGTCAGTATATTCGCATACACATGTGTCGGCACAAACGATAAAATCGGGATAGCGTTTCTTAATATGGCGGATCGCTTTTTGAACAATGCCTTCCTCATCATAAGCGGAAGAACCAACCGCATCCTTTTCATCGGGAATGCCAAAGACCATTAGCGCCGGAATGCCAAGTGCATGCACCTCGTCAAGCTCTTCGTCTAGGCGGTCTATTGAATATTGGTATACACCCGGCATGGATGGCACTTCCTTTTTGATGTTCGTGCCTTCTACAGCAAAAATCGGATAGATGAAATCATCAATGGAAAGTTTCGTTTCCCTTACCAGACGGCGCATCGC
This sequence comes from Tuberibacillus calidus DSM 17572, assembly GCF_000430685.1. Classification (GTDB taxonomy): domain Bacteria; phylum Bacillota; class Bacilli; order Bacillales; family Sporolactobacillaceae; genus Tuberibacillus; species Tuberibacillus calidus. The sequence continues at coordinate 115,719 of NZ_AUMM01000005.1, read as the reverse complement.
CGGTGTTTGGCGAAGCCTCCGATGGCGGTCAAAGAATAATTCGGACATAACCGGTCCCTCCTAAAGTGTAGAAGTTTTATAAAAATCCACAATGGCTTCAATCAAGGATTCGGCCGTAAACGTTTTAGGCACCACACGGGGGCATAAGCCCCGTTTGCGCGCGTGGGCGGCACTCACTTTGCCGATGCATGCGACGAGCGCGTTATTCCAGAAATCCTTTAAATCCAAGCCATCCGTTAACGCAAGGAAAAAGTCAATAGCCGATGGGCTGGCGAAAGTGATGACATCGATGCGTCTATTTGTCAGTACATCCGTCAACGCTTCGCGAATGGCCGCATTCAACACCGTTTGATAGACGTCAAGCCGCGTTACTGACATACCGGCTTGATGCAGTTCAGTTTCCAAATCGCTTTTGGCGAGGTTTCCGAGGAGAAGGAGCGCTGTAGCACCTTTTGGCGCCGCTTGCCGGAACGCCTCGGCCAAGCTTTCCGCTGTAAATTCTTTCGGCCATCGTTCAACCTTAAACCCATATGATTCAATCATTTTTGCGGTTTTAAGACCGACAGCGGCAAATTTTGGTGAACGAATCCGGATCCCCCGTGCGTTTATAAGGTCCATAAAAGCCTTTACGCCATTGGCACTTGTAAAGATGAGCCAATCAAAGTCATCGGCCTTTTCTAAAATCGCCCATTCTTTTTCTGAAAGCGGTGCGGGGATTATCTTCATCACAGATCGTATAATGGGCTCTGCCCCATAGGCACGAAGTGTTTCGGCCATTTTTTCGGACGATGTTTTCTCCCGCGTCAATAAAACGGTTTTCCCTTCCAAAGGCAAGGTCATTTTGTTAACCGTACCTTTACGTCTTGCAGAATATCGTCTGCCCCTTGTTGTTTCAGGGCTTGCCCAAGTTTTACGCCAAGTTCAACCGGGTCGTTGCCTGAAAGCCGGTCTTTGATTATGACTTTGCCGTCGGGTGTTGCAACAAGGCCGGTTAATGTCAAGCGGTCGCCGTCGCTTTCACCCAGAGCCGCAATCGGCACTTGGCAACTTCCCTCTAGTTCCCCAAGAAACGCTCGTTCCGCATAAACGACACGGGCGGTCGCTTCATCATGGATCAACGCCAATAGTTCCAACAGCGCTTCATCATCACTGCGGCATTCGATGGCGAGCGCGCCTTGGCCAACCGCTGGCAAAACATCATCCACATGAAGATATTCCGTCACTTTTTCTTCTTTCCAACCCATTCTTTCCAATCCGGCAGCCGCAAGGACAATGGCATCGAATCGCCCTTCCTCCAACTTACGGATGCGCGTATCAATATTTCCCCTGAGCGGTTCGATGCGCAAATCCGGGCGCACATGAAGAAGCTGGGCTTGCCGTCTCAAGCTACTCGTTCCGACAACTGCTCCCTCGGGCAAATCTTTCAGAGAGCGATAGTTTTTAGAAAGCAAAACATCGCGATAATCGGCGCGGGGCGGCACGCAGGCAATCGTTAACCCGCTCGGAATCTCTGACGGAACATCTTTCATGCTGTGAACGGCAAAGTCGATGTCTCGTTCGAGCAAAGCTTTTTCAATTTCTTTTACAAAAAGGCCTTTCCCGCCCACTTTGGAAAGCGTGACATCAAGGATGCGATCTCCTTTTGTGACGATATGTTTTAACTCAAAGTGTACATCCGGGCAGAGCTTCTGGATTTGCTTCATAACCCATTCGGTTTGCATCAAAGCGAGCTGACTCTTCCGCGATCCGACAACGAATTTCGGCATGTTGCTCCTCTTTTCTCTGTTAAATTTTCATCCTACATCTATTACCATAAATGAAAGCCGGTGAAGGATTCTGATAAAAACACATTGATTAAAACGATCAGAAACCCCACAGCATTCCAATAGACTAAAGGCTTCCCAGACACATTTCTTCCCAGTTTTTGATAGATATAAAAGCCATAGACAAAGAGAATGAAAAAAGAGGTTAATACTTTAATATCCAACCAGCTAAAGGCGGATAAAGTGAAAATGGCTCGGTCGATGCCGAGAAAAAGCGAAATGGTTAACAGTGGAAAGCCCGCTAAATTACAAACGAAGGATGCTTGTTCCAATTTTGAAAGACTGCTGAAACGAATGAGACGACGCCCCCATTTTTTCTTTTTCAGCATCGAATACTCCAGCCAATACATGACGGACAAGATAAACGAAGCGAAAAAAGCAGCATAGGCAATAAATGCCATGGTGATATGAATGATTAACAAGTCCGACATGAGCTTTTCACTTAAGACTTGCGAAACCCGGTCATCGGGTCCAAACAATGTCACGGCCATGAGAAAAAAGCCTAGGGCGTTAGCGAAAAGCGAAAAAAATGGCAAGCGGTCAGATCTTGTTAACAATAAAGAAAAGGTAATCATCAACCAAGATAAAAAGAACAGGCCGTCAAGAGGCGTCAGGATAGGAAATTCGCCTGTCACATGCATCTTCTCGTAAAAAATCACATCTTGTAAAAGCCAGACAATAATAAGTAACCAGAAAGCGATGCGTCTCGCTTTCCGGTTATTTTGATAGTAATCCATGAAATAAAAGCATACAGAGGCAGCATAAATGACGATCGTCACATCATAAAGTGCAGTGATTGGCATGGTCGAATCCCCTTATGAACGCGGCCGAGCTTCATTTAAAACGGGACGCTTGCCATAACCCCTTTGTTCGTCATAGGGCATATCTTCTGAAAGTTCTAAATCCAGACCGAAAATATCAATAAAAGTATTTAATAATTGTTTGGCATCCGGGTCAACGGCAAATTCCTTCGCCTTTTGGATTGGCTCACGCAGCATTTGATTCACAATGCTCTTCGTATGCTTACTGATAATCTTGCGTTCCCGTTCCGTTAAGTCGGGCAGCTTGCGTTCCAGACTTTTCATCGTTTCCCTTTGGATTTGCAACGCTTTTTGCCTTAATCCGGCGATAATTGGAACGACACCGAGCGTTCCAACCCATTCGAAAAACCGTCCCACTTGCTCTTCTATCATTTCGGAAATACGAGCGGCCGCTTCTTTACGTTCCTCTAAATTGGTTTGAACAATGCCTTCGAGATCATCAATATCATAGAGAAAGACGCCTTCCAATTCTTGAATGCTTGGATCCACATCTCGTGGAACGGCAATGTCAACGATAAACAACGGTTTCCCTTTACGTTTCTTGACGGCACGCTGAACCGTGGAAGCGGTAATGACAAAATCTTTGGCACCGGTAGAACTGATTAAAATGTCGGTCTCGGCCAAGGCGTTTTCCAATGCGCGGATGTCCTTCGCCACACCATTATAGCGCTCTGCCAGTTCCACGGCTTTTTCATAGGTTCGGTTCATCACGGTAATGTGATCAATGCCGCGGCTTTTCAAATGTGTAGCCGTTAACTCGCCCATTTTCCCAGCACCAAGAACTAAAATGCGCTGATCATCCAGACGGCCAAAGATTTTCTCAGCCAGTTCAACAGCGGCATAGCTCACGGATACCGCGTTATCGTTAATCATCGTCTCCGAATGCGCGCGTTTGGCTACATTTAGCGCTTCCTTAAATAATTCATTAAAAAAGGTCCCTGTAACGCCTAGGGCTTGCGCCTTAAGAAAAGCATCGCGCACTTGTCCGAGGATTTGGGTTTCACCCAAAACAAGGGAATCCAAACCGCAAGCGACATGGAATAAATGGCGGACGGCTTCCTCATTTTCTTTCACAAAAATATAAGGCTGAATGTCTTCCATCTTCTTGTTAAAGTAATTCGCCAAAAAAGCTTTTGTGTAATAACGCCCTGTGTGAATTTGGTCCGAGGCAACATACAATTCTGTCCGGTTGCACGTTGAGACAATTACAGCTTCAAAAATGCTCTTTTGGTTGCGTAGTGCTTTTACTGCCTCGTCCCATTCCGACTCCGGAAATGTCATTTGTTCCCGAATTTCAACAGGGGCCGTTTTGTGATTCACGCCGACCACTATCATATTCATCGCTGTCTACCCCGTTCCTTCCGTTCATTCCAATAGATAGTATATCATGTTTCGTCCCGGGAAACATCCTAAGGATGATTATTTAGAATAATTATTATCAAAGATTTCATCTTCAATCATAAAGAAACACTTGAGTTTTCGCAATGCATATGCTGTCATTATATTAGACAAAAAGTGTGAAATTCACACAAAAGACATAGATAGAGCTTGGAGGGAAACCGGTTGAAAAACCAGAATGCGTTTGTCGGCTTAGCCCTGCTAGGATTCGGCATCTATTTTTTACTTAATCAATGGCACATTCCATTCTTGCAATCGTTTCACAGCTGGCCGACCGTGGTCATCATCATCGGCCTGGCGTTGGCTGTTCAGGCACTAGCAGCAAAAGATTACGGGAATTTATTTCCGGCGGTCATCCTCCTGGGGCTTGGCATTCATTTTCATTTTCGCGATGAATGGCCGTGGTGGCCGGAAGGTTGGGCCGTGTATACCTTTATTTTTGGCCTCGCTTTTCTTGCCCGTTATTATAAAGAGCGCAAAGACGGTCTGGCTATCGGGCTGACGCTTGTTGCGCTATCGCTTTTAAACTTTTTCTATCAAAGCTTCCAATCCTTTACCGCTAGACTTTTCCACCTCATTGGCGATCTTTGGCCCCTACTCTTGATTGCCTTCGGGCTTTATCTGATTTTCGGTCAGAAAGGCGGTAAAAAGAAAAGGTAAAGCCATCACGCTTTACCTTTTGATAACCTTCATATAAATGGATGGTTAAAACAAAGGAGATCGCTTTTCTTGTAGGGAATCAAAAAGCCCATAGGCCCCAACATATCATACCTCATGCATCTCGACGCCTCCGAACACCAACACACAGGCAAATACCATATCATGCGCCACAATGATCCTCATCCTAGAACGGATGATTTACATAAAAACGCTTAAGTCATTTGGTGATCTAGGTATTTTTCAATCTCCTGCCACAATTCCTCTTTCCCCGTACCGTTAAAAGATGAGAAAACAACCAATGGGTCATCGGCGACCATCTGTAATCCTTCACGAATGATTTTTTTATGCTTCTGATGTCGGCCTTTGGAAATTTTGTCGCTTTTGGTTGCTGCCACTATTGTCGGGATCTGAAAATATTTCAGATATTCGTACATTTGAATGTCATCTTTTGAAGGTGGATGGCGGAAATCAACCAACTGAACGACACCGCGAAGATTGCGATTTTCCGTAAAATACGTTTCGAGCATTCGCGCCCAAGCCGCCCTCTCCGATTTGGACACTTGGGCATAGCCGTAACCCGGGACATCAACAAAATAAAAAATGTCGTTAATCAAGTAATAATTCAACGTTTGTGTTTTCCCCGGTTTTTGGGAGGTTCGAGCTAAATTTTTCCGGTTCAACAACGTATTGATCAGAGATGATTTGCCGACATTAGAACGGCCAGCCAAAGCGATTTCCGGCAAATCGCCTTCCGGCCATTGAGAGGGTTTGACGGCGCTCAGGACATATTTTGCACTCGAAATTTTCACCGGGCTTCTCCTCGCAGAGCATGGCGGAGGACCTCGTCGAGATGTTTGACTTTGATAAAGGTCAAATCCTTGCGGACGCTCTCTGGTATATCATCTAAATCGCGGGCGTTTTCTTGAGGAATGATGATCGTTTTCAAACCGGCGCGATGTGCGCTTAATGTTTTTTCCTTTAATCCGCCAATCGCAAGCACCCTCCCGCGAAGCGTAATCTCTCCGGTCATGCCGACTTCTTTTTTCACTGGTCGATTCGTTAATGCCGATACAAGCGCTGTGGCCATGGTGATCCCGGCGGACGGACCATCTTTTGGAACGGCTCCTTCAGGAACATGGATATGAAAATCGTGTTTTTCATGGAAATCTTCCGGTATACCAAGTTCTTTTGCGTGCGCCCGGATATAGCTGAATCCGGCCTGAGCCGATTCTTTCATGACATCGCCAAGTTTTCCGGTGAGCGTCAATTTTCCTTTCCCAGGAAGGACCGATACTTCAATGGACAGCGTGTCACCGCCAAATGGGGTATAAGCCAAACCCGTGGCCACGCCGACTTGATCTTCGGCTTCCGCTTGTCCGTAATGGTAAAGCGGCTTTCCGAGAAATTTTTCGATCGTCCCCGCCGTGATCGTGACGGTTTTTTGCTCGCCGGTGACAATGCGCTTCGCCGCTTTCCGGCACAAGGAGGCAATCCGCCTTTCGAGGTTGCGGACGCCCGCTTCTCTTGTATAACGGCGAATTAAAAATAAGATGGCATCGTTCTGGAAGCGGAGTTGACTTTTTTTCAAACCGTGTTCTTTCAGTTGTCTCGGGATAAGATGGCCAAGGGCGATATGAAGTTTTTCCTCCTCGGTGTAGCCAGCGATCGTGATCATTTCCATTCGGTCCAAAAGCGGTCCGGGAATCGTCGCGGCGTTATTGGCGGTTGTTATAAACATGACTTTGCTTAAGTCGTACGGCTCTTCAATATAATGGTCACTAAAGGTAGCATTTTGTTCCGGGTCGAGCACTTCTAACAGAGCAGCGGCCGGGTCCCCGCGAAAATCATTGGACATTTTATCAATCTCATCCAAAAGAAAAACGGGATTAATGGTTTTCGCTTTTTTCATGCCTTGAATGATGCGCCCCGGCATGGCGCCGACATACGTCCGGCGATGGCCGCGAATTTCTGCTTCATCACGGACACCACCAAGGGAAATGCGGACAAAGTGGCGGTTAAGCGCCTTGGCGACGGACCGGGCTAATGATGTTTTACCCACACCAGGCGGTCCGACAAGGCAGAGGATCGGACCTTTTAGTGATTTCGTTAGCTTCTGAACAGATAAATACTCTAGGACGCGTTCTTTCACTTTATCCAGTCCATAATGCTCTTCATTCAAAATCTTTTCGGCATGGCGAATATCAAGATTGTCGGTCGTCTCCTCTTTCCAAGGCAATTGGATTAACCAGTCGATATAATTGCGAATCACACCGCTTTCAGCCGAGCTCGGCGGCAGTTTATCATAGCGATTCAGTTCTTTGCGCGCTGTTTCCTTCACATGATCCGGCATGGAAGAAGCTTCGATTTTTTCTCTAAGCGCTTCGACTTCGCTCTCTTTCGTTTCCTTTTCGCCGAGTTCTTTCTGGATGGCTTTCATCTGTTCCCGCAAATAATATTCTTTTTGCGAGCGCTCCATCGATTTTTTGACTTGCTGCCCAATCTTTTTCTCAAGGCCAAGGACTTCTTGTTCATCACTTAAAATTTGAATGAGTTTATTCAGGCGTTCTTTGATGTCCAACAATTCCAATAGCCCTTGCTTCTCCTTTATCATTAAAGGGAGATGGGAGCTAATGACATCAGCAAGCCGTCCGGGCTCGTCAATGTCTTGGACAGAGGCCAAGGTTTCGGGCGTCACTTTTTTGCTTAGTTTAATATATTCAGCAAATTGATCGACCGCAGCGCGCATCAATGCTTTGGTTTCCAAATCGAAGTCCGACACTTCTTCTAGGATCGTGACGTCGGCTTCATAATATGGTTCTTTCTTGGTATAGCGCTCAATTTTCGCTCGCTTTTCACCTTCGACCAAAATGCGGATCGTCCCGTTCGGTAGCTTTAGCATTTGTTTGACGCTAGAGATCGTTCCCATTTCAAAAATATCTTCAGGTTTTGGAGATTCCACCGCAACTTCTTTTTGCGCCACAAGGAGGATTTTGTGATCATCTACCATGACGGCCTCCAACGCCTCAACGGACTTTTCGCGCCCAACGTCTAAGTGCATGACGACCGTTGGGTAAACGATTAAGCCGCGCAGAGGAAGCACAGGGATTCTTCGCTTTTCACTCACTTAACCACCTCCATGAGCGGATGATTATGTATGTCATTCATTCATAATTTTACATGACCTTCGCGCTCGGTCTCACGCAAAATCATACCATTGGAGGAAAACAATCGTCCAGCCTGGACTATTAAAAATGGTTAGTTAACCCGTGACAGGCGTAACACCTGTCACACGGGTTGTATCGGGGCTTGCGTCATGGCTGGGACCGATTGATCATCTGACAGCCAGTCCGGTTCTTGCAAAGCGATTTTGAAAACTTCGCTCAGTTTTTTTACCGGAATGATTTCGATATCCTTTATTTCATTCAACAGGGCTTGTCGATTTTCTTCAGGAATGATCACCCGCTTCGCCCCTGCTTCTTTTGCTGCTTCAATTTTGGCGATCACCCCGCCGATTGGCTTAACAGCTCCGTGGATCGATAATTCTCCGGTCATTGCGACGTAGGGATCCACCGGGATATTCTTAATGGCGGAATATACGGCTGTAGCGATGGCAATGCCAGCCGACGGACCGTCAACCGGTGCGCCTCCCGGAAAATTAATATGAATGTGATACTGATGGGCACGCGTCCCCATTTGGTTGAGAACGGTCAGAACATTTTCCACCGAACTTTTGACAAGGCTTTTCCGCCGGATCGATTTGCCGGAGTTACCTAACGTCTCTTCTTCAACAATACCCGTAATCGTCAAGCTGCCCCGTTTTGCCCGAACGGCGGTGACCTCTATTTCCAACAAGGCACCGCGATTCGGTCCATAAACGGCTAAACCGTTGACTAGGCCGACAACCGGCTCTTGGTGCACCTTTTTTTCCTGACGGGGTTGTAACTGACTGGCATAAATCACCCATTCAATGTCTTCCAAACGAATTTCTTGACGATTTTTCGATATAGCCAAGCCTGCGGCGATTTGCATCATATTCACGGCTTCTCGGCCGTTACGGGCATATTCGGCAATTTTATGTATGCCTTCATCCCCAATCGTCAACTGCAGTTTGTCGGCAGCCCTTTTGGCAATCACTTCAATGTCTTTGGCTTTCAATTCATTAAAATACACTTCCAGACAGCGCGAACGGATGGCTGGTGGAATTTCCTCAGGTGACCGGGTGGTTGCCCCGACGAGTCGAAAATCAGCGGGTAAACCATTTTGAAAAATGTCATGGATGTGCGGGGGAATTTGCGTATTTTCTTCGCTATAATAGGCGCTTTCCAAGAAAACTTTGCGGTCTTCCAACACTTTGAGCAGCTTGTTCATTTGAATGGGATGGAGTTCACCGATTTCATCGATAAAAAGAATGCCACCATGTGCGTGGGTGACGGCACCTTGTTTCGGCTGCGGGATGCCTGCTTGTCCCATCGCTCCCGCTCCTTGATAAATCGGGTCATGGACACTGCCGATTAATGGGTCGGCAATGCCGCGTTCATCGAACCGAGCTGTCGTGGCATCGAGCTCGATAAACACCGACGATTTTTTAAATGGAGAAAGCGGATTGCGTTTAGCTTCTTCCAAGACGAGGCGTGCGGCGGCCGTTTTCCCCACACCTGGTGGGCCGTAAATTAAGACATGTTGCGGGTTCGGTCCGCACAGCGCCGCTCTTAACGTTTGAATCCCATCGTTCTGACCGACGATGTCATCCATCGAAGTCGGACGGACTTTTTCCGCAAGCGGTTCGGTTAAAGAAATGCTACGCATTTTCCGCAGGTTTTCCAATTCCTTTTTCGATTCTTTGTCAATAGAGGCCTTCTGCGATTGCTGGCTGCGAAGCAAATTCCAGAAGTACAAGCCAATGATGACGCCGAAGAATAGTTGCACGAAAATCACGAGCGATGTCCAATTCATTCCTTTAACCCCCCTGAATGTTTGCTTCCATTGGTTAGTATCTCCTGGCCCTATCTCTAGTAAACGGCAGGAGGGGTTAGGGAATGAATGGTAATCCCCCACTAAAGAGAAAGGCGAATGATCCGAGGTAGGAAAACTTTTTTTAAAGAAAACGCGGGTCTTTTATCCTTTTTAAGCGCAGCAAGAGCCTTCGTTTGACTTATGCTTACCTGTAAATATTTACTTTCTTACCAGAATAAAAAAGGTTGACTCATGAGGCAAATATCCCTGATGCCCAGGTCATCCCTCTTAAGTCAACCTCTCATGTCATGACTCACTATGCAAAGATTGGTCAGGCGCTTTCTTTCGGCTTTTCGTTATTTTTGATCACGGTGCCGTCATCCATAATCAGTGTCGGTGCGACTTTGTCTGTCACGGTTTCCTTCGTGATGATGCATTTTTCCACATCATCTCGTGAAGGTAGTTCAAACATGACATCGAGCATAATCGTCTCGATGATGGAACGCAATCCGCGGGCGCCGGTTTTTCGTTCAATGGCTTGTTTGGCGATCTCGCGGAGCGCTTCGTCGGTAAATTCGAGATCCACACCATCAAGCTCTAATAACTTTTGATATTGTTTGACCAATGCATTTTTCGGTTTTGTCAAAATATCAACAAGCGCATCTTCATCTAATTGATCCAATGTTGTCACAACGGGTAAACGGCCAATAAACTCGGGAATCAAGCCGAATTTCAATAAGTCTTCGGGGAGCACTTGTTTGAGGTACTCGTCTTTTTCCAGTTCTTTCTTGCTTCTTACATCTTGGCCGAATCCGATCACTTTCTTACCAAGGCGGCGTTTAATTATTTGTTCAATGCCATCAAAGGCACCGCCGCAGATAAACAAGATATTCGTCGTGTCGATTTGAATGAATTCTTGATGCGGGTGTTTTCTTCCGCCTTGTGGTGGGACGCTGGCGACCGTTCCCTCAAGAATTTTCAGCAAGGCTTGCTGAACCCCTTCACCGGAAACGTCACGTGTAATCGAGGGGTTCTCGGATTTGCGAGCAATTTTGTCGATTTCATCGATATAAATAATGCCTTTCTCGGCTTTTTCCACATCGTAATCGGCGGATTGGATCAGTTTAAGCAAAATGTTCTCCACATCTTCACCGACATAACCGGCTTCGGTTAATGATGTCGCATCAGCAATCGCAAACGGGACATTTAATATTCTAGCAAGTGTTTGCGCGAGCAACGTTTTCCCGCTTCCCGTCGGTCCAATCATGACGATATTGCTCTTGGCAATTTCTACATCATCATTCTTGTGCTTGGCGTTGATGCGTTTATAGTGGTTATAAACAGCAACGGAAAGGCTTTTTTTCGCGCGATCTTGCCCGATCACATAATCATCGAGGATGTCACAGATTTCTTGTGGTTTTGGCACATCCTTAAATTCGACTTCCTCATCGACACCAAGCTCTTCCTCTACGATTTCGGTACAAAGCTCGATGCATTCATCACAAATATATACACCTGGTCCGGCAACCAGTTTCCGAACTTGATCTTGCGTTTTTCCGCAGAAGGAACATTTCAATTGACCTTTTTCGTCATTAAATTTGAACATTATTTCACCCCTAATTTCTGTCTTTGAAAGCACGGGCAGAAAAGAGCGAAAAAACTTTACATTGTAAAGCGTGATCGTTAAACCTTTTCAACCGATGATTCAGCGACATAAGACAGCGCGATGGTCTGTCATGTCTTTACTATAGAATAACCATAATCGCGCAACAGTTCAAATAATATACACGGCGGGAAATGATAACTTTTTATGTAAAACAGCCCTTTTGGGAGGCCTCCCTTAACGTAAGGATATGTATATGGTATATAAAATACACTTTTTTTTGATTTTAATCAAAACCCGGGAACGAAATAAATTTCGACAAAAAATTCTGCATAAAGGTAATGAATGGGAGCCGCTAAAAGCCGCTCCCTGATGCTTGATTTACGCTTCTTTAATTTCTTCGGCAGGAACTTCAACCCCGTGGTCAACAAGAAAATCAATGGCCTTGCGGATTCTAAGGTCTTCTTTAATCGCTTTCGTTCCGCCTTGCATGTTAATCAATTGTTTCACTTGGTCAACGGGCATTTTAAAATTCTCTGCGGTTTTCTTAATATCTTCTTCGACTTCCTCATCCGTGACTTCGATGTTTTCGGCATCTGCCACCGCTTCGAGGGTGAGATTTGCTTTGACGCGTTTTTCCGCAGATTCACGCAATTCTTCTCTCAACCCTTTTTCATCGGTTCCAGAGAATTGATAATACATATCCATCGTTAAGCCTTGGGAAGCCATTTGCTGCCTTACTTCCCCAACCATGCGATCGATTTCTCGTTCAATCATGGCTTGAGGAATGTCCACTTCGGCATTTTCCGCAGCTTGTTCAACAACGGCATCGCGTCTGTTGTTCAGTGCTGTCGTTTCCCTTTGCTCTTTTAGTTGATTTTTAATTTTTTCTTTCAGCTGGTCTAAGGTTTCAACCTCTTCGTCCACATCTTTAGCGAATTCATCATCGAGTTCCGGTAACTGTTTTACTTTCACTTCGTGCACTTTCACTTTGAAAGTAGCTGGCTTACCTTGTAATTCTTCGGCATGATACGATTCAGGGAATGTCACTTCGATTTCTTTTTCTTCCCCAGCTTTCATTCCGATCAGTTGTTCTTCAAACCCCGGAATGAAGGTGTTGGAGCCGATTTCAAGCGAATAATTTTCTCCCTTACCGCCATCAAACGGTTTTCCATCGATAAAGCCTTCGAAATCGATAACGACCGTATCACCGTTCTCGACAGCACCGTCTTCTTTTACAGCGAGTTCCGCATAGCGTTCACGAAGCCGATTGAGTTGATCATTCACATCCTCATCAGTGACTTCTACGTTTTGCTGCTCCATTTTAAGCCCTTTGTATTCACCGAGCTTAACTTCTGGTTTTACGGTGACTTCAGCTTTAAAAATGACTTCGCTACCTTTTTCGATCTTTTCGATATCGATGGTCGGTTGATCGACCGGAAAAATACCGGTTTCATCTACCGCTTTAGCATAAGCTTCCGGCAGAATAATGTCGACAGCATCTTGATAAAGCGCCTCCACGCCAAAACGCTTTTCAAAAATCGGGCGAGGCACTTTGCCTTTGCGGAACCCCGGTAGGTTCACTTTTTTAACAACTTTCTTGAACGCTTGGTCAAGCGCTTTATTGAAGCTCTCGGCGTCTACTTCAAAAGTTAAGACACCTTGATTTCCCTCTTTTTTCTCCCAATGTGCTTTTACATCCATTTAGTCTTACCTCCAACAACGATCTTCATACTTATAAGAGAGAGGCGCCATTCAAATGAAAGGTCATTTTTTCACGGCGCTTCTCTTATAGAAAATTTTTTATAAGAAAAGCGTATGGATCATACCGCCATCTTATCAATACAGGACTATGCAACCACTACATTATAACATAAACAACGTGAATGCAAAATTGGCTGCACAAAAAAAACGATATTTTCTATCCATCGTGCACCAAACCATCCCTCAAGATGATGACTGAGGCGCCTCAACCGCTTCCAATTGCGACAGGGCTGGCTGAACCTCTGATAGGGTAAGCCCGAAAGCCTGATGCAATCGAGCGTCCGTCACGGTTTCTCCATTCATACGGTGAACAAGGGTATAGCATGCGGCCGCCCAAGTGGTCGCTTCATCAGCGACCAATGGTAGGGGATACATCGTTAAAATAAAATGTCCCCAAAGTTCACTCGCTTGATCAAGGAGTGATGGGCTTTCAGACCCTAGGACATCACGGATTTTTTTAAGCACTTGCTCAGACAACCCTTCATAAAATAAAGGTTCACCTAAATGAACTTTAACGATCTGACCGAATTTCTCAACTTCGACCGTCTTCTGAATACCTCGTTCCTTTAAGTCTCCGAGCATCATGCTCTTCAATAACGGGTCTCCGTTAGGATTGGCAAAGAAACTTGTATAAAGAGGCAGAACTTCCTCATCCTTTAGACGACGCGCCTGATGAAAAGCCCGCCACTGCTGGTCTCTATTTTTGTTAGACAAGGCTTCCGAAAGATCAGCCTGCCCGTGATTATCCCGTTCATCATGTGAAGGTAGCGGGATTTCATTCATTCTTCGTTTGGCAAATTCCCCTAAATGCTTGAGATTTCGCCGTTCTTCAGGCAGAAACTTGCTTTCTTCCAAAACCATCTCGACCATATCACAAACGGCTTGATATTTCTTCTGATAGATTAAAACAGTTAAATGAAGCTTCAAAACATCAAAATAGTCACCAACACCCCGTTCGAGCATCTCTTTCGTCAGAGATTCAGCTCGGTCGAGGCGTCCGAGCTCAACACTACAAACCGCAAGACCATATGCGGCTTGTGGGTTATCACGGTCAAATTCTGCCAACTGTTTGAACAATTGAAACGCTTGTTGGTATTGTTTCGATTGAAGCGCAAGAATGGCTTTTTCTGATAATAACTCGGCTAAGCGCGGAAAGGGTATGATCATTCCGTCCTTTTCATTTGGCCGTTGATCGCTCACATTAGGCCCCCATTTCAAAAACCTTTCTCGTTCTCCAGTGTAACAGTTTCACCGCTTAAAGACAATTTTCCCTTTTATTTTTCATGTGACATGTGTCAGTTCTTATGAAAAAAATACGTTGACCGAACATCTAAACTTTTAGTTTAAACAAAAAAACAGAAAAACGCTCGCAAACCTGTTTCGTTCAACGGTTTCGAGCGTGATTGGTTGTTTTCGCTTTTTCAAGAAATTAATAGAATGGCGTCCCAGGAGGGATTCGAACCCCCGACCGACGGCTTAGAAGGCCGTTGCTCTATCCTGCTGAGCTACTGGGACATGGACGTTGTTTGAAAAGTTCATCGTGCGTTTGGACGAACCGCCGTTGCCGTAACTTAACACCAGTTACTTCTCGTATTAAACCCAACGCATGCGGCGAATGGAATTTACCTTCAAAATAAAAAAAGACAACGCATATTATGGAGCGGGTGATGGGAATCGAACCCACGACTAGAGCTTGGGAAGCTCTTGTTTTACCATTAAACTACACCCGCATGTCTAACGACAATGTTTAATATAACTGATATTAGTGCCGTTGTCAATATGAAATTTGAAATGGTGTCGAACGTATGTCAACTTGTCATATAGGGAAGGCCTAAAGACAAATTTTCCTCTTGCACTAACGATCATCCTTTTTATCGCTGTCATTGGGTAAACCGGCGGGAATACCCGCCGGCTGTCAACTAACCTAGCAGTTCAGGCAGTAACTTTTCTAATTTTTTTAAAGCACGAGCCCGATGACTGATCGCGTTTTTTTCATCTGAAGTTAACTCCGCAAAGGTTTTATTCATTTCCGGGATATAAAAAATGGG
Source organism: Tuberibacillus calidus DSM 17572 (assembly GCF_000430685.1). Taxonomy (GTDB): domain Bacteria; phylum Bacillota; class Bacilli; order Bacillales; family Sporolactobacillaceae; genus Tuberibacillus; species Tuberibacillus calidus. The sequence continues at coordinate 100,649 of NZ_AUMM01000005.1, read as the reverse complement.
ATCATAACCAAAGCCCCCTTCACCCCTTGGCGCGGTTGTAATGAGACCGCGGCATTCTCCTTCCGCAAATACGGTTTCGGAACCGGGGCGACTGACAGCAAGCACACAGACAAAGCGCGCGCTTCGCTCATTCATGGGCACATCCTCTAACTCCTTGAGCACTTTTTCAATGTTTTTTCGATCGTCTTTCTCCTCACCGGCATATCGGGCGGAATAAATGCCCGGCCGTCCACCTAAGGCATCGATCGCCAATCCTGAATCATCCGCAATCGCAAGACACTGGTAACGCTCGGCAATGGTTTCCGCTTTAAGCCGCGCATTTTCTTGAAACGTTGCACCAGTCTCCTCAACATTGGGAGCATCTGGCAGATCATTCAATGACAGAACTTCTGTGCCATAAGGGGCAAGCATCTTGCGAAATTCTTTAATTTTTCCTTCGTTTTTTGAGGCAATCAACACTTTTTTCATGGTTAATCCTCCCGAGAATCAGGAAGCGTAAATGCGCCGATAATTTTTTTCTGATAATCAATTAACTCCGAAATGCCCTTTTTTCCCAAAGCGAGAAGTTCAGCCAACTGAGCCTCAGAGAAAGTGGCTTCCTCCCCTGTCCCCTGCAGTTCAACGAAGTCACCTCTACCGGTCATGACAATATTCATGTCGACTTCGGCCGTTGAGTCTTCTTCATAATTCAAGTCTAATATGGCGCCATGGTCGGGATGAATGCCAACCGAAGTGGCCGCAAGAAATGTTTTCACAGGCATCGTATCCACAAGGCGATCTTCAACGGCTTTTTTAAAAGCTAAAACCATAGCCACAAATGCACCCGTGATGGAGGCGGTTCGCGTCCCGCCATCGGCTTGAATGACATCGCAGTCGATCCAAATCGTCCGTTCGCCGATCGCATTTAAATCGACGACAGACCGGAGCGCCCGCCCAATGAGGCGTTGGATTTCCATTGTTCGTCCGGAAACACGGCCTTTACTTGACTCACGCGTGTTTCTTTGGGGGGTTGCCCTTGGGAGCATGGCGTATTCGGCGGTAATCCAGCCTTTCCCTTGACCGCGCATAAACGGGGGCACACGATCTTCTATCGTTGCCGTGCAGATTACCTTTGTTTGGCCGACTGAAATCAATACTGACCCCTCAGGGTGTATCGTAAAATTTGGTTCAATATGTACAGGTCTTAATTCGTCATGTTTTCTTCCGTCTTGTCTCATACCCATCCTCCCTAATAGGACCATATTCTCCCGCCAGGTCTATTTTTAAACCGGAAGCCCTGACTGACCAATTTAAAAGAGGTAGCCTCAGCTACCTCTTTTAACTATAACATATTTATATCGGCTTCGCTTGTCACTTCCCTTATCATCCCAAAGCAAGAAACCCCCACTTCCTTGCGAAAGCATCGACCGTGAAACGGTGCTCGCCGTGGGAGAACATCCTAAAACCTTGCCACTTCTTAGGATGGCGCTATGGGGGATGTTTACTTCCAATGGTTTAACTTTTAGCACGGATCCATACCATTGGTCTTCGAGATTTCGGTCAAGACGTTTCGAACCTAAATCCCAACTTGATTGACAATTGGTTTGGTTACAGGTTCAGTTAAGGCCTTGCCGTTGTCAAGCGTCATTTCTGCCTTTCCTTTCACTTCAACCGCTACTTTTTTGATGCCGTCGGTGCCGATCAGTGATAAGGCTAAACAATTAACGGCTTTGTCACTTACAACTCTTTTCTTTGGATCATTAAATAATTGTTCATTGAAATTCAGTGTCACGATGCCATCTTTCACAACGGGTTCATCGACTAATGCGGCATCGGTATTAAAAGGCGACTCAAGGGAAGCATCGCTAACAGGCGGATGAATTAGCGCATCAACTTTTGCGCTTAGCATATCCTTAGTAGCGTCGATCCGTCGGGTAACAGGGACATAATACGTATCGCCGCTATCGTTTTGCGATAAATAATAAATGGTGACTGAGTCACTTGCCCTCAGATCAACAACATTGCCAAGGGTGACATTAATGCCGTCCTTCCGGGATAATCCGTCCGGTGCGATTGGCGTTTTAGCTACCGGCATTTGGTTTAGCATTTTGCCGTTCAAGCTGAGTTTGACGTGATCGATCGTATCGAATTGCGTTAATGTCCAAGTGATGGCCTCCATGATTTGTTCTTCTTGACTGGCCTTATAATTGGCAAATTCCTTTGAGAAGTCAACGGTTGCCACACCATCTGCTAAATTAACGGTAAATGTTGTTCCAGCTGGGAGGACAGCTTGAAAACCGTCCGGTAAAAGCTCTTCTACAGGCCCGTCCTTGACGAGATATTTTAAGACATCCGTCGCCGGGGAGGGCGTATTCGGCAATGCAAAAGTTTGCGGCGTGACATGCCCGTTTTGGTCAATCAGGTAAAGCTCACGATTCACTGTTTTTGCCTTTTTTTGATCGGTGGATTGGGTCGCGGCCGTTTTCGCTTGATCCTTATCCTTTTGGACAGCCTTTTGGTGGCTTGGAGGCGGATTAATATTGGATCCCGACTGCTTCTCGACTCCGCAACCGACAAGCGGAATCATGGCGGCAATCGCGAAAATGGAAAATGTCGACGCCAGCCGTTTTCCCATGTTTTTCCCTCCTCTGATGGTTTGTACTAATATGTATACGAGCCTCCATATAATTTAGACCAACCAATCCAAACCTCTGCATAAAAATGTCCGGGCGTCTTGTTGCCCATCATTTATTTTTTTGTAACGGATACTCTGCTCTTATAAAAGCAGGTTGAACTTTTACACCTCGCTTGCAAGGATCATAGCACGCCATCTGAAAGTTATTCCTTCCATTTTTCGAAATTAAAAAGCCGTCCCAAAAGTCCTCGAAGGAACTTTTAGGACGGCTTATCTTAGACGGTCACGGATTGCACGCGCGGTTTGATTTTCATCCATTGTGCGATTACGAGTTTTAGAACGCGCTCAGAACCTGTCGTATAAAAGCGATGTTCCGGATGTTCTTCTGTTCCGAGCATCCCGATTTCCGCCAAGATGGTACTGATCTCTCGAGCGGTTTCTTCTCCGGAATCGATCAGGGCTATCTCTTGGCCCAGCACTTCTTGTATGACAGGTTTTAAAATGGGATAATGCGTACAACCCAAAATTAACGTGTCGATATTTGTCTCTTTTAAAGGTGACAGTGAGCGGCTGACAATGTCATATGCCCGTGGGCCAGCCCATTCCCCACTCTCAACTAGAGGAACAAAGTCAGGGCAGGCGAGGGCTTGGATTTCTAGATTCTGATTTATCCGTTTTAAGGCACGCACATACGCCCCGCTTTGTATCGTCCCGACCGTACCGATGACACCGATCCGTCCATTGCGGCTTGCTTTCACCGCCGCCCGGGCGCCCGGTTGTATAACACCGATGACCGGTATGGGAAGTGTTTGTTTGATTTCTTCATAGACCATCGCCGTGGCCGTGTTGCAGGCGATGACAAGCATTTTAATATCCTGTTCTAAAAGTCTATTCGTCAATTCCCATGTAAATTGCCGGACTTCTTCCGGCTTTCTTGGGCCGTATGGGCAACGTGCCGTATCACCCAAGTAAAGCAAACGTTCGTGCGGAAGCTGGCGGATGATTTCTCTAGCTACTGTCAGTCCGCCCACTCCTGAATCAATGACGCCAATCGGTCTGTTCAAAACATCGCCCCATTTTCTTAGAAGTCCTTTTTTATTTCGTCATAGATTTTTTGGAGACCAGCTTGGAAACCACTGATGACTTCTTCAGGGTATTTTCCAAGTTTCTCCTCTAAAAAGGCTTGACGTTTGCGAATGACATCGCGGATCAGCCCGGCGCCTTTTGGCTGCAAATAAATGCGGACAAGCCTTTTATCGTTCTCATCCTTCATGCGTTTCACAAGTTCCCGTTCTTCCAATCGGTCAATCATATCCGTCGTTGTGCTAAACGGCATATAAACGCGGGATGACAACTCCCCTATTGTAATCCCTTCTTCTTCAGAAATCCACTGTAAAGCAACAAATTGCGGTGGTGTGATGCCAACTTCTTTCAGAAGCTGACGTCCGGTTTCTTTTATGACTGATGCCACAAAACGGAGTTGTTTTTCTATAAGTGCATAAACATTTGTTTGCACTGTACTCGAATCCATCTATTTTTCCTCCCGATTCGCACAACCAAGGAAAAGCTCTTTCCATCATTCCTGATTTTCTTTCATCATACCATAAATTATGTATAGGCCGAAACGGTTTTTATCGCACAGACTTTTGCGAAAAGTTGAAAATCAGCACAAAGAAAATAGTGGATCCGGCTTCCCGATGAGAGAAAGCCGGACCCTCCCTAAAGCTCGAGTTCCCCGAGCCGCAACAATTCAACGACCGCTTGAGAGCGACCTTTCACACCCAGCTTCTGCATGGTGTTGGAAATATGGTTTCGAACTGTCTTTTCACTAATAAACAGCTCTTGTGCAATCTCTTTTGTTGTTTTGTCCTGAACGAGCAGTTCGAAAACCTCTCGTTCTCTTTTGGTCAGTAAAGGCTTGGGACGATGGTAGTTATCTTTCAACAATTCCCCCTCCTTGCTCGAGCAATAGAGCTGTGAGGAAGGTATTTAGTCAACATATTATATGTATCGGCCGAAAAACTTGTGACATGGCAGAAACCGCTCTATCGCACACTTTTTGAGCATTTTTCTTAATTGAAATCGCCTGATTTCCTAAAGCCAAGTCTCAACTTGTCGGTGGTTCGGTTTGTTAAAAATGGGAGACTCAAGTTAAGTGATCCCCATCATTTTTCCACAATCAAAATGCCAGCGATCGAACATTTTCTCCTTCATAAAGCGAAAAAAGGGCTTTCGTTCTCAAAATAATGAACGAAAGCCACTCATGTTTATGGTTGCCCGTACAAAAAGCCGGGGATGATTAACGATGTCCAAAAAAGCTTTTTAAGGATTCGACGACAGCTTGACGGTTGATCGCTGCGATGGAAGTCGTCAGCGGGATGCCTTTCGGACATGCTTGCACGCAGTTTTGTGAGTTGCCACAACCTTGTAAACCGCCTTCACCCATAAACGCTTGTAAACGTTCGGATTTGTTCATTTCTCCTGTTGGGTGAGCATTTTTTAACTCCACTTGACCGAAAGCGAACGGACCCATAAATGAGGTTTTGCTGTTCACGTTCGGGCAAGCTTCAAGGCAAACGCCGCATGTCATGCATTTCGATAATTCATAAGCCCATTGCCGTTTGTTTTCAGGCATTCTTGGACCGCTACCCAAATCGTACGTCCCATCAATGGGGATCCAAGCTTTAATCCGTTTTAATGTATCAAACATCCGGCTTCTATCGACGGCCAGATCGCGGATAACCGGAAATGTGCGCATCGGTTCCAGACGAATCGGTTGTTCCAATTTATCAATCAGTGCGCTGCAGGCTTGGCGCGGTTTTCCGTTTATCACCATGGAGCAGGCGCCGCAAACCTCTTCCAGGCAGTTCATTTCCCATTGAGGTGGAGAGGTTTTCTCACCCTTGACATTGACTGGGTTGCGACGGATTTCCATTAATGCCGAAATCACATTCATATTCGGGCGATAAGGCACCTCAAACGTTTCTTCGTAAGGGGTTGCTTTGGGACCGTCTTGCCTCAAAATGATCAAACGCACCGTTTTCCTTTCAGCCATTAGTCTTAACCCCCTTAAATTAATGTTCGGTTGTATAGTCGCGTTTACGCGGTTTAATTAAGGATGTATCAACTTCCTCGTATTCAAAATCAGGACCGTTTTTGTCCGGATTAAATTTCGCCTTGGTTGTTTTGAGCCATTCTTCGTCATTACGTTCCGGAAACTCCGGTTTATAGTGCGCCCCACGGCTTTCATTACGGTTATAAGCGCCGAGCGTAATGACGCGGGCGAGCTGCAACATGTTCCAAAGCTGACGGGTAAAGGAAGCACCGCTGTTGGACCATTTGGAAGTGTCATTGATGTTAATGTTTTTCCAACGTTCCATAAGCTCTTGAATTTTTTCATCGGTCTTCAAGAGGTTTTTGTTGTAACGAACAATGGTGACGTTATCGGTCATCCATTCACCGAGTTCCTTATGAAGCACGTAAGCGTTTTCCGTTCCATCCATCGCCATGATGTTGTCGAACTTTTCTTGCTCGCGGATGCGATTTTGTTCGAAAAGACGGCTGGAAAGGTCTTCAGCATGCTTATCCAAACCGCGAATATATTCCACAGCGTTAGGCCCTGTGACCATGCCGCCGTAAATCGCAGACAGCAGGGAGTTTGCCCCTAAGCGGTTCGCCCCATGATATTGATAATCGGCTTCCCCGCAAGCAAACAAGCCTTTAATATTCGTCATTTGGTTAATGTCAACCCACATGCCGCCCATGGAATAGTGGACAGCCGGGAACACTTTCATCGGTACTTTATGTGGGTCTTCACCGACGAATTTTTCATAAATCTCAATGATCCCGCCAAGTTTGACATCTAATTCATGCGGATCTTTGTGCGAAAGGTCTAAGTAAACCATGTTTTCGCCGTTTATACCCAGTTTTTGGTTCACGCACACATCAAAGATTTCCCGCGTGGCGATATCGCGAGGAACAAGGTTGCCGTATGCCGGATATTTTTCTTCGAGGAAATACCAAGGTTTACCGTCTTTATATGTCCAGATGCGGCCACCTTCCCCACGGGCGGATTCACTCATCAAGCGCAATTTGTCATCGCCAGGGATCGCAGTGGGGTGGATTTGGATAAATTCCCCGTTGGCATAATAGACGCCTTGTTGATAAACAGCGGATGCGGCAGAACCGGTATTAATCATTGAGTTGGTCGACTTACCGAAAATAATGCCAAGCCCGCCGGTCGCCAAAATAACGGCATCCGCAGCAAAAGTTTTAATTTCCATAGAGTGAAGATTTTGCGCAACGATGCCACGGCAAACTTCTTCATCATCGATGACAGCGGACAAAAATTCCCAATACTCATATTTTGTGATGAGGCCGTTGACTTCCCAACGTCTGACTTGTTCATCCAAAGCATAAAGCAACTGTTGACCAGTTGTCGCACCGGCATAAGCCGTTCTATGATGTTTCGTGCCGCCGAAACGACGGAAATCGAGCAAACCTTCCGGAGTCCGGTTAAACATGACACCCATCCGGTCCATCAAGTTAATAATGGAAGGTGCTGCTTCACACATCGCTTTGACTTGTGGTTGGTTGGCGAGGAAATCACCGCCATAAATCGTGTCATCAAAATGAATCCATGGCGAATCGCCTTCGCCCTTTGTATTAACAGCCCCGTTAATCCCACCTTGGGCACATACCGAGTGTGAACGCTTTACCGGAACTAAAGAAAAAAGATCCACGTGTACACCGGCCTCAGCCGCTTTAATCGCCGACATTAAACCAGCTAGTCCGCCGCCGACGACGATAATTTTCTCATTACTCATTTGCCACACTCCCTACATAAGCTATATCATCAAACAAATGCAAAAACGGCCCGAACGCCTACGTAAGCGAGCAGAATGAAGACAACTACTGTAAAATAAGTCGTCACTCTTTGGGCACGCGGCGTGACAATGATTCCCCAGTGAACCAAGAATGCCCATAAGCCGTTTGAAAAATGAAAGACTGCCGCAATGACCCCAACAATATAGAAGATCAGCATTCCTGGGTTATCGAGGATATCTGCCATCATGTTAAAATCGAGTTCCTTTAAATGCAAAAGGTAGGCAATGTGGGTTTCCCAAATATGCCATGCCAAAAAAATGACCAGGTATAAGCCCGTAAAACGCTGAAGAAGGAACATCCAGTTGCGGAAATAGCCATAATGATTCACATTATATTTGGCTTGGAAAGCGATATAGATGCCGTAAATCGCATGGAATAAAAGCGGCAAATAAATTAGAACGATTTCCAAAAAACGAACGAACGGAAGATGTTCCATAACGTTGGCGGCCGTATTAAACGCATTTGGGCCTTGAGTTGCATAGTAGTTGACGGTCAAGTGCACGATCAAGAACAGACCGATTGGAAATAAGCCAAGGAATGAATGAAGTCTGCGATTGACATAATCCCTGCTGGCCATTCGATTTCCCCCTTCGACGACTTGTTTTTACCGGTTGTTGGTTGAGCTCATTTTCGATACCACACGGGGCCAGGCGGTATTGGCATGAACCATCCGTGACGCACGAAAAGACTGTTGATCTGAGTCGATTTGACGTATGTATCCACCTAACATTAGGAAACCCATACTCGACAGCGCTTTAAATAGGGTTTTTATCAATACCTGTGCCTACAACTGAGATCCACAGTTTCTCCGAACGTCGAAAAGTGTTCATTTTGTGACAAGACCATTGTACTCCCATCATTTTACCCCGTCAAGGAATCAAGGATACATAGGTAAAGCCAAAAACTTGTAGTGAAATCGGCTATTAATCGTTATAATATAAATGTCAGAAGGAGTGGGAGCCATGAAAAGAGCATTGCCCCAAATCGAACATTACAGCGGACTTGAAGTTTCCTCATTCGGAATTGAACTCCTCAGATCCGTCCTCTTACCGGAGTTATTGGGCGATGATCTGGAGCCAATTTTATATTGGTCAGGACGAAAATTAGCCCGGCTTTATCCATTTAATACGATCGATGATTGCATCGCCTTTTTCGATAAAGCAGGGTGGGGTAAGTTGGAAGTTGTTGAGGAATCACGCGGTAAAATGCAACTGGAATTAAGTTCGGAACTCGTTTCAGCACGTCTTATCGACGATCCAGATGCCGCATTTACTTTGGAATCAGGATTCCTCGCCGAAGCCTTACAAAACATTAAGGGTTATTGCGCGGAGGCTTATACTGAAATTAAAAACAGCCGTAATAATAAAAAGGTCCTCTTTCTTATTAAATGGGACACAAAAGATCCCGTTGAAACCGTGACTTATTGAGGCATCACACCTTAAAAAAGGTTGACCTTTGAAGGATCCCGGCTAAACAGATGTCAGATAGAGCTTTGCTTGCAAAAACCGCCTGCCTGCATCTGGCCAACCTTCCTTAGGTCAACCTTTTTACCCATCCATCGCGTTTTTCGTCGTTATCCAACGCGGACCGTCATGTCAAGTTGGAAGGTTTCATGCAGGACTTGAAGCGCCTTCTCCAAATTTTCCCCTGCAATGACTGTGGACACCTTAATCTCCGATGTGCTCACCATTTTGATTAAAATCCCTTGATCCGATAAAGCCGAAAAACACGTCGCAGCAACCCCAGGATTGGAGGCCATCCCCGAACCGACGATGGAGACTTTTGCCAGACCAGCCTCCGTCTCTAAATATTGATATCCAATGGCCGCCTTTTCTTTTTCCAATACATCGATGGTATCATCCAAATCATTGACAGCGATGGTAAAGGATAGCGATAACCCATTCTCACTGATATTTTGAATGATGATATCGATGTTAATCCGAGCATCCGCTAATTTTTTAAAGACATCGGATAGAGTCGTCATTTTATTAGGCAGCCCGTGTAAAGTTACTTTAACAACATTGCGTTCAAAGGCCAAACCCCTAACGCTCATTTGATTTTCCATTTGCGCTTCCTCCTTAATCACCGTGCCTTCAGTATCATTGAAGCTGGAACGGACAACGAGTGGCACCTTATATTTCTTAGCATTTTCCACGGCTCGAGGGTGGAGGACACCAGCGCCTAGATAGGCCATTTCCAGCATTTCATCATAACTGATTTCATCTAGCTTCCGCGCGGCTTTAACATAACGCGGGTCTGTCGTATATACCCCATCGACATCGGTATAGATTTCGCATAAATCAGCCTGAACCGCCGCTGCAAGTGCTACAGCGGTCGTGTCGGAGCCACCGCGACCGAGAGTGGTTATTTCATCGTTTTCCGTAATGCCCTGAAACCCCGCAACGACGACAATCTTTCCTTGATGGAGGGCTTTCTGAAGCCGCTCCGTTTGGATTTCTTTAATACGGGCATTGCCAAAGACGCTTTCCGTCGTGATCCCCGCTTGCCAACCCGTCAATGATAATGCTGCAGCACCCATATCTTCTAAAATCATCGTTAAAAGTGCACACGTTTGCTGTTCGCCGGTTGAAAGCAACATATCTAATTCGCGTTTGTTCGGCCGGCGAACCGCTTCATTGGCCAGGCGAACGAGTTCATCGGTCGTTTTCCCCATTGCTGACACAACGGCAATCACTTGATCCCCAGATCGTTTTCTTTCCATGATCCGACCGGCCACTCGGCGAATTCTTTCAATCGATCCTACCGATGTACCGCCGAATTTCATGACAATAAGTCCCATGTCCACCACTCCTATCCCCGATTCAAGTCATACAAATCTTGTGAAAAACGAAAAAGACGATGAGCCACCCTCACCGTCATAAAAATTCCGTTTTTTCGATGATGGATAGCGCTCCACACTTTAAAAGTGTGACAGACCCGCACTTCTTCAGCTACGGATCCAGCGGCCATGTCACCGGCCATGCACCGCTTCGGCAATGACCCCTTTCCACCTCGATCGTTGATGTCCGGGCATCTCACGGGGCTTACTCTTGGCCATCGCACCTCTATCACAAATCTTTATTAAATTAGTTGCAATTATATCAAAGTTGATACATAACTTCAATCATTTATGAAATTGCAAGGCGGTACATATTACCTTTTAACTTATGATTGGAAACCGCTTTTCCAGTAAATTTTGTAATGCCGATGCAGCAAGGCAAATGAGCCAATAAATGATCGCCACTAGGGTGTACATCGTTAAAGTGTCATAAGCCCTTCCGGCAACGATCTGACTCATATGAAACATCTCCGGAACGCTGATTACCGCCGCGAGTGACGACGATTTAATTAAATCGAGAAAAACGTTTCCAAGGGAAGGGATGGCGATCCGAAATGCCTGCGGAATAACGATCGCCGTTAACGCTTGACGGTAGGACGCTCCAAACACCATCGCCGCATCCCATTGTTCTTTAGGAACCGAAGCGATGGCTGCCCGGTTAATCTCCGCCATATAGGCGGCGCTGTTTAAACTGAAACCGACGATCGCGGCGGTCAGCGCCTTCCACTCCACCCCTATCACTGGAAGCCCGAAATAGAGCAAAAAGAGAAAAACGATCATCGGCATGCCTCGCATAAAAGAAATATAAAAACGAGCCGGCCACTTTAAAAGAATAGAATGAGAGCTGCGCATGACGGCAAGGATGACGCTTAAAGCCAATCCGAAAATCATGCTTAGAATAGAAATCAATAAAGTATACCAGATGCCCTGAAGAATGTAAGGCAGCGAATCAATCGCAAGCTGCGGATCAAACAAGTCACCCCAAGTCACATGATCCCTCCCTTTCCAACTTTACAATTTATGTCAAAAATAGAGGCAACGGTTCGAAAACCGTTACCTTGCATCCATTAATCCAATTTAACTTCTCTGATTTTTAGATTTGGTTTTTTCGAGACATCAGCACCATAAAACTGTTTGCCGAGTTTGGCAAGCGTGCCGTCTTTTTTCATTTCGCCCAGAACCTTGTTGACCTGCTTTTGCAATTCGGTATTATCTTTGTCCATGGCGATGGCGCTGTGTCCTAAGTTATATCTTATATTCGGATGTATTTCCAATGGCAGATTCGGAAAGGCGGACAATCCCATTTTGCATAGATAATAATCATTCAAAATCACATCCGTCCGGCCGAGGGCAACATCCTTAAGATACACATCATTCGTTGCGTTGCCGTAAGTGACGATTTCCGCTCCAAACTTTTTGGCAATCTGGCTGTACACCGTTGATGCTTCCCCACCGGCGCGTTTTCCTTTCAGATCTTCCAATTTCTCTATTCCGGAGTGGTCTTTTTTACGCACGATGGCAACGCCGTAAGAATACTTATACGGGTCGGAAAAAGCGAATTTTTTCTCCCTTTCTTTAGTAGGCTCTATATCGTTGGCGGCAAGATCAATTTTTCCGCTTTGGAGAGCCGGCAACATGGCATCGATGCCCATTTCCTTGAACTTAACTTTCAAACCGAGCCGTTTGGCGATTTCCCGCACGACTTCTACATCGTACCCTGTTAATTTATTTGAGCCTTCCGCATGAAAGGAACTGCCATATAGTGTTCCTGAAGTTCCGACATTTAGAACGCCTTTTTCTTTGATTTTATCCCAAGCGGACGCAGACGACTTGTTGTTTGCACTCCCGCACGCGCCAAGAGCAAAAATGAGGCAAAAGATCCCCGTCCAAGCGAGTAACTTAAAAGAACCTTTCAATGAAAACACCTCGACTTGTGAATTGATTTGCCATATAAATAGAGTAACTTTGCTCGGACCTATGTATTTAACTTTCCCAAAAAGGCATAAAAAAACTTCCGGCAAGCGAGCGGAAGGTTTGAAAAATAACATGAGATAAAATGTTATCACCAACCTCCGCTTCCATACGCCGGTATGATCCGGATCAAGTTAAAAGGGTTCGGAGTTATCCGTCTCAGCCGGACGATCGCCCGGCACCCCTAGCAGAGTTAAAATCTACTTTTTTGGCAATCTCAAAATACCATTTCACTACTGCCAAGTCAAAAGTTATACCCAATAAAGAATTAATTGTCGTCGTTCTTATTTAGTTTTTGTAGAATATCTTCGGCAACTTTGATAGGTATTCCGGCATTAATAAGATCTTCAACAGAGGCTTCTGCAATCTTTTTCACTGACCCGAAATTTCTTAACAATAGGCGTTTTCGCTTCGGCCCGACACCCTCAATATCATCAAGGATCGATCTTGCCATGGTTTTGTCCCTGACTTGTCGGTGAAAGCTGATGGCAAACCGGTGGACTTCGTCTTGAATCCGCTGCAACAGGTAAAATTCCTGACTGTTGCGCGAAAGCGGGACGATTTCGGCGGGATCGCCGGTGACCAATTGAGATGTCCGGTGTTTGTTATCTTTTACCATCCCACAAACGGGAATCGAAAGTCCTAATTCATTTTCCAAAACATCCATAGCCGCATGCATCTGGCCTTTGCCTCCGTCAATTAATATGAGATCCGGAAGCGGCAAATCTTCTTTTAAAAGACGGCTATATCGCCGGCGCACGACTTCCTTCATGGTGGAGACGTCATCGGCACCTTCCACCGTCTTAATGCGATATTTGCGGTAAGCTTTTTTATTCGGCTTCCCATCTTCAAATACGACCATGGCTGAGACAGGATGCACGCCTTGGATATTCGAATTGTCAAAGGCTTCAATGACCCGCGGTGTTGGAATATTTAGAGCAAGCCCTAACCTTTCAACGGCTTTGATCGTCCGCTCTTCATCCCGTTCGATTAAGGTAAACTTTTCCTCAAGGGCGATTTTCGCATTTTTCCCTGCCAAATCCACTAACGCTTTTTTCCGCCCGCGCATCGGTTGGACCACATCGATTTCTAATAGCTTGGCAACCAGTTCCTTGTCAATCGCTCGCGGGATTAAAATTTCCTTTGGCTTTAAATGATTGGCTTGATAAAATTGCCCAATAAACGTCAGAAAATCGTCCTCGGGATCCCGATAAAACGGAAAAATGGACACATCTCTTTCAATTAACTTGCCTTGGCGCATAAAAAAGACTTGGACGCACATCCAGCCTTTGTCATAGGCAAAATTGAACACATCGCGGTCGACCGTGTCGGTAAACATCACCTTCTGCTTCTCCATCACGGTTTCAATCGATCGGATTTGGTCGCGGAGTGTTTTCGCCTTTTCAAAATTCAACGCTTCCGCTGCTTCAGCCATCTGTTTTTCCAACTCTTTTTTAATCTCTTTATATCCGCCGTTCAAAAATTTAACGATCCGCTCGATCCTTTCCGCATACATCGCCTCTGTCACTTCGCGCGCACACGGTCCGATGCACTGCCCGATATGGTAATAAAAACACGGCCGTGTCTCTGACCCGCTGCATTTTCGCAAAGGATACAGGCGGTCAAGCAACTTTTTCGTTTCTTGGGCAGCGCTGACGTTTGGGTATGGTCCAAAATATTTGCCGGAACCTTTCTTCACCTTTCGCGTAATGATGAGTCTCGGATGCCGCTCATTCGTGATTTTTATATACGGATAGCTTTTATCATCCTTCAGCATGACATTATATTTCGGTTCATGCTTCTTAATTAAATTCATCTCGAGCAGCAAGGCTTCAATGTCTGAAGAAGTCACAATGTATTCGAAATCGGCGATATCGGCAACAAGCCGCTGCGTTTTTGCGTCATGACTGCCGCTGAAATATGAGCGGACGCGATTTTTTAAATTTTTCGCTTTGCCGACGTAGATAATCGCTCCGCGGTCGTTTTTCATTAGGTAACATCCCGGTTGGTCGGGAAGAATCGCTAATTTTTCTTTTAAAGTATTCATCGCGATCGCCTTTTTCCCCAATAAAATGATAAAATGACATTTTATATTTTATCACAGCGGAAATGAAAAAAAGAAGGATCTGTGTGACCCTTCTTTTCCCTTTCAATGCGTTTAGCATTGCCGCTTTAGAGGTGTTTGTTGATGAAACCGACGAGAGCTTCTTTTGGCTGATAGCCGACGGTTTTATCGACCAATTCGCCGTCTTTAAAAAGCAAAAGCGTTGGAATGCTCATGACGCCGAATTGGCTGGCCGTTGCTTGGTTTTCATCGGTGTTGAGTTTTGCGATTTTCACTTTGTCGCCCATTTCACCATCTATTTCCTCAAGCACCGGAGCGATCATTTTGCATGGACCGCACCAAGGCGCCCAAAAGTCAACGAGAACCAAGCCGCTCTTCGTTACATCGGCAAACGTTTGATCCGTCACATGTGTAATTGCCATGAGAAAGCCTCCTTTTTTTTATGTATTAACTTAGAGAAGCATAGAACGTTAGCTTCCTTTTCTGCAGTATATCACGCAAGCGTCTGGCCGCCAAAAAATATGCCTAAATCTATCCCCAATCGCTTGTTAGTCTGCCCGTTCTCCTGTCTGTCATTCAAAAAAGATGATGCAGCCATCTTCACAGGAAGACCCTTCGTAGAGTAACGCGAAGCAAAAGCCCAAGTGGCTTAAATCGACCTGGAAAAATGCTCTTCTTTCTAAGTAGTATGAAAAAAAGGAAGCGGGACTTCGCCCACTTCCTAGTCATTTAAGCCTCTTGAAGCACTTCCTTGAAGTATTTTGTCAAAAGCGGCACAACCTCAAAAATATCACCGACGATGCCATAATCGGCCACGTTGAAGATATTCGCTTCGGGGTCTTTGTTAATGGCGACGATGACTTTTGAATTCGACATACCGGCCAGATGCTGAATAGCCCCGGAAATGCCACAGGCAATGTAAAGGTCAGGGGTAACAACCTTACCGGTTTGCCCAATTTGCAGCGAATAATCGCAATAACCTGCATCACAAGCCCCTCGGGAAGCACCGACGGCACCGCCGAGAACTTCTGCCAATTCATATAACGGTTTAAATCCTTCAGCGCTTTTCACACCGCGGCCACCGGAGACGACGACTTTTGCTTCCGTTAAATCGACACCGGAAGTCGTTTTCTTAACAATTTCTTTGACGATGGTGCGTAAGTCTTTAATCGCAACGTCAACATGAGCGACATCAACATCACGGGATTCATCTTTTTCTAGCGCATCGATGTTATTTGGACGGACGGTGACAAAGATTAATCCGTCTTTAACCCGTTTCTTTTCAAATGCTTTTCCTGAATAGATCGGACGAATGAAGAGCGGATCACCGCCGTTTTCTTCAATGCTGGTGACGTCAGAAATTAAAGCCGAATCCAGACGGGCGGCTAGACCTGCGGCTAAATCTTTGCCAATTGACGTGTGACCCATGACAATCGCATCGGGTTCCTCGAGATCAATGACGTGCTTAACGGCTTGTTTATATCCATCTGGTGTATAGTATTTTAACGCCTCGTTTTGGACGACGATGACGCGATCCGCGCCATAATGGCCTAACACCTTGGCTTCCGCACCGATTTCGGCGCCGACGAGAAGCCCGACGACTTCGCCGCCGTCAGCAATTTTCTTAGCAGCGGCAATCGCTTCGAATGAAACATGGCGGAGTTGACCGTCACGAGATTCTGCAAGGACTAACGTTTTTCTTGGCATTTCTGATTCCTCCCGTCAGATTACTTTGGCTTCCGATTTCAATAACCGCACCAATTCTTTCGCTTGACTGTCGGCATCGCCTTCAAGGATCCGGCCGGCTTGTTTCTTCGGCGGCAGGAAGACTTCAACCGTTTCGGTCTTAGCTTCGACATCGTCTTCATCAAGGTCTAAATCATCGAGTTCCAAAACTTCCAGTGGTTTTTTCTTCGCCTTCATAATGCCTGGAAGTGATGGGTAACGCGGTTCATTTAAACCTTGTTGAGCGGTTACAAGGAGCGGCAGCGACGCTTCGATGATTTCCGTATCTCCCTCAGCATCCCGTTCAATGGTCGCCTGATTGCCATTTATCTCTAGTTTGACAATCGTGGAAACATGGGGGATGCCCAATTTTTCTGCAAGACGCGGGCCAATTTGACCGGTGCCGTTATCGTTCGAAACGTTTCCGCCGAGGATAATGTCAAAAGATTTATCTTTAAAATAAGCGGCTAAAATTTCTGCCGTTGACCATTGGTCGGTATCTTCCACATCTTCCGTGCTGATTAACACAGCCTTATCGCACCCCATGGCTAGAGCCGTGCGCAGCTCTTTTTCGGCATCCTCACTGCCCACCGTCACGACGGTGACTTCCCCGCCGTGAGCGTCTTTTAATTTAATCGCCTCTTCAATGGCGAATTCATCGTAAGGGTTAATGATAAAATTGACACCGTCATCGGAGACGCGACCGTTTTCGATGACTATTTTTTCTTCGGTATCAAACGTCCTTTTCATCAAGACATAGATGTTCATGGTTGAAAGCCCCTCCTTATTCGAATGGATTCTATCGGACTCACAAATGTGAGGCACCGGCTGAAAGTAGTCAACTTATTCATCAATAAACTGTGGTTTCCGTTTTTCAATAAAGGCGCGGATCCCTTCTTGGCCGTCATGGGAAGTAAAGACTTCACCAAAAGACGTTCTTTCTTTTTTCATGCCTTGTTCAAAGTCCCCGCGTCTCGCTTCGTTTAAGCAGCTCATTAAATGGCGGACCGAAACAGCGCTTTTTTCGGCGATTTTCTCGGCAAGCGCCAAAGCTTCATCCAATCCCTTACCGGATTCAGCTACACAGTTGACTAAACCGTATCGAACGGCGTCTTCGGCGGAAATTGGCTCGCTCGTGAGCATCATTTCAGTGGCTTTTGGAAAACCAACGAGTTTTGGTAATCTCTGCGTGCCGGCAAAACCAGGAATAAGACCGAGTTGCAATTCCGGAAGCCCGAGCTTTGTTCCGGTTTCGGCAATTCGGATATGGCAGCCCATCGCGAGTTCGAGCCCGCCGCCAAGCGCTGCACCGTGAATGGCAGCGATGACCGGCTTATGGAATTCCTCGATCCGAGAAAATAAACGCTGCCCTTTCTCAGAGAGGCTGGCGAAAGCTGCCCCATCTTTCACTTCGGTAAATTCCTTAATATCAGCGCCTGCCGAGAAAAAGCGACCCTCCCCGTGAATCACGACCACTTTAATGGATGGATCGGTTTCGATTTCGTTAAAACGCGCAGATAAATCCTCGATGACACGGGTCGATAAAGCATTGGCAGGCGGATGGGCAAGGGTCAGAATCCCAATCCTCCCTTGTTTCGTCAGGCGAACCGTTGACATCGCAACACCTCCTAATCTAATAAAAGCGCTTCCATTTCTATGAAAGAAAAAAGGGGAACCCCCTTTTATGAACGGGTCGATAATCCGCCGATCAAGAGGTCGGTGACGGGTTGGGCTAACGCTTTGAGATCATACTTATGATCATTCATCACCCAGTTAGTGACCGTTTCGTCCAAGGTGCCGAAAATCATTTGCCGGGCTAGGCGGACGTCAATCGTCTCGCCAAAGACCCCTTCGCGTTTTCCTTGTTCTATAATACTATCGATGACGACCAAATACCCCTTGAGCGCTTCATTGACTTTCAAGCGCAAATTGCGGTTCGTTTGCCGAAGTTCCAACTGCGTCACGACCGCTAAATTTTTATCGGCAGCCAATTGCCCGAAATGCATGGCTACCATCGCCCGCAGTTTTTCGGTCACTGAATCCTTAGAGGCAATTTCGTGCTGTATTTTTTCAATAAAATGACCCATTTTCTCCCGAAACAGGGAGATTAAGAGGTCATCTTTATTTTTAAAATAAAGATAGATCGTCCCATCCGCGACCCCCGCCTTTTTGGCGATGCGAGAAACTTGGGCTTGATGAAAGCCGTTTTCCGCGATGACTTCAACGGCGGCATCAATAATCTTTTTATATTTCGGCCTTTCCTTCATGGACATGCTCCGTCGTCGATCTCCTTTTAAAAATGAATGACCGTTCATTCATTCCTATTATAATCTGAACCTTCAAAACGGTCAATCGGTTTAAGCGTTTTTATATCTATCATAAATTAAGGAAAATCCGCTCAAGTTTTCCTGCCTAAAAAGAGCGGGGAGAGATCGCTCTTTTTACGACGTTTGGCGCTTTTTATCTTCTTCCGCGATTAAAACGCGTTTCAGCACCTTCCCTATGGCCGATTTAGGCAGCTCACTGCGAAACTCATAGCTTTTTGGCACTTTATACGGAGCGAGCATTTTCCTACAGTGCGCATCCAGCGCTTTTTCGTCTAAAACTCGTCCTTGTTTCGGTACAATAAACGCTTTCACCGTCTCTCCCCGATAATCATCCGGAACGCCGATTACAGCCGCTTCTTGTACATCGGGATGCTCATAGAGCACTTCTTCCACTTCGCGCGGATAAATATTGTAGCCGCTTGCGATGATGACATCCTTTTTACGGTCAACGATATAGAAATAGCCTTTTTCGTCCATATAGGCCATATCCCCAGTGTAGAGCCAACCGTCTTTTAGGACTTTCTCGGTTTCTTCCGGGCGATTCCAGTACCCTTTCATGACTTGCGGTCCTCTGACGACGAGCTCTCCGACTTCATTTACCGGGCATTCTTCTCCCGTTTCGGAGACAATCTTGCAATCGGTGTCCGGATAAGGAATGCCGATGCTCCCCGAAACCCGTTCTCCCCAGATTAAATTACAATGGGTCACCGGCGAAGATTCCGATAATCCGTAACCTTCAACAAGTTTACCCCCAGTAAGACGCTCGAACGTCTGCTGAACCTCAACGGGCAACGGCGCCGAACCACTGATACATGTTTCAATCGATGATAAATCATATTGGCTGATGTTCGGATGGTTGATGAGAGCAATGTACATGGTCGGAGCGCCTGGAAATAGCGTCGGTCTTTGTTTTTCGATTGTCTTTAAGACTTCTTCAACATGAAATCGCGGCAAGATGACCATCTTGGCGGCATACATGATGGCGAGATTCATGACAATCGTCATACCATACACATGAAAAAACGGCAGCACCCCAAGGACAACTTCTTCACCATATTTTTGGCGATACATCCACATACAGGATTGTTTCGTGTTGGCGCTAAGGTTCCGATGCGTTAACATGACGCCCTTGGCGACTCCGGTTGTCCCTCCCGTATATTGCAGAAGGGCTAGATCTTCCCTCGCGTTGATGGTTGCAGGTTTAAACGCTTTCGACCCATTCTGAATCAAATCTGTCAAAAGATAAACGTTTTTTTCATTTCTGATATCTCTTTTTTTCGGTAGTTTGGTTTTGGAAGCAATGGGGTATAGGACATTCTTCGGAAAGGGCAAATAATCTTGCACACCGGTTACGATGATGGTTTCCAGGTCGGTATTCAGACCAGCTTTTTTCACCCTTGGATAAAGAGCATCAAGGCAAATGATCATTTTCGCTCCGGAGTCTTTCAGTTGATGATGCAATTCATGCTCGGTATATAAAGGATTTGTTTGGACCACGACGCCACCAGTCATTAAAACGGCAAAATATCCGATGACGGATTGCGGGCTATTCGGCAGCATAATGGCTGCACGGTCGCCTTTCTTCAAGCCGAGCTTCTGCAGTTGATCGGCGAGTCGGAGCGTGTCATCATACAGCTTGCTAAAGGTTAACTCTTTACCTAAGAAGTGAATCGCGATCTTCGTTGGAAACCGAGCCGCCGCCTCCCGTAAGTAGTCAAACAGCGGACGGTCTTCATATTCGTTGACCGGGGCAATTTCTTTGGGATAAAGCGATAACCATCTCTTGGCAGAAGCCTCCATGGCAGAACCTCCCTTTATCACCCCACACCTTCCATAACACATTCCTTATACTCTATTATAATGTAAACCTTTTCAAAAAACATCCTTTAAACTTATAATATTTTTTCATTTCATTACTGATAGATTAAATAAATGATTCCTGCTAGAGCAAAAACAATACAACAGCCGATGAGCACTTTGGCGAGAGTTTCCATGTTAAAAGCTCCTTCGAAAGGAATTTGTGACAACGAGATGTTAAAAAGAAGAGCCGGAAAGACCGGCACCAATCACATAGGACAATCCGATGGAAATCATCATCGCCATCCAGCCAACCGCTTTATTACCGTTCTTAATTTCTTCATCAATATTAAATGAAGGCGTTAAAAATTCAAAGATAAAGTAGCCGCCCATTAAAAGCAAAAAGCCGAAAGACCCTTGTAAAATAGCGGATGGCAATGAATCGCTTTCGGACAAGGTGACACGGAAGATGTTGGCAATCCCAAAAATCTTTCCACCAGTTGCCAATGCGACGGCAAGGTTGCCGTTTTTGATCTCTTCCCAATTCCGGTATTTGGTCAGCAGTTCAAAAACGGCAAGGAAAACGATCGTGCATAAAATCACGGCACTGTAGTCGGCTAAAGTTCGAAAGTAGACGCTTTTTTCAAAAAGCTCCAAGCGTTTTCACCTCATTGAACCCGGTAAGCCTTATTTTAATTCCGCGATGGTCACACCGCTGTCGCCTTCACCGTAAGCCCCTAACCGGGAGGATGTCACTCTTGGATGGTTTTGCAGGACTTTTTTAACACCATTCCGAAGGGCGCCGGTGCCTTTCCCATGAATGATCGAAACCCGTGAATACCCTGCAAGGATGGCTTCATCCAAAAACTTCTCGAGTCGATGCATCGCTTCCTCAAAGCGGAGGCCCCGCAAATCCAGTTCGGAGCGCACCGGAGCGGCACTCGTCTTCACTCTGACGATCGGTTTTTCTGCCTTTTCCTCCTTAGCCGCTTCGAGATCAGAAGCATTGATGTTCATTTTCATAATACCGACTTGCACAAGATATTCATGGTCGCTGATTTTTTCGACGATATGACCGATTTGACCGAAGCGGGGCACTTTGACAGCCTGCCCGGGTTGAAAACTTTTTCGTTCTCTCTTCTTATACGTCAGCTCCAGACTTTGGGTTTCACCTTTAAGGGCAGCCATCGCTTGTTCCATTCGTGTTTTGGCATCAATGAGTTCATGTTCTTTGACGGGCTTATCTTCTTTTCGCCACTGCCGTAACTCCTCTATCAGAGCGGTGATTTCCTGCTTGGCTTTTTCCATTTTGGCACGCGCATCATCTTCTGCTTGACGGAGGCGCTGATTCTTTTCCCTTTCAAACTGCGCAATTTTCTCTTCCCATTCTGCTTTTTTCTCTGCCATTTCTGCTTTTATACGCTTGACTTCTTGTTCGGCCTTCTCCGCTTCTTTCCGACTGTTTTCAAGTGAAGCGATCATTTGATCTATTTTTGCCGTGTCAGCGCCGATCAGACTTCTTGCCTCTTGAATAATGGCTTCTGATAAACCGAGTCGCTTCGATATTTCAAAAGCATTGCTTCGGCCGGGAATACCCATCAATAAACGATAGGTCGGTGAGAGCGTCTCGACATCAAACTCAACACTCGCGTTAATGACGCCTTGTTTTTCATAGGCATACGCCTTTAATTCGCTGTAATGCGTGGTCGCGATAACGGTTGCACCGCGCGAGAAAACATGATCCAGTATCGCGATGGATAGGGCTGCCCCTTCTTGCGGGTCCGTCCCCGCCCCAAGTTCATCAAAAAGGACTAAACTCTTTTCATTGACATTATCCAAAATGGTCACGATATTGGTCATATGTGAGGAAAAGGTGCTTAAATTTTGCTCGATGGATTGCTCATCACCGATATCCGCAAATACCCGTTCAAAAACATTCATTTCCGAACCGTCTTCAGCCGGTATAAACAAACCCGATTGAGCCATGAGCGTCAGAAGCCCCACTGTTTTTAAGGTGACGGTTTTCCCACCGGTATTTGGTCCGGTGATGATAATGGAATGAATATCACCTTGGACTTCGATATCGATCGGCACGACTTTCTGCGGATCGATGAGGGGATGGCGCGCTTTTTTCAATTTAAACCGGCCATCTTCGCGCAACTTCGGCAGACCCCCTTTGATGGACATGGCATACTTCGCTTTCGCAAAACAAAAATCGATGCGGCTTAACACGTCGATGTCATTAAGAAGGCGTTCGGCTTCTTCTGCCACTTTTGCCGTCAATGCCGCAAGAATCCGCTCGATTTCATGTTTTTCCTTCGCTCTTTTCTCACTTAAATGGTTGTTGATGTCAACCACAGACTGCGGTTCAATAAAAAGCGTCGCCCCTGAAGCCGATTGATCGTGGACGATGCCGCCAAATGCCTGACGATATTCTTGTTTCACCGGCACGACATATCGGTCATTGCGGATGGTGACAATCGCTTCCGAAAGCATTTTTTGCGTGCGGGATGAGCGGATGATGTTCTCAAGTTTCTCCTTAATCCGGCTTTCATAAGATCGTATTTGTGCCCGTATTTCCCTTAATTGGTCACTGGCGCTATCGAGGACATAACCTTGTTCATCGATGGAACGCCGGATCGCTTTTCCTACATCCAGCGCAGGGTCTAGAGCATCCGAAAGACTCTGGATGATGGGGAGGGAAACCGACGACTCATCACACGTTTCCTGAATAAACTGCTTGACCACACGAGAAGCAAAAATCACATCCCCCACAGCCACGAGTTCTTTTGCAGACAGGGTGCTTCCGATTTTAGCTCTTTTAACAAACGGGCGGATGTCTGTTACCGCCCCGAAAGGTAAGTGCCCGCGCATCCTGAGCACTTGATATGCTTCATCTGTTTCCGCAAGCATCGCTTGAACCGCCTTTCGGTCATTTTCCGGTTTCAATGTTTCAATTTGCTTTTGCCCGAGCGTTGAGGCGGCATGATGCCACAATTGCTTTTTGATTTTCTCATATTCCAATAAATGCATTGCGCGTTCAAACAACATCATTTCCCCCTAAAAAGCCTTCGTATTTCGGAGCCGAAATCCACGCCTCGAATTCATCCCGCGTCATGGTATTTAACACGGATGTCTTGCGGATACGGGCGCGCCGGGCATAAGCGACACCAAGCGCCATATCCTCTAGCATTTCCAATGAATGGGCATCCGTATTAATGGCGATTCTGACGCCCTTTTCTTGACAACGTGAAAGCCACTTGACGGCAAGGTCCAAGCGATTCGGGTTGGCATTGAGCTCTAAAGCCGTGTTCGTTTCAGACGCCAGATCAATCAATTTTTCTATATTAATAGCATAGCCTGGTCGCCCGCCGATGATGCGGCCCGTCGGATGAGCGATAAGACGGACGCGTGGATGACGTAAGGCTTGAGTGAGGCGTGACATAATTTTTTCTTCCGATTGCGAAAAAGCACTGTGGATGGCGGCGATGACAAAATCAAGCTCATCAAGGACGTCATCGCTGTAATCCAAGCGGCCATCCGGTAAAATATCCATTTCCACTCCAGCAAATATTTTAAATGAATCGCCGTATTTCGCATTCAGTCTTTCGATTTCTTCCCGTTGTTCTTTTAAACGTTTTTCCGATAGACCTCCTGCGACAACTAAGGATTGGGAATGATCCGTAATCACAATGTAGTCATAACCTTTTCTCATGGCGGCTTCCGCCATTTCTTCAATGGTATAAGCCCCATCGCTCCAAGTCGTATGCATGTGTAAGTCGGCTTTCACCGCCGATAAATCAATCCACTCCGATGTTTCTTCAACCTTTGCAACATCGATTTCATCCTTACCCTCACGCATTTCCGGAGGAATAAAAGCAAGACCGAAGTGCTGAAAAAATGCCTCCTCTGTTGGAAATGTCAACAAGGTGCCATCCGGGCGCTCGACGCCATATTCACTGATCTTCTCTCCACGTTCTTTGGCGAGCCGGCGCATTTCGACATTATGTTCTTTGGATCCCGTAAAATGATGCAGCGTTGTGGCAAACGCATTCCTGGTCACAAAGCGAAAATCAACGGAAACTCCGTATTCATCGTTCAGGATGACAGACATTTTCGTCGACCCTTCGCCCGTGACCTCCCGGATGTCCAAACGCTTTTTGATTTCAACGGCTGTATTTTCGGGCATTTCAGTCGCAATGACAAAATCTAGATCCTTGATCCATTCGTTCACCCGCCGTAAACTTCCGGCGCGGCTTGCACATTCGATTTCCGGAATCTCACGAAGCGCGTTTTCAATCGTTTCGGCAAGCCGTATCATATAGGCGATTGGCAGACGCTCCGGTTTCTGACTGTAAGCTTCCACCGCTTGCAAGATTTTCTCTTGTGTTTTTTCGCCAAAACCTTCCAAGGTCTGGACGCGCTTTTCGATACACGCTTTTCTTAAACTATTGAGATCAGTAATCCCGAGCTGTTGGTACAGTTTTCCGATCTTTTTCCCGCCAAGCCCGGGAATCTTTAACAATGTTAATAGACTTTCGGGAATTTCAGCCTGCAATTCTTTTACCAATGTGGATTCGCCAGTGGTGATTAATTCTTTAATCACATTAGCTGTCCCCTTACCAATTCCGGGGAGGGTTGTCGGGTCCTCGATTTGCATGAGACTCCGATGATCGTTTTCAAGTGCGGCAGACGCTTTTCGAAATGCCGCTATTTTAAACGGATTTTCTCCTTTAATTTCCATATAGGTCGCAATCAACTCTAAAACGCGGCAAACTTCTTTTTTATTCAAACGTCTCACCCTTTCATAAAGAGAACGCGTCTCACTTGAGCCCTTTACCGAAGCAGAACCTTCACCGCTCTTATGCCAGCCTAAAAAAGGATAGGCCTTTCTTATCGGTAAAACAAAAGACATCCACCGTTCGCGGTGCATGCCTTTTATCAGAGCGTCGGCCCTTTAGCCGCGGAAAAATCAATCCAAAGTTCGTGAATTTTATGCGATAGAAACGGTGTGTCTTCAATCATGACATGGGCGATATACGATTGGTCAATCGCTTTTTCGATCCCGCCATATGGAAACAACGCCCCAATGTAAAGCAATAAAAACATTATCAAATAGATTTCGGTAAAGCCAAAAAGCGCACCGAGCCAACGGTTGATGGTTCTTAATATCGGTAAATCGGCAAGGAAATCTAACATCGACCCGAGAATTTGCCAAATGATTTTTACGGCGATGAACAAAAGGATAAACGAGATCGCTCGATAATACGCCATTTCGAGACTCGTATGGTCAAGAATGGAAAAGAACGCATTCGTGCTCGTTGTTGTTGGAAACGGAATCCATAGCTTGATTTTCGGCGCTAAATCATCATAATACATATAAGCGATGACGTATGCCGCTATAAAACCCGTTAAATGCACAATTTGAAGGATAAGACCGCGCCGTGCGCCCATTAAAAAACCAGCTAAAAGAAGCAATAACAAAATCAGATCTAACATGAACCAGTCTCCTCTATAATCCTACAATCTTACGAATACCAAGCGCGGAGGGTATTAAGAATTCCCGCACATTAACAGCCATTTCTTTTATCATAACAAAAACTATTTCTCTATTAAAGGATGTTTCCTGCATGGAAATATGTCAAGTGTTGGTGAGAATCTTTCTTGTTTTGACGAATCGACTAGAGTCCATTGAACCACTCGGCTATAATGAGGGAAAGGAGTGAAGCGCATGAGTCAGGCGGTACTTACCGTGCATCATGATGTGATAGAAAAAATGAAAGCTTTTTACACCGATCATTTAGTTAACGAATGTCCTACCGGTGCCATATTTCGCGCAAAGGTTAACGATTGCGCCATTACCGCGTACCGATCCGGAAAAGTATTATTTCAGGGGAAGCGCGCGCTGGATGAGGCTACTATATGGGAAGAATGGTCAAAATCCCTGCCAACAAAACCGAACCAAAAAAATAACAAACTGGAAGACCATGACTTTTTGCCGCCCGAAAATATCGGGGAACTGGCCATTATCGGTTCAGATGAAGTGGGAACGGGTGATTATTTTGGGCCCATTGTTGTCTGTGCGGCATTTGTCGACCAGGAGATTAAAAGAAATCTCCCCACGGGCATCCGTGATTCCAAAACCCTTACTGATGCTAAAATTAAGGAACTGGCCGCACCCCTTTCAAAACTCGTTCCCAATACCATCTTGACATTATCAAATGAAAAATACAATCAGCTCGTCGAAAAAGGGTATACGCAAACGCAAATGAAAGCGATCTTGCATCATCAAGCCCTATCAAATGTCATAAAAAAATTGGATGGCAAAACCTTTGATGGCTGCCTCATCGATCAGTTTACAGCACCGAAGCAGTTTTTCGAAGCGACCCGTAAGCGACCAGATCCCCTCCCTAAACCTATCTTTTTTAAAACAAAAGCAGAATCCTTACATCTCTCGGTTGCCACGGCATCGGTTCTTGCCCGTTATGTTTTTTTGAAAGCCCTCAGCCAATTGTCAACTGAAGCCGGATTAGACTTACCAAAAGGAGCGGGGGCGGTTGTCGATGATGCCGGTGCAGAAATCATTCGCACCAAGGGGGAAAGTTTCCTAAAAAAAATCGCTAAGGTTCACTTCGCCAATACGGAAAAAGCTAAACGTCTGGTATAATCTTTTTCATTTCTCTAAAGTAACTTCGCTTGCCAAACCTTGTGGCATGCGGTTTCTTCGTTTAACTTATTTAGCCCTGTAAAAAATTTATGCTTCCTTCCAGTTAAAATCAAAGGTTGACAGTAAAGGTCGGGTATGACCGACGCTTTATGTCAACCTCTTTTCATTCTATCCACTTAACGCTTTAACTTCTTAACACGGCACCAAGCTGTGTTTCTAGTTCATTTAAAACTTGATTATGGACTTTCGTAACCTCTTCATCTGTGAGCGTCCTTTCAGGATCCAGATAAGTCAGGGAGAAGGCCAGCGATTTTTTCCCACTTTCCAAACGCTCCCCTGTATAGACATCAAACAAGCGGACTTCTTTCAATAACGGTGCACCGCTTTTTTGAATGACTTCAGTGAGTTCTCCCGCCGACACGTCCTGGTCGACAACTAAGGCAATATCCCTTGTGACCGCAGGAAAGCGCGGCAGGCTTCGATAGCGCAATGCCGGAACTTCACTTTGTAAAAGGGTCCGGAGATCGACTTCAAAGGCATACGTATCGTTCAACTCAAGCGTTTTTTGCAATACCGGATGGATTTGGCCCAAAAAACCGATGACCGCGTCATCCAGCAAAATGTCTGCCGTCCGTCCCGGGTGC
This sequence comes from Tuberibacillus calidus DSM 17572, assembly GCF_000430685.1. GTDB lineage: Bacteria > Bacillota > Bacilli > Bacillales > Sporolactobacillaceae > Tuberibacillus > Tuberibacillus calidus. The sequence continues at coordinate 73,113 of NZ_AUMM01000005.1, read as the reverse complement.
AATCCTTTCCGGGTCGAGGGCACAAAACTGATCCGATCCGATAATCCGAGCAGCGCCATTAATCCTTCCAGCAAGCCTTTTACGGCAAAAAAGTCCACTTTCAAACCATCATGATGCCAATCATCCGGCCGAAAATAACCGGTTAAAACGCCGGCGAGCCGCTCAGTTTCCACCGGCTGCTGGGAAAGTTTTTCTTCCTTCGTTAAAAAGACTTTCCCCATCTCAAACAGTGCAACATCTTTCATATGGCGGTTCAAGTGGTATTTTACAACGTCGAGAAGCTCCGGCAACAGACTTTGTCTGAGCACCGCGCGTTCTTCGGACATCGGCATGGAAAGCTTAATGGGTCGGAACCCTTCCCCTTCAATTAAAGAAACAGCTCCCACCTTATCTTCTGAGGTGAGCGAATAAGTCACCGCCTGATACAGACCAGAACCCGTCATATAGCGTTCGACCATCCGGTGCTTTTTCTGATAATCCGTCAGTTTTCCTTCTGTGGCACCTTCCGGGAGGGTCGCGGGAATGTGATCATAACCGATCATACGTCCCACTTCTTCCACCAGGTCTTCCGGAATGGCGACATCCGGCCGCCGCGAAGGTACGGAAACCGTTAACGCATCGCCATCAATGGTCGCTTGAAAACGCAGCCTTCTGAAAACAGATAGAATAGTATCTTTGGACAGTGATGTGCCGAGTACGGCATTGATTTTTGCCCACGGCATGGAAATCGCACGGGGCGGCACTTGAGCCTCGCCCGATTGGACGATCCCCTGCAAAACGGTTCCGGAAGCCAACTCACACATCAATTGCGCCGCACGGTCAGCAGCTTCCATCACCCGATTGGGATCGATGCCCTTTTCAAAGCGGCTGCTCGCATCAGTCCTAAGCCCTAAGCGGGAGGATGTGCGGCGAATCGAACGGCCATCAAAAAGCGCCGCCTCAAGTAAAACGGTTTTCGTCTCATTCGTCACTTCCGACTCGGCACCGCCCATCACACCGGCAATAGCCATTGGGCGTTCCCCATTTGTAATCACAAGATCTTCTGCAGAAAGCGTTCGCTCTTGGTCATCGAGTGTCGTGATTTTTTCACCGTCACGGGCCCGCCGGACAAGCACCTGATCTGAGCCAAATCGGTCATAATCAAAAGCATGAAGCGGCTGACCGTATTCCATTAAAACATAGTTCGTAATGTCGACGATATTATTGATCGGCCGGATACCAACAGCGATCAAGCGGTTTTGCAGCCATCGCGGGGAAGGCGCAATCGTCACGTTTTCAATGACACGGGCGCCGTAAAAAGGCACGCCATCTTTGGCATCGATTTGCACGGCGATTTTATCGGACGCCTTCTGCTCTATTTCTTTTACCGACGGTGCGGGAAGCTTGATGACCCGATCCAGGATCGCTGCCACCTCATAAGCCGCCCCGATCATGTTCATGCAATGGGCGCTGTTCGGAAGAATATCCAATTCCAAAATGACATCATCAAGATTCATGTATGGCAAGGCATCTTGACCGACAACGGCTTCTTCATCTAGAACATAAATGCCGTCCGCATATTCTTTTGGTACAAGATGGCCGTCCACGCCAAGCTCTTGTAAAGAACAGATCATCCCTTCGGACACTTGCCCGCGCAATTTCGCTTTTTTAATTTTGAAATCGCCGGGAAGAACGGCGCCGACTTTTGCGACGGCGACTTTTTGTCCGGCTGCCACATTCGGTGCTCCGCAAACGATTTGCACGACTTCGTCACCAAGATCCACTTGACATAGATGAAGATGATCGGAATCCGGATGCGGCTCACATGTTTTGACCAAACCGACTACGACATTTTTTATCCCGCGGCTGAGGTCGGTGATGTGTTCGACTTCAATGCCAGCTTTCGTGATTCTTTCGGCAAGCTCCTCTGGCGTAATCCCCGAAAGATCAACATATTCGCTAAGCCACTTAAAAGAAAGTTTCATGACACGTCCTCCTTACACCTGCTTAAACTGACTGAGAAAGCGGCGATCGTTGGTATAGTAATGACGAATATCGTCGATGCCGTATTTTAACATCGCAATGCGTTCCGGGCCCATGCCAAAGGCAAAACCGGTATAAACTTTCGGGTCAAAACCGGACATTTCAAGGACATTGGGATGCACCATGCCTGATCCTAAAATTTCAATCCAACCCGTATGCTTGCACAGCGAACAGCCATCGCCTTTACAACGGAAGCAAGAAATATCCATCTCCACCGATGGTTCCGTAAAAGGGAAAAAGCTCGGTCGGAAACGAATGTCACGGTCTTCTCCAAACATCTTTTTCGCAAAAACGGTCAAGACGCCTTTTAAATCACTTAAGCGGACATTTTTATCGACATAAAGCCCTTCGATTTGCATGAACTGATGGGAATGTGTTGCATCGTCATTGTCGCGGCGATACACTTTCCCCGGGCAGATGATTTTAACTGGGCCTTGGCCGCGATGCTTTTCCATCGAGCGCGCTTGAACCGGTGAAGTTTGCGTGCGCAGCAATAAGTCTTCTGTAATGTAAAAGGAATCTTGCATATCGCGGGCGGGATGATCTTTTGGTAAGTTCAAGGCTTCAAAATTATAATAATCGGTTTCTACTTCTGGCCCTTCCTCAACCGAAAAGCCCATGCCGATAAACAAATCCTCGATCTCTTCAACAATGGCTGTTAAAGGATGAATATTAGCTTTCGGCATCACGCGCCCGGGCAAAGTCACGTCAATGGTTTCAGAAGCAAGCCGTTTCTGGATCGCTTCTTCTTCCAGCTTCCTTTGTTTATCCTCAATCGCTGCTTGGATGGCATTGCGGATGTCGTTCGCCAACTGGCCGATGACGGGTCGTTCTTCTGGGGAGAGTTTCCCCATGCCGCGCAACACCTCTGTGATCGGGCCTTTTTTCCCTAAATATTTCACGCGCAGATCTTGTAGCGTCTTTAGATCCGACGCTTCTTGAACTGAAGCCAACGCTTCGCTTTTGAGTGCTTCCAATTGGTCTTTCATGACGGTCCTCCATTTCATTTGTATATAAAATAAAAAAACCGCCCCTGGAAGGGACGGGATGACCGCGTTACCACCCTTGTTAACAATGAAAGTTCATTCATTGTTCACTTCATTAGATAACGGCCAACAGCCGGCACAACCTTAACCTTAAAGGTGTTCGGAAGGCAGCTCCGGAGCGAATTCCTTAAGGTCCTCCATAGAGGCGCTTCCAGTCGCTGACGCCTCCTCCCTGTATGGCGACATCTTAAGTACTACTCTCTTTCATCGCATTCACTATCCATCTGTCTAATTTAATAGTATAGGCATTTTTGATTGCGCGTGCAACCTTTGTTAAGATATTTGGGCAAAAATGAAATGGAAACAGATGGCATCTTTCACTTGAAAAAAGGTGAGTTTGGTTCTTAGCTCGGTCCATAAATAGAATAGAGTGGTTCACTTTTTAGAACCACTCTATACCCGGTTTTGATGGATGCTGACCTCTAACATTTGAGTCAACCTTTTTTCATTTTTATTTCGTAACGGCCGCTTCCACTTCGCTCATCGGAATGCCAAGCGCTTTGGCTACCCCTTCACCATAAGCAGGGTCAGCTTTAAAGCAGTTTGTAATGTGACGTATTTGTACTTCTTTCGTCGTTCCTTGCATCGCGCGGGCCGTGTTTTCAAACAGGCGTTGTTGTTCATCTTTCGACATCAGCCGGAACAGCTTACCGGGTTGTTCGTAATACAAATCATCATCTTCACGGAAATTATGGTAATCGGCCGTCCCGAAAATGTCCAATGCCGGTTCTTGATGTTCTTTGCTATCCTGCCATTCGCCATAGCTATTCGGACTGTAAGAGATTTGTCCGCCTTCCGCTGCATTGAAAATTCTCATGGCGCCATCGCGATGGTATGGATGGAAGTTCTTCGCGTTTTTCGGGTAGTTCACCGGAATTTGCCAATGGTTAACGCCAAGGCGATAGCGCTGCGTATCACCATAAGAGAACAGACGTCCTTGCAGCATTTTATCCGGTGAAAAACCGATTCCCGGTACAATATTGGTCGGAGCAAACGCCGCTTGTTCGACTTCAGCAAAATAGTTTTCGGGATTGCGGTTCAATTCCACAACGCCGACTTCAATTAACGGAAAATCTTTATGGTACCAAACTTTTGTCAGATCAAACGGATTATACGGCAGCTTTCGCGCTTGTTCTTCCGTCATCACTTGAATATACATCGTCCACTTTGGATAGTCGCCCCGTTCAATGGCTTCATATAAATCTTTTTGGTGGCTGTCACGGTCGCGGCCAATGAGTTCTTGCGCTTCTTGGTCCGTTAGATTTTTTATCCCTTGTTGGGTTTTAAAGTGGAATTTCACCCAAACGCGTTCATTGTTGGCATTGAACATACTGTACGTATGGCTTCCGAACATGTGCATATGCCGGTAGCTCGCAGGAATCCCGCGATCGCTCATCACAATCGTGACTTGATGAAGCGCCTCCGGTAACGACGTCCAGAAATCCCAATTGGCTTGAGCGCTGTGCATGTTCGTCTTCGGATCACGCTTCACCACATGGTTTAAATCCGGGAACCGTTTTGGATCTCTCAAGAAGAAGACCGGTGTATTATTCCCCACTAAATCCCAGTTTCCTTCTTCCGTATAGAACTTGATGGCCGTCCCTCGGATATCGCGTTCCGCATCGGCTGCCCCGCGCTCGCCGGCGACCGTTGAAAAACGGATGAATAAATCAGTTTTCTTGCCGACTTCGGAGAAAAGCGCCGCTTTCGTATATTGTGTGATATCATTGGTCACCGTAAAAGTACCGTAAGCCCCCGAGCCTTTGGCGTGCATGCGCCGCTCCGGTATGACTTCACGGTCGAAATGAGCCATTTTCTCAATAAACCAAAAGTCTTCCATAAGCAGTCCGCCGCGTGGGCCGGCTGTTTTCGAATCCGTATCATTGGGCACCGGGGCACCGAAAGCCGTCGTCATTTTTTTCGGTTGTTTTTCTTGATCAGCCATTGAAAAAGCCACCTCCAATAGAGTCTTTAACCAGAATCACCCTCCCGGCAAGATGGACAAATTCCTTTTAACATCACTTGGTGTGATTCGATCGCAAATCCTGTCTCTTTTTCTATGTCTTTTAACCATTGCGGAGAGATGTCATGGTCAACTTCATCAATTTTGCCACATATCTTGCATTGCAGATGATGATGGTCATGTAAATTGCCGTCATAGCGGCTTACGCCTTCTCCAAGCTTCAACTCTCGTATCAATCCATTATCTGTTAAGTATTTTAAAGAGTTATAAACCGTCCCATAGGCAAAATGGTAGCCATCCCTTGCCAGCCGTTCGATGATATCGCCTGCTGTCGGGTGGTCATTGGAATTTTTGATGACCTCAAGAACGGCCTTCCTCTGGGGTGTTAGCCTTATATTTGTATTCATGAGTGGGCCCCCTCATTTAATTCTTATTTTAGATTTAGTCTAAATATAAGTCAATCTTTTTATTTGCAATGTTGCTTTCCGTCCGGTGAATCCCATCGAGCATCCTTTTCCTAAAGTATTTGCTGACAATTAAATACCGCGGAGGCGATACATGAGGATGCCTGCAGCAACGGCCACATTCAGTGATTCGGCTCGACCAAAAATAGGGATTTTCACATTCATATCGGTCATCGCCAAAATATCCGGGTGTACGCCTTCACCTTCATTTCCAACGATTAATGCAAAGGCAGAAGCCATCGGCCCTTCTATGTCCTCAAGACGTTGTCCATTTAGCGACGTCCCGATAATCGGGATGCCTTTTTTCTTTAAATCCTCCAAAACTTGTTCTAATGGCTGTTGTACAACGGGAAGATGGAAATGTGAACCTTGAGCGCTTCGCAATGTTTTTTGGTTATACAGATCAACTGTCCCAGCACCAAGGTAAACAGCGTCCATTCCCGCCGCATCAGCGGTGCGAATTAATGTCCCGAGATTACCCGGGTCTTGGACGCGATCAATCAATAAAAAGCGTTTCGCCGTTTCAGGCGGTGCTACGCTTTGCAGCCGACAAACGGCAAGCACGCCCTGTGGCGTCTCTGTTGTACTGAGCTTCTGAAATAAAGAGTCAGTCAATTGAATTTTCGGGATATCATATTCATCCCATTCTTTATAGGCCTTAGACTCGTTGAAAATAAGGGTATGGACGACCCCCGGTTCCTTTAAGGCCTCACCGACAAGATGCGGACCTTCAATCAAATAAAGACCAGCTTTCTCGCGACTTTTTCGCCGCAACAACTTATGCCATTCTTTGTAAGTGGGATTTTGTGCGCTTTCAATCCGCTTCAATGCTTTCATCACCTTTTGCTTCATCCATTACATAACTTTAATTATTTAACCAATACTAAGGAAAAAAGTAAAGGAGCTAAGAAAAATGGATATCAATATTCGCGCAGCCATTAAACATAATATAGCCGATAATACAAAAGAGCAATTACGCGACACAATTGTGGATGCCATTCGCGATGGACAAGAAAAAATGCTTCCAGGTCTTGGGGTTTTATTTGAGATTATTTGGCAACAATCAGATGAAAGCCAACGGGAGATGATGGTCGATAACCTTGCGAAAGGGGTTTAAAATGAGGAAAAGAGGTTGACGTAAGCGAAATCCATCGCCATGTCAACCTCTTGTTATTTAAAGCTTTTTATCCGAAAATGATTTCTTTAGCTTTGTTGCTGTCTAAGCGTTTGATGACCTCAACAAGTAATTTGACTGCATTTTCATAGTCATCGCGGTGAATGATGGATGCTGATGAGTGTAAATAACGGGTAGCGATCGTAATCGATACAGACGGCACGCCATTACCGGTCAAATGTATGCGTCCGGAATCGGTTCCACCGCCCGGGACAAAATCGTATTGATACGGAATGTTATTTTCTTCCGCCACGCTCGTCACAAAATCAAGAAGAGCTTTATGGGCGATCATAGAAGCGTCATAGACGATGATTTGCGGACCGTTCCCCAACTTGGACAGGGCATCACGCTCCGACATACCTGGTGTATCACCGGGTATCCCAGTATCAACGGTTAACGCTAAGTCCGGTTGAATGAGGTGTGCCGAAGTTTGCGCCCCGCGCAAGCCAACTTCTTCTTGTACGGTGCCAACGCCATAAACGATGTTCGGGTGATTGACGCCTTTTAGTTCTTTTAGGACATCGATGGCAATCGCACAGCCAATCCGGTTATCCCACGCTTTAGCCATCAAGTACTTGGGATTTTTCATGACCGTAAAATCGCATACCGGAACAACCATATCGCCGGGGCGAACGCCAAAGGATAAAGCTTCCTCGCGGCTCGCGGCGCCGATGTCAATGAACATCTGTTTTTTGTCCACCGGTTTTTTCCGTTCTTCCGGCGGCAAGACGTGTGGTGGCTTGGAACCGACAACGCCTGGAATATCGCCGTTTTTGGTGACGACCGTGACGCGTTGAGCCAGCATCACTTGCTCCCACCAACCACCGATTGTTTGGAAACGCAGAAAACCTTTATCATCAATTTGTGTCACCATGAAACCGACTTCATCGAGGTGACCCGCTACCATGATTTTCGGGCCTGACGCATCCCCGACCTTTTTGGCCACCAAGCTTCCGATGCCGTCTTGGGTGACTTCATCGGCGTACGGGGTTATGTATTTTTTCATGACTTCACGCGGTTCTCTTTCGTTTCCGGAAATCCCTTTCGCATCCGTGAGTTCTTTCAGCATTGTCAGTCTCGAATCCAGTTCACTCATGTTTTTGATCCTCCTATTAAGGTTGTCCGCTTTGACGTTGTCCGATGTTCAACGCCTTTTACATAAGTTATGAAAAAATGCATTTTTGAAATTTCGTCTTCCGAAATATATTATACAAAAAAATGCATGAACTCACAAATTTTTATTTTATCGTCCGTTTTGAAATGGCCTTCATTTACCGCTATGTCCAATATCTGTATTAGCCGGACGTCCACGAGTTATTTCAAACCTGTAGATCCAAACCCGCCTGTACCTCTTTGTGAATCCGAGAGCCATTCACTTTCCACAACGGTGACCGGCAAAACTGGAGCAATGACCATTTGGGCAATCTTCATCTGTTTTTCAACCTTAAAAGGGTGTTTTCCATGATTAATTAAAATCACCTTGATTTCACCGCGGTATCCTTCATCAATCGTTCCTGGACTGTTCAACAATGTCACGGCGTGTTTCAGAGCCAAACCGCTTCTCGGCCGAACTTGAGCTTCGGTTCCTTTCGGCAATTCCATTTGCAGACCCGTCGCCACCAACGCGGCTTCGCCCGGTTGAATCACTTTTTCTTCTACAGAATATAAATCGAGTCCGGCATCCCCTTCATGGGCGCGTTCCGGCAAACGGGCATCCTGATGAATCTTCTTGAATTTAACCGTATATGTCATGATTAACCTCCATCCTTTTTGCTTCTCTTCTATCATAACGATTTTCGTTTAAATTGCCCAATCATCAATGTCCTTTAAAACGTGTAGTCGTAAAAATGCTTGCAAATTTGGCTTGTGCGACTCAACTAAATAATGTTATAAAAAACTCATCACAGCTCCACTAAAGCAAAAATGAGGTTACCCCGTTCGTCATCTTCTGGGGCAACCTCATTGTTATTAAGCGTTGATCGCTTTTTTGGCTTTTTCAGCTAACGCTGTAAAGGCTTTTTCGTCGTTAACGGCGAGATCTGCAAGCATTTTGCGGTTAACTTCGATACCGGCTTGCTTTAATCCATGCATTAAGCGGCTATAGGAAATGCCGTTCATGCGAGCCGCTGCATTGATCCGAGCAATCCATAATTTGCGGAAGTCGCGTTTGCGCTGACGGCGGTCGCGATAAGCAAATTGCAAGGATTGGAATACTTGTTGTTGAGCGACTTTAAACAATTTATGTTTAGAACCATAATAACCTTTGGCCAGTTTTAAAACTTTTTTACGACGACGGCGGGTTACGTAACCACCTTTAACTCTTGCCATGGTAAAAACCTCCTGAATTCACGATGATAAGTCTCGCGTATTATTCGTTGATAAGCTTCTTGATGCGTTTCGTATCGGCCGGTGAGACGAGGCCGCTTTGGCGCGATTTACGCTTTTGATCTTGTGTTTTGTTGCGGAAGAAGTGATTGCGGTTAGCGTGTGTGCGTTTCACTTTTCCGGATCCGGTCAGTTTGAAGCGTTTCGCTGCCCCTTTATGGGTTTTCATTTTAGGCATGATAAATCCTCCCTATAAGCTAATAATCGTTCTTCGATGCGCATGCCGCTCCGGATTCGCCCTTTCCACGGCGATCCATCGGCTATTTTTCATTTTTTGGTGCAAGGATAAGAAACATGCTGCGGCCTTCCATCTTCGGTGCGGCTTCAATAACGCCGATGTCTTCGCATTCTTTGGCCAGTCGTTCAAGCACTTGGCGGCCAAGATCGGAATGGGTAATCGCACGCCCCCGGAAACGGATGGACGCTTTAACTTTATCGCCTTTTTCAAGGAACTTTCTGGCGCTGCGCAATTTTGTGTTAAAATCATGTTCCTCAATGCTTGGACTCAGACGGATTTCTTTAACGTTAATGACTTTTTGATTCTTACGCGCTTCTTTTTCCTTCTTTTGCTGTTCATAGCGGTACTTTCCGTAATCCATAATCCGGCAGACCGGCGGTTTCGCGTTTGGTGCCACCAGCACAAGATCAAGATTTACGTTTCTCGCCATATCAAGGGCTTCTTGCTTCGTTTTAATTCCGAGTTGATCCCCGTTTTGCCCAATCAAACGCACTTGTCTTGCCCGAATGGCTTCATTGACAAACATCTCTTTGCTAATATTGAGCCACCTCCAAAAATTTTGCCCGGCATTTCTCCGATGGTACGCGCAAGCGATCGAATTTAAGCAGAATCAAAAAAGGTGTAGGCATACGCCCACACCTTCCCCTTTGCGTTGTCAACAATTAAACGAATCGCTTATCGGGACCCGCCAACAGCGAGAAAACGTCGCGTCGATCAGGTGAGAAGCTGGGCGCTTCTGCTTGAATACTTTTTACGATCCATAGTATAACACCATCTGCGGACAAAGGCAAGCCTATTTCAGACTAAAGCATTTTTATTGGAGAGGGAGCGTGCGAAAAATCATCCCGTTATGGATTAGTTATTGTTTTCGTTTGATGCTTTTCATCACCGTGACACCTATTCGCTCGGCGAATTAAGCGAGAGCCTATTTGCGCCATTGGCAACGTCATTTTACAGAAACGCTCGTTTACTCGACCATGACATGACGACGGTTGACTGGTGTAAAAAGGTCATCTTCCGTAAATGTTCGTGGCCGTTCATCCACCACACGCTTGCTCCCCGCCGGTCGCTTTCTCCCCATGGACATCATTGTCTTTTTAAAGCCTTCAGCCATAAAGCTAAACGCGAGGACGGATAAACTTAATAAAATTAGGGGAGCAAAAATAAGCCAAGTATGCAAGCCAGAGGCGACGACTTTATAGTTTTGACCGATGAGCCCCGCCCACTCGCCGGTTTGTGAGAGCGTATCCGGGGGATAGCCAATTTTTAAGGTGCCACCCAAAAATAATTGCAAAATCCCCAGATGAGCCAAAACGATCAACACTTGGACGGTTTGCTGCAGCAAGATATAAATGATCTTAGGCATTAAATGCGGCATGATATGTTTGAAAAGAATGTGTAAGCGTCCAGCACCCAATACTTTTGCCGATATAATGTATTCACGATGCATGTGTTCACCAATTTCGTTGCCGATATTCACGCAGACGACGGGCAAGGCGATAACGGCTAAGAGAATCACTTCGAATGAAAGACGCGCCATGAATGAGTATGCAAACGTTTCGGTAGTATAATCCATGATCAATACCGGGCTTAACAATAAATATGCAAGCAACGTGAGCGGGATATAATGAAACCCATCAAGAAGCCCTGTCACAATGGCTTTAAAGCGATAAAAATACAATCCGTATATCGTACCGAGGACCGCACCAAACAAAACGCGTAGGAGTGCCGTTAAAATTCCGATTCCCAAGGTATATTTTGCCCCAATTAAAAGCATGGCGCCATAGTTCCGTCCTGACTGGTCCGTACCCGCCGGTGGAACGAGGGCTGGACTGTAAGGCGTCTGTCCGAGTAATTTCCCATCCTTCATCAAGAGTAATGGTGCCTTCGGAATATGATCGTCATATTTAAAATGGTAAACAATGCTTGCGGTAAGAAGCAGTCCGACAAATAAAAAACCGATCACAAACATAGGTTGCTTAAAAACCTTCATAATAACCCCCTTCTCGTCTCTAGAAAGAAATCTTCGCTCGGTTAAAAGCGCTTAACGCCGTTTTTGCATATTTTCACGGCGAGTTCTGGTAGATTTTTGCGGGTATACCCCTAAATTTAGACTTGATTTTTTCCAAATAATGGGGTGTCTGCTCATTTTCGCGCCTCAGCCTGCTGAAAAATGCGCATAAATGCCGTTTTTGCGCATTTTCTGGTCGATTCCGCCTTCATTTTGCGCATATGCTCCAGTTTTTTACAGATTAGTCCAGGATTTTTTCAATTTATGGAACGTCTGCGCATTTTCATGACTCATCCAGCTCAAAAATGCGCATAAATGCTGTTTTTGCGCACTTTCTGGTCGATTCCGCCTTCATTTTGCGTATATGCTCCAGTTTTTTACATATTTAGCCTTTATTTTTCCAGTTTATGGAGCGTCTGCGCATTTTCATGACTCATCCAGCTCAATCATAGAATAAAAGTAAGGGGCAAAGAGATGCGGAAATAACGGTCGCTCCCCGGATTTTTCTATGTAAACAAGCTGACCCGGATTCAGCAATTGCGAAAAAGCTGTTACAATTTGATTAATATAACTGGAAAAATCCAAGGACATGCCGTTAAACAAACTCGGCAAGGCACCAACAAAAACAATGCCAAGCGCAGATATAATAAATTTGACACCGATTTTAAGAACCTCAGACAGCATATGACAACCCCCTTTTAATCTAGCAAGCAGGAATATTCCGAACAAACTTGTCATTTTTAGCTGCTCTCTCTTCTCGTCTTAACACGTCCTGTTTTGAATAGAAAAAAGTATAATACAAAAATACTATTTCAGGATATCGTTGGCAAGTATTTCTCTGAAATTTCAATGGATTAGGTCTAAAGGGAATTTTTTGTATTTCATGCTTCATGTCGCTTGGAAAAGCAAAAAAGGCGCCTACCGTTTTGCGGTAGACGCGCCATTTTATTATTTTTTCTCTTTAATTTCGTTTAAGAGGCTTTCTTTAAAATCGTTGAAGGCGACGGTTTTCGAATCGCTCTCGCCGTATTTGCGCACATTGACAGCATTTTGTTCTCTTTCTTTATCGCCGACAACGAGCATGTACGGGATTTTCATCGTTTGGGCTTCGCGGATTTTATAGCCGAGTTTTTCATCTCGGTCGTCCACTTCTACGCGGATGAGGCTTTGTTGCAAGTCATCGGCAATTCGCTGGGCATAGTCATGATGGGCTGATGCGACCGGAATCACTTTCACTTGCACCGGCGCAAGCCAAGTTGGAAAAGCGCCGCCAAAATGCTCAATCAAAATACCAAAGAAACGGTCAATCGACCCATAGATGGCCCGGTGAATGACAACGGGTCGAGCTTTTTCATTTTTGTCGTCAATATAGGTTAAATCAAATTTCTCTGGCATCTGGAAGTCCAGTTGGACCGTTCCGCATTGATAGCTACGTCCTAATGCATCCTTGATATGGAAATCTATTTTTGGTCCATAAAAAGCTCCATCGCCTTCGTTTAATTTATAGTCCAGATTTAAATCATGAAGCACATTGCTTAAGGCTGCTTCCGCTTGTTCCCAAAGCTCATCGGAACCCATGGAATCTTCCGGCCGTGTTGAGAGTTCCACTTCATACGTAAACCCGAAAGTTTGATACATTTCATCAATGAGCTTAATAACCCCTTTTATTTCTGACTCAATCTGACTCGGCATGACGAAAATATGGGCATCGTCTTGGACAAATGTCCGTACCCGAGTCATTCCGCTTAGGGCACCACTTAATTCATGACGATGAACTTGACCAAACTCCGCCATTCGAATCGGCAAATCACGGTAAGACCTTAACTTGCTTTTAAAAATCAGCATATGTCCCGGGCAGTTCATTGGTTTTAAGGCAAAAGGCACATCATCGACATTCGTAAAATACATGTTTTCATGATAGTGATCCCAGTGGCCTGATTGTTCCCATAACCGCCGGTTCATCATTAACGGTGTGCGAACTTCTTGATATCCGTGTTTCGTCTGCAGTTTTCTTGAAAAATTCTCCAATTCATTACGGACAATCATACCGTAAGGCAAATAAAAAGGCATCCCCGGTGCTTCTTCAGAAAACATAAACAGCTCAAGCTCTTTGCCAAGTTTTCTGTGATCCCTTTTCTTCGCTTCTTCTATACGGTTTAAATGTTCTTCCAGTTCTTTTTTACTGTAAAAAGCTGTGCCGTAAATGCGTTGTAGCATTTGATTTTCACTGTTGCCACGCCAATAAGCTCCTGCGACGCTCAATAATTTAAACGCCTTAATTTTTCCGGTTGACGGCAAATGCGGCCCGCGGCAAAGGTCAACAAACTCCCCTTGACGATAAAGGGTCAGCGTTTCCCCTTCAGGAATATCGCGAATCAATTCAAGCTTTAAATTGTCTCCCATTTCAGTAAAAAGGGCAATCGCCTCTTCACGGGTGACGACTTCCCGCTTGATTTCAAGATTTTCGTCGATAATTTTTTGCATTTCTTTTTCGATTTTTGCTAGATCGTCTTGATTCAGCGATGTTTCCAAATCCATATCATAATAAAAACCTTCTTCAATAACGGGTCCTACGCCAAGCTTTACTTTACCATAGAGGCGTTTGACCGCTTGGGCCATGACATGTGTCGTCGTATGGCGAAGAATTTCGAGCGCTTCCGGCGCATCTTCTTTTAAAATGCTGACCGTTCCATCTTCATGAAGCGGACGGCGCAAATCAACGAGTTGACTATTGAATTTGCCGGCAATCGCTTGCTTTTTTAATCCCGGACTGATGGATGCGGCAATGTCTTCAACCGTGACACCGCTCGGGTATTCTCTAACAGCACCATCCGGAAAAGTGATGCGGATATTAGCCATCGCCATAATCTCCTTTCAATATGTGTGTGGTGTAAAATAAAAAGCATCCGTCCCAATAAGGGACGAATGCCTCACTCGCGGTTCCACCCTTCTTCCCGTGAAAAATCACGGCTCGAAGTATGATAACGGATTCTCCGTTGCCGATTACTAGGTCGTCCGTTCACCGGCACAGCTCAGAGGGGGTAAATCTGTGATGCTGCTAGGAAGTTCCACCAACCCTTCCCTCTCTATCAACAGCTGGTTCACACATTCATGTCCTCTGTCATCGCTTGTTGCGATTTCAGTTTTTATGTTTCGTATTATAATCATTTGACAGCAAAAATGCAAGCGGCAAACGGCAACCAATGCCACAATATCACGGTTGTTGAAAACCTTATCAACCAATAGTCATGAAGAAGGTGGTCACTGACGAAATTTACAGAAAAGAATCCGCGCCTTTCTTGAGGATGCCGTCTCTATATCTCTATGTCCAAACCATGTCCCATGCATTCCTCGTTGGACGAGTGCGTTATAAATCAATTTTTTTCGCTTCTGCCAAGGGTCGAAATTCCACCCGCTCTTCAAAAACGTTTAAAAGCGTTCGCATCATGCCGTCGTCCTGCCGGTCTGTATAAACAAAAACTTTCAATGGTGAAAGCCCAATTAACGTCAGGAGAATGGAAGGCTCGGCGTCAACGCCCCATTGTTTTAATAACGGGTAAAAGGACCGGATGGCATTTGTGTTTTCGATCGGTTTAAAATGTTCATCGTACAATCGCATGGGTTGGCAATCAATGGCATAGACAACATTCCGCAATGGGCGGTAAGCTTTCACGATTCGCCGCAGCTTGTCAACAAAGGCGGCGTATTCCTGCTGTAACTTGTACTCATCAATGGCAATTTCCAAATACCGCATCAAGCATTGATAATACCCGGATAAACGGAACGTCACTAAGGATTGAAAACTGAAAGAAGCTTGTTCGCAAACCAAATCGAAAATAGCTTCCGAAATCAGTTTCCTTCTCGATGGCAGTTGATTGACGTTTGGCAGTTCTGGCTTCTCACCGGCGAAGATCGCCCGGGCAATCTCAAGAATTTGTTCTCTGTCGGCTTCTTCCGTAAAATAAAAGACATTCGTTAAAATCTCGTTCATCCATTTTTCTTGGTAACGATCCAAAATATAATCCGTCAGAGCTTCCGTCAAGGCGTTTTGTGCATCGCCATCTAGCGGATGGAAAAGCTCTACTTCCACTGTTTCATTTAACACACGAACCGCTGACTTTTCTTCCAAGCGTTCCGACAAGTATGTATGTAAAGCGGTGGCTTCTCGACGCGTTGACAGTTGCATGCGAATCAATCCCTCGACCCCTCCTCAAACACGACTCCAATCAATTTGGTTATAGGTATCATTTTCAGGACAACTTTATTCACAAGGACAAAATGATCTTGAATCGTTGACCGGCTACGGCGGACGACAAACGCTTTTGCCCTTTAAGCAGGCTTACGTTTAATAAAATATATGGGGCTGGTCCAAAAAAAATGACACCTTCACTTAGGAGATGCCGAGTAAGATCGTTCAGTAACGTATTTGTAAAAAGAAAGCCGTCTCTCAAATCCTTTAAATGATTTAAGAGACGGCCTTTTGCTTTTCGCTGTCAAAATAAAAATCTCAATTTTTCTTTTTCCGGCTAGCCTGACTCATGCTCTTCGATTTTTCCCGTTAACGCGCACATTGATGGTTAAATATCGGATGCGTTCCATGATTCTTTTTGCTTTGACGTATTCTGTCCCGCTTTTATTAGAATAAGCGAGATGGTCTTCCAGTTCATCGTAATCAAAATTTGAGGTATATAATGTCGGAAGCTTGTCCATCATCCGCCGTTGCAAAATGCTCCCCAATATTTCATCACGAATCCAAGGCGACATCGATTCGGCACCGATGTCATCGAAAACAAGAATCGGCACGGTTTTAATGTAGTCGAGCTTCTCATTAAGCGTTTGATCCTCGATGGCGCTCTTTAAGTCACGGAAAAAATCGGGGGCATAGACCATCATCGATTCGACGCCCGCTTCAGCTAATGCGTTTAAAACAGCTCCCATAATAAAAGTTTTGCCGACGCCAAAGGGGCCGTGCATGTACAAGCCTTTCGTTTCTTTTGGATTTTGCAAATAATTTTGCACAAATCTTCCTGCAGCTTCAAGGGCATCAATGCGCCCAAGATCATTTTTTTCAATCGTTTTAAAGGTTGCCCGCAACACGTCATTAGGAATATACAAACTGCCGATCAGTGCCCTCTGACGTTTTTCCCGATCTGCTTTCACCTTTAAAGGACAGGCACGATAGACGATTTCCACAGTGCCTTTATCCACGGTTAACACCGGCTCGTGTCCTTTTACTAAATTCGGACAGTTTTCTAGGCCAGGACAAGTCGCACAATGGTCAGATCCTTCCATAAACTCAACCAATTTAGGCAGCGCTTTCCGCCAAGTCCGCCCATTGATTTCAGGATGATCTTGTCGAAAACGGTCAATGCGGGCATCCATCATGACTTTTTCCAACAACAGTTGATATTGATGGTCGAGGTCAACGGACCCAGCCATTTTACGGACGGTTGATTTGATCGATTCCAAACGATCACCACCTATAAATTAGTTAAAAAACGTTCAAGCTCTTCCACCCGTTTTTGGATGTCTTCATCCGACCGGGTATCCGTTTCCCACTCGCCTGTCATCCACTTCGGCAGTTTTTCTTGGTGCGGATTGGAGCGGTTGGATGAACGCTTTTTCTTTGTCTGCCAATCTTGGTATTTTTTATGCTCGCTTTTTGCCAGTTCCATGGCTTGGCGAACGGTTTTTATGTTTTTTCGCGCCCAATGCGCGGCAATTTTTTGTACATAGCTCTTGCTGAGTTTATAATCATTCGTCGTCATCACGTAGTGTAAAAGCACGTTCATGACGCCGGGAGAAAGTTTTTGATCGAACATGGTCTCTTCAACGATTTTTAAATCGGCCGGTGCCGGTTTCGCTCCGCCAGAGACTGCTTTAAGAAGTTCATATGGGCTAATGGTTTCAAAAAATTGTATTTGCCGTTCATAGTCATCTTTCGGCGTTGTATGATCCATCTCACGGTCAGCCGGTGCTTGTTTGCGAAGCGCAAGTGCCGGAAGTGTATCGCCATGCTCAATTTGATAGTAGTTGCGGACCTCTTTACGCAATTGGTCAATATCAATGATTCCAGTATGTAAAAAGGCGCCTTGTATGATCTGGCTCATCTCTTCGGCGGTAAGCCGGTAAACAAAAGCGAGCTTTTCAACAGCTGTTTTTACCTCATCCGTAAATGCCTCTTTAGAAATAATGACATCGGATAAAAGCCGATATAAGTGATCAAAATCAAAGTGAGACCGAAAGAGAGGTGTGCCTTCCTTGCGGTCTAGCGCATCTTCTGCCATCCCCGTCGCTTCCGCTTCCCATCCTTGCGTCAATTCCGATGGATGAAGGGATGTAAAGACATCATTAAAACTAGCCGTTAATTCTTCTAAGCCATCGGGTGCTGAAGTCTGCGCTTGAAACAACGCCTTCAATCTTAAGTATTCACGCTTTCCAACGCGGTTGTATAGATAAATATTTAATAAACCATCAGAAAAAAAACGAGCCGGTGAAAGCGGTGCCTCCAATATATAAACGAAGGACGGTCTTTCTTCCCCAGATTTTTTGTAAACTTTTAGAAGACCAATCGCTTCTAATTTTTTACGTGCATCAAGAAGCACATCTAACGAACTGTCTGTGCGGACCATAAGATGATGATGCGTAAAGGCGCCCTCTCCTAATGCTCTGCCGTCTTCAGCTTCATACAACAGCGTAGCATATAATTGGCAAGCAAGTGGGCCGATAAGGGGCTGATAAAGATAATTAATGATTTTTAAATCGATTGGTTGGATCAATCCACCGGCTAAAACCGTATAAGGGTCAACCGGAAGCACTTCTTTCCAATGGGTCTGCATAAAAATTCCCCCCATCGCAACCCATAAAGAGAACTTGGCTCCGCAAGCCTTTTAGGCGAAGTCGGAGCCTTAGTTGCACTTATGCTGGCCTGAAAATATTTTATACTTTTTTACTCGTATAAAAAACGCTATTGGCTCCATGCCTATTGTCGGGCCTTCTTAAGTAATTCCTTTAACTCATGAATAAAAACATTAATATCTTTAAATTGCCGGTAAACCGAAGCAAAACGGACGTAGGCCACTTCATCAACCTTTGCCAGCTCGTCCATCACAAGTTCGCCGATCTCCCCGCTTTTGACTTCAGAAACCCCGCGACTTCGCAATTCCCGTTCTACATGATTGACGATTTCTTCAAGCTTTTCCAAAGGGACTGGCCGTTTCTCACAGGCTTTAATCAAACCATTGAGCAGTTTCTCGCGATTAAAGGCTTCTCGGTTATCTCCTTTTTTGATCACGATGAGCGGTGTCTCTTCGATGGTTTCAAAAGTGGTGAAGCGAAAGTGACACGCCTCGCATTCTCTTCGGCGACGAATGGAACGGCCGTCATTCACAGGCCGGGAATCCAATACTTTCGAACCCATCCCTTGGCAATTAGGGCAACGCATGGTCTGGCCTCCTCCACACGACAGGCGATAATCATCTAGATTAATTTTAGTCGAAACAAGGTTGAGGGACAAGCGAAAAACGAAAAGGAGGCGAATCGCCTCCTTTTACTAAATGACGGCTCTGATATTCCGTTCGGGGACCTGCACGGGTCCAGTTCCGCGCGGGATTTCAGCCGTCTCTATTGTTTTTGCTTCCAATTCTCGCGCGATGTAATCAGCAGCGATGGCGGGATCAATCCGATCGCCGCAAGTATACACGTCAATGCTCGCATAACCGTGTTCTGGAAAACTGTGAATCGTCAAATGCGATTCCGAAATGATGACGACACCGCTCACGCCTTGTGGTGCAAATTTGTGAAAGGCTACTTCTCTCACTTCTGCACCGCATGCCAAAGCGGCTTCTACAAAAGTTTTCTCAATAAAATCAATGTCATTCAACCGGTCGACATTACAATCCCACAATTCGGAAATAATGTGACGACCAATGGTTTCCATATGACATTCCCCCTTTAAAATGATACCCATGCCCGCTTGAGTGGCATGTGGATGGTTGTAACACCACGGGGGATAGTTAGTCCGCTGAGGTCCTAACCCTTTAAGTGTTCAAGCCCATCCATTAAAAACTACACTTTTCATTCGAGACTAAGTATACTTGTTTTGTTCTCAGAATGCAATAAAATTTTTAAAGAACAGCCGGGCATTCATTCAGCCTTTTTTAGGAGTCGGGCTTTACAAAATAACACGGCGCTTCGATCAAAAGACATTGAAGATCCAGTTCTCTCTTTATCAATCCCTAAATTTCCTAGTTTTCCAATTTCTGGATTATATATAAAAAAGAGCGCCCATCCGGTGCGCTCTCTTCATGTAAACCGCCAGGATCTGTTGGTTGATCCTTACGAAACTTTCACGTCAGCTTTATTAAGCATATGCCGTGCCACATGGACCGCCAAGTCGACAACCCGGCAGGAATAGCCCCATTCATTATCGTACCAGGCTAGAATTTTCACTTTTCTGTCGCCGATGACCATAGTCGATAAACCATCGACAATCGCAGAATGCGAGTCCGTTCTGAAATCAACCGATACCAACGGCTCTTCACAGAAGGCGACAATCCCTTCATAATCCGTTTGCGCCGCTTCTTTTAACACTTCGTTCACGGTATCCACAGTGACGGGCGTTTTCACATCTAAAACGAGGTCCACTAAGGAAACATTAGGCGTTGGCACACGCAAAGCCAATCCGTTCAATTTTCCATTCAAGTGAGGCAAAACTTTACCAATTGCTTTTGCCGCTCCCGTCGTCGTCGGAATGATCGATTCCCCACATGCCCGCGCCCTGCGCAAATCTTTATGGGGATTATCGATGTTGTTTTGATCGTTGGTATAAGCATGAACGGTTGTCATCATGCCTCCTTCGATGCCGAATCGGTCATCAATGATTTTGACAACGGGTGCTAAGCAGTTCGTCGTGCATGAGGCATTTGACAAGATTTGGTGATGTTCAGGGTCATAATCTCCATCATTGACACCTACGACAATTGTCACGTCTTCGTCTTTCGCTGGTGCTGTGATGATGACTTTCTTTGCACCGGATTCTAAATGATACCCAGCTGTTTCTTTCGTTTTAAATTTTCCAGTGGCTTCAATGACGATGTCGATGTCCATTTGCCGCCAAGGCAATTCCCGAGGATCACGGGCATTGACAAGCGTGATGACTTGATCATTCACTTGAATATGTTGATCATCGATTGCCTTCGCCGTTCCGTCAAAACGTCCATGGACGCTGTCATATTTTATTAAATGTACTAACGTTTCCGCAGGGTAACGCGCGTTGATGGCAACGATGTTGAGTTCCGGTTGGGTGATCGCCTTTCTTAAAAACATCCGGCCGATTCGACCAAATCCATTAATAGCAAGTTTCACAGGCATGAACCTTCTACCTCCAAATGTGCTATACTTTTTATCTTTATCCTCAAAAACAGTATAACATAATAAAACTTATTTGTAAGCGGTTTATTGTGAATTCTTTTCGTCCAAATGTGAAATGTCCCGATCGAG
Organism: Tuberibacillus calidus DSM 17572; assembly: GCF_000430685.1. Classification (GTDB taxonomy): domain Bacteria; phylum Bacillota; class Bacilli; order Bacillales; family Sporolactobacillaceae; genus Tuberibacillus; species Tuberibacillus calidus. Next base: position 52,309 of record NZ_AUMM01000005.1, on the reverse strand, counting down.
CAGCTTTTCATGAAAAAATATCATTGATGGGCAAGAAAAATGGAGCCGGCGGATTAAGCCAAGCTCCATTCTTTCAAGATCATATCTAATTGTTTTTCTGTTTGCGCAAGCGACCCGCTGTTATCAATCACAACATCGGCGTACGCTTTCTTTTCTTCTAAAGGCATCTGGGCGCGTATGCGCAAAAGGGCTTCCGCTTCGGACAAATGGTCGCGAGCCATGAGCCGTTTGAGTTCCACTTCTTGCGGGACATATACGACGATCACTTTATCCACCCAGCTGGTCAATCGGCTTTCGATGAGAAGCGGAATATCTAAAACCACTGCCTTCTCTTGTGCCGCCTCACATGCGGCGACTTTTTCCAGCATCCTTTTCCGCACCTCAGGGTGAACAATGGCGTTTAACTGTTTTCGCTTTTCTTCATCGGCAAAAACGATCTCTCCAAGCTGTTTGCGGTTTAACGTCCCGTCTTCTAAGAGTACTTCTCGCCCAAATGTTTCAACGATTTGACGGTAGGCGGATTCACCCGGCTCTACCACTTCCCGGGCGCAAACGTCAGCATCCACAATGGGCAAGCCTCTTTTCTTAAGCATCCGTGACACAGTGCTTTTTCCGCTCGCAATCCCGCCCGTTAAACCGATTTTAAGCATTTATGAAACCCTCCCCTGGCACTTGGGGCAAAAATGAGTGCCGCGGCCGGCGGTCTTCGTTTTTTCGATTAATGTCCCACATTGCTTGCACGGTTCGCCTTTACGTCCGTAAACATACAATTTTTGTTGAAACATGCCCATTTCCCCTTGACTATTTAAATACGTTCGCACAGAACTACCGCCCATTTCCACCGCTTCCGCGAGCGTTTTCTTAATGGATGTCGCAAGCAACCGGATTTGTTTTTTCGTTAATGTTTTCGCTGTGGTTTGCGGATGGATGCCACTCCGAAACAGCGCTTCATCCACGTAGATGTTTCCGAGTCCCGTGACGACCTTCTGATCGAGCAATACAGCTTTAATCGTTCTTTCCGTATTTTTTAAGACTTGCCGCAGGTACGTCTCATTAAAATCGTCATCAAATGGTTCAGGGCCGAGCGCGTTAAGCGGCGGGTGATCCCATTCCGTTCCTTTTGCAAATAGATGCATCGTTCCGAACTTCCTAACGTCACGGTAACGCAATTCACTCCCGTCAGTAAAGCGAAATATGACATGGGTGTGCTTGTCGATCGGAACATCCGGCGTCTCTACTCGGTATTTGCCTTCCATTCTTAAGTGGGAGACCAATACATAATGGTCAAGGATAAACCGTAAAAATTTTCCTCTACGTTCAATATCGCGAATCGTCTCACCAAGGAGCATCGTTTTAAATTGTTCTGGATCACTCGGTTGTTTTATGATTTTGCCCCAGCGAACATCGACATCTGCAATGGTTTTATCAGTCACTAACCGCTGCAATGTCCGCTTGACGGTTTCGACTTCTGGTAATTCCGGCATGTCTACCCCTGCTTTTATCTTTCTGATTTACTTCGCGTCATACCATGTCGGACCGTACGCCACGTCCACAATAAGCGGTACTTTGAGATCGATGGCGTTTTCCATTACCTCAGGTACAACGATTTTAAGTTTTTCAACTTCTTCCTCAGGCGCTTCAAAAATTAATTCATCGTGTACTTGAAGCAGCATTTTTGCTTTTAAGCCTTCTTGTTTAAGCCGTTTGGCCATTTGTACCATGGCAAGCTTGATAATGTCGGCGGCTGTTCCCTGAATGGGCGTATTCATCGCCGTGCGTTCCGCAAAACTGCGGCGGTTGAATTGCCGGCTGGTAATATCGGGTAAATAGCGGCGCCGGTTTAACAATGTCGTGACGTAGCCGTCGTGTTTTGCTTTTTGAACGATCTCCGTCATATAATTTTTGACCCCGGGGAATGTCTCCAAATATTTTTCAATGAATGCACCGGCTTCTTTTCTTGAAATATTCAAGCTCTGGGATAAGCCGTAATCGCTGATGCCATAGACAATCCCGAAATTAACAGCCTTGGCATGGCGCCTCATGAGCGGTGTGACTTTTTCCGGCGGGACGTCGAAGACATCCGAGGCCGTCTTCGTATGAATGTCCATGCCTTCCTTAAAAGCCCGGATTAAATTCTCGTCTTCAGAAATATGGGCGAGGACGCGCAGTTCAATTTGCGAATAGTCGGCTGAAAAAATCATATAACCGGGTTCAGAAGGCATAAAGGCTTTGCGAATTTTTCGCCCCTCTTCCAAGCGAATCGGGATGTTTTGCAAGTTCGGGTCAATCGAGCTAAGGCGCCCTGTTTGTGTGTACGTCTGGCGAAAGACGGTATGAATTCTTTTCGTTTTTGGGTGAATGACTTTTAAAAGGCCATCGATGTAGGTTGAACTCAACTTGCCGAGTTGGCGATAATCCAAGATTTTATCAATAATTTCGTGCTGGCCTTTCAGTTTCTCTAAAACGTCCGCCGATGTGGAATATCCGGTTTTCGTTTTTTTCACCGGAGGTAGATTGAGTTTTTCAAAAAGCACTTCGCCTAACTGTTTCGGAGAGTTGATATTAAAATCCACCCCGGCTAGTTTATGAATATCGCTTTCCAATTCTGCGAGTCTTTCCTCAAGGTCAACTCCCATTTTTTTAAGCGCTTCTTCGCTTACGGCCACACCTTCTAGCTCCATATCCGCCAAAACTTTGGAGAGCGGCCTCTCAAGCTGGTTATAGAGTTCATCTTGATTGTTTTTCGCAAGCTCTTTTTTAAGCAGCGGCATGAGATCTAAAAGAGCCTGGGCTTTACGCACAAGGTGATCAGCAAGTTCCTCCTCACCGGGCACGTGCTGCTTCACACCTTTTCCGTAGAACGCTTCATCGGCAAAAACATAGGTGATGCCGTACCGCTTGGCAATAGCCGCCAAATCGCTGAACGTCTCCGACGGGTCGATAAGGTATGCAGCAAGATTCACATCAAAACAGACGCCATCAAATGTCAAACCGTGCCAGTGCAAAACCGCTTGGTCATGTTTAGCATCCAAAACAATTTTTCTTTTAGAGGCGTCGGCAAGCCATTCTTTAAAAAGGTCAGACGCCAGGCCAACGGATTTCGGAATATACCAACGGCCTTTCGCATTGGTCAGAGCGAAGCCGATGATGTCGGCAAAGTGGTAATTTTCCTCTAAAGTTTCAACAATTAAAGCCGTCTTGTCTTCAAATACTGGCGCTTCTTTATCAATGTGCTCGATCACCGTAAATGATAAATCCGTTTGTTTCGCTTCTTCTGAAAGGGTTGCCTCCGCACCAATGCGTTCAAGAAGCGACTGAAACTCCAGCTCTTTAAAAAGGTCAATGAGCGGGGCGTTGAAGGACGGTTCATATTTCAAATCGTCTAGGCTAAAGTCGAGCGGTGTTTGACAATTGATCGTTGCCAGTTTTTTGCTCATCAATGCTTGCTCTTGGTGCTGGGCCAATTTTTCCCGCAATTTCGTACCCGAGACGTCATCCAAGTGGTCATAGATCGCCTCAACCGAGCCAAATTGTTTCAGGAGTTTGATGGCCGTCTTTTCTCCGACTCCCGGTACGCCGGGGATGTTGTCGGATGCATCACCCATCAACCCTTTTAAGTCAATGATTTGATCTGGATTGAGTTCATAGCGCTCAAAAACCTTTTCCGGGGTATACCCATCAACATCCGTGATCCCTTTTCGCGTCAAAAGCACCTTGACGCGCTCGTCGGCGAGTTGGAGCAAGTCTTTATCCCCAGTAACGACTTCCGTTTCCCAGCCTTTCTCTTGCGCAGCTTTAGCGAGCGTTCCGATGATATCATCGGCCTCGTAAAGTTCCTTTTCATACCTTTTAATCCCCATTAAATCTAGCACTTCACGTATGAAAGGGAACTGCTCCGACAGCTCAGGCGGTGTTTTTTGGCGGCCGCCTTTATACTCTTTAAATGTTTGATGCCGGAATGTCGTTTTGCCGGCATCAAAAGCGACGAGCATATGTGTTGGCTTTTCCTCTTCAATAATTTTTAAAAGCATGTTTGTAAACCCGTAGACCGCGTTGGTGTACACGCCCTTGTCAGTATTTAGAAGCGGGAGGGCAAAAAAGGCTCGGTAAGCAATGCTATTGCCATCAATAAGAACAAGCTTGTTCATGAAAGCACTCCTTTTCAGGGTCTTGTCTCCTTTAATTATCCTGTGTCCATCATACACTTTTTCCTATTGTTTATAAAGGAGAAGCTTAAGTCAATCGGGTTTACTCGAAAGCAAATGAGAGAAAAAGACAACACGACTTTTTTGGCTGATCGTCATGAAAATCTTCGATCGACATGCTCATTCTCCTTGAGTCCACCCAATCATGGGCATAAAAAAGCACCACCTCAGAACCATTGAGGCGGCGCTTATTAGAACGCTTAAGTTTTACATATTTTTGATTAACGCATCGCCGAACTCGGAGCATTTGACTTCCGTTGCGCCTTCCATGAGACGGGCGAAGTCGTAGGTAACAACTTTTTCGGCAATTGTTTTTTCCATGGCTTTAATGATCAAGGATGCGGCTTCATGCCAACCTAAGTGTTCGAGCATGAGGACGCCGGAGAGAATAACCGAAGACGGGTTGACTTTATCAAGGCCAGCATACTTCGGTGCCGTGCCATGTGTCGCTTCAAAAATAGCATGTCCGGTTTCATAGTTGATGTTTGCACCTGGAGCAATGCCGATGCCGCCAACTTGGGCTGCTAATGCATCGGAAATGTAGTCCCCGTTTAAGTTCATCGTTGCAACAACATCAAATTCTTCTGGACGGGTTAAGACTTGTTGTAAGAAAATATCCGCAATCGAATCTTTAATCAAGATTTTGCCGGAAGCGAGCGCTTCTTCTTGAGCTTTATTGGCAGCGTCTTTGCCTTCTTTTTCCGCAATGCGGTCATATTGAGCCCATGTGAAGACTTTATCGGCAAATTCTTCTTCCGCCACTTCGTAGCCCCAGTTTTTAAAGGCGCCTTCCGTAAACTTCATGATATTGCCTTTATGGACGAGCGTGACGCTCTTCCTGCCTTCTTTAATAGCGTATTGAATAGCGGCGCGAACAAGACGTTTCGAGCCTTCTTCGGAAACCGGCTTAATGCCAATGCCGGAAGTTTCCGGGAAGCGGATTTTCTTCACGCCCATTTCGTTTTGCAAGAAGTCGATGACCTTTTTAACTTCTTCGGTTCCTTTTGCCCATTCAATACCAGCATAGATGTCTTCCGTGTTTTCGCGGAAAATGACCATGTCGGTTTTTTCCGGATGTTTGACCGGTGAAGGAACGCCTTGGAAATAGCGCACAGGACGCAGGCAAGTGAAAAGATCAAGCTCTTGGCGAAGGGCGACGTTCAAAGAACGGATACCGCCGCCGACCGGTGTTGTGAGCGGACCTTTAATGGCAATTATGTACTCCCGGACGGTATCGAGCGTTTCTTGCGGCAGCCATTCGCCGGTTTGGTCAAAAGCTTTTTGACCCGCTAAAATTTCTTTCCAAACGATTTTCTTCTTACCAGCATAGGCTTTATCAACGGCTGCTTCCAATACACGGGAAGCCGCAGCCCAGATGTCCGGGCCAGTTCCGTCGCCTTCAATAAAAGGAATAATCGGGTAATCCGGTACATTTAATTTTCCGTTTTCGACTGTAATGCGTTCTCCGTTTGCCACTCAAAAAACCTCCTAAAATCGATTAACCATTGATGGTGGTCTGGTTAAAAAATGTGTTTCTTTTCAGGTCATTAAGTTTTTTACGCATTGGCGCCGTTTGTCAAAAAGGTCGCCTTAGTTACGGTCTTCGAGCTTCACATATTCGCGCGCTTCCGGACCGACATATTCCGCACGCGGACGAATCAGACGGTTATCGGAATATTGTTCAAGAATGTGGGCCAACCATCCTGATACGCGGCTTACGGCAAACACCGGTGTGAAGATGTCATGTGGGATGCCGAGGCTGTGATAAACCGATGCGGAATAAAAATCAACATTCGGCAAAAGCCCTTTCTTGCTTGAGACAAGTTCTTCAATTTTTTCGCTCATTTCATACCATTTAGGTTCTCCGGTAATTTGCGTCAATTGACGGGACATTTCTTTAAGGTGTTTAGCGCGCGGGTCGCCAGTTTTATACACGCGGTGACCGAAGCCCATAATTTTTTCTTTCTTTTCAAGTTTATCGTTGATATAGGCTTCGACATTGTCAACGCTACCGATTTCGCTCAGCATTTTCATTACCCGTTCATTGGCACCACCGTGAAGCGGACCTTTTAACGCACAGATCGCTGCGGTAATACCGGAGTAAATATCGCTTAACGTACCGACGGCAACACGTGCGGTAAAGGTTGATGCATTAAATTCATGATCGGCATGGAGAATCAAGGCTTTATCAAAGGCTTTGACTTCCACTTCATTCGGTTCGCGATCAAACAGCATATACAAGAAGTTAGCAGCGACACCAAGATCTTGGCGGGGTGCAACAACCTCTTTGCCATCGCGAAGCCGGGTGAAAGCGGCGACAATGGTCGGTACCTTAGCCTGTAGGCGTAGCGCTTTTCTTTTGTTCGCTTCATCGCTCATGTCATCGGCTTCACTGTCGAATAAACCGAGAGCGGAAACAGCCGTGCGCAAAATGGCCATAGGATGAACGTTTTTCAGTGGATAGGATTTGATTTGTTCAATCAGTTCATTCGGAATGGCGTATTCACTAGCAAGTTCTTTCTTAAAAGCCGCCAATTCCTCTTTATTTGGAAGTTTATCGTTCCACAATAAATAGACGACTTCTTCAAACGTGGCATAGTTTGCCAAATCGTCGATATTATAGCCTTTATACCTAAGAACGCTATTGACAATGGAACTAATCGCCGAAGTTGCGGCGACAACCCCTTCTAAACCCTTGGTTGCTGGCATCCCAATCTCCTCCTTAATCTCAACATTTAAAGTGGCGCCTTCATTTTTAATAAAAATCGGGCTTTTAGTCAATGGAACGGTAGAGTCCACATACAATTATAAACAACTGGGAACTGTTTGTGAATAAATATGGATGGTTCCCACCCTCATCAAACGCCTACCCAGACGGTGACCGACTTGAAAAATGGACAAGGAGGATCCGCAGTGAACGATTCCCATTCATTCTTTCTCATTAAATATTTAACCATTTTTCTACGTTTTTCTTTTGTATTGGCCATTATTATTGTGTTCACGGCGCTCTCTTACTATGTTTTAAAATATGCCTATCCGTTCGTTATCGCCCTGATACTCGCCATCCTCATCCAACCCTTTGTCGCATGGTTGGAACGCCATCTCAGAATGCCGCGGGCGTTTGCCACCCTCATTGTCATGATGGCTGGTTTAGCCCTTATGGTCGGGACAATCAGCCTTATTTCCGTGGAAATGATCAGCGGCTTGTCCTATCTCATCGACCGCTTGCCCGTTGCCATGCAATCGGCAATAACGTTACTAAATGGTTTTATAACCCACCACTTTTTTCCGATTCGAGAAAAAATGATCGATTTCTTTTATACCATGAATGATAGTCAAAAAGCCGCCCTTCTCCACCATATCGAAAACGTCAATCATGAGATGATGGCTTTGATCACGACAACTGGGACAAATGTCTTGCGGCAATTGATGGATATGATTCTTCACCTTCCGAACGCCATTGCTTTATTGATCATTATCTTTATGGCAACGTTTTTCATTTGTAAAGATTGGCATCGGATTTCCAACTATCTTCACAGAAGGCTTTCGACAGCCATTCACTCGACATTACTGCAAGTTTTCAATGACTTTAAAGAAGCTGTCCTCGGCTATATGCGGGCGCAGCTGGCATTGATGTCAGTAACCTGTGCGGTTTTAATGATTTGTTTATCGATCCTGCGCGTGCCTCATGCGTTTACCGTGTCCCTTCTAACGGCTGGAGTTGATTTTTTGCCTTATATCGGAACTGGGGCCGTGCTACTTCCGTGGGCAACATATGCGTTTTTATCCGGACAAGCACCGCTTTCTTTTTATTTGGCGGTCATTTACCTATTACTTGTCGCCATTCGACAGCTCCTTGAGCCAAAATTACTGGCGACATCCATCGGTTTAAACCCTTTGGCTGCCTTGGTTTCCGTTTTCGTTGGTTTTCAAATCTTCGGCTGGGCGGGCATAATGATCGGGCCGTGGCTTGTCGTATTCCTCAAATCGCTGTCCCATGCGAATGTCTTCAAAACTGCCTGGACGTTTATCGTCGGATCTTCCGGGAAATAAGAAAAGGTAGACTCATGAGGGGTCAGACCCCAACTTTTAGCTTCTCATGCTGTCTAAGATTTTTTGATGTAAATCCGGCCAATGTCGGCTTAACTTTACCGGACGCATGTCTGTTGTCGTCCAGCAATGTTCCGTAAATCCTTCGGCTAACACCGCCCCGTCTTCATCTCGGATGGCCTTATAATGAAATTTTATCCTTACACCGTTATATGAGTGAATGCGGGTTTCAATCGTCACCAGATCCTCGTACTTAGCCGGCGCTTTATAAGCGACTTGAACGCCGATGACTGGCAGGTAAAACCCTTCCTGTTCAATCTCACCGTATGACTTGTCCAAGGCGCGAATATAATCCGTACGTCCGACTTCAAACCATTTGACATATTCGCTGTGGTGAACGATTTTCATTTGGTCGGTTTCGCTGTATCGGACCCGCAATTTCGTCTCCGACTTCATCCCTTATCCTCTCCTTTTCCGTAAAAAAGAGAAAGGCGAAACCTTCCTCTTCGCATTACAATACTTTGGCGTGGCCGTCGTAGATATGACCACGTTCTGCGTCCACCGTGATTTCTTGACCGGTTTTTAAAATGGATGTCGCCTCCCGAACCCCGACAATGGCCGGAATGTCTAGGCTGACACTGACGACTGCACCATGTGAGGTTAATCCGCCTTCCTCGGTAATGATCGCACTTGCCCGCTCAACAGCCGGCATCAAGTCTTTATCAGTCGCCCGCGTGACGAGAATGGCGCCGTCCGGCATATTGCGGTTGGCGTCCTCTGCGTTATTCGTCACATAGACAGCCCCGCATACCGACCGCTTGCCAATTCCCTGACCTTTGGCCAAAACTTCTCCAACGACATGGACTTTTAAGAGATTCGTCGTACCCACTTCACCGACTGGCACGCCCGCTGTGATGACAACGAGGTCTCCGTGGTGCACAAAGCCCGATTTCAATGCTTGGTCGACGGCCGATTCAAGCATTTCGTCGGTTGAAGTAGCGGTTTTCCCCAATACTGGATATACTCCCCAGAACAGAGTCAGTTTCCGCAGCGCTTCCTCGGTGCTTGTGACAGCTAAAATTAATGCTTTCGGGCGGTATTTCGAGACGACTTTAGCGGTATGACCGCTGACGGTGGCCGTGATGATGGTGGAAACTTTTAATTTTAAAGCAGTATTTGTGACCGCTTGTCCGATGGCATCGGTGATGGTCGTTTCACTATCACGACTTCGTGTTTCGTAGAGTTCCCGATAATTCAAGGCTTGTTCGGTTCGAAAAGCGATGCGGTCCATCGTTTTCACCGCTTCGACGGGATATTCACCAGCCGCCGTCTCCCCAGACAGCATGATGGCATCCGTCCCATCAAAAATTGCATTGGCCACATCACTCGCTTCGGCACGGGTTGGCCGCGGATTTCTTTGCATGGAATCCAGCATTTGCGTCGCCGTAATAACGGGTTTACCAAGGGCATTGCATTTTTTAATTAACATTTTCTGTACAAGCGGCACTTCTTCGGCGGGAATTTCAACGCCTAAATCCCCACGGGCGACCATTAATCCGTCGGAGACGCTCAAAATTTCATCAATGTTTTCAACGCCTTCTCTGTTTTCAATCTTTGGGATGATCATGATATGTCCGGCATGATTTTTCTCCAGCAATTCACGAATCTCGAGAACATCTGACGCCCGACGAACAAAAGATGCCGCAATAAAATCTATGCCTTGTTCAATGCCAAAGAGAATGTCTTTGGCATCTTTCTCGGTAATTCCCGGTAAATTGACGCTGACTCCCGGAACATTGACGCCTTTTTTGCTTTTCAGCTCGCCGCTATTCAGCACTTTAGTGACAATTTCATCATCGGTTCGGCTTATGACTTCCAATTCGATTAAACCATCATCTAATAAAATTTTAGAACCGGGATGAACGTCTTTGGCTAACCCCGAATATGTAACCGAAATTTTTTCCGCGGTGCCTTTCACCTCTTTCATCGAAATGATGAGCTGTTGTCCGGCATTGAGAACGACTTTTTCCTCCGCCATGTCTCCCGTCCGAATTTCCGGTCCTTTTGTATCCAATAAAATGCCTACGGTTTTACCGGTCCGTCTCGCTGCCTCTCGGATGTTGGCGATGCGCGCACCATGTTCTTCGTGGTCGCCGTGAGAAAAATTCAACCGGGCGACGTTCATGCCGGCATTCATTAATGCCACGAGTTTATCTACCGATTCACTCGCCGGACCGATCGTACAGACAATCTTTGTCTTTCGCATAAAAGGAAACCTCCTCGTTAAATCGATAACTGACTCGCAATTTGAATAAGTGTCGGATCAATGTGATGATGGCCGGTCAGAATTTGCTCAATATCGCAGGCGATGATTTGATTTTGCCGGATACCGACCATTTTCCCCGCTTCGCCGTTTAATAAAAGCTCAACAGCTTTAGCGCCAAGGCGGCTTGCAAGCACCCTGTCGCTCGCTGTCGGACTACCGCCACGCTGAATATGCCCTAGCACGGTGACGCGCGGGTCGATGCCGGCTTTTTCTTTCAATTGTTTCGCGACATCGTTTGCCGAGCAAACACCCTCAGCCACGATAATGATGCTGTGCCTCTTTCCGCGGGCATGTCCCTGTTGGATTCTTTCAATGACTTTATCAACGTCTGTCGGGGATTCGGGAATTAAAATGGACTCGGCACCACCGGCCATACCTGCCCATAAAGCGATATCACCCGCATCTCGGCCCATCACTTCAATGATAAAGGTACGGTCATGGGATGTCGCCGTGTCTCGAATTTGGTCTATAGCATGGATCACGGTGTTTAAGGCCGTATCAAAACCGATTGTAAAATCCGTGCCCGGGATGTCATTGTCAATGGTTCCGGGAATGCCGATGGTGGGAAACCCGGCTTCAGTCAGTTTAAGAGCCCCGCGAAAGGAGCCGTCACCGCCAATGACAACAAGAGCTTCGATACCGTGCTTTTTCAACTGTTCAATCGCTTTTTTCCGACCAGCTTCGGTTTTAAATTCCTCGCTGCGGGAGGTATATAAAATGGTGCCGCCGCGATGAATAATGTCACCGACGCTGCCGACATCAAGTGGTTTAATCTTTCCTTCGATGAGTCCGGCATAACCTTGGTAAATACCGTATACTTCAAGCTGATGATAAATCCCTGTGCGAACGATGGCGCGAATGGCTGCGTTCATTCCCGGAGCGTCGCCCCCGCTTGTCAAGACACCGATTCTCTTCAACTTTTTCACCTTCTATATAGATTGGTTTTAATAGAGTAAGGGTCTGAAGAAAAAGTGCCTTCCACAATGGAAAGCACATTCTTCAGACTTTGAAATCGTTTACAACAGCATATTCACCCAAATTGCGATATTTTTTAAGTCGGTTTTCGACGAGTTCATCGGGTGAGAGTTGTCTTAATTCCGCTAAATGTCTCGATAGAAAATCATCAATGATGGCAGCTTGTTCAGCCGGGTCGTGATGGGCGCCGCCTTTGACCTCCGGTATCACTTCATCAACAATATGCATTGCCTTTAAATCCGGTGCCGTAATTTTCATGGTGACGGCTGCGCGTTCGGCAAGTGATGCGTCTCTCCATAGAAGAGCAGCGGCGCTTTCTGGCGCAATCACAGAATACCACGAATTTTCAAGCATGAGCAGACGGTCACCCACACCGATGGCGAGTGCCCCGCCAGAAGCACCTTCACCAATGACAATACAAATAATCGGCACTTTCAGCCCCGCCATCTCGAACAAATTGCGGGCAATCGCTTCGCCCTGCCCGCGTTCTTCGGCTGTTTTACCTGGGAAGGCGCCTTTCGTGTCGATAAACGAGATAATCGGCCGGCGGAATTTTTCTGCTTGTTTCATCAACCTGAGCGCTTTCCGGTAACCTTCAGGGTGGGGCATGCCAAAATTGCGGCGGAGATTTTCTTTCGTATCCCGCCCTCTTTGCTCGCCGATAATCGTGACTGGGGTCCCTTTATATCTGGCAATGCCGCCAACAATGGCTTGATCATCACCAAAAAGACGGTCTCCGTGGCATTCGATGAAATCAGTGAAAAGATAAGGAATATAATCCAATGTCGTCGGGCGTTCCATATGACGGGCAAGTTGCACCCGATCCCACGCCGTAAGGTTCCCATATGTTTTTTCTTCCAATTCGGCAAGGCGCGCTTTCAAGCGTCCTAACTCATCCGATAGATCCAGATCTTTGTCTTCCATAAAGCTTTCAAGTTCTTTAATTTTCGCCTTTAATTCAATGATCGGTTTTTCAAATTCTAAGTCCACGCGTCTTCCCCCCTATGCGTGCAGAGACAATATGGTGGCCAGGGTCGATTTGAGATCTTTACGGTGAATCACCTTATCCAATTGGCCATGCTCGAGTAAAAATTCAGCGGTCTGAAAATCATCGGGCAGTTTTTCACGAATGGTTTGTTCAATAATTCTTCTGCCGGCAAAACCGATTAACGCCCCCGGTTCTGCAAAATTGTAATCGCCGAGTGAGGCAAAGCTTGCGGTCACCCCACCTGTTGTCGGGTGCGTCATCACCGTGATGAATAAACCCCCGCCGTCACTAAACCGTTTTAATACCGCACTTGTCTTAGCCATTTGCATGAGACTCAGCGCCCCTTCTTGCATGCGCGCTCCGCCCGAAGCGGTAAAGACGATGACGGGCAAGTGATGGCGTTCGGCATATTCGATCGCCCGTGCCATTTTTTCACCGACGACAGAGCCCATGCTGCCCATTCGAAAACGCGCATCCATGACAGCAATGACGGTCTCATAACCGTCAATCTTCCCTTTTCCCGTCACAATCGCTTCATTTAAATTCGTTTTTTCGCGATCTTTTTTCAATTTTTCTTCGTAACCCGGAAAACCGAGCGGATTTTCCGAAATGAGCTCACGATCAAACTCGGTAAAAGTACCTTCATCCATTAACATGGCCAAACGTTCCGGAGCTGTCATCTGATAATGGTATCCACAATTTTGACAAATAAATAAGTGCTTTTGTAATTCTTTTGTATACATGATTTTTTTACAGCTCGGGCATTTTTTCATAATACCTTCCGGAACATCTTGTTTGGCAACTTGTGCGGGAACAGTCGCATATCTTTTTTTCTTTTTATTAAATAACACGTTGTGTCACCTTCTTTCCCCTCTCAAGCTCTTTGACGGGGTTAATCTTTCTTTCTGAGGAGTTGGAACCGAAATGGGGTCTTCCCACGCCGACTTCCATATTATCCATATGACCAACCTATTATAACAAACATAAAGGGAGGATTAAAACGAATTATGTGCGCAAAATGACATTAGTGCTCCCAAGCAATGCCTTTAATTCATTCAAGCAAGCAGAAGACGGATTAACGGCTAGATGCTGGGATAATTGCACCGTCTGTTTTTCGGCTGCGTAATACAGGAATACATTCGTCGTCCCTTTATGTTTTTCCAAGCAATCTTTCACGTGCCTAAGCAATTCGCCTGTGCCGACTTTTGACGGAATGCGTAAAAATAACTGCTGAGGGATCGTGATGCTTTGTAAGTCTTCTATTTTTTGAATGATGACCTGCTGGTCGTCTTCTGTGGTCACTGTACCGGTGACCACAACGAGGGCACCGTTCTGAAACAGCCGCATATTTTTTTCGAAAACGTTCGGAAAGGCGACCGCCCGGATGCTTCCCGATGGGTCATTGAGCACCATCGTCCCCATCTGACGGCCGGCTTTTGTGCGCAATTGTCGAAATTGGTCAATCATGGCAACGGTTTTCACCGGCCCTTCTTGTTCGCGAACTTCGCGGACGGTCAATGCTCTAAGCCGCTTGATGAGGCGACCGAATGCTTCCAACGGGTGGGCTGTTAAATAGAACCCGAGCGCTTCTTTTTCCAATGCTAGTTTTTCATTCAACGTTAAAGGCGGCACATCGGCATAAACCGGCTCCGTTTCATTTTCAAAACCGAACGTGGATTGCTTTGGATCACTCTCGCGCGCTAGAAGCATGGCGCGGTCCAGTGAAGCGAGCAACACGGCACGGTCCACACCAAATTCATCCATGGCTCCTGACGCAATCAATGCCTCATATGTTCTGCGATTGACGTGGAATCCGACTGTCCGTTCACAAAGGTCAAATAAATCCCGGTACGGGCGGGTTTCCCTTTCCTTTAATAAATCTTGGATAGCAGCCGTACCGACGTTTTTGATCGCCGAAAGCCCATAAAGAATGCCTTCGGAAGTGTTTTTAAATTCGGCAGCACTTCGATTGATGGATGGCGGTAAAATTTTTATGCCTTTTTGAATGAGTTCATAGCGGTATTCCGCTAATTTTTCCGGGTCGTGCATGACACTCGACATTAAAGCGGTCATAAAAGCCTTAGGTTCATGGGCTTTTAAATAAGCAAGCCGATAGGCGATCATGGTATAGGCGACGGAATGGGACTTATTAAAACCGTAATCAGCGAATCGAACGATCCAGTCATATAGCGTTTTCGCAACATCAAGGGAGTAACCATTCTTTAGACAACCGTCAATAAATCGGCTTTCTTCGCGTTCCAGTATGTCCCTTTTTTTCTTAGAAACCGCCCGCCGCAAAATGTCGGCCTCCCCTAAACTGTAACCAGCCGCGATTGAGGCAATTTGCATGATTTGTTCTTGATAGATAATGATCCCATACGTTGATTTTAAAATAGGTTCCAAATCCGGGTGCGGGTAGCGAATCGGAATATTTCCGTGTTTGGCCGCGATAAATGTTGGAATGTTTTGCATCGGCCCCGGGCGGTTTAAGGCATTAACCGCAACGAGGTCATCGAATGTCGACGGCTTAAGCTGCCGGAGAATGCGGCGAAGGCCTTCCCTTTCAAATTGGAAAATTCCCGTTGTATCCCCCGAACTTAAAAGTTGGTAGGTTAACGGATCATCGACTGGAAAGGCTTCGGGGTTCGGCCGCACCCCTTTTTCCTGTTCGATGAGATCCAAAATTTCTTCGATCAAGGTTAAATTTCGGAGGCTGAGAAAATCCATTTTAAGAAGTCCGAGGGCTTCCAAAACTTCCATCGGAAACTGCGTGACGTAAAGCCCTTCCCGTCCTTCAGCAAGCGGGACGAGTTCGGTCAGTGGTTCACGGCTGATGATGACGCCTGCCGCATGTATGGATGGATGCCTCGGCAAACCTTCCACCAAACGTGCCAAACGAAAGAGGGTTTGTGCTTCTTTTTCCTTTTGGATCAGCTCTTGCAAAGGCTTCGACTGTTTGTAAGCTTCTTTCAAGGTGACGCCCGGCTTTGATGGGATGTACCTCGAAAGGCGATCAATCAATGGAATGGGAAGTTCCAACACCCGGCCGATATCGCGAATGGCCGCTTTAGCAGAAAGCGTTCCAAACGTGCCGATTTGTGCCACCCGTTCATTTCCGTATTTTTCATGGACGTAAGCGATCACTTCGTCACGGCGATGATCGGGAAAATCAATATCAATATCAGGCATTGACACGCGTTTCGGATTCAAAAACCGCTCAAACAGCAAATGAAATTGAAGCGGGTCGACATCGGTGATGCCGAGCACATAGGAGACGAGACTGCCGGCAGCCGATCCTCGGCCGGGGCCAGGGCGAATGCCGTTCTGCCTGGCAAAACGGACGACATCCCAAACGATTAAAAAATAATCTTGAAACCCCATTTGGTTAATAACGCTTAGCTCATCATCCAGCCTTTTCCTGATCCTGTCATCCATGTGGCCGAAACGCTGCCATACGCCTTTGTAACATAATTCTTTTAAATAATCTGCCGCCTGATATCCTGAAGGCACGGGGAATTTCGGAAAGTGATAGTTCCCGAATTCAAAGGACACTTGGCACCGCTCGGCAATGACTTCGGTATTGCGAAGCGCTTCGGGATAAGCGGAAAAAAGCGCGTCCATTTCGGCACCACTCTTTAAATAACGGTTTGTCTCACCCCCCATGTCTTGAATGTCTTGCAAAGAACGCCCCGTGCGAATCGCTGTAACGCATTGATAAGCGAGGGCTTCTTCTTCGGTTAAATAATGGACATCATTGGTCGCCACAAGGGGAAGGCCGCATTGCTCGGCAAGTGTTACCGCACGTAAAATCAATTCCCGATCAGCTAAGCGCCCGTGATCTTGAAGTTCAACATAAAAGCGCCCCGGAAAAAGCGCCTGATACTCGCGTGCGATGCTCGCTGCACTTTCGAAGTCCCTAACGGCAAGCTTTCGTTCAATTTCCCCTTCAGGACCCCCAGAAAGGGCAATGAGCCCAGCCGTGTAGGGTTTCAGCTTTTCTCTTTCCACGGCTTTCATGCGTTCCGTTTGTATCATGGTACTGATTTTCACGAGATTTTGATAGCCGTCTTTGTTTTCAGCCAGCAGGATGAGGGACGCCCGTTCTGTTTCCCGTCGGCGAGGATGGTTTTCCTTTTTCCATAAAGGCACTTCCATTCCGATCACCGGATGAATGCCGCGGGCAAGGCAAGCCTTATAAAATGGAATGACACCGTAGAGAACCCCTGTATCTGTAATCGAAAGCGACCGCATGCCTAATGCCGCGGCTTTCGCAACGAGCCGATCGATGCGGCAAGTGCTGTCCAATAAACTATATTCACTATGTACGTGCAGATGCGTATAACCCATGGGCTCACCCCAAATGGCTAATGTTAGACAAGACGTTCATAAATGCTTATCTCTATTATAAAACATCCGCATCTTAAAGAAAACTTGGCTCCGCTAAAGAAGGCAGGGCCTAGAGTGCCGTTATGCTGGTCAATTGCAAAACTTGACTTTACTAAGCCTTTGAGTGGTGTCAACCTCAGTTCGCCTTATGTTAGCCTAAAAAATGCGATCCCCGCATTCCAGTAGAACGGGAAACCGGAATACTCTCCTTTCTTGTCCCATATGATGATAGCGATGGGAGGCAATAGAGATGGACATGGAAACCTTCGCCAAAACGGCAACGATGAATTTTTTTATCGCTTTTGGCGTCTTAATTGGCGGCTGTATTGTTGGCGGGATCGGTGCCTTTTTAATCAGCAAACCCCCGCTTTTTGCGATGAATGAATTAGTTGATAAACTCAAGATTTGGGCAATAGTCTCAGCGATTGGCGGAACGTTTGACGCCATCAATGACTTAGAAAAAGGCTTTTTGGAAGGAACGCCAAGCGAGGTTATCAAGCATTTATTACTCATCGCCTCTGCCATGGTCGGTGCCCATACCGCATCCATCATCATTCATTGGTTGACACAGGAGTCTTAGCGATGCGCATTCCGCCATACTATAAATATCCCGCTTGGCAAAGGTTTTTTGCCGGTTGTGCGGTCGGTGCGATTATCGGTTTTTGCTTTTTCATCCTCCTATATGGCATGGCCCAAGAACGGCAGATCGATAAAATTATGGAACAAGAAACCATCATTAAAGATTTGAAAGATAACCTTGAGGTTTTAAGGGAAAGCAGCGAAAAAGAAAATGAGGAACTTACGAAACAGTTGACCATTCAGGAAGTGAAAGTGTTCGTCGACGAAGGCAAATTTTCTTTGAACCATTTAGTCAAACTTGACTTGGAACAGGCCCTCGCTTCACAGCTTAAAATTCTCATCAACAAAAGGATTGAAACCGTCGGCGATAATGATCAATTAATTTTTCAAGCCATCGAAGGCCATCCCTTTACCGTTGAAGATAAGACGTATACTTTTAAAATCAAAAGCCTGATCATCTTCTCCACCGTCAAAATCACGGTTTTGCTGACAGGTGTTAAAGAGGCTTAAATCTTTGCCATCATCACCATTAAATCAGCAATATTTCCATTGACATTTTTTCGTAAAGATGTTTTTACAAATTTTTGACGATTGGGCACTTTATCAGACAAACGCGCATTTTTTTTTGTAAAATAGCTTTAGACCAATTTTGTGAGGTGATTGTTATGATCATTAATCGCCGCGAAATTGCTAAAGCGAAATTACAATTACTTGAAGAGGGCTTTTCAGCCTATACGGATTCCCAAGAGGTCGCTCGTCTTTTAAAAAGGGAATTAAAGAAACGAAACATGGAAGCAATAGAAGATCAAACATCAATAGGGTATTGGTTTTACCCTGTTAAATAGAAGTAAAGAGGTTGATTTCAGAAAGCCGCATCCTTTCTGTATCAACCTCTCTTCTTTTTACTTATTTAAACAGAGTTCTGTTAGGTCTTTGACCACTTGATCACAAGCTTCCCATGAATAAACCGTCGCTCCCGCAGCCAACGGGTGCCCGCCTCCATTGTATTTGGCCGCAAGCGTATTGACCACAGGACCTTTGGAGCGGAGGCGCACCCGGATTTGGTCGGCTTCTTCGATAAAGAAAACCCAAGCTTTTATTCCTGTCACACTTGAGAAGCTGTTAATTAAAAGAGAAGCACTTTCCGGCGTTACGCCAAAACGCTGCATCAACTCTATAGGGATCCGCATCTGGCCGACACCCGCCTCATTTAATTCAAAATGTTCCAGCACATAACCGTTCAGCCGCATAAGGGGGAGGGGCATTTCATACATGCGGTCGTGAAGCGTGTTGCGGTCGAAATTTTTTTGTATCAGCCGGCTTGCGGTTTCAAACGTCTTCGGCGTCGTATTGTTATAAAGAAACCTACCGGTATCTCCGACGATGCCAGCATAAAGAAGTCTCGCTGCATCTTCAGACAGCGTGAGGTCCGGCCGCATCTCATAGAGGGAAGCGATCATTTCGGAGACAGAACTCGCATTTTCATCCACCCACATCAGGTCGCCATAAGGTTCGACATTGGGATGATGATCGATTTTTATCAAAAACCGACCCTTTCGCCAGCGGTCATCACTGATGCGCGCTTGGTTAGCTGTATCACAAACGATGACTAATGCATCATCATAGGCGCTGTCCGGAATATCATCCATCGTGTTCAGATAAGCCAGTGATGGAACATCCTCACCGACGACATAGACGTTTTTATCCGGATAATGATCTTTGATCAACCGAGCGAGCCCGCCTTGAGAGCCGAGCGCATCGGGGTCGGGCCGTACATGGCGGTGAATAATAATCGTCTGAAAGGCTTCGATCTGTTTAAAAATTTCATCAATCATCAGTTCATTCTCCTATCTACTCACAATCACTTGTCCATGAAGGTCGCATTCTTGGACAAAAACCGCTAAAATTAAAAGCGAACGCGATGCCGACCTGGAGGTGACACTGTGCCCACATTCATCATACTCATTATCTTATCTTTTGCCATGTTCATCTACTATCGCATTCGAGCTTGGCAAATTCACGCCCCTTATAAGAAAAAATGGACTGTGACAAAAGCCAATATGGGGCTTGGAGCTTTTATGTTTTTCTTTGGTTTAAACCGCTTGTTTATTCAAGCGTCCGCTCTTTCAGCCATTGTATGCGGCGTTTTCATTTTATACGGCCTCTTTATTATTTATTACAGCATAAAAGCGTACCGCTATTACTGGCCAAGGATGGTGGAGGAATCCCGCCGCTCGGTTACCTCAAACGGACAATGACGCCATGTCATCAGTAACGATCGATAAACTGCGCCAGTACAAAAGCTTTGCCGACAGCTTGGCCGTTATAAAAGATTTCAACATCCACTTTACCATATCGGCGCGTCGCGTCTAAAACTTTCGGTTGGATTTCCACAATGCTTTCAATTTGGATTGGCTTAATAAAGTAAAGGGTGACATTTTCGATCACAAGGTCACCTTTTTTTTGTTTCCTGAGCAACCGGATCGCAGCCGTAATGACGACCGTTGTGACGACCCCTTGCGAGAGCACGCCAAGATGGTTGGTCATCTGCGGCATGACTTTAAAAGAAAAACGGTCATCATCCATTTCCGTCAAATGCGCCGTAATCAAATCATCGATCGTTTCCCCGACTTGTGGCTGGCGTTGCATCATTTGTAATGCTTTTAACACATCCTGCCTCGTAATAATGCCGAGCAGTCTCTTCGCATCATCAACCACTGGCAAACATTCAATGCCTTCCCAAATCATCATGTGGGCGCAACTTGCCAAAGACGTAGTCATCCCCGTTGTGATCGGATCCTTCGTCATCACTTTCTCAATCGGCACCTCATCGTTATGGCCAATGATGTCTTTGGCGGTGATCATGCCTTGCACCCGATTTCTGTCGTCAATAACAGGATAGCGGCTATGACCGGTTTCCTCATTGAGCTTGCGAAAATCGCGAATGCTGTCGCCAAGCGCCAAGACATTTGTCCGCTCAAAAGGAATAAAAATATCGGCAACGTGAACAATTTCTTTTTTGATTAACTGATCATAAATCGCGCGGTTGATCATCGCCGCGGTGGTAAAGGTGTCATAAGTCGTTGAAATGACGGGCAGACTGAGTTCATCGGCAAGGCGCTTGACAACGTCTGAGGCATCGAACCCGCCCGTGATTAACACAGCAGCGCCTGCTTGTAAACCATACTCGTGCGCTTTATCCCGATTACCGACGATCAAAAGTCCCCCAGCTTCAACATATCGCATCATATCTTCCAACCGCATGGCTCCGATGAAAAAGCGGTTCAACGTTTTATGTAAGCCTTCCCGCCCGCCGAGAACTTGTCCGTCAACGATATTGACGACCTCGGCAAACGTTAATTTTTCAATATTACCCTTGTGTTTTTTCTCAATGCGGATGGTCCCGACCCGTTCGATCGTGCTGACATACCCTTGATTTTCCGCCTCTTTGATCGCCCGATAGGCCGTCCCTTCACTGACGTTTAATGTCTTGGCAATTTGACGGACGGAAATTCTATGACCGACTTCCAAATTTTCGATATACTTAAGAATTTGTTCGTGCTTGGTCGACAAAACCTTTCACCCCTTTTCCATCACTCCAAGCGGGTGCTTTTTCTTTCAAAAAAATTCAAAAGGAAGCGGACCACCCACGGGTCCGCCGTCATTTCTAGTAAGTATCACGTCTGATTGTCAATTGGACTCATTAAGCGCCTTACAGTTCAAGACTCTCTCCGGGAGCGAGTTTCACCCCTACACCATTCAGTTTGGAAACAAATTCATCCGGGTCTTGTTGAATGACCGGGAACGTGTTGTAATGGATGGGCACAACCTTTTTCGCTTGAATCCAATTCGCCGCAATGACCGCATCATCCGGCCCCATCGTAAAATTATCGCCAATCGGTAAAAAGGCAAGATCAATGTCGTGTTTCTCACCGAGTAATTTCATATCGGAGTAAAGCGCGGTATCCCCCGCATGATAAATCGTTTTCCCGTCAATGTTTAAGAGGACGCCACCGGGCATGCCTGTATAAATGATTTGCCCATTTTCATCCGTATAACTTGAACCGTGAAAAGCGATAGTATATTGCAATCGGCCGAAATCAAAATTGTACCCGCCGCCAATGCTCATCGCGTGTGCTTTTAATCCCTTACCACTAGAGTAATCCGCCAGCTCCGCGACGGCAATGATTGTAGCGTCATGTTTTTTCGCCAAATCAAAAGCATCACCGACATGGTCGTTATGGCCATGAGTCAAAATGATGTAATCCAATTTCGGCAGTTCATCTGGTCCAATTGGAGCAAGAGGATTGCCGCTGAGGAACGGATCAATAATTAAATTTTTTTCACCGGTTTCAATCAGGACCACAGCATGTCCCAAATATGTAAGTTTCATTCGCCCATCTCCCTTTATCCGAATTTAAATTCTATTAATAATAATACCGAAGCCATTCCATCAATTTCAATAAAAACCATGCCAGCCGTTAAAGCAATAAAACGTTGCGATTTCACTTTTTGCCCAACGTTTTCTCATGGTGGGAGCTTAAAAACGTCGTGCAAAGGTGCTTGGACTTAAGAATCGTGCCTGACATACAGTCCGATAGCTTTTTTATACTGCTATAAAAAAACTTGGCTCTTTCCCTTCTCATCTCAATTTTTGTCCACCTGAATCATCCGTAAAGCATTTTGACGCGCACTGTTTTATAATATGTAAGAGTAGATGTATAGCACAATGGGAGGGATGATGGTGCAACACCGCTTAGAACGGTTTGCCGAATGGGTCGGACGCGAACACATTGACTTTGCTTTTTTAAGCGACCCTAAAAATGTTTTTTACTTTACAGGTTTTAAATGTGACCCACATGAAAGATTATTAGGTCTATTCATCATACCGGGAAAAACGCCGTTTCTCGTATGTCCGAACATGGAAGTTACCCGCGCCGAAGAGGCCGGTTGGACAAGCGAGATTATCGGCTATGACGATGACCAAAACCCGTGGCATCTGATCCAAAAAGCATTAGCCGGCCGCGGTATATCCAGAAAAGTAACGGTAGCCATTGAAACCGAGACGCTGTCCTTTGCCAAAGCTGAACAACTGCGAGCTTTGTTTGATGATGTCCGTTTCGTCTCGTCGGAAGAAGCCATCCTCGCGCAACGGTTAATCAAGGGACCCGATGAGCTGGAACATCTGAAAAAAGCGGCTGAACTCGCTGATTTTGCGATCAATATCGGAAAAAATGCTATTAAAAAAGGAAAAACCGAACTTGCCCTCGTAGCAGAAATTGAATATGAGGTCAAAAAACGCGGGGCAGAAGGCATGTCGTTTGCGACAACTGTTCTTACAGGTCCAAAAAGTGCCTTGCCGCACGGCACACCAAATGATCGGCAAATTCGCGAAGGTGATTTCGTTCTGTTCGATCTCGGCGTTGTCGTCAATGGCTATTGTTCGGATATTACGCGGACGTTTGTCTATAAACACGCAAGCAAAGAACAAGAAGCAATATATGAAGCCGTACGGAAAGCCAATGAAGCAGCTATTCAAAGCGCAAAACCCGGCGTGCGCATTGGGGATGTCGACTTAGCCGCGCGACAAGTCATTCAAGACGCAGGTTTCGGCGACTATTTTACCCATCGCGTCGGACACGGATTGGGCCTTGACATCCATGAGGCACCTTCGATGAACAGTCAGAACACAGCGCTATTAAAAGCTGGTATGGTGTTTACAATTGAGCCGGGCATTTATCTGCCGGAAGTCGGCGGCGTCCGCATCGAAGACGATGTTTACCTCGATGAGACCGGCCCGCTCGTTCTGACAAGTTTTCCTAAAGAGCTGCAAATTATTGAATAACGTCAGCTCCTGATTTACTAGAGCCTAAAATTTGCGTAAAAATTGGGTTTGTGCTTATTTTTGGTCGCTTTTCGGTTTGAAATTGTGCATACGCTCCAGTTTTTTACATATCAAGCTATGGTTTTCCATTTACTGGAGCGTCTGCGCATTTTTCAATACCTTGAACCTTAAAATTGCGCAGAAATCGGGTTTGTGCTCATTTTTGGTGGCTTTTCGATCTGAAATTGTGCATATACTCCTGTTTTTTACAGTTTTCACACCCGTTTTTCCATTTACTGGAGCGTCTGCGCATTTTTCGCCCGCTAGAGCCTTAAATTTGCGCAGAAATCGGGTTTGTGCTCATTTTTGGTGGCTTTTCGATCTGAAATTGTGCATATACTCCTGTTTTTTACAGTTTTCACACTCGTTTTTCCAATTACTGGAGCGTTTACTCATTTTCCGCTTGCTGAAGTCTCAAAAGTGCGCAGAAATCGGTTTTTGCTCAGTTTTGGTCACCGATCGATCTGAAATTGCGCATATACTCCAGTTTTTTTACAGCTTTTGTCCTTGCTTTTTTCATTTACAGGAGCGTCTATTCATTCACCTGAATGAGCAAAGTATAATTTCCTTGGCTCTTCCTAGCGTTACACTAGCTTCTCATTCGGTTGATGACATCTTTTCCGCCGGTCATATCCACAACGGCTCCGGTAATCATTTCCGAATCTTCCGCGCATAAGAAAAGAATGGTGCGGGCGATGTCTTCTCCTGTAACAGACCGTCCGATCGGCGTCCTTTTTTTCCGATCCTCCCGAGCCATCGCTATCGTTGCTTCTTTCATGTCATCTTCAATTAATCCCGGTAATACCATATTGGCGGTAATGCCGTATGCCGCTTCTTCTAAGGCAATTGTCCTCGTTAAAGACACCAAGCCGGTTTTTGCCGAAGCAAATGGTCCTCTATGTATCCATCCCGGTGCCACATCAGCATTTTGAAAACCATATGTAATGATGCGTCCAAAGTGTTGTCGTCTCATGATCGGCACAACCTTTTTTACTAGCCGAAAGACACTGGTTAAATTGCCGTTGATCATTTCGAACCATTCGTCTTCACTGTAGTCAATGATTGGTTTGCGTGTAAAAACAAAAGGACCAGCATTATTGATCAGACAATCGATCCGCCCAAAACGCCGATAAGCCCCTTCTACCAATGCATCGATATCTTCTCGGCGGGTCATATCGCCTTTTATTACTTGCAACCGATCCTGAGCTGCTTCCCATTTGGTTTTTAAATCGACAACCGCCTTCTCGTCGCTTCGATAATTGACGGTCACGGCATAACCTTTTGCCAAAAAAGCTTCTGTAACCATTCGGCCGAGTCCTTTGCTACCAGCAGTTATAATAGCATGTCGCACTATACCCCTCGCTCCCTGTTTTTTGACTATTATAATCCCATAAAGCTTGAGTCGTAAATCAAAGACCATTCACGTTCGGACAAGTGTAGGGTTATGAAGACATGAAGTTGGTCTCCCAACACAACTTGAGGGGGCGCGTTTCTGTAGGTATTCTCGTGATCATCGACTTTTTACGTATCCGATGGCTACTGAAGTGTGCAAACCAACATACCACACGAGCGGCAAAAAGAAAGGGCATCCAAACGAATGGAGCCCTCCCCAGCGCTTTTTCATCACGCCGAAAAAATTCTGTACCGCCACGACTATTGGCTTGTGCTTTCCTCTTTTTCAGCGATAAGCTTTTCATTCTCTAGTATGCGATCAATGACACCGCTTTGGTAAGATTCTGTAATTTGCTGATGGACGATTTTTTCACCTTCCGGATCGTAATGAACGTTTTTGTGGTCAGCCATCATTATCCCTCCGTATGTTTAGTGGCAAGCCTTATTCATAGTCTGCTTCATTATGTATAGGGATATGTAAGAGTATGGCGAAGCTATTAGCATGGCGGGATCTTTTGAACGTTAAAAGCTGATGGATGAAAGCTGAACCTTCTCCGATGGCGTGTCGTGTCCTATCGCCTTCAGCCCCTCGATCCATCTCATTACATTTTTAGAGAAAAATGGCATATAAAAACCGGCCATTTTCCGCAAATGACCGGATTCCGTGAATATAAGAGTTTTTTCTCTTAGGATCTACTTGTGGAGTTCGTAAACGACATGAGCGAGTTCCGGTAAAATGAGCTTCGTCATGGCGAGGCGCACCGCCCCACTTGAACCAGGCATCGAAAAAAGGACTTTGCCTCGGCTCGTTCCGGCGCTAGCCCGGCTCATCATCGCACTCGATCCGATGTCCTCTGTGTAACTCAACATCCGGAACAATTCACCGAAACCCGGGATCGTTTTCTCGAACAAAGCTTCAACAGCCTCGATCGTGACATCTCTCTTGGCGATTCCAGTACCGCCATTCGTTAAAATCACATCGATGCCGTCACGGTCAAGCCAAGCGTTTAGGGACGTTAAAATCGCATCCTTTTCATCTTTAACGATTTTCCGGTCAACGACATGGTGGCCGGCTTTTTGGAGCATATCGATGATAAGCGCCCCGCTTTTGTCCGTTTTTTCATCCCTCGTATCACTGACGGTTAACACCGCACAATTTACTGTTTTTTGAGCTTGTTTTTTATGTTCATGAACACTCATAAGGCGATCCTCCTGGTCCAAAAGCATGAAAAAACACCGGCTTAAGTCCGTTGTTTATCCGACACCGATTGCCCTCTCATCGAATGGGAAAAATCGGCGGATGGTTATTGACCATCAGAAAAATTTTCGCCGAACCATTGATTTATGCGGCTCATCATCGCGGTCATTGCCTCGCGGTTTTTGAAACTTGGCAATTCGGCTAGTAATGCTTGCCGAGGAGTTTTTACCCCGTCGCCTTTTTTGCGCAATAATAAAAGGCTTTTAGCAAAATCGGCATGACGAAACATGGTTTTTGGAAGTTGCAAAATCCCGAGGACGATTCCCGCCTCTTGAATGACCGCATGGAGCAAGCGGTCATTGTCCATCGCGAATAAATCGTTCGGAATAATAAAAATAAGAAATCCGCCCGGTTTGGTATACGAAAGTGCTTGTTCGATCATCAAAAATTGGCTTAAAGGCTTTTCCGTCGTTGCCGTCTTAAAGCGCTTGGCATTCTCCTTGTCGTAATAAACACCATAAGGCAGATCACATAGAACAATATCTACCGGGTCGATGAGTAACGGCCGGAGACTGTCTTGGCGATAAAGCTCTACATCGTGTTGCTGCAAATTGACACTAGATAGAGCAAGTTTTATCAATAGTTCATCAACATCGACACCCTGGGCTTGTCCGTACTTTTTTTGGGCATGATTCAAGACACAAGTCAAGAGATTCCCTGTTCCGACTGCCGGATCCAAAAGTGTCCAACCGTCTTTTAAAGGGAATTTGTTGACGAGGTAACTTATAAATAAGGCCACGGCATCTGGCGTCATTTGATGTTGTGGTTGAGACGCGTTTTTCATCCCTTTGAGAATCGAAAGCTGAAGGGCTTTTCTTACTTGTTCAGCACTCGTTTCTAAACGGTAAAGCCTTTTGTAAAGCGTCTGCAATTCCCGCTCGATTGCCTCCGGGTCTGTCTTTTCCCAAACGATGTTGTCTGCCGTCATCACAAGTCCCTCTAGATACGGGACATCGGTGTGCTTGGCAATTTTCTCAGCTGAACGGTCCAATACGTCAAACCATTCGTGAACGACATCCATGGCCATTCCTCCAATGAAAACTTATACCACCATCTTATACAACAAACGAGGTTCCTTCAAAGATTTTACTGTTTGAGCTGCTCGGACACCTGTTAGGGCAAAAAAAAAACGGGCTTAACCATCACTTTGGCAGATTTTCATGGTAAGCTCTAGATTTTTCGTTTTTCTGGAACAGATGCTGATCAAGGCGGCTTTCCTCGCTAAAAAACGGGCATAAATGCCGTTCTGGACGTTTTCACGGCTAGTTCTGCATGGTCATCGTGCCCGCTCACGATTTTTGCCTTTTTAACCTCAGTTCTTCCATATAGCATGTGTATAAAAATAAAAAGCTGATCGCAAAACAGCAATCAGCTGAAATAGTCCTCTTGTTCTTGGTTGGTTTTCCGGCGGGTGCCGCTGCGGCCATTTTGTGCTTCACTGCCTTGGCTCTTCATCTTTTTTGAACCGTTTAACATATTCTGGATTTTATCAACAACCTGCGGGGCAAAATCGAGCATTTTTTCATAAATATGCGTGCTGTTATCCAAATGAATGGTTTTAATACCGTGCGGTCCGACGATTAAAAAAGCAATAGGGGTAATCGATACACCGCCGCCCGAGCCGCCGCCAAACGGCAAGCCAGATCCCCCTTGACTGGAATCGCCTTGGGAATTGCCATCCGATTGACCGGACATGAATTCACTGCCGCCCGCCGCAAATCCGAACCCGACTCTGGAGACCGTTAAAATAACATTGCCGTCGGGTGTTTCGATCGGGTCGCCGATGATTGTGTTGACATCCGTCATCTCTTGCAGGCTCTCCAGCGCCGTCTTCATTAAGCCTTGTATTGGATGTTCTGGCATAGTCGTTGCCTCCTTTTCCATCTTTTAGCGATCCGGTAGACTGCGAGGATAGTTTTCCCAATACGGAAACTGATCATGCACGTAAAATGCGTACTGAATGCCCATCCTTGAAAGACAGGGCGCACATCCATGATCGGCCTTTCCACTTGCTTTATACGGTTAAACAAAAAAGCCATAATCTGACCCTTTATTGCCCAAATAACCCCACTGATAATGGCCGAGAGCTGAGCATCATCCAAACCTATCGTTGTCGCCCATTTGATTTTATGGATGTGGATCATGTTTAAAAGCTTCCCTAGCGCTTCGAGATCATATTTTATGTAAGTGGGTATGGCCACCTTTTTGCGGGCTGAAGTCGCCTCCGCCTTATCTTCCGCGTATGTTCCGTCGTCGGCTTTGTTTTTAATAAAGCGTGAGGTGTCGACCGCTATGTCAGAAAATGAAAACGTTGTGAGGCGTAATTTCCATAAATACAAGGAGACTTTCAAATCAAGATGAAAATCAATCACTTTCACATCTATATAGACATGCATTAGGCCAAAGATAAAGAAAAGGACAATGAGGCCGAAAAGCGTGAGGATGATGATAGCGGCTAGTAACTGTATGACGGCCACCCCCTTCCCCTACTCTTATCATCAACCGGAAACCAAAAATTAAAACATTAAAATGTCCATAAAAACCAAAATGTTCCGTCGCAAGTGTTCGACGGAACATTTGAACAATGATTTATTGAGCTTGGTTTTCGCGCGCCCTGAGCTCGACGCGGCGAATTTTTCCGGAAGTCGTCTTTGGAAGGTCATCGACAAATTCCACTTTTCTTGGATATTTATACGGTGCCGTCAATGTTTTCACATGGTCTTGCAGTTCCTTGACGAGATGGGGATCCGATTTGTCATCGGGGTTTCGCAATACGATAAACGCTTTCACCACATGCCCGCGATCCGGATCGGGGCTCGCCACAACAGCGCATTCCTTCACTTTCGGGTGCTTAACTAAGGCATCCTCGACTTCAAAGGGTCCGATTGTATAGCCCGCGCTGATGATAATGTCATCGCGGCGCCCTTCAAACCAGAAGTAGCCGTCTTTATCCTTTCGGGCGCGGTCACCTGTAATGTAATATTCTCCTCTGAATGCTTGCGCCGTGCGTTCTTCATCTTTATAGTACCGTTTAAAAAGGGCTGGGGTGCTGATATGAACGGCAATGTCACCGACTTCTCCGACATCCGCAGCATCGCCGTCTTCCGTAATGATTTCAACGCGGTTTCCCGGCGTTGGTTTGCCCATGGAACCAGGTTTCGGCACCATGTCTTTCTGCGTGCAGACAATTAACGTGTTTTCCGTTTGGCCGTAGCCGTCGCGGACGAGAACGTTGAAATGCTTTTTAAAGGTCTCGATGACTTCGATGTTGAGCGGCTCACCGGCGGATACGGCACTGCGCAAATGCGGGAGCTTGTAATCCGCGAGGTTGTCAACTTTTGCCATCAAGCGATATTCGGTCGGTGTACAACAGAGCACATTGATATTAAAGTCCTGTAAAATGCTCAAATAACGGACTGGGTCAAAGGGCCCACCATAGACAAAACCGGTTGCCCCAGAACCTAATGTAGAGACGAAAGGCGACCAAACCCATTTTGCCCATCCAGGACCTGCTGTCGCCCAAACTGTATCCTCAGGTTGAATATCAAGCCAGCTTTTGGCAGCTGTTCGTAAATGCGCATAGGCCCATGCGTGAACATGAACGACCCCCTTCGGATTTCCCGTCGTTCCGGATGTATAGGAAATGAAGGCCATATCATCTTTTTGCGTCTGTACGGCTTGAAAAACATCCGAATGGGTTTTTAATAATTCCTCATATACAATCCAGTCGGAAGACGGTGCTTTGCCGACGACGATTTTAACCGCTACGCCAGTGAGGTCAGCGTCATGAAAGTTTTTGGTCAGTCGTTCATGCGTTAAGATCGCGCGAGCTTCCGAATGATTTAAGCGATAAGTCAAGTCTTTGGGACGGAGCATTTCCGAAGATGGGATGATAACTAGTCCCGCTTTAAGGGCAGCAATATAGGCAACATATGTATCGATCGCGCGGGGCATCATGATGAGAAGACGATCACCTTTCTCTAGTCCTAGAGAGGTCAAGCCATTAGCTAAACGATTAGCTTTCTTTATCAATTCAGAATAGGTCATGGTGACCAACGTGCCGTCAGTCCCAAGATATTTCAAAGCCAGCTTGTCCGGGTCTTGCGCATGTTTTTCGATTTCTTCCGTCAGGTTGTAAAATTCGGGTGCGACTAAGTTTTCCACGAACCAATTCCCCTTTCTTATTCGTCTTTCCTCACCTTCCATTATACGAAATCCATATAATTTTTTGAAGATTAACGGCATAGGGAATTTTTGTAAGTTTTTGTCGATAAAAAATAAAGAAGATAGCTTTTCTATGTCTTTTAAGGCGATAGCAGAACCTTAGTTATCCGTATTCTTGCCTGATTAAAAAGCCCAGTGCAAGCCTTTTAAGGGAAGGCGAGCGACTCGTCGTATAAAAAAAGAGAGTGGCCCGAAAGCCACTCTCAGCCATGGTTTATTCAATTACATATTAGAAGGTACGGCCGCCGGCAAGTTGTTGTTGCGCAGCTGCAACGAGACGTTTCGTGATTTCACCACCGACAGAACCGTTTGCGCGAGAAGTCGTGTCAGGACCAAGTTGTACACCGAATTCTTGGGCAATTTCTTGTTTCATTTGATCAAGAGCTTGCTCTACACCAGGAACCAAGATTTGATTGCTGTTGTTGTTAGCCATATTGTCTCACCTCCTTGTGTACCTATAGAATGACTCACAAGGGGTGAAAACATGCAGTATTCCTTATGGTAATTATTTCTTTTATAACAGCGAACTCAAATCATCTTGAATGCGTCCGACATCGACGGTTTCGATGCCACCGATCGCCTGATCCACCAACTCAGAGACCGAAAGATATGCTTCAAAACGATTGGCGTGTGCGCGGTCGGGTTTTGTTTTCGGTTGCCTCGGCAAAAAGAGCGTACAGCAATCTTCATAAGGCCGAATGGAAATCTCATACGTGTCAATTTTTTTAGCGATTTGAATAATGTCTAATTTATCCATCGCAACAAGCGGACGAAGCACCGGCAGATTCGTGACTTCATTGATGGTATTCATGCTCTCGAGCGTTTGGCTCGCAACTTGCCCAAGGCTTTCACCGGTAACTAAAGCGAGCGCCCCGCGC
Organism: Tuberibacillus calidus DSM 17572; assembly: GCF_000430685.1. GTDB lineage: Bacteria > Bacillota > Bacilli > Bacillales > Sporolactobacillaceae > Tuberibacillus > Tuberibacillus calidus. The sequence goes on along the minus strand of NZ_AUMM01000005.1, from coordinate 21,164 downwards.
TTTTCTGCCACTTTTTCCGCAATGCGCAACATGACGCGGCGCATGATCGTCATTCGATAATTCTCAGGCACATTGTCCCGAATCGCAATTTGCGCCTCGGTGAAAGGGACAATATGGAGTTTTAGATCAACAGCCGCATATTCCTGCAACTTTTCCGCAAGATCCACCACTTTTTGTCTTGCTCTGTCGCTTGTATATGGCGGGCTGTGAAAATGAATGGCTTCTACCGTTGCCCCGCGGCGCATCATTTGATAAGCCGCAACTGGACTGTCAATGCCGCCGGATAAAAGCAAAAGAACTTTCCCTGCTGAACCGGCCGGCATACCTCCTTCGCCGGCAAAGGTTTTTCCATAAATGCGCGTTTTTGTATTTCTCACTTCAATTTTTATTTCCAAATCGGGATGATGCACATCCACTTTTAAGTGTTCGGTATTTCTAAGAATAAAACTTCCCACTTTATGGTTTAATTCCATGGAATTGATGGGAAATTGTTTGTTATTGCGCTTGGCGGAAATTTTAAACGTGCGCGCTTCGGCGTTTTCGGCACGCACGACTTTTAAAGCAGCTTCTTGAATTTTTTCTAAATCGTTTTCAACGGAAATGGCACAGCGCATGGAGTGGATGCCAAACACATGGCGAAGCCGTTCCGCCACGTCCTCAGCGGGTCGGCCATTTAGAGCAACTTCGATATGGTCAAAATGTTTTTTGATGTCTACATCAGGAAATGGTGCCAATTGTTTTTTGACATGTTTATAAAGCAAATCGGTAAATGAATTTCGGTTTTTTCCTTTTAAAGCCATTTCTCCAAATGTTAAAATCATCGAATCATATTGCACGGCGATCACTCCATTACGGTTTCCAATTTATCGATCGTTTGCATAAAGATGTCTAAAAAGCTTTCCACTTCATCCATCGTGTTTTCAAAAGATAAGCTAATGCGAATGGCATGAGAAGCGTCTTCTTCAGACAATCCTGTTGCGAGCAATACGGCGCTCGGTTCTTGAGTTTTCGAGGAACAGGCCGATTTCGTCGACACATAGATCCCTTGACGATCCAAAGCGTGTACGAGCACCTCAGAACGTATGCCTTTGACCGTTAGATTTAAAATATGTGGGGCGCTTGCTCCGCTCGGCGTATTAAAAGATAAGAGCGGATGGGAAGCAAGTGCTTGGCGGAGACGGTCGGTCATGTTTCGCAGCCGGGCGATGCCGCCGTTTTGGGCGCGTTCAAGCGACAAGCGCATGGCCTTCACAAAAGCAGCGATCGCTGGCAAGTTTTCCGTACCCGAACGAAAACCGAATTCCTGTCCACCACCTGCTAAGAGCGGGCTCAACATGATGCCTTCACGCTTATAAAGGATACCCGTACCCTTCGGCCCATGGATTTTATGGCCGCTGATCGTGCATAAATCAATGTTTGCCTCATGAAAATCTAAAGGTACTTTTGTAAAGCCTTGAACATGGTCGACATGAAAAAGCGTTTTCGGCCGATCTTTTAACAACTGACCGATTTCCTTAACGGGTTGAATCGTTCCAAGTTCATTATTAACATGGATGACTGAAACAAGTATTGTATCCTCACGCAAAGCCTTTTTGACATCATCTAAAGAAATGCGGCCGTTACGGTCCACTTCGAGGTAAGTGACGTCAAAACCGAGCGCTTCCAACTGTTCAAACGCCCGGAGACTGGCTGGATGTTCCACACGTGTTGTCATCAAGTGTTTGCCGCGATGGCGAAACGCGAAGGCTGTACCTTTAATCGCAAAATTATTGCCTTCCGTGCCTCCGGAAGTAAAAATCACTTCCTGCGGTTTGACGCGTAGAAGCTGAGCCGCCTGCTCTCGTGATTTCTTCAGTAATTCTTCTGAACGGCCACCGAGTTTGTGAATCGAGGATGGATTGGCAAAAAACTGTTCGGCTGCCGTCCGGTAAGTGTCCAATACCTCGGGATACGGTTTCGTAGTCGCACTGTTATCAAAATATATCATAACGATTGCTCCTTAAATCATACATCAAAAGCTTTATCCTGCATCATAGCATAACCGATTCCTTATTTTCCAAGCGTAAAAATGGATAAGCTTTGGCATGGTCCATCAACCATTCACTATACACCATTTTCTCACCAGCAAGCAATTTTTTCACATGCAACAGTCAAAATGGTAACAAAAGATTCAGCTTATTGGCGAGTTGGCCGCCCAACCCCAAATGAAAAAGAGATCGACTGATTCAGACGACCTCTTCAATTTCGACTTTAAAGCGTTTAATGACGCTCGGGTCGATTTTATAGATGGCTAAAGCGGCTAATTCCACCGCTTCACTGTAATTATAGCTTCTGAAGTAGCTTTCCGCTTTACGGAGCGCCTCATCCAGTTCGGGATTTTGGCTGCGATAGCGATTGCCGTATTGGATGAGCTGTTCAGTTAAAATGGCCGATTCCACCATCTCATCAGTTTTTTCTTTAACCAACACAATTTTCTCTCGGGCTTCATCGAGAAGCTGATGGATCGTCGGCATCGTGAGCGGCTTCATGTCAAGTTTTTGACTGATTTCCCTGAGTATCTCCTCACCCTCTTCGACAATCGTCATATAACTATTGGGGATACCAGGAAGATTGCTTTTTCGAACTTTTCGGCGGGCTTCCAATAATTGTTCCTTTAATTGTTGCAAGGTGTCTTTGGCCAGCATCTCATCTTTACGCAAATTCGTTAAAAATTCTTTAAAACGGTCAACACTGTCACGCAGCACATCGATATGCTCTTTCATGTCTTCCATTTTTTCGTGAAGGATGCTGAACGCTTGTTTATTTTCATTAAGGACTTGGTCCACTTCCTGAAATTCCTGTTCCAATTTCTTAAACGTTTTATCGATTTCACTTTGGGTTTTCAAGTCTTCTTCATCAATGTAATAACTTTGTTTGACGACTTCGGTTTCTTTATTGATGTCTTTGATTTTCTCCCCAACGATTTCTAAATCACGGCGAATGACAGGTGCTTCTTCGCGCAATCGGTTTTTGGACTCGACTTCTCTTTCTAGTCTGCCGTATACCCATTCCACTTGTTCAAACGTATTTTCCAGCCCTTCTTTGACATCGGCGAAGGATGCTTTCCTCATGCCCTCATCGAAGAGTTGCAAAGCTTTGCGGGTTTGCGCAAGCCAATCCTCAAGATTGAGGTGGTCAAGGGAATAACCATTTTCGATCATGTCTTTCATGCCGTTTTCTATTTCGTTTAATTCCTTAGGGATAACCGTATGTATATCCTTATATAAGTCAGGGATCTCTTGGACTAAATTCGCTAGCGTTTCAAGACGATCTTTGGCGCCGATGAGAATTTCTCTTGCCTTTATGACATTGCCTTCATCCGTTTGTTGTTCAAATTGGGAGAGATCGGTTTCAACTTGAGTCAGTTCTTTTTCTAAATAGTCACCCGCTTCCCGGTAATAAGAACGGCGGGTTATCAGTTCGCGCTTCAAATTGTGGTATTGCTCTTTAACCCTTACGATATCTTGCCGGTTCTTTTCTTCGCTTTCGACCACTTCATTTAAATCATCAAGCATCTTTTTGATCTGGTCTTCAATGTTTTCGAGGTTTTTCTGAATATCCCGGAGGGTGCTTTGTGCTTTTCCAAATTGAAAGCGATCGGTGAGTTCTTCGGCATCGAAAAGCATTTCTTCAATCATCGGCAATTCCGTTGCTACGATTTCATCCCAATCGGCGCGCCACTTCTCAAATTTTTTCTCTGTTTCACCGACCATTTTTAGTTCTTTTATTCTGGAAATTTGTTCTGTTATCGGCCGATTTAAAATATCGATTTTCCATGATTCAAATCGGTCAATTTGTTTGAATATGCGCCGGCGCATGATAGAGCCATAAACGACAATGGCAGCAAAAAGAAGAATAATGCCGACAATTGCATATACCATACCGAAACTTCCCCCATTCGAAAGCCACGCATTTTCCGTTCGACCAAAATGCATTAGTAGTTTTAATCATATCATGAATTGACGTTTTATGACATATTTTTTATCGTTCTCAGGCAAGTTCCGAAAAAAAATGCCCCTCGATCAATGGACCGATAAGGACATGGTATACCAAACGGGGCATCGTGCAACGCTTACTGTACAACTGGGGTCAACATATGATCGACCCACTCTTTGACCATTGCCAAATAACGATTGAGAAAAACTTCCGCCGTCGGTTCCAGCGTGTGGACTTGGCGCAAATAAAGCGGTTGTAAAAACGGCATGATAATCATATTCCGATATTGAAGGATAAAAAGATCAGTCGGAACCAAAGGAATGGTTTCGTGTGCGGATTCAAAGATGATCTCATACATGTATTTTTCCTTCATCAAATAGGTTGCCATCAGTTCCCTGACGAGCGTGGAGTCTGTTGTCACTTCTCGATGAACGAAGAGCGACAAATCAAAATGATCCAGCTGATAACGAATCAGGTTTTCTGCTAGGATGACTAAAAGCTCCTCTGGACGCCGGTCAGTTTCTGCTGTCAGTGTCTCTTCCATAACGCGCAAATACCCTTCATAAAAGCTTTCCATTAAATATTCCAACAGGGCTTTCTTTCCTCCAAAATAGTAAGAGACAAGGGCAGCGTTGACACCGGCTTCTTCAGCGATATTGCGCACCGAGGTGCCGTGATAGCCGTACATGTGAAACAGCCTTGCTGCCGCTTTTGCAATCAGCTTTTTGGTCATTTGCTTTTTGCCGCCCGTCTTCGCTTTCATCGCTCACACCCTCTTTAAACCTTCTCATATTGTAGATGTTCAACGGCTTACGCTTTTATCCTTCATAAATCACTCGACAAAAAAAATGAAAATCAGACTGTTTTCTGATAAACTGAGTAAAAAAGAAAGAGGGGAAAGCATGTTTACACCGATGAAATATACTGGGACGCGTGAAGAACAATATGCACTCGTCGCAAAGCAGCTCGAAGCGTTAATTGCAAATGAACCGAACCGCATCGCCAACTTGGCCAATGCGTCTGCATTATTAAACCAGTTTTTAGAAAATATTAATTGGGTCGGCTTTTATCTCAGCGATGGAAAAGAATTGGTGCTTGGTCCGTTTCAAGGGCTTCCAGCCTGCATACGCATCCCTTTTGGGAAAGGCGTCTGCGGCACCGCTTTTGCGGAAAGAAAAACGATTCGGGTGAAAGATGTGAATGCCTTCGAAGGTCACATCGCCTGTGATGCCAATTCCCGTTCAGAAATTGTCGTCCCAATCACCGTTAAGGGTAGCGTCATCGGTGTCCTCGACATTGACAGCCCGATCGTTGACCGCTTCGATGACACCGACCAAAAAGGTTTGGAACAATTTGTCGAAACGCTCGAAAAACATTTATAAAGAAATTGTCGCTAATATCATAGTTAAATGTCTTGCCATTGTAAAAACGCATACATTTGGCCGTCCTCTAGGGGGCGGCCAACGTTTTTCTCTTTTCAGTGATAAATGTAAAGCTGGTTTTTGCCTTGCTCTTTTGCGCGATAGAGGGCCTGATCGGCTTTGAGGAATAAATCACGACCCCCGCCTTGAAAATCTCTTTGCCTCCAAAATGACAGACCGCAAGAAATTGTCACCCTCGGTACGGTTGATTTTCGAACACTGGTAACAATGCGTTCAGCAATGGCACGTCCTTGCTCAACGGTGCAATTCGGCAAATAAACGGCGAGCTCCTCTCCACCCCACCGCGCGGCAATATCTGTTTTCCGAACATTCTGTTTTATGATATTAGCAACATGGATGAGGATTTCATCCCCCACCGCATGCCCGTGGGTGTCATTGATGATTTTAAAATTATCAATGTCAATTAAAATCATAACGCCCCTAAGGTCGGTCTTCAGGGATAGCTCCACTTTTTTATTGAGATAATCGCGGGCAAAAAGCCCTGTGAGTTGGTCGGTATTCACTTGCCGCTCCAATTCTTCGCGGAGCCTTGCGTTGGTAATGGCTAGCGTCGAATGGCGGACAATGGATTGAAGCAAGCGAAATTCATCAAAAGAAAAGTGATAAGGCTCGCGATGGACGGCCACGATGAGACCTAAAAAGCTGTCTTTTGTTATCAACGGCAAAGCGATAAGGGATCGATAGGGGATGTTCAACCAATTTTCGGCGTGAACATCGCCAAGAAATAACCCCTCCTGATCTTCAATCAGTTTTTCCATCACCCGGTTAACAAGTTTTAACCCCTCACCGGTATGAAAAAAAGGCGTGCATTTCGGATAGATAACGGGAGATTGGTTAGGACTTATCGTAAAAAACCCCAACTCTTCGACCGAAAAATGATCCTGAATTTCTTTGATCAAATAGTCAACGGTATCGTTAAAGCGCATGATGGCGTTTAACTGTTGGCTCATTTTATTAATGAGTCGCAAATCGGCAATCGACCGTTGGGATTGTTGATATAATTTAGCATTTTCAAAAGCATGGCCAGCGGTACTGGCTAGTAATTGAATAAATTCCCTATCATCTTTCGAGAAGGCATCCCTTCGGTCCGTGCTAATTTTTATGACACCATAGACGCCTTGCCGTCCGGCCAAAGGTGCGTATAGGTGGACGGCGTTTTCGGCATGATGGACTTGCACACGCCCGTTTAAGTAGGCTTGCAAAGCCTCGGGGTCCCCATCTACCCAGTCAATAGAATCATCCGTAAACAGTAACTGGATATCGCAATGGCCGTAAAGACCCTCGATGGTCTTCAGGACCTCATCAAGCACATCTCGATCATTCATGGTCGAATGAAATTTTTTCGTTACCGTATATAATTGTTGATAACGGCGGCCAATTTTTATGCTGTAAAGGTAGTTTTGGATTTCGTGCATTAACTTTGAAAATTCATCAATGATTTCTTTTAAATGTCTGACCACAACAGGATCATTCGGAGCCTCAGGCATATTTAAAAGAAGCAAAGCAAATACGCGCTGGCCGCCATATAACGGAAAGAGCAAACAGCGGTGATCAGCGCCAGCGTCTCGCTTCCCTAGGAAGATATTCGCCATCCACTTTCCGCCAGCGAGGTGCAGCACATCATTTTCTGTAAAAGAAAGGCTTTTCCAATCAGTGTGACCACCATCATTCGAGGACAGAAGAAAGTCATAACGCTCGGCCAACTCGTTATAAACATACAATGCCGCATCTTTCTTAAACACACCCGACATATATTCAACAAAGGCTTTCGGCACGATGTTCAAGCGGCGCGCATAATCGCTACGGTGCAATAAATGCATCAGCATATCTTTTCCATTAAAGCGGCTTAAATCAAAAGCCGAGGTCTCAAGCGCTGTCATTTGATATGTAAGACGAATATATTCGGAAAAATCCTCCAAGTCCGGACGTAAGCTGACAATAGCCAGTTTTCCATGTTCCGTATCCCATTCTTTCACTGCGGCTTCTGGCCAATAAGATCTAACGATTGGCCAATCACAACCCGACTGGAGATGTGACACCATCTCAAGACCGAAATTACGGTATGCCAGGATTTTTTGTTGGACATCTATTAAAAATAAACAGATAGGCTTAACGGATGGCATCAACCACGCACAGTGGTCAACCGTTCTGTTAAACCGCTCAATTAACGCCTCAGTGACTCGCGGCACATTCGAAACAAACCTATCCTCACCCATTTTAATCCGCCTCTTTAGGATAAATGTCCTAGTTCTTTGGATACAATTTTATCATATTCTTGACACAATCGGTAGCGGTAGATATAATGAACGTTGTGTAAAATGAGAGACAGTATAACGGTCGTCATTGCGCGAGCACCATTTTATGCCTCGTCAAACGAGGCGCATCGCGTAACCTCTGCTGTCGGGCGAAGATGCGTGAACATAAAATGCCTCCGCAATCGCCGTTCGGAGCTGTCATTTTATACAAAAATAAAATGACAAAGGAGGAGTCTTTAATGGCTCGCTATACAGGTCCAGCCTGGAAAAAATCCCGCCGTTATGGCATGAGCTTAAGCGGCACGGGTAAAGAATTGGAAAAACGCCCATATGCTCCTGGCCAACACGGCCCAAACCAACGGAAGAAACTTTCTGAATACGGTTTGCAACTCCAAGAAAAACAAAAGCTTCGTTTTATGTACGGTTTGAATGAACGTCAATTCCGTCGCACATTTGAAGCGGCTTCCAAAATGAAAGGTGTTCATGGCGAAAACTTCATGATTCTTTTGGAATCACGCCTGGATAACATCGTTTATCGCCTTGGTTTAGCGCGCACGCGCCGTCAGGCTCGCCAGCTCGTCAACCACGGTCACATCACCGTCAACGGCAAACGCGTGGACATTCCATCCTACCGCGTAAACGTTGGTGACGTCATCGGCGTCAGAGAAAAATCGCGTAACTTGGACATCATTAAAGAAGCACTTGAAGTGAATAACTTCGTACCTGAATACCTTTCATTTGATGAAAATAAAATGGAAGGAACCTATACACGCCTTCCGGAACGTTCCGAACTGCCAGCTGAAATCACAGAAGCTTTGATCGTCGAATTTTACTCACGTTAAAGCTGATAAAGAAAGCTTTGCTCTGCCAAGCCCTTTTGGGGAAGGCAGAGCTTTATTTTTCCACTTTCACCCCAACTGGAAACTGATCTTCTCATTCTAAAACCCCTATTTCCCAAAGCCTTTTTTTAGTATAAGATGTTCATAGGACTTTTCGTCTGTTTTTATCACGGCAGTCATTCAATGCAAAGGAGGGAAATCGATGTCCTTCGAGCCTTCAAAGTGGGTCACCTATTTCCAAAACGCCGTGACATGGCTCAAAGAAAAAAAGATCTTAAAGGGGTTCCGCATCGGCTCCAAAGTGGTATGGAACTTATTTTTAATATTCCTTTCCATCCTTGTTATCCTAGGCTGTTTTGCTTTTGGGCTTGGTGCAGGTTATTTTGCCTCCCTTGTCAAAGATCAACCCGTTATAAGCTATGAAACTATGAAAAAGGCGATGAGCGATTACTCCGAGACGACCACCGTTTATTTTGCCGAAAAGAAAGTGCTCGGCAAGCTACAAACCGACTTAATTCGCACGGTGGTACCGCTTGAGCAAGTCTCACCGCATTTTATTGATGCGCTCTTATCGACTGAAGACGAGCTTTTTTACGAACATCATGGCGTGGTTCCGAAAGCCGTTTTTCGGGCCGTTTTCCAAGAGCTGACGAATCGCCCAATCGTTACGGGAGGAAGCACGATCACCCAGCAACTTGTCAAAAACCAAATTTTAACGAATGAAGTTTCTTTTAAAAGAAAAGCGAGAGAAATTTTGCTCGCTATGAGACTAGAAAACTTTTTTGACAAGAAGGATATTCTTAATGCTTACATAAATATCGTACCATTTGGGCGAAACTCAGCTGGACAAAACGTCGCCGGGATTGAGGCAGCAAGCCAAGGCATATTCGGTGTTAGCGCCAAGGACTTGAACATCCCGCAAGCTGCATTTCTCGCTGGGCTTCCGAAAAATCCGTTCGTCTATTCGCCTTTTAAAAATGAAGGCGGGCTGAAGGATGACCTATCAGCAGGTATAGAACGGGCGCATGTGGTGTTAAAGCGGATGCTTGACACCGGAGCCATCACGAAAGCCGAGTATGCCGATGCCATGAAGTATGATTATCGATCGCACTTTGCGAAAGAGCATTCCAAGGTTTTGACGCAGTATCCATACTTAATGACCGAAGTCCATCAACGCGCCAAGGAAATCTTGGCCCAGATCCTAGCTAGCCAAAACGGTTATGAAGCCGCTCGGTTAAAGAAAGATTACGAACGGTTCAATAACTTAAGTTATTTAACGAACCTTTTAAGAAATCAGGGCCTTCACGTCACCATTCAAGATACGGTGCAAAAAGCAGGGTACGATTACGACACTTTAAAGAAAAACAGCGAGCTTTTCGGTGAATTTCTGGATAATGCCAACAAACAGTTAGAACATAACGGCTATAAAATTTACACGACCATCAACAAAAAAATATATGACAAAATGCAAGAGGCTGCTCTTCAATACAAAGGGTATGAACCTGATAAAGTGTATCGGGTCACCAACTCAAAGACGGGTGAAAAGACGACCGTTCGCTTACCGATGGAAGTCGGAGCGATGTTAATTGATAACAAAACTGGGGCGATAATCAGTTTTGTCGGTGGCAGAAAGGATAAGTACGACTATTCTCAGGTCAATCACGCCACCCAAACGATCCGGCAAAACGGCTCAACAATGAAACCGCTTTTAGATTACGGGCCGGCGATTGAAAACGGCCTGATTCAACCTGGAACCATTTTGGCGGATTTACCGACAACCTATCCTGGGAACTATGAGCCGCACAACTATGCATCGACCGATATTGGCAAATACCATGGTTTTGAAACAGCCCGAAAAGCGTTGTACGAGTCACATAACGTACCAGCCATTCAAGTGTACTGGATGAATAAGCAAAAATTCCAGCCGCTCGATTACCTTGAGAAAATGGGCTTCTCAACACTCGTCTATCCAGATAATGGGCCGCTTCCTGTAGGGATCGGCGGGTTGACACTTGGGGTAACCGTCGAAGAAAATACAAACGCCTACACCACATTTGCCAATGGTGGCAACTTTGTCGATGCTTATATGATCGACCGAATTGAGACAAATGATGGGCGCGTGATCTATCAACATAAAACCGAAAATACACATGTTTTTTCACCACAAACATCCTATCTCGTTATCGATATGCTGCGCGATGTATTAAAACGCGGGACCGCAGCCGATATACCGGGCATGTTAAATTTCCATGCGGATTGGTTCGGTAAAACCGGTACGTCTCAAGATTGGCATGATTCTTGGTTCATTGCCGCCAATCCAAATATTACGCTCGGTGTATGGACCGGCTTCGATCAACAAGCCGTCTACAGCAACGGACAATTGCTTTCGCGTATACAATTAGATAGAAATTCCTATCATCGACGCACGTCGGCTTTATGGGCGAGTTTCGCCAATGCTGCCTATGCCGTTGCCCCAAAACTAATGGCGCCTACTGAAAAGTTTGCCATGCCAGATGGCATTGAACGGAAAACGATTTGTGGGTTAACGATGGGACCGGTGACCGAATCGTGCAAGAACGCGGGACTCGTCAGTACGGATCTCGTCAATACGAAAACTTTGCCAAAACAAGATGATACGAATGCCTTCGCGAGCGGGCGATATGTCATTTTAAATAATAAAAAAGTACCCGCTCTTCCAACGACCCCTGAGGCTTTCACCATGCCAGGGTTATTGTTGAGCGATGACTTTATCAAAACGCATTTTCCTTATCTCAACATGAAGGATATCAAATCTAAAATTTCCGGAGGCATTATTCCGGTTGCGGCTTATAAGGCGGATGATGCCGCACCTAAAGGCATAGCAAAGGTACAATTAAACAAAAACCGATTGGTATGGACGAGAAGCTCCTCTGATGATGTTGTTGGCTATCGCATCTATCACTCAATAAATGGTAAAACCTTTATTAAAATCAAGGATGTTGTCGGCGGTTCAACATTATCATCCGCCCTATCTCATGCAAAAGGGTATTACTATGTCACAGCCGTTGACATCACAGGTCTTGAATCGCCCCCGTCACCAACGGTCGGAAATCTCCTCGTATCCTCCAATAATCCGAAGAAAGGGGATACGGAAAATCCGCCGACAGATCAAGGAAGCGATGACGGAACAGATGCAAATAACCCGCCGACCGACACCGGATACAATGGAACAAGTCCGTAAGACAGCATTATTGCTTTTTATGAATAGCCCCACTGGCACGAACACCTTGGGGCTAGCTTTGTATCTTTGCTGGCTCTATCAATCTTTGCGTTAGCCAAGCCTTAGTTTTCTTTTCTTACCAACATAAAAAAACCGCCCTCATGCCAAAATGGCAGAGGTGCGGTTTTTTATTCTTTCGTCGATTGCCGGTATTCAATGCGATGGGGCAAAACGACGATATGCTCGTCCACCCGTTCTTTATTCATATATTTGGTCAAAAGCCGCATCGCCACGGCACCGATATCATACATCGGAACGACAATCGAAGACAATGTCGGACGAATCATTTGCGAAAGACGCGTGTTTTCACCGCTAATGACTTCAATATCATCGGGCACCTTTTTACCTTCGTCTTGGATCGCGTGGATGACCCCTAATGCCATCTCATCGGTAGCAGCAAAGATAGCTGTCGGCTGATCCGCCAATGCACTAAAAGCATCCATCGCTTCTTTCCCTGAATCGTATGTAAAATCACCATAGGAAACCAGGGCGTCATCAAACGAAAGCCGTCCTGATTCGAGCGCCTTCTTATAACCCGAAAGCTTCAGCTGTCCGTTAATGGGATCATCTTCAGGGCCTAAAACGGCTGCAATCCTCCGATGACCTTGTTCGACTAAATGGCTGACAGCTTCAAAGGTGGCTTGCTCATAATCAATGTTGACCGACGGAATTTCGCCTTTCTCATCGATTGTCGCAGCTAATACAATCGGGACCGGCGCATTTTTAAATTCCTCAAGATGTTCATCGGATAAGCGGCCACCCATAAAAACAATCCCGTCCACTTGCTTGCCTAACATGGTTTGAATTAATCGGATTTCCTTATCCTTATTTTGGTCGGAATTTGAGAGGATAATATTGTATTTGTACATGGTCGCAATATCCTCTATACCTCTAGCTAATTCCGAAAAGAAAATACTAGAAATATCCGGTATAATGACGCCGACCGTCGTCGTTTTTTTACTTGCCAATCCCCTAGCAACCGCATTCGGTCGGTAGCCGAGGCGTTTAATCGCTTCTTGCACTTTTTTTCGAGTGGTCGGTTTGACATTTGGATTCCCATTTACAACACGTGAAACGGTCGCCATGGAAACGCCAGCTTCCCGTGCTACATCATAGATTGTTGCGCTCATTGTTTCCTCCTTACGTTCGATCGATATCCTTCTAATAGTATAACCATTTTAGGTAAAACTTGCATCCATTAAATTTAATCGACACGGTATTTTCAAAAATCACATGTAAACTTTTTATCCTGCGGCTTGTCATACCTCGAAAAACGCGCAAAACTCCCTCACCGAGGGAGTCTGCTTTCTTGTACGGAAGTGTGCAGGCCGTAGGGTTTAATGGCTTCAATAAAGCTGTCAAATTGGTCAAAGTCCATTTGCTGTGCGGAGTCGGATAAAGCGATGGAGGGGTCGGGGTGCACCTCGACCATTACGCCATCGGCACCGATCGCTAAAGCCGCTTTCGCTGTTGGAATCAATAGGTCCCGGCGTCCCGTCGCATGGGTAACATCCACAAACACCGGCAGATGGGTTTCCTTCTTCAAAATCGGCACAGCCGAAATATCCAGCGTATTGCGCGTGGCTCGTTCAAAAGTGCGAATGCCGCGTTCACAAAGGATTACATTTTCGTTACCGGCCATATAAATGTATTCGGCGGCTTTCATGAATTCATCAATCGTTGCTGACAAGCCTCGTTTCAATAAAACCGGTTTGCTTGAAGTGCCCACAGCTTTCAACAGCTCAAAGTTTTGCATGTTCCGAGCACCGATTTGAATGATATCCAAATATTGTTCGGCCACATCCAAATCCTGTGGCGACATGATTTCGCTGATAACAGAAAGGTGGAATTCATCGCCGACTTGCCGCAAAATCTTTAACCCTTCGACCCCGAGCCCTTGGAAATCGTATGGGGATGTTCTCGGCTTGAAGGCTCCACCCCGCAGAAACGGGACACCATGTTTTTTCACTTGTTCAGCGACTTTTCGCGTTTGTTCGTAGCTTTCAATGGCGCACGGTCCGGCAATCAGCCTTTGCTTACCATCACCAACTGTTTCCCCATTTATGTCAATGATGGTATCGCTCGTTTTATTTTTTCGCGAGACTAGGAGGCCTTTACGGTGGTCATCTTCTTGAAGTTCCAAGCTCGCTTTAAAAATTTCTTTAAACAAATGTTTCAGTGTGTCATTTTTGAAAGGCCCGTTATTTTTGGCGATGATGCGATCCAAAATAGCCCGTTCCCTAACAGGGTCATATGGCTCGGTTCCTTGTCTCTTTTTGATTTCACCGATTTGTTGGACGACCCGAGCGCGCTCGTTGATCAATTCCAACAATTGTTCATTTAGCTCGTCAATTCTGAGTCTCAGCTGTTCTAACTCGTTCTCTCTCATTGGCTTTCCCTCCAAGATGCTTTGTCTTAGGGTTTATTATATAATAACCGTTTTGGAAATGTCACGACTTTTCTTCAATGCTTTTAAGCTTTTAACCACAAAAGTGAAAAAACCGCATAAAATTGGACGTTCACCGATCGGCGGAAGTGACGTTAGCGCTAAAAAAGAAAACTAGTCTCTGCTAAAGATTGCACATTTATTGACCTGAAAAATTTATTAACATACCCGTATAAAAAAGCTCGTGATACCCTTCTAAAAAAAATGAAAAAGCCCCCACAGGGGGAGCTGTTAAAATACGCCGTTCTCAATTTTCATTGCTCGCTTCCGCTAGAACGCTTCTTGCCGCTAATTCGTATGTACTCCGGAAGTCTTTTTACTTTGTCAGCAACTTGAACGGATTGCAAGGAAACAGTTTTGGCAAGCCCTTCCGATTTTTCTTTGGCGTATTGCGCCACGTCTATGCCCTTTTGCCTCAGCACGTCTGTTCGACGATTGAGATCTTCTCGCATTTCTTGACCTGTTTTAGGGGCTAACAGAAGGGCGCATACAGCGCCTGTCAACCCACCGATCACCGCACCGAGTAAAAAGGCACTTGTATGAGTGGACGAATCTTTCCCCATGTCCTCATCTCCTTAAGTTTTTTACTATTTTTAATGAGATTTGCTCTTTTTTACCTTCCACTTATTCCAAAGATCGATGATCGCTTCGCCCCATTGGATGGCCTTCGCCACTTCTTCGCTATGGCGCTCACCTTTAGATGTGATGGATGTACTCAAACGCTCCACGGAACGGTTGACGGTTCGGATGGAATCCCCAATGCTTTTAATGGAATCGAAAACCGGATCGAGCGCCTTCGTTTTCTCATGAACCATCTCGGCCATCTCATTAGTTTTATGTAACAATGACTCCGTTTCCTTTGTGATCCCTTCCATTTGTTGGACGACGCGGTCCAGCGTATCGCAAACCCCGTCCAGCGTCTTTTGCACCGATGTGAGCGTCTTTCCTATAAAATAAACGAGGACCGCAAAGGCGACCGCTAGAAGTGCGACGCTGAGATAAAGAATAATTTCCACAATCAAACCTCCTTCGTCATACATACCCTTACTTAGTTTTAATAAAACGCGGAGCGTCTATGCAAGTATTATGTAAAAAGAGAGGTTGAGCGCGTCAACCTCTTGATGATTCATTCATGATGCCATTACTTTGCCAAAGCCTTGACGTATGCCTGTTGATATTTTTGAATGTCGCCTGCACCCATAAATAATAAAATACTATCAGGATAATTTTCCAATTCCCGTATGTTTTCTTCCGTCAACCGTTTTGCGCCGGGAATGCGATTTAATAATACATCAACCGTCAGTTCGCCGTTAGCCTCCCGCGCTGAACCAAAGATATCGCATAAGTATACGTGATCAGCCGTTTTAAGGCTGTCCGCAAAATCGTCCAAAAACGCTTTCGTTCGCGTATAGGTATGAGGTTGAAAAATGGCCACAATCGGCCGTCCCGGCCATTTGCTCGCTGCCGCATGAATCGTCGCTTTAATTTCAGTTGGATGGTGAGCATAGTCATCAACGATAATTTGTGAGCCGAAAGGCCGTTCATTAAAGCGCCGCTTGACACCCGGAAATGTTAATAAACGCTCTTTTAAAAGTTCGATGGGCATGTTTTGATAATGACAAAAACTAATAACAGCAAGAGCATTTAAAACATTATGTTCACCGTAAGCCGGAACGGTAAACCGTCCGTAAAAATCGTTCCGCACATAGACATCAAATTGAGTGCCGGCATCGGTTCTCTCCAAGTTGACCGCCCGAAAATCATTGTCTTCTTTCAGTCCGTAAAAGATCATCGGAACATTGGCGCGAAGTCGCTGGAGGTTCTGATCATCCCCGCAAGCAAAAATGGCTTGTTTGACTTGTTGAGCGAGCTCCTGAAAGGCATGAAAGTAATCTTCTGGGGTTTTAAAATAATCGGTATGGTCATAATCAATATTGGTTATAATGCAGAAATCCGGTTCATAGGAAAGAAAATGGCGACGATATTCGCAAGCTTCAAAGATAAAAAATTCACTGTTTTCCTTGCCAACCCCAGTTCCGTCACCAATGAGGTAAGAAGTCGATTTAAAGGCTGAGAAAACATGACTAAGAAGCCCCGTCGTGCCGGTTTTCCCGTGCGTTCCGGTTACTGCAACACTTGTGAAATGTTTGGCAAAAGCACCAAGAAAATCATAATAGCGATGAATCGGTACGTTCAGTTGTTTTGCCCGAACAATTTCAGGATGGGTTTCCGGAAACGCATTGCCCCAAATAACCGTATAATCTTCCTTTATGTTATTTTCATCAAACGGAAAAATGGGTATGCCTTTTCGCTCTAGCGCCTCTTGCGTAAAAAAACGCTTATCCACATCAGACCCTTGTACGTCATGATGCATATCGTGAAGAATCTGCGCCAGCGGGCTCATTCCCGTTCCTTTGATCCCTACGAAATGATACTTCGTCATTTTACAACCTCCAAAAACCTTTTCATTAATATCCCCTATTGTCACTATATGCCCAGATGTCCGTTTGGCGAATGACCGTCTCAGCCCATCCACCCTTTCAAGGCGAGGTTAGGAAACGTCACTTCTTTCGACCATCGCTTCGGGCTTTCTGTTTAATAATACATTATCCCCTGTAAAACTAAGATTTATCTTCTATAAATGGTTACCAACACCCCAAGCATGCTCAGGTATCCCATTTCTTTCAGCACACGAAAAAGTTTCGTTTCATTTAAATCTAACAACTAAACATCATTGTATCTTTTATCCACGATGATGTAAAAACATATTACAGGCCGGTTTCATCCTCTTCGGTAAAATACGCCTCTTTCGTCACTAATACTTGCCTTGGTTTACTGCCATTGGCCGAAGAGATGATGGCGTTCGCTTCCAGTGCATCAATAAGACGAGCAGCGCGGTTATAGCCGATACGAAAATGGCGCTGCAAGCTGGAGACCGAAGCTTGACCTTGAGAGATGACAAATTGCGCCGCTTCTTCGTATAACTCATCCTCTTCTTCCATTCCCATTTGGCGTTGCTCGCGCAATTCCGAAGGGTCAAAAAGGTGGGGCGGAGCCGGCCAAGACATCATGAATTCCGTTATGCGTTCAATTTCCTCATCGGACACAAATGCTCCTTGAAGCCGACGGATTTCACGCGACCCGTTTTCCGCAAACAACATGTCCCCTTGGCCGAGAAGCCGCTCAGCACCACCAGCATCTAAAATCGTTCGAGAATCGGCTTGCGATGAGACGCCAAAAGCGATGCGCGTTGGGATATTCGCTTTGATTAAACCTGTGATCACATCGACCGACGGCCGCTGTGTCGCCAAGATCATATGAATACCGGCCGCTCGTGCTTTTTGGGCGATGCGGCAAATCGCTTCCTCTACATCTTGCGGGCTTGTCATCATCAAATCCGCCAATTCATCGATAATAATGACGATATACGGCCATTTTTCATCCGGACCGACGATTTGATTATATTTTTTAATATCGCGGACGCCAAGGTCGGCAAAGGCTTGGTAGCGTCGTTCCATTTCATCCACGGCCCACCGCAACGCCAGAGCAGCCTCTTTTGGTTGATTGATAACCGGAGCCGCTAGATGTGGAAGTCTTTGATACACAGACAGTTCCACCACTTTCGGGTCAATGAGCACAAGCCGCAAAGATTCAGGGTCCGACTTATAGATCAAACTGAGTATTAAAGAGTGAATGCAGACGCTTTTCCCTGAGCCGGTCGCCCCCGCAATGAGGCCGTGCGGCATCTTTGCCAAATCCGTAATGACTTCTTGACCCGAAACATCCATTCCAAGGGCGGCGGTAAGCGGTGAGGCGCTCTCGGAAAACGCTTTGGAGCGCAATAAGGTTTTAAGAAAAACGGGTTTGCGCTTGAGATTCGGAATTTCGATGCCGACCGTGCTTTTACCGGCAACCGGGGCGATGCGGATTTGTTCAGCCGCCATGCTCAATTTAATATCTTCCGTCAGCCCCACGACTTTACTGACCTTGACACCAGGGTGAAGGCGAATCTCAAACCGCGTGACGGACGGCCCTTGAACAAATCCCACCATATCAGCGCGGACGTGAAAATTCTTCAAAACTTGTTTTAACGTTTCTTGTTTTTCAGCAATCCAGGCTTCATCCGGTGCTAAGTTTTCAGGTGGGTCTCGGAACAATGACAGCGGCACGGTTCTTTTCCCTTGGTCGTGCAAAGCCGCATGGCTTTCATAGGAGCGCTGATCAGCTGTTACGGATGATTTGTAGGATGGTTTGCGTCGTAAAGCTTGTTTGTCGGCGCCATACATTAAGACGTTATAAGGAATGGTTGAATAGGATGACGATTTCCCACTTTCAGCCACACGTCCATCCGCATTTCCGTCACGAAGCGTTCTTTCTTCCTGTTCATTGGCCGTTTTTTCACCGTCGTTGACCTCACCGACCGATGGTTTCTGTTCAGTGTCAAAGGTTTTTTCGGGCTCCGACCAGCAATCCGCCCTCTTAGGCAATATCTCGATTTTCTCTTTCGGGTCATTTATCTCATTATCATTGTTTGAAGCCATTGCCGCTTGTACAGAATCAACTCGTCGAAAAGTTACATTTGATTCACCCTTATTCGTTTCGCTTTCGGTAATCTTCCAAGCGCCGACAACATGACGAACCGTTTCCTTTCGTTCAGATCCTCCCGTTGTCGAATCATCCGCTGACGTTATATCAGGCATTAATCGATCCGTTACCCTCTCGCGAACGGGTTCCGAAACGGTAGTCGGAAATAGCGGCTCGGCAACATCAAGTGGGGACGCAATATCCCGTTCTTCATCCGCTGCACGTTGTAGGGAATCAAGTTCCGGATTCCGAACCATACCCTCGGAAGATAAAGGGCGCATTTTGGGTCGTTGGCGATAGCCGAAAATCGGTGAAGCGACCATCGACGGACGGAACGGTTCTTTTTTCCGTTCAATCTGTTGATCTTTCCTATCTTCCTTTTGCCCTTTATGTCTGTCGTATGCTGGCTGTGAGGTGGCACTCGCTTTGTCCTGAACACGTGTCCGAAAACGGCGTACATAAGCTGGTTCGTCCCAAGGTTCATTTTTCCACCGATCACTTTGAATGGGCGATCGGGGTTTTGTCCGTTCAGGAAATTGTTTAACCATGCGCACTTCGATTCGTCGCCCCGGGTCTTCAAAACGGCCTTTTAAAGAGCGACCTAAGCCATCCGTTTCTTTACCGTTATACGTATCCTCATCATCCAACCAATCATCATCTAAACCGAAAAATCGTTTCCACCAATTAGCCATATCATCACCTGTTTCTCCCTTCTCATCCTTTGTTTATTTC
This sequence comes from Tuberibacillus calidus DSM 17572, assembly GCF_000430685.1. Lineage (GTDB taxonomy): Bacteria > Bacillota > Bacilli > Bacillales > Sporolactobacillaceae > Tuberibacillus > Tuberibacillus calidus. The sequence goes on along the minus strand of NZ_AUMM01000005.1, from coordinate 1,632 downwards.
GCTTCGATCGTAAAAGGTGTGCCAACTTCATAAGATGAATCCAAAACTAAGATGCCTTTCTTCGCCGGTGCATTCGGCAATCCCAGTTCTCGAGCTGAGCAGATCATCCCTTCGGAACGCACCCCTCTCAGGACGGAAGGTTTAATCACCTGACCATTCGGCATTAACGCCCCAATGCGGGCAACGACGACGCGTTGGCCTGCTTCTACGTTCGGTGCCCCACAGACGATTTGCCACGTTTCAGAGCCAACATCCACCATGCACACACTTAATTTGTCAGCATCCGGATGGGCTTTTTTCTCTTTGACTTCCCCTACAATAAAATCGGGAGCCGTATCCGGAGTAAAGGTGATCGAAAAGCCGTTTTCTTCAAAAACCTTGCTGATTTTTTCCGCAAGCTCATCATCCACTTTGATTTTTCCGTTACCATTAATCGTTATGTATTGTGAAGCATGGAAAAGGTTAGCACCAACGACATCTCCATTGCTTTGGCGAAGAACAACGGCATCCCCTTTCCGCACCGGTTCGACGTCGGATGTTTCTGTTAAAAAGTCAATGATCAGCGTATCACCAATACCTTCTTTATTATAATAATAGTTCATGTTCCTCTCTCCTTTTTGTTTTGTCATGCGCTGTCCTGACGGTATCGCTATAAACCCGTTCACAGTGGCGTCAGGGCTTTTTTTTGGCCAAGATAAAAATCGGCTGCAACCGCTTGTTTTCCCATAGAAAAGAAAGTGGAGTAATCGGAACTTTTCCGTTCATATAAAAACTCATGGTCATTTGTCCAAGGACGTCATACCCGCTATTGTTTTTTATATCCGCAAAAATCAAGACATCCTGGTGCGGGATGGCCACGGCGAGCTTTCCTTCTGCGATGCGCGCCATTTTATCGATTAAAGCTTGATTTAAGATACGGCTTGCATCATAGCCGTCATTATAGTTAATAAAATAGAAGGTGTTCCCAGCTACCTGATCACTTTTATAATCTACTGGTAGCGAGCGGAGGTTAAAAAGGGCCATTTCATGCAACGCCCCTTGAGTGAGACCTTCTCGCTCCAGGAGGGCACGGTCGATCAATCGATAAGTTCGGCCTAAATCCAATGCGTAAAACACGCGCGATTCAGCGGTATGGTCATTGTAGATGAGCGTTTTCCCATCCTTTGTTTCGACAGGAAACGATGCCGACCGCATCACAGGGTAGATGGCTTCTTCATTTCCTTTAATAACCGGCTCTTGAGCCATCGCGTTCAGCGTATTTTTAATATAATAGATCGTTTCGTCGATCGCTTGTTCTTTTCGCTGGGCATATTTGGCTAGTAGCCCGTTTAAATCAATGGTCACACCTTGACCGGAATTTTTATCTTCGATGCGTAACGACTCATCTTTTTTATGAAACTGAAAAAGCCACTCAGGCTTATCTAACCGTTCCTTTAATAATTCCAGCAAATCTTGGATTTTCAAAGCCGTCCCTCCTTTACCGCTTAATCTTCATTGTAACACGCCCGTTTAAGAGTATCCAATCTTCCTTATGTATTGAGCTTTTTGCGATGTAGCGATTTTGGGGTCTACGTCGCCAAATTTTTTTGCTTGATATACGGATTTTCCGCAAAGAGTCCCTTTTGATCGGAT
>NZ_AUMM01000004.1 GCF_000430685.1 Tuberibacillus calidus DSM 17572 | reverse complement strand
GTAAGTCACAGCCCCAAAAGTAAACGTCAACGTCTTTTTATCTTTACGTTCTCTTTTCCATCCTTCTTTTCTTTTTTCATTCACAATGGCTTCATCGAGTTGACCAAAGACAATGCCCATCACGTCGGCAAATGTGCTGTACATCAGCCGTTTAAGCTGTTCTTCAAACGAAATAAAATCGCGAGTTTCATTTAACAATTGGTATATTTTTGGTATAATGTTTTCCATGAGAAGGCCTCTCTTCAAATGTATTTGCTTGGTGGCATACATTTATGTTAGAGTGCCTTCTCTATTTTTTTCCATCATTTTGCTTCGAGAAATATTTTACACATACTTATTGTCAGGTTTTGTTCGAGTTCAAAAGCGTTGTCGAAGTGATCCTCAATCGCGCGTTTGCCTTTGCCGGTGACGATAATGATATCTTCGATGCCAGCCTTGACCGCTTCTTCGACGATGTATTGGATCGTCGGCTTGTCAACGATCGGCAGCATTTCCTTCGGCATCGCCTTTGTCGCTGGCAAAAAACGCGTGCCGAGCCCGGCAGCCGGTATAATTGCTTTTCTGACGGTGTTCATGTGACGTTCCCCCTGTTTCGTGCTAGAAAATCCCCAAAAATTTTCTTTCCTTAATCGGCATCGGCGGTTCGGCATTCACGGACTGGCCGTGAATTAAAAGATCCGCGTTTTCTTCGAGAAGATAACGAAGCTCGACCCCGAAGTCAGACGCGACCGTTTCGTACGCTTCGCGGAGATGGAAAGCGCGCGATGTCGTGTTGTGTGCATCAGAGGCAATGAAATGCGCCAATTGATGGTCCAAAATTTTATAGGTAAGCTTCTGTATTTTCTTGCCGAACTTACCGATGACGCTTGCCGCCGTCACTTGCGACAGCGCGCCGTTATTGATCAGTTCGTAGAGGACTTCTGGTGATTTTTCAATCTCGTGATTTCGTTCAGGATGTACAATCACGGGTATGATGCCGGAAAGCTGCAAATCGTAAAAGATGCGGGCTGTATATCGTGGTACATGTGAGGTCGGGAATTCGACAAACACGTATTTCCCCGTACGGTTCATCGTTAAAATGTCCCCGGCTTCGAGTTTCTCGACCAGATCTCCCTGTATGCGGTTTTCTTGTCCCGGGAGAATCATGACGGGAAGGCCTTCTTGGTCGAGCCATTCATTCAGCAGCTGGACTTGGTCAATGATTTCGTCTTTCGTATTTTCATAGACGCCGTTTCGATGGTGCGGGGTGGCGACAATGTGCGTAATCCCCTCCGCACACGCCGCCCGCGCCATCTCCAGCGCATCTTGTTCGGTTTTTGCCCCATCATCCACCCCCGGGAGGATATGGCAATGTAAATCAATCACGGTTTTATCCCCTTTGTTTCGTGCTCATCTCGTATGCTTTCAATCTCTATCTCTATTGTATTCAATGACCTATCCTATTTTTAGGAAAACTGCATCTCGTTTATCTTTTCTTAATTTCCGTAATAGTAATAGTAGCGGCTGTTTTTGATCGGCTGACGGTTGAGCACCACGCCTAAAATGCGCGCTTGCGATTTTTGCAAGAGGTCTTTGGCTTCCAGCGCTGCATCTTTCTCTGTTGTGCCGCTTGCGACGACAAGCACGGTGCCGTCGGCTTGGCTTGAGAGAACCTGTGCATCCGTAACGGCGAGCACTGGCGGCGTATCGAAAATGATGATGTCAAAAATGCCGAGCGCCTCAGTCATAAAATCATGCATCGCCCGCGAACTAAGCAGTTCCGCCGGGTTTGGCGGAATCGGTCCGCTGGTGATGACGTAGAGGTTATCGACATCGGTTTTCCTAATAACTTCGGTAAGTGTCGCTCGCTTGGTTAAAAGATTGGACAAGCCTTCGGTATTGATCAAACGGAACGTATAATGAACCGTTGGCTTGCGAAGGTCGGCATCCACCAGTAGCACTTTGCGGCCTTGCTGAGCCATGACAACGGCAAGATTGGCCGCTGTCATCGATTTTCCTTCGCCTGGGCTGGAGGAAGTGACGACAAGTGAGCGCAAATTGCGGTCAGCGATTGAAAAATCGATGTTCGTGCGGATCGTGCGATATTGTTCGGCGATCGGCGATTTCGGATTCAGATGCGTGATCAGCAACCGTTGTTTCATGCTGTTGAGATTCGTGCGCTTACGCCTCAAGCCGCTCACCCCCCGGTACCGTGCGGCGCGTACGTGATGATAATGGCTTTAAGTCGTCCATTTTCGCTTCGGCGACCATGCCTAAGAAAGGTAAACCCAAATCTTTCTCAATATCGTCTTCAGATTTAATCGTGTTATCAAGGTATTCCAGCAGGAAGGCTAGTCCTACTGAAATCATTAAACCGACGACAAATGCAATGGCGATGTTTAACTTCGGCTTCGGTGATACAGGTGAGCCGTCGTTCGAAATTTGCGCTTTAGACAAGATCGTGACGTTATTGACATTCATAATTTGCGGAATCTTTTCTTTAAAAACCGCGGCAATGGTGCCTGCGATTTTAACCGCTTTAGCGGGATCGGCATCTTGAACGGCTACCGTGAACACTTGTGAATCTTTTTCACTATTCACCGAAATCATTTCTTTTAAATCATTAGGTGTGAGATCCAGGTGAAGTTTGTCGATCACATCCTTCAAGACAGTCGGGCTTTTGATGATCACGCTGTATGTATTGACGTACTGGACGTTCGCCTGAATTTGACTGACATTGTATTGGGATGGGTCTTGTTGCGCTTGGTTGACGAGAATCTGAGTTTGAGCTTCATATTTCGGCGTGATGAAAAAATAGGTCACAAAAGCGCTCGCGGCGGAAGCCAAAAGCGTTATGACGATAATCATCACAAGCCGTTTCTTTAGTATTTGGAATATCTCTTGCAAACTGATTGTTTCTTCCATGAATCGTTTGAGCCTCCATTACTGTCGAATCGTATCTTTGCTAAACTATGTTGTTATTATAGCATAGAATGCCCCGAGTATTTTAAAGATTCGGAGACTCAAAGAAAAAACTTCCACATCGACAAAATCACCGTTTTCTCGTCAATTTTATGTCAAAAAAAGGAACTACCGTAGTAGTTTTGTCCTTTTCGTATCATTTCAACATACATATCATACACCCGCTATCGTTACACTTCCGTTACAATAAGGAAAAAAGCCGTCCATCTAAAGTCATATTTATGAGAGACTGACTTCAATATAATAGACTTGCTCCACGGGTGGCTTAAGAAAGGCTTTTTTGACCATATAAGCGCGATAGGCTTCGTCGGACAGTGCTTCATATTGAACACATTCAAGATGTTTCCGCCGGCAAAAGCGTTCAATGGCCTGATGAATGTCGGTCGCCATAATTTGTTCGACGGGGGCATCGTACGCCTTAGCATGAGTACGCTTTCCATCAAATTCTAAATAGAAATGATATCGATCCAATCTTTTCACTCCCCGAAGCCATTTTGTTGGTTTTGGGACTTTTGTCCCACATTCTTTATAATGATAAATGATTTACCGTTACACAACCATTACAAAGATAGGTCTTATAGTCCTATAATTTGTAAAATTTTTCCGACATTATGCGACGTTTTTAGTAAGTCATGTTGCAGATTGCTGTCGATTTTTTTTATATGGAATGGATTTTTGTTGAATGCCTGCATGAGGTGGTCGAGTGTTTACCATTCTTTTCTATCTTTTTTGGTCATCGACGAGGGAATACGTTATAATAGGCAAAAAGGCTTCATCGAGTTCGTTTGCTGCGCTTAGGGGGGAAGACCATGGATTATCTTGTCAGAAAAGATACCGGTACCCGGTTAGCTTATGAGTTTTTCAAAGCGCGGAAATCCCAAGCCGAGTCCGTTATTTTCATCCATGGTTTAAGTCTTGACCACAACATTTGGAGCGGTGTGGTGGATGGGTTTCGGGGCGATTATCATATTTTACTATATGATCTGTGCGGACACGGACAGTCGGATGCTGTCACTCAGCCATTATCATGGGATTTAATGGTCAACGGTCTGAAACAACTCGCACACCACTTAAAAGTTAAGCGCTGTCATATCATCGGGCATGGCTTTGGTGGGATTATCGGCATCCGCTTCGCTCGACAATGGGCCGGCGTGCGCTCGTTAACGCTCGTCTCGACACCCCTTTACTTCCCCCAAGAAATATACAGCTATGAGTATTCCGCCCGGTCTTTATACATAAAGGATCATATCGAAAGCTTTGCCGAAAGAATCATTCAATCCGAAGTCGTTGGAACGGAACAGGAAAAAAGAGCCTTAATCGAGAACGCCGTCCGTAAAGTAGACCCGGATATGTATCGCAAGGGCGTCCGGCTCATTTTTGGCAACGGCCATTCGTTGATGGAACACCTTCCAGGCATTCGCGTACCGACGCTTTTGATAAACGGTGACCGAAATCCCATTTTCCCGCCCCATTATATTGCGTTATATGGGTCGGTGATTCCGGCAAGCCGCGTGCAAATTTTCCCGAATGCGCGCAATGCTGTTTTTATCGATCATCCCGAGCTTTTCATCCGTTCAGTGAGAGAATTCTGGGCGAATCCGCCGGAGTCGTCTCATCCGCCGAGTTATCATTTTCTCTTAAAAAAAATGAGAGAGGCGCTGGAAAACGCGTATAAAATGGAAGTCGCCGCACCGGTTCTGGAAATCCGGACAATCGGTAAGTTTTCGGTGAAATGGCGAGGCCTGCCCATCGATGGGGCATGGACCCGTCGCTCGTCCCGAGAGCTTTTGCTATATCTCGCACTCGAAAAAACCGTGCCCCGCGAAGCCTTGATCGATGCGTTTTTCTCGGAAGTCGATGCCGAAAAAGCGAAAAATTACTTGCGCGTGATGTTGAATCATCTGAAATCGATTTTTGAGTCGACGGGGGATGCCGAATTAGTCAATGCTCTAAAAGTTACGCGCGGCTCAGTCAGCCTGCAATGCCATGTCAATAGCGATGTCACCCGGTTTATTCACGCGCTTCACGAAAATTTCCATGAAGGCCGCGACTTGAAAGAGATGAAAGCGGAATTCCTGCACCTCATCGAGCTTTACCAAAGCGGCTTTCTATCCGGACTGAACGCGCCATGGATTGTCGACTTAAGGATCACCGTCGAAAACAAGCTTGCCAACTTGCTCATGAAGCTCGTCAACCGCTGCGAAGAACACGAAGCCTACGATGATGCCCTCGAACTCCTGCGCGAAGGCCAAGCTGTCGAAATCTACGACGGCTACTGCAAGGAGAAAATCAACGAAATCATCGCGCGGGTTAGAGGGCGGTGATGTGGATTTGGGTGATGTGGGGGCCGATGATGCGGTTTTGGCGTGGAGGTACCTAGGAGGCGATACTGCAGCTTTGGCATGGAGGTATACAGTGGCTGGAAGTCGCAAGGGGGCGAGTCAGTGTTATTGAGGCCGTACAGCGGTGCGGAGTCGTCCGGGTTAGCTCGGTTGAGCAGATGGCCGAGTTGAGCAGATAACTGGGTTATGCAGGACGGCATGGATGATGTGCGTTTCGTTGTACGACATAGGTTTACCGAGTTCCAAGGGGATGTCACTGAAGTGGCACGGTTCACGAAAAATCGCTGGATGTGCCGTTTTGCTTGATAGAGTGGGTGGCGCCTTACAGCATGAGTGATTTGGGATTTGAAGGATGCATCAGTGATGCTACAGTCGTACGGGTTACAGCGCGTCATCTCAGTTGGCGGGAACTACAGGCCGACATTTTGTGTAATTGTTCATTATGACAGGGGATCAATACGCCTTGCTTCCGCGCTCAGATGAAGGAATCATTTATCCACCAGATTGAACAGACTTAGAAAACCATGTGATCACCACGAATCAGGCATTTTTCTTAACTTCATATCCATTGACACAGTTACACGTCCCACTGTGTCCCGGTTTCGGGATGCTAGTGGGACGTTTTTTAGTCCGCTCCTTCATGCAGGATTTTTTACCTCAGATTGGGAGATCATTTTGGGAAAATCGAAAGCTTAAAGCCTTTTTCGGGCACACACGCTTCATGACAATTTCTCTGATCTCGTATGGGGGTGTGGATTCTAATTATCGGGGTAAATTGCAGCAAGGTTTCGAAGGCGTCCTATTCCAGTCCGCGGGAAGCAAAATCGTAGTGCGCCCTAATTTAAAGACCATTATGACCCGTTTCTCACTTTAATACGATCAATAGGATACAGAGATTGGTAAAACAACTCCCAAACGGGTCATGTTTTTCCAATAAATTCTAGCTATCAGCCGTTTTAAAAAATTTTTCAGTCCAAAATGGACGTTAGAACCTTTCTAAACACCATTTTGATCCCCTTCTGATTTAAAAATGGTCAATAGGATACAGATATTGACAAAACAGCCTTCAAATCAGCTTCGATTTTCCAATAAATTCAAGCTATCGACCATTCCAAAAAAATTTTCAGCCCTAAATGGCCGATAGAACCCGAGACGGCAACCCATACCTATTACTGCGCAACGGGAACATCAGCCTGATTATAGTGCCTTGATTAGGCCCATTAAAAAAATAGGCTCCGCCCAGGCTTTTAGTTGAAGATAGTGCCTTAGTGGCCCCTAGGCTCGCCTAATAAATAATTTCTTACCAGTACAAAGCCTTGTTGCCGAGGCAAAAACCTTAGTGATCCTTATACTGGCCTGAAAAATAATATACTTTTTTTCAGTATAAAAAAATCGGGCATACACCCGGTCTTTTTTTTACAGAGTTAAACTGAGTTTCTAGCCGTTGCGCGAGTTTTTATCGCCGCTCTCTTGAGAAAAATAGCACAAATTTAGTTTGCGGATGTTTTGACCGCCGATCCCCCGGGAAGCTAACGTTCATTGTGCTTGGGCTAGATTTTATAGTCACAGACTCTTGAAAATAACACGGTACACGATACTGTGGGAGATCCGAATCTTTTATACTAGCTTTTACTTCTAAAAAAATTTTCCGATTAGGCCGAAAGTGTAATGAATTTGTAATGGGGCAAACGTTATGATATAGATGCAAGTCGACATTAGGGGAACATGTCGGCTTTCGGATCCGCATCACGTTTGGTTCAGTTTGTATTTAGGGATCTAGCCAAGAAAGCCGTGGGGGGTCAAGATTCGGTATATATGAACCAAACACTTGCGATCCGATTGTCTCTTTTCATACTTTGCTGTTTTGTGGAAAGACCTGGAGGGCACCGTCATAACCCAAATCATCTTTACAAGGTCTTTTCCACCCTTCTCTCTCGGGGAAGGTCCCCTGCTCTATGCAGGGGGCTTTTTTTATGTAAAATTGACTCACCTTTGTTTTTCGCCACTTCGGGGGTCACTCTTAAGGGGAATCAGTAGCCTTGGGTTCACTCCGCATTGATCCTTTAATCTAACCATTTAGATAATTCGCTTCGATTTCACTTTTTTTGGGGTTGTCATTCGTTAAAAACTTGAATAACACTTATTAAATCTAATCTAATCCAATTTCCAAGCAGAGACCAAATTTTTTGCTTGCTGGCAACTTTTCCATAAAAACGGTGTAGTCCTCAAGTTCGGCAGCCTTTTTGCGCGTCGAGTTTTATTACAAAAAAGGCTGTAGCCCTCGCCAAGGGATTGTTCCGCATGTTTAGTTATAAAAAGGGGAAGCGCTATCACTCCGCCCTTATTTTACCATCGCCCCTCCCTAAAAGATATATGACAAATGTCGTGGTTCTGAAGGGGTCTTAAGACCTAGCCGCACAATAAGTTGTATCTGACTCATGCTTTATGCGGTATAAACCGAATGGTTATTAGCGGCCACCGCATTTGCCAGTGTTATTTAGAAGTTGGTTCCAATTTTATACCGACTTACCAGTATAAAGGAAACTTGGCTCCGCCAAGCCTTTTTAGGCGAAGGCGGAGCCTTAATTGTACTTATGCTGGACCAAAAAAGACGGTATGTCTATACCGCCCCATTAAACCCAAATTTATGAGTTTTCACGGTTCGCTGCGTGAGGAGGCTGTTCGAGCCAGCCATTATCAATCAGGATATTAGATCCATCTTCCATATATAAGCTGACGTCGGCAATAAGTTTTGTATACATTGCCGCCAAATCCCGTCTACCGTTAAGGGAAAGGGCATTGCTGTAGGATCGGATTTTCATCGAGAACATGTCGACCTTATGTTGTACCATTAAGTTCTCCGAAAACGGTGGAAAGTCTGATGTGCTGACGAGATGATCCAACAGCGGTGGAGATGGTAAGTTATCCTTATGAAGTTTCTGTGAGCATATTTCAACGTGTTTGTTTGTAATATCTTTGCCGCGAAGTAAATATTCTTTCACTTTTTTTTCTTTGGCCGTTTGGCTAAAACCAATCAAAAGCGCTTTGCTGACAACATTGTTTTCAAGATTATCATAAAGATGGGTGATCTCCAGCGCGTGTAGCGTTCGAACATTCCCAAAATAGCCATTGAAAAAGCTTTGTTTTTCAACAATATCGATTTTGTCGGGGACGGGAATAGGCGGCGGCTTCATGAGCCACCCCTTGTCCAACATCACATCATTGGCCATTGATAAAAGCTTCATATTGCAATTTAAACAATATATAAAGAAATCACGGACGTCCTTTCTTAACACTAAAGGTACAGCAACGGAATAAATGCTTAAGCCCGCTTTACCGACATATTTTAAATAATGCAAATAAAACTCATCGGCAAATAATCTTGGTGCCCCTAAATTAACATCTTCTGAAGTCAGTCCCAAAGGAAGGGGTATACCTTCCTTCTTAAAAATATATTTTACGTTTTGGACGAATTCGTCGCTTAAACTATTCGCATAACTCACAACTTTTTTTACATCCGGATCGTTCACATGCTGCAAAAAGTAACTTAAAATGCATTGTGACAGCGTGTTACCCAAATAGATCGCCCACAGTTTACCGATCTCCGTGGAAGACAGTCTTTCATGGGTAGAACTCGGAGTGCCAAGTTTAAATGGTTTAAAAAACTCCATCGATTAATCCCCTTTGCCAGCTTTTTGCTTAGTTTTGAGCTATATATCAAAAAATATTCTTTGATTTAGGTATTTCGTTCATAGGAACAAGTGATGGATTTGAAGCTGCTGTTGTTTTAGTTTTTATGAAAAATCTCAAGGACGATAAGCCATTCGAAGGTAAGTATCTGTCCATTTGCAAAAACGTCTTAAAAATACATACTTGGTCTGATTCAAATGCCGTCCCTTATTTAACAATGCGCTTATATACTACAAATAAAAAAAGAAAGAAGGTCATTGATATGCCGAAAAAAGGAATTTTCGGACCCGGCGGCCCTGGATCACACGGGTCTGGGTCTCATGGATCTGGATCTCACGGATCTGGCTCCCATGGATCTGGGTCTCACGGACATGGGTCGCATGGGTCCGGATCTCACGGGTCAGGGTCGCATGGCTCCGGGTCGCACGGGTCCGGATCTCATGGCTCCGGGTCTCACGGGTCTGGGTCGCACGGGTCTGGGTCGCACGGGTCTGGTCTTTTTGACACCTGCCATACAAGTAATGGATCTGGAAGCGGATCCGGCTCCAACCACACTCATGGTCCCCTAGACCCTGGGCTTCCTCTAGAATTGGGACTCGATCCCAAGAAGAATAAGAAGAAAAACAAAAAGAATAAGAAAAAGAACCGCAAAAAACATAAGAATAAAAAAGGGAATTAAACAAAGAGAACTTTCATACCCATTGGAGTTCTCCAGACAATATCTATGAGGAACCAAGGGCATTGACCCTTGGTTTTCTCAATTCAACTTTTTTAGTAATGAATTTCTGATCCTACATTTTAGCGAGGTTATGGAGGTGGGTGAATGCGTCAATGAATGATCGAAAACGATTGCCTAAGTTCCAACTATTTGTCGACCCTAATGATATTGCAAAATTAGATGACCCTAAATATACATCAAGTGTCCCGGGTCAAATGATGATTGATAACAAAAAATTTTCCATTAAAACCCGATATCGCGGGCATTACACGAAAAACCTTCCGAAAAGATCGTACTTTATAAAATTAAAGTCACGCAGAAAACCGCGGGAATTTCATCTCAACGCAGAATATAAAGATCCATCATCCATTCGCAATAAACTTTCCCTTGATTTATTTCAGGCTTTTGGTGTTTTAGCGCCTTCTTCACAACATGTGCGTTTTTATTTAAATGGCGAATATGAAGGCGTCTATTTGCTATTGGAATCTGTAAACGAATTGTTTTTGAAGAAGAGAGGGCTTCCGCTTGGTCCCATTTATTACGGGATCAACTATGATGCAGATTTTTCCCTGATCAGCCCCTTAACGAAAAAAGAAAAAGAGTCATTGACTAGTGGGTATCAACGGAAGGTTGGAACGCCCAAAGACGATCTCTTTTTAATTGAATTCATTCGTAAGATTAATCAGACTCCAGACTGTGAATTTGAAAAAGAGATACAGAAATACCTCGCTGTCGATAAATATTTGCGTTGGCTCGCCGTTGCCGTTTGCACGCAAAATTTGGATGGTTTTTACCATAACTATGCCCTTTACCGCAACCCTGAGTCCGGTCTTTTTGAAATCATGCCGTGGGATTATGACGCGACTTTTGGCCGTGACTGGAGAGGCAAAAGGCGCAAACCGGATGTCATGCTGATTGGCGGCAGAAAAAACGGTCTGTCCGGCAGGCTTTTTGAATTCCCCGCTTTTCGGAAGCAATATCGCAAGCTCTTGGAGGAGTTGCTCGACACCTTATTTACGACCGATTATCTCGAGCCGATCATCACATCCCTGACCGAGACTATTCGTCCCCATATGATTTTTAATGATGCTTCCGACCTTGAGAAATTTGACGGAGAAAAAGATTTGATGCTGACATTCATCGAAGAGCGAAGCCGTTTTTTACGAGACTGTCTAGAAGACTTAGAATAAAGGGTTGGTGCAAGTGATCGAGATAAAAAAGTCCAAATACGGAAGAGGCGTATTCGCCCGCCGCGATATCAAAAAGGGTGAGTTGATCCATGTAGCGCCAGTCATTGTCATCAAAGCAGAGGAGTTCCCGCTGATCGATAAAACGGTTTTGTCCAATTACGTGTTTCACTGGAGCCAAACGAATGGCGACTGCGCCTTGGCTTTAGGATATGGTTCCCTATTCAACCACTCTTATACACCAAATGCCATCGTAAAAATTGATACGGAAAAGAAAACCATTAACTTCATTGCCTATCGTGACATTAAGGAAGGCGAAGAAATCTTTATCAATTACAACGGCGACCCGAATGACCAATCGCCGTTATGGTTTAAGGTTTTGTAAAAAGACCGTGTTTTGAAAACATGGTGCTGCTGAGCCTCTTGGCGAAGGTGGGGCCAATTGTTGCCATAGTACAAGCGAAAAATGATATCTTTACTTACCAGTCATTTCCGAGGCAGAGTCTTAATTGCCTTTATCCTGTCCTGAAAAATGATAGCCTTGCTTACCAGTACAAGTCTTTGGCAAATAGCCTAATAACCCCTATATCTGATTGCTGCGCGGTATTTCAAACGCCGCTGAGTCTAAAAACGTTGCGATTTAAGTTTTTGCGCAACGTTTTTTCGTGCCGAAAAACCAAAAATCGCTCGCGCAAACGCGTTTGGAAGGTTGGGGGGCACCGTTTTGAATGGAAATCCTTGTTGATTCGATTTCGGATCGGCCTTGGCAGCACGACGCTCTGAACTCTCCTCCGAATACGAAAGATAAGGAACCCTTAAAGCCGAACTGTATTCTTAATGTAATTAATGGCTTCCAATGCCCATTTTTGAAACAAAGGCCATTTTTGATCCGGAAATAAATGCAATTGTGCTTCAACAGCCCAGTAAAGGCGAAGAAACCCATAAATCCTTATGATTTCAGGGTCTACATACTTCATAAGATCTATTTTCTGCGAAACGAGCAAAGAAACGAAATCAACATCTGGCGGAGCGATGATGGGCCGTTGCCAATCGATGACACGATATCCATCTGCGGTGATAAACACTTGATCACCTTTAAGGTCACTATGTATGACACGCGAACCATTTGTAACGGTTTTAAGTGTATTTGTGGATTGAACCCAAGATTTTAGATTCTCTATCGCCTTCGCGCTTATAAGGCTAAAACGGCCATCATCAGCTAATTTTCTAAGATTTTTCAATGTCATTTGGGCAAAATCTATCCACGCATCTTGTGAACTTATATCGAGATATACCGGTAGTTCGCCTTCGATATGACCGATCTCCGTGACGATCTGCCTTCCATGCTCCACAAAATCTTTCTCTTCACATCCTTTGTGACAAAGCAATGGCGCATCGATATACTCTAGTATCATCGTATCGCAATGATCAAACTTTCCTAAATATCGATGTGTAGGCAAAAGATCAGAACGAGCATGTTCGTAGAAACTGGCTTCCACCGTTGGAGGCCGCTGAGACTTATAAATCCACTTAGTACCATTATATAGCTGCAATTCCTGAACACATGATAAGGGCCATTCGTGCATTGTCCTTCTTTTCTCGATGCCAACTCCAAGCACCTTATATAACTCGCCGTTCGAGTGCAATTTTAAATTTGAAAAGACAGGATGTGTGATCATTTTTTAAATCTCCTTAGGTCCCTCAACAAATTTTACAACTGCAATCCCAATCCATTAACCCATACCAATCCAACTTTTATTTTATAAATTCCTAGTATTCATCCCGAATCCGATCGATATTTTATTGCCTTTAAAACCTGCCTGTAGTTATATGCTAATTCTCCCCACGACCCGCCTACATCTTAAGCTGTTAGTAGAAAAACATCGGCACTATCGGGAATGTAAAGGTCCATCAGGGTGGTGAGGAGAGGATTGCCCAATCTGCTTACAATTTTATAAGGCCTCGATAAATCCCATCATGGAGCCCGAAAAAATCGACATGGGACGCCTAAGGGTATTTTGACGAGGTTCAAAGGTTTGTTTTTTTGTTAATAAAACGTTTGTCCATATCAATATTTAAGATAACACGTAAAATACATCAGATAAATAAAGGGAGGTGAGCGGTGATGGGTTATGGATACGGATACGGCTATAACTTTGCGTTGATTGTCGTATTGTTCATTCTCTTAATTATCGTTGGTACCGCCTACGTTTGGTAATTTAACGTGAACCATTCCCTTTTCTAAGCGGAAGCCGTCTCAAGTTGAGGCGGCTTCTTCATATTTTGCCTGCGGGTTAAATTTTTATTGGGAACGTCGGAATTCCTGTTCACGGTTAAGGTGGTTTTTCGCGTGCCTAAAAGATCTTATTCATGACGTCTTGTTAATGGTGCGGTCTGCGTTGGAGAAGAATGTCTCACCAATAATAGCCTACATCCTTTCGAAGCGTAAGCGGCAACAATAACAGAAAGCTATGAAGGGATATGTCGTTGGCTAAATTTCCGTCAATTTTCAGTCATTATTTTTGATTGCGACTACCCTTTTCGTCTATGCTAATGGCAAATGGGGAGGGATGAAAATGCACATTCACCACGTTCAGTTGAAAGTTCATCAATTTGATGAGATGAAAGATTTCTATGTCAATACGCTTTCCATGAGGCTTGTTAGTGAAACGCCGCATTCCTTTAAAGTTCAAGTTGGTAATTCGTTTCTTTCTTTTGAAAAAGGGAATGAATGGCCCTATTACCATTTCGCCTGTTTGATGATTGCCGCCGCTTTTGACGATGTGGTTGCGCGAATTCCTGAAAAAGATGCTTTACATCGCGGAGAGAGTTGGAAATGGGGAGCAAAGCAATTTTACTTCAAGGATCCAGACGGCAATATTGTGGAATTGTTAGGGATCGATCAGCAAAACGCACTTTCTGATTGGCTTAAAATCGTGGAAATCGGCCTTCCCGTCCCTAACATTGAAGCATTTAAAAAAGAGCTTCAGGCCATCAAGGATATCCATGACGGAGATTCGGAAACCTTTCAGTTTTACGGCGATCAAGAGGGTGTACTCGTTCTGACGAAGGAGGGGCGGCCGTGGTTTCCAACCGACAGAGGGGCAACGATCCATCCTACGACCGTCGAGGTGAAGGCTGAGCAAAACTTTACAATTGAAACTGCGGAGCCTCCATATAAAATTATTGGAACAAAGTTTTGATTTCTAAAATAAGGTTTTTAACAGCACTCATTAAAGAGTGCTTATTTCTTTTCAGGCATAAAATTAGTAAATAAAAATATACTTTTTTTCGAATAAAAGTTTGACATAACGTACATATTGTAATATTATGTTTACCATATAAAAAACTTAGCTCTGCCAGCCCTTCTGTCGGCCTATGTAAGCCTTTTGGCGCAGGGGGAGTCCTAGTTGCCCTAATATTGATGTGAAAAAATTATACTTCCTTACCCATATAAAGAAAGGAATGTTTTATGATCGAAGAAATTGCGAAAGAATACATGGCACTGATACCGAATGTCTTCGATAGTTTTAGCGATTTAAACAAAGGCATCGCGGGATTATCCCATTTGCAAAATCATGTCGTGGAATATTTGTACATGCAAAAGCGGGCGTTAAATCTGAAAGACATCAGCAAAGGCTTAAATATCGCGAAACAGCAATTAACGAATATCATCAAGGATTTAGAAGCGGGCGGTTATGTCACAAAAGCACCGGACACGAAGGACCGGCGTGCCGTTTTAGTTTCCCTTACACCCAAAGGAATGGAAATGGTCAATGAAAAATGGACGCGGATTTACCAAAAATTTTCTGGACAAGTCGCCAAGCTGAGCACGGAAGAACAATTCGATTTAAAATATGCCCTCCATAAAACGAACATCTTGTTGAAAAAAATGTGCGAGGAGTAGAGATGAACATGGCGGGTCCAAATAAAACTCACAAAATCCATTTAACTGAAGAAAAAGAGACGCTTCTTATTACTTTACAGGCAAAAGCTCTGGACAGCCGCTCAAAACATACCATTCTTAATGATAAAAAAGCCGAAGCGATTCTCCGCATGCTGGATTATGATTTTGAGAAAATCAATCAATTCGGAAATGAAATCATGCTCATGAGGGCTAAACAAATGGATACATGGCTTGAGGCGTTTATCGGTCAGTATCCCTATGCGACGGTGCTTAATCTGGGCTGCGGTTTGGATACCCGAATCACCCGGATCCAGCCCCCATCCACAGTGAGTTGGTATGATGTCGATTTTCCGGAAGTGATCGAACTGCGCAAGAACTTTTTCTCAGAACATGAGGGTTACAAAATGATCGCCTCTTCAGTCAATGACCCGGGCTGGCTGGAGCAAATCCCCCAAAATAAGCCCATCATGATCATCATGGAAGGCATGTTGGAATACTTGACGGAAGATGAAGTCAAAAGCCTGCTCAATCGGCTGACCGATTATTTCCCACATGGACAGATGGCTTTTGATGTCATGAACGCTTTCGCTGTCCGTTCTGGTAAAGAGGAACTAAAGGAGACGACGGGGGCCGTGCACAAATGGATGGTTGACGACTTGAAAGATGTGGACCGCTTAGACCCCAAACTTCAGAGAATCACTGAGGTATCGATTTTTAAATCCACATTCATTCGTCAACTCCCAATGAAAACGCGGTTGCTTTATTCGGCAATGGGTCTGATTCCCACCTTCAGAAATATGATGCGCTTGCTTTTATATAAATTTTAATGGTGGGGAATGCCCGATTGGCGGGCTGTGATCTTGGCCCAAAAATTCCGTCATGCGGAAACCCCCATCGTTCTTTTTCATAAGCGGATTTCCGATGCCGGTGAGCACATATTGTCCCCGTCAGGATTACAAGGATCACCTTAACGGTTTTATACGCAATGGTCTTGCTCTTAATTAGTTCCTAAGTTTTTCAGGCAATTGCTTGAGCCTCTTTAACAGAATCGCATAGTAAATAATATAGTAAGCAAACATGATGAGGATTAACCCGGATGACCAGGAATGACTAAGTGACGAAAAGGGGTTTCCGGCCCCATAAGTCTGTTTCTGTAAATCTTTAAATGACGTGTTTTCAAAAACCTCATAAAAACGATAGATAAGGCGAAGAAGAAAAAGCAAAGTAACAAGACTTCCGATCCAAATGTTCGGGCGGTAATATAGTTTTCCTTCGCGCTGTTCAAAAGTGGTTGAAGATACCGCATAATAGGCAAGAATGGCTCCAATCATAATGCCGACGATGTTAGACACCAGGCTAATCGGATGTATTGCCCCTTCAATGAAAAAGATTAGTCCGACAACGGTAAATAAAATGATTCTGAAAAGCAAGTACCCTTGACTCAGCCTTTGCAGCCCGATATTCCGGCGAGCACGTTTGTAGATCCCAAATAAAAAAATAAGCACAATAAGAGCAATGGGTAAAAAACCCTGATTCATATTTAATCCTCCATCCAAATCATAAAAAAGATGTTTTGAGAAAAAACACTATATATTGAGCGGTGCTTACATTATAACCTTTGTTTCGTTATCCATCATCTATCTTTTGTTCTATCTCTCTGTAATTTTTCTTGCCGAAACAATCAGCATCATGGGACGGCGCATTTCCTCTTTCATACCTGGAAGATCCATCATATGCTCCGGCGGCATCGGCTCCACAATGTGCTGGATAACAAAACCATTGGCAAGCAGTGTATTTAGATAGGTGGTGAGTGTTCGATGGTATTTCGTCACCTTTTCACCCAAAAACACGGCAGCTCGTTTTCCCTCATAAAAATAGTTGTCCACCGGAAAATGCAGGATCTCTCCTTTTTCGTTATAATACCAGTCTTGTGGCCCATTAGCCGTAAACACAGGATGTTCCACTGTAAAAATGAGCTCGCCTCCAAACTTCAGCATTCGGTAGATCTTTTTGATTAAATTCTCGTAATCCGCGACGTAGTGAAAGGCAAGGGAACTGAGTATGACATCAAAACTTTCTTCCGGGAATGCCACATCTTCCATCGCGCAGCATCTATATTCTACCTGCGGAAAAGGTGTCTTTTCTTTGGCCACCGCAAGCATATTTTGAGAAATGTCTACACCGACAACAGAAGAAGCACCCTGTTCCATCGCATAAATACAGTGCCACCCGTACCCGCATCCTAAATCAAGCACGCGTTTGTTTTTAAAATCCGGCAAGAGCTTTTTCAAGGTTTCCCATTCTAATGCACCGGCCAGTCCCCGCTGCGAGCGGCTCATCTGACTGTACTTTTGAAAAAATCGTGGATCATCATATTTGTTTTCTTTCATCTTTGAAAACCCCTTTTACTTTATGGCGTCATCTTAAAAAAATGAGATCGGGTAGTGCCAAAAATTCGCTGAAACAAAGGGGCCGGTTTGTTGAATGCCTGCACGGAAACCTACACTCGGCCTGTTATTCGGAGTATCTTTTTTCATTTTAGACCCAGGGGCCACAATGAAGCGTACTGGTTAATCCCTGAAACCAGTGCTCCTCCTCCTGTTTTTCAGAGGCTTTTTTCAACGTAGACTCGAGTGCCAAAATGAAGCGTACTGGTTAATCCCTGAAACCAGCACTCCTCCTGTTTTTCGGTGACTCTTTTTTTCAAGGCAGACCCTGGCGCCACAATGAAGCGAACCGGTCAATCCCCTAAAAACCAGCCGATGAGAATAATGATCACGATAAACCCGATGATGATAAGCCAGGATAATGGGTGGGCAAAATTATTCGTCCAGCCGATGCCAAATCTTTTTTCTACAAAAAGGGCAGGATCTTCCTTATTAAAGTAAAAGACACCGAGTTTCCAGTAGCGATCATCGTTGCGGTTGACCAACGTCGCATTCGTTTTGGCAGGTAATTTAATGCGGCTACCGCCCTGCCCTGTTGTAAACGATAATATGATGGTACCCATGATCACGATAACTACAAAGATGATATGAAGGACGCCCATGACTTCGGGATGAACATTGAAAAGCATAGAAACTTGCGTGAGACCCATCATCAAAATGAGCAACGTACCCATAGTAATCATAAATGCGGACCAACGCCGGCGGAAGATCGCATTCCTCTGTGCGGAAGCTTCCGGTGCATCAGGGTCAATGACCGCCTTTGCCCGACCGATCATCACATTCACGAAAATAAACAAGCCGAGCAAGTATAATTGAATGATCGGAATGTAAAGCAGCGTCCGCACGTTTTTGTCCGCCCATCGGGTAGCAGTTCCGTCTAATGCAAACTTCATCGGGATTCTGGACGGAATTTTATCATACACGGCAAAACTGAAAATGATCGTCGCCACCGAAAGACACAGGCCGATGACAAACCAGCCATTGGAATAAGTTAATTTCTGGGATCGGAAGCTGGTATCAACGGTAACCGCTTGTTTTTTCTCGATATACCAATTTTGTTCGGCTTTGAAGGCTTTCATTTTACGATGAAAATAATAGTAAACGAAAAATGAGCTGACTAAATACGCCAGCAGGAGAATGGGAAAAGCCGGCATCCAGTTTCTAGTGAGCAACATCAAGACTAAAGCCACGATGGCTAGCATCAAGCTCCCGGTCGCATAAGTCTTGCGCATTTGTTTTAGCGTGGGATTGTGAAACTGTTCAGCAGGAATGGCCACCCCGAAGCTTTCCGTCCGGCGTGTTAAGATGGGCATGCAAGTTTGGATCAAAGCGATCGGAATAAAGACAATCAAAAAAAGGATAAAAGTAAACAAGCTAGACATTTTAACCCCTTCTTTCGTCCATCATTTGTTGGTAAATTTTTTGCACTTGTTCAACGAGTGCCTCACGACTCAGCCCCCGGCAAATCGCTTCCGCTGTAAGATTTTTCAGGTCAGCATGTAATTTTTCTAAAAAGGATGGCTCAACGCCGGGAAGTTCAGTGTTAACCATGACACCTTTCTGACGATGGATGAGGACGAAACCATCATTTTTCAGTATCTGGTACGCTTTATTGACGGTGTGCATGTTGATGCCGATGTCTGCCGAAAGAGACCTTACAGAGGGCAGCGGTTCGCCTGGCTTGAGCTGCCGCGTGGCAATGCCATAAATAATGGCGTCGACGATCTGCTGGTAGATCGGTACTTCCGATTCCAAATCCAAGTTAAAAATCATTTGGCAGCCTTCTTTCGTGTTATCTCTGTTATACATATTATATAACAGTTGCAATAATAGGGCAATGGTAATGCGGTTTTTGCTCATTTTCTTGGCTGGTCACACTACAATTTGTGCATATGTTCCAGTTTTTTGCAAATTTTGCTGTAGGTTTTCCATATTATGGGGCGTCTGCGCATTTTCACGTCTTTTCATGTTGTAAAATGCGCATAAATTAAGTTTTTGCGCATTTTCGATCCCGTTCCGCCTTAAAATTGCGCATATGCACTCAACGGGTCTTCAACAAAAATATTTATGTTTACCGCCGGGTTTTTCGTTTTTACCGCCGAAATTCAGGCTTTTACCGCCAGTTTTTTTGATTTTACCGTCGGATTTTCGCTTTTTACCGCCAACTGGATACTATTCTGATAATTTACAGTTAACCGCTGGTGATAACAATACGGCAGGCTTAAAATGTTATGAATTCGCAAACTGAAAAAAAGAACCGCTGTTTGAGCGGTTCGATCGTCTGTGGGTTATTGTTTTTTGTCATCGTCAACGATGGCGAACATGATTTCGGCTTCCAGGCAGAGTTCGCCGTCAACAGTGGCGATGCCTTTGCCTTTGCCAATTTTCCCACGGAAACGGGAGATTTCCACTTCCAGACGGAGTTGGTCGCCGGGACGCACTTGACGGCGGATGCGGCAATTGTCAATACCGGCAAACAGAGGAAGGCGGCCTTTGTTCTCCGGCATCTGCAGCATTGTCACGCCGCCAACTTGCGCTAAAGCTTCGACAATCAGGACACCTGGCATGACGGGGTAGCCTGGGAAATGGCCCTGGAAAAATTCTTCGTTTGCAGTAACGTTTTTGATGCCGACAGCGCGCTTTCCGACTTCCATTTCAATAATGCGGTCGACGAGTAAAAACGGATAACGGTGTGGCAAAATTTTTTGAATGTCGTCTATGTTGAGCATAATCTTCCGCCTTTCATCTTCAATTCCACTTAATAGAATAACCGATTTACACGGCAATTAAAAGAAAAAAGCGGGCATCACCATTCCGGGTGTTGCTTGCCGGGAATTTGATTTTTTATCCGAAAATAATAGAAAAAAGGCGTTGCCATTTTCGGGTTTTGTATGCTGAGATTTGATTTTAAATCCGGCAAATAATAAAGCGAGGGGCACAATTTCCGGGTATCTCATGCCGAGAACTTGATTTTTTATCCGGCAAATAAAAAAAAAGCGGGTAGCCCCGTCGATTGCCGTTCCTTATGTTTATTTTTTGAAAATGATATCACGAATATGAGTCCAAGTTGCGGGATGAAAAACATCAGTAGGATGGCCACCACCGACCCCGTAGCCGATCATGGCACCACCAAAAGCCGCAACTAAGCAGAGTACAAGAATGATGATGAGGCGGAGCCAGATGGGAAGAAGCCGGACTCTGATTTGCTTGGGCTCGCGCTCAGGTTTCTCTTTACTCTTCTGATGGCGTTCCTGAGCGCGCATTTGCCGCCGCTCCGTTCGGGTCACAGGTCTTGATGCTTCTTGATTCCGATCGATTTCCGGCTTGAGCCTTTCGTATGATGCGGTCATGCCCTGTTGCCCTTCCGCTGGGCTCAACCCGCGGTCGTTTCGTTCATCTGTCATAACCATTCGCTCCGTGATCACCAATTTTAAGTGCGCAAATCATTGATCAGGCCTTGCATTTGGTCGCTGATGCTGAGCGATCGTGCGTTAAATTGATAAGCGCGTTGCATGTTCATAAGTTCGGTTAACTGGTCCGTCAAATCGACATTGGAGGATTCCAAAGCGCCTTGTTGCACAACACTTGCGCCGCCATTTGCCGCCAAGACATCAGCCTGAGTTAATCCAAGAGATGCTAAATTCGGTAGGGCTAATGTATTATCGCCTTGCGCAAGAAGCAGTTGCGGGCGCTGGATGCTGATTATGCCGAGCCGCCCAGCCGCAACAGACCGTTCTTCGCCGCCGGGCATTGTGTAAGTCACTTCACCCGTTGGCGTGAACCGAATATCACTGAAGCCAGCCGGAATTTGAATCCGCTGTCCGTTTTCATTAAGGACAAAATAACCGTTCGCTGTCACCAAATTTAACATATTGGGGTTTGCGGCATCGGGATTAAGATAAAAATTGCCATCCCGAGTATAGCGCGTCTCCGTATGGCCGTCGGGCCCCGTAACTTGAATAGTGAAAAAGCGGTCTGGCTCGGTCAGCGCCAAATCCAGCGGGCGGTCGGTTGTCTTGATGTTGCCAAGGCGCATGTCCATTTGCGTATCGCTAACGCGCGCGCCGGAACCCACGCGAATGCCAAGCGGAGTCAGACGTCCAAGATTTTGGTCTTTGTCCGGTTGATTCGTCATGTTTTGAAAAAGGAGGCTGGAAAACGTAGCGTTTCGGCTCTTGTAACCGTTCGTGCTGATATTGGAAAGATTGTTGGCGATCAAATCAATGCTTTTTTGAATTTGTGACATCGTGACTGCCGACATGATCATGGCACGATTCATGAACGGACACCTCTTTTTAATGAAACGTTTAATTAAAAATTTTTTACGGGCGGCCAAAGGCACAGCGTTATTAAGGCCGTTAAGCCCTACTGTCTAAGGGCAAACAGAGTCAATGGAGCAGGGACATGGAAGATTGTGCGCTTTACTCCCTCACATTATTAACCAATCTTGCCCACTTGGTTAGCCAAAAGATCCATCGTGTGGTCAATCGACTTTAATACCGTTTGGTTCGCTTGGAACGTTCGGTAGGTCATCATGAGATCGGTCATCGCTTGTTCCATATCGACATTAGATTGTTCGAGATAGCCTTGGCTGATGCTGTAGCGGATCGCCGGATTGCCGTCAGCTGACGGCAGTGTGCCGCCATTATTGCCCACTGTAAAAAGGTCATTGCCCTCTTTAACGAGTTGGGTTGGGTCAGCGGCATAAAACACGCCAATCTTGGAAGTCGCTCTGCCATTTTCGTAAACGCGGCCATCACTATCGATTTTAAAATCTTGCGTATGTAAAACAATCGGCTGGCCTGTGCTGCTTAAAACCAAATGCCCGTCCGCTGTGGTCAAGCGGCCAAGGGCATCCACCGAAAAATGGCCGTTGCGCGTATAACGGACCGTGCCATCAGGGCTTTCCACCGCAAATAAAAGCGTTCCTTGAATGCCGGTCTCAGGGTTTTCCGGCACTTCCACTGACATAAGCGCCACATCGGTCGGCAAGTTCGTCGCTTTTAATGATCCGTTCGCAAAGTTCGGCATGGCGTCTTGCAGATAGACACCTGTGGACATTTCGCCAACAGGCAAACCGTTTCCGATTGTTCCACCCATCTGCCTCAATAAAACATTGGGGAAACTGCGCAAGGATGACTGGTCCGCTTTGTAGCCAGGGGTATTGGCGTTGGCAATATTGTTCGTCAACATTTCCTGGCGCCGCATTTGGCTGAGCATGCCCGCTGCGGCTGTATAGAACCCACGTATCATTGTCCTCGACCCTTTCATCCGGGACTTGTCCAATTTTCTGTAATGCCGTGTTTTTTAGACTATCATCTATGAATGAAACGGGCGGTCAACCCGCCCGATTGAATGCCTTATTCTTGTTGTGCGCAGGTGCTTCATCGATTTGTTTCGCAGCTTATACTAACTGAGTTTACGCTTCGATAATTTATCCAAGTTTTCCAACATGCGACCAGTGCCTTCGGCGACGCAAGTCATCGGATCTTCGGCGATGACAACCGGCACTTTCAATTCTTCGGCAAGCAATTGATCAATGCCGTGGAGCAAGGCACCTCCGCCGGTTAGGATAATACCGCGATCGATAATATCCGCCGAAAGTTCAGGCGGCGTGCGTTCAAGAACATTTTTCGCCGCTTGGATAATGGTGTTGACCGGCTCTTGAAGCGCTTGCTGAATTTCCTCAGAGGTAACGGTGAGCGTTTTCGGAAGGCCTGTGACTAAGTCACGTCCGCGGATCGTCATTTCTTCATGACGGGAACCTGGGAAGACGGTAGCCACACCAATTTTTATATCCTCAGCCGTGCGCTCACCGATGAGCAGCTTATATTTTTTCTTAATGTAATTAAGGATTTCACGGTCAAAAGCGTCCCCAGCCAAGCGAATAGATGAAGAGGTGACAATGTCTCCCATAGAAAGCACAGCGATATCCGTTGTGCCACCCCCGATGTCAATGACCATGTTCCCGCTTGGTTGGAAAATGTCCATACCAGCACCAATGGCCGCGACTTTCGGCTCCTCTTCTAGGAAAACTTGTTTCCCACCGCTTTTTTCAGCTGCTTCACGGATGGCTTTTTGTTCCACCGAGGTGATGTTGGTCGGTGTACAAATGAGAATTCGCGGTTTTGTTAAAAAGCCTTTGACATTAATTTTGTTAATAAAATACTTCAGCATGACCTCCGTGATTTCAAAGTCGGCGATCACCCCATCGCGTAACGGTCTGATGGCGACGATGTTGCCAGGTGTCCGTCCCACCATACGGCGTGCTTCTTCTCCGACTGCCAGCGGTCTTTGTGTTTTCGTGTCAATGGCGACTACGGACGGTTCATTTAAAACAATGCCTCGTCCCTTGACATAGATTAAAACATTGGCCGTGCCAAGATCTATACCTATATCCCTTGAAAACATTTGTATCCCCCAATTTATTTGAACTCCAGGTCAAATTTATATGTTTCGTACCATTTCGACATTATTCATCTCAACATTTTACCATATATTTGACTGAATGGGAGATGTTTTTCGAAAAAAATTTGACAAGTGCTGCTTGGAGTGCTCGGATAACCATCGTTTTATACGCAAGGGATGGCGGGTGAGATATGTGTGGGAACATGTGGAGTTATTGGCTGATGACTTCGCCTTTTTCAGATTTTCGGTATTTGAGACGTGTCGCTTCTCCCCCACGAAGATGCCGGATCGACTTGTGATAATCAAGTACGGATTTAACTTCACTAGCCAGTTCCGGGTTTATGATGGGTAAGCGCTCCGTCAAGTCCTTGTGAACTGTGCTCTTGGACACACCGAATTCTTTGGCGATGACTCGCACTGTCTTTCTCGTCTCCACGATATGCCTTCCAATCTTGATAGTACGCTCTTTGATGTAATCGTGCACACCACTCGCCTCCCAAAAAATTAAGACATGCGAAATGAGCAAGTGCAGCATTTGTCTCCGAGAGTCGCGCTAGTTTAGCCATTATTGCCTTGGGCGTCAGACAGCATTATTTTTTTTCATGCGGTTAAATCCGTTTTTGTAATAAAGAGGCCAAAGTTTCGGGATTCAGGACGATTCGGCACAGGCATTTCAGTCCAGTTTTCGGTCAAAACCTTGTTTGAATTGCCAGTTGCGCACAGATTAGATACAACCGTTTTACATATGACCCAGCACAGCCGATTTTAAGTGCTGCTCGGGCACGACCGGTTTCTGCGTTTGGTCGGCGTACAACCGATTTACGTGATCCGGCAAAGTGGGTTTGTACGCGTATTCCGTGTATGCTGGATATTGTGCGCGGTCAGAGGACAACCCATATAGCTTGCTTCTGGCCAGTGGGTTCGTGCGTCTATTCAGAGCATGGCGGATTTACGCGGTTGTTCCGACATCGTTGGTTTGTGCGTGATTTCCTGCACAGTTGGTATTTGCGCGTGGTTCGAACACAGCCCATATACGCGTTCCGTGTACAGTGGGTGGTACGTGTATCTCGTGTACGACGAATATTGTGCGCGTGTCCCAGATACATCACATTTAGCGCTAGTACGATGTCTATGTATGTTGTTCCATGCACGGTTGATTTAGGCACATGTTCTGAGCAGCCCATTTACTGACGCGTTCCTTGCATAGTTCGTTTATCGGTATGGTCTCGTACTACCGATTTGCCTCTGGTTCAGATCATGGTCGGTTTGTGCGCTTGGCTTGGATAAATTGGCGCCACGAGTCGTGAGCGGGTTTCCTGCACAAAAAATGGATGACAGCCTTTGCTAATCCGATGTCCCTTTTGATGTGATGAACTTGCTTAATTTGACATTGAAGTGTTTGGCCTTACGTAACCTTGGATCTCGACCGGATGCTTTCGCGGAGCCTAATTTTTAGTCCAAAATATCCCTTTTCTCGATTTACCAAATATGTTTGTCGGTGTTTCCGAATTGAAAAGACGCCAGTCGGATGTTTTGTTTGGATGATGCGCGATCCTCCGCGAGCCCAAACGCCGCGTGGACCCATATCGATATGTGAGTTTTGTAACATTTTATTATTTGGCAGAGGCTTATATGCCAAAATCTCAAGGGGGACAAGGGGTTTTGTTTCACTTTTTGCTTGGCGCCCGAAGTTTGCAGGAGCTTCGATTGTGGTGTGCCCGAGGAATTATCAGAATTGTGTCTAGTTGGCGGTAAACGTAAATATTTTGTCTGAGGGTCCGTTGAGAGGGTAGCAGGATTTGTCCGAATGGTGTCCAGTCGGCGGATAGAAAACATGCTCCATTAATATAAATGAAGCGAATATAGAATTCGGAAATTTATGATACAATTGTCATGAACTCCTACCATTTAAGTTTTCGCTTAAAGGAATGGGCGTCTCGAATCACGTTCTCATGATAGGAAGTTGACCGGAGGTGATTGATCATGAAAATCTACTCTGTTGAGGAGATCCCAAAAAATAAAATCATAGAATTTTTCAAGTTGCACTGGGGAAGTACGAAAATGGTTATTTCCAGTGGCGTTTATGATTGCAGTACATTAGATGGTTTTGCCGTTCTAAATGAAGAAGGGCAAATCATTGGGTTAATTACATACGTCATCAAAGATGATGAGTGCGAGATTATATCTTTAGATAGTACTGAAGAAGGGAAAGGAATCGGTACAGCGCTAGTTAAAGAAGTCGAGAATCTGGCGACTAAGAAAAAGTGTCAACTCCTTAAACTCATCACATCGAACGATAATTTATTAGCGTTAAAGTTTTATCAAAAACGCGGTTTTATTCTGTCCAAAATTATTCACAACGCCGTGGAGGAAGCAAGAAAAATCAAACCCGATATCCCCTTAACCGGGAATGACGGTATACCAATCAGAGATGAAATTGAGTTGATCAAAGTTTTAAGTGAATAAAAGTTTTAGAGAAAACTTGGCTCTGCCAAGCCTTATGGGAGAAGGCCGATCCTTAGTGGCGCTTATATTAGGTAAAAAATCATAAAATGCGCCTAACCCCGTTACAAGTGTTTTGGTGCGAACCGTGTCGCTGAAGTGGTAGTGCTTAGAAAAACAACATAACAAAATTGAAGTGCAGCTTCTATCCTAGAGAACTGCACTTTTTTTAATCGTTTCTATGATTTGTTAAACGGATCGTAAATTCGGTTCCTTTGCCGAGCTCGCTTTGAACCCTAATTTCGCCTTTGTGGATATCCAAAATCTTTTTGACGATTGATAGACCAAGGCCGCTTCCGGCGGTATTGCGGTTTCTGGATTTGTCGGCTTTATAAAACCGTTCAAAAATGTGCATGAGCGAATCTTTGCTGATGCCGATCCCAGTGTCTTTTATTTTTACAATGACATCGCCCTCGATTGTTTTAAAAGCGGTAACCGAAATCATTCCACCTTTAGGGGTGAATTTTATACCATTATGAATTAAATTAATCCATACTTGATCCATCAAGTCTTCATCCGCGGTGATCGTTATATTTGCAAGTGAAATTTCCAAGTTTATGTCTTTTTCCGCCCATTGTGGTTCACAGGCGAGAATGACGCGGCGCAGTTGATGGTCTAAACGATAAGTTTTCGGTTTCAAAGGGGTAGGGTCGGACTCCAAAGTGGTGAGTTTTAATAAGTTCTCACTCAGCTTTGACAACCTATTGCATTCTGTTTCGATGATTTCCAGATAATGATGGCGTTCTTCGGGACTTAAATCGTTATTTTTAAGGGCATGGGCAAACCCGGTTATGGAAGTCAAGGGAGACTGGATCTCATGGGAAACATTCGATATGAATTCTTGCCGCATGCTTTCCATTTCACCGAGCTTTGCGGCCATCTCCCTAACGCTTTCCACAATTTTGAAATAGGGATGGTTCGTGTCGCCGTGAAATTGATTATTATAAAAAGAAAGATCGATATTAAAATTTCCTTCTGCTATCATTTTCATGGCTTTTATCATCGGATGCAGAACTTTTTCTTGCTGTTTTCTTACCCATTTTATTTTCTGTATAAAATAGATGCAGAATCCAAACAGAAAAAATCCTAAAATCGAGTTGATTAACTGCCTAAAAAATCCGTGAGGAATATAATGAATGGAATCATAAAACCATGACGTCAACCAGTAAGCCACTGACCAGAATAGTGCTAAGACAGACACTAAAGCTAATATACCGAAAATCCGCTTCACGATCTCAGGCAGCTTCATTTTACCGCCTCCAAACGGTAACCAAGTCCACGGATGGTCATGATTTTAAATGGGCAATCGTCGTGAGAAAATCGCTGGCGTAACCGTTTAATATGCACGTCAACGGTACGCTCGTCCCCTTCGTAATCAAATCCCCAAATCTCCTCGATTAATCGTTCCCTTGTGAGCGTTTTCCCAAGGTTTGCCGCCAATAGAAACAGTAATTCAAACTCTTTGAGCGGTAAGGTCATTTCTTCTTTTCCCATGATGACTTTATAGGAAGCGCGATCGATGATGACATCCTCAATTTCAATGCGATGAGAGTGTATAATTTGATAGCGTTTGAGAAGCGATTTGACCCGCGCAACGAGTTCTGCAGGAGCAAACGGTTTTACTAAATAGTCGTCAGTTCCGAGTTGGAAGCCTTTCACTTTTTGAGAAGTTTCTCCTTTCGCCGTTAACATTAAAATTGGAAGGGTATCTGAATAATACGTCCGCACTTCCTTGCAGAACGTCCACCCGTCCATATTCGGCATCATAATATCGAGGACGATGAGATCAATTTTATGCGTTTCAAGCAAGGACAAGGCAGCTTTTCCATCCTCGGCTTCTAAAATGGAGAAACCTTCTTTTGAAAGCAAGATGTGAACCAGTTCACGGATATGGGGGTCATCATCTACTATTAAAATGTTCGCCATGGCATTCATTCCTTTATTTAAATCCTTAAAATAAAAGCAGCCTGCCGCTTGTAAACTACTATATCAGGAAGTGCAGAAGGAAAAAAGTCGCAAAATGCGTGAACGAGTATGGCAGGCTGCATGCTCTTTTATGATATGGATGACTTTATCCGAACCTAGGCTTTCCGCATATATGCCTTCACGGTGATCGGAGCGAAAATGATCACAATGACGGCCGCACCAATAAGGGAGATTGAAAAGTCCCAACCAATGCTTCCGGAATTGGCTAAATCTCTGACAGCAGTGACGAGGTGTGAGATTGGGTTAATCTTCACAAACCATTGAAGCCAATCGGGCATTGTCTCAACCGGCACAAAAGCATTGGAGAGAAAGGTGAGCGGAAACAGCACCAACATGGAAATGCCTTGTACACTTGTCGCATTACGCGCCATCACACCGAAGAAAGCGAAAATCCAACTGATGCACCAAGAGCAGACGATGACCATAAGTCCGGCGATGACGACACAGCCAAGCCCTCCATCTGGGCGATACCCCATGATATACCCCATTAGAAAAGTGAGGGTGGTTGCGATCGTATAGCGAATCGTATCCGCAAGAAGCGCGCCAGCCAATGGCGCAATCCGCGCGATGGGGAGTGATTTAAACCGGTCGAAAACTCCCTTATCCATATCTTCACGAAGCTGAACACCAGTGACAATCGATGTCGTTATGACGGATTGCACGAGGATGCCAGGAATGATGACGGGCAAATAATTGTGCACATTTCCGGAAATGGCGCCGCCAAAGATATACGTAAACATCAGCGTAAAAATAATCGGCTGAAACGTCACATCAAATAATTGTTCCGGCGTGCGCCGTATTTTCAGCAACCCTCTATAAGCCATTGTCAATGAATTCCTAAGCGCTTGAAGAAAACTCGTTCGATTGCGCAATTTCCGTTCGCTGATTTTTCCCGTTAATGTTTGATTCATACGCTTACCTCCATTTCTTCTGTCGGATCCTGTTTTTCATCCTTAACGCCATGACCGGTAATCGCGAGAAAGACTTCATCAAGAGATGGTTT
The DNA here is from genome assembly GCF_000430685.1 of Tuberibacillus calidus DSM 17572. Classification (GTDB taxonomy): domain Bacteria; phylum Bacillota; class Bacilli; order Bacillales; family Sporolactobacillaceae; genus Tuberibacillus; species Tuberibacillus calidus. Next base: position 142,636 of record NZ_AUMM01000004.1, on the reverse strand, counting down.
TTGCACGCTTAATTCCTCAAGTTGAATACCCACCGCACGAAGAGCGATCAGTAAATCCGTTACACGATCGGCATCCGCCATTGGTGCGGTTATTTTCCCACCTTCTGGTGAGACGTTTGATTTGACGCCTAAAACTTGTTCAACGATACGACGCGCTTTTTCAAAGTCAAGCGGGTTTTGGATTTTCAATTGCAGCGAGGAACGTCCGATGGAGGCTTTTAGCTCATCCCCCGTCCCCTCGGCAACAACCCGCCCCCGATCGATGACTGCGATGCGATCGGCCAATTCATCCGCCTCTTGAAGATATTGGGTCGTAAGCAGTATGGTTGACCCATTCTTAACCAATAGGCGGATGGTTTCCCACATTTGATTTCGCGTCCGCGGGTCAAGACCAGTCGTCGGCTCATCCAAAAAGATGAGTGGCGGCTCGGATATGAGACTTGCTGCTAAATCGAGCCGGCGGCGCATCCCTCCGGAAAAGTTTTTCAGTGGACGTTTCGCGGCTTCCGTCAAGCCAAACTCCTCTAATAATTCGTCCGCTTTTTGCTTCGCTTCTTTTCTTCCTAGTCCCAGAAGCCGCCCGAAAATAACCAGATTCTCGATGGCACTTAGCGTTTCATCGACGGAGGCATATTGACCGGTGACACCGATGAGTTGGCGGACGATCTGCGGTTCTTTCATCACATCATGTCCGAAGATTTGCGCTGAGCCCGCATCCGGCCGCAATAGGGTTGCCAGCATTCGGATCGTGGTCGTTTTCCCCGCCCCATTCGGGCCAAGGACCCCGTAAATCGTTCCGGCTTTGACGTTCAAATCGACACCATCGACGGCGCGGTTATCGCCAAAGACTTTTACTAAACCATGAGCTTCGACGGCCCATTCGCCATTTTCAGGCCGAGCCGAGTGACTATTTATATTATTCATCAATACTCTCCTCCCTGTCTGATTACTTTAAGTTGTCTTGGGTTTGTTTCAAATCATCCTCCGCCGGATTGTTTTTCAGCCCCAAGACGGAAATAGACATGATTGATTTCAAACTCTAAAAAGGATAATAAAAGACTTTTATGAACGGAATATGAACAAAAGGTCAAAAAAGAAAAATTGACTCTGCATTATAAAACTTGGTTCTGCCAAGCCTTTTGGGCGAAGGCAGAAGTTTTGCCGCCCTTCTGCTGGCCTAAAAATGTTCGATTTTCTTACCATCCCGTGCTTTTGGGCGAAGGAAAAATTGATAGACTGCCTTACCAGTACAAAAAAAGACCGTTTTGCCGCTTGAGACAAAAGATCCCAAAATAAATTTGGCATGGGTCTTTAATAATTCAAAAAGGCTCAGTTGGGATGTCTGAGCCTCAAAAAAACAGCCGTTTTATAAACGCACGATTTTTCTTAGATACAAATAGTACACATACACTAATACATAGGGGACGAGATATGATAAAAATGTCCAATAGTTATTCCAGCCATTTCCGTAAATGACTCTCCCAAAAAAGACAAAAACGGTTTCGCTCAAGGTCGTAAATGTCGTCATGATGAGGATCATGATATAGGGGTGGCCCTTTTTCCTAATAAAATAAATCATATAACAGGACAATATCGGGTATAGGCCTATGTCAAAAGGTAAAGCTGCGATGATTTCCCAATGAGAAACGAATGTCAGCTTCCAAAACCCAAAAAGATGCCCGAAGTCATTGATGACAAAAGCAATGGCGCTGCCGAACGGAGCCACAAGCGGCAATATCAGACGATCTTTTCGGTATAGATGTATTAAAGCGATAAACCACGGTATGATGAACACGATCAGTGTATTGAGTATCATATTACATATATTTTTACCTTTAAAACCCCCGCATATTCAATGGTACATTAAAGAATCGTATGTTCGGTTGCGGCCGTTTCAAAAAATACCCAACTTTAAAAGGTTGATAGAACCGCACTAAAAGCTATTTTGGCCTGCTTGTCACTTCAAAATGGTCTTTTGGATACATATGGTGGAAAAGCAACCCTCAATTCGGGGTAGTTTTTCCAGTAACTGTATGCTATACGCTATTTCAAAAATCTTTCCTACCCAAAATGGTCTTTAGAACCGCGCTATATGCCAATTCGGAACACTTCCTGCTCCAAAATGGTCTTTTGGATACATATATTGGCAAAACAACCTAAGAATCGGTCTTGTTTTACCAATAAATTCAAGCTATATGCCATTTCAAAAAATTTTTCAGCCCAAAATGGTCTTTAGAACCGCGCTAAATGCTATTTTGGATCGCTTCCTACTCCAAAACGGCCTTTTGGATACAGATATTGGAAAAACACACCTAAATCGGGGCATAGTTTTCCAGTAAATTCAAGCTAATGTCCATTTCAAAAAATTTTTCAGCCTAAAATGGTTAATAGAAATGCGCTATATGCCATTTTAGCCCGCTTCACACTCCAAAATGGTCAATGGGCCAAATTGGAGGCTACCACTGTCCTATTTTTTATAGTTTTTTCAGTCGAATTTTGTACCTCTTAAAAAGGCTGCGCCCGGTCAGGAAGCCATGAAGATGGCTCCGTAACCGAGCGCGGCGACGACCACAAAGGCTGGATGAATTTTTAGTTTTTCAAGCAAAACGAAGCTGACGACGGCAATCGCTAGCGGCTGAAGCCAGCCGGCTGATTCATAGGCGTCTTTAAAAAATGAGTAGGCCATAACGCCCAATAAAACCGCAATGATCGGGCGGATTAAAACGGTCAACCTTTTAATTTTCGGTGAATCTTTATACCTATACAAAAGGTTTCCCAAAACAATCATTAAAATAAGTGACGGTACGACGGAGGCGATCAGTCCGACGACCAAGCCCGGGACGCCAGCCACGACATACCCAATGTAACCAGCCATCTTTGTTGCGATGGGGCCGGGTAAAGCATTGCCAAGTGCAAGAACTTTACTAAATTCGGGCACATCCATCCAATGGTAATGCCCGACCACTTCATTTTCGACGAGCGGGATGGAAGAGGGGCCGCCACCGTAACCAAGAATGCCGGGTATAAAGAAAGCCAAAAAGTCATGCCATAACTTGATGAGATTCATTGGGCTTTCCTCCCTTGTTCAACGATCTCGGACTTCTCAGAGCGCACTGGCCAAACTAGAACGAAAACAAGGGTTACGGTAATGACAATCGCCGGATGAATGTTCAAAACCTGGATCAATAAAAAGCTCCCGGCAACAAAAGCCATGCTTTTTACCCAGCCCAACTCTTTTTGTGATTTTGAGAAAAACTGCCATGTCATGGTGGCGAGCATGACGCCGACGACGGGGACAACGGCATGCGTCATGCCCCTCACCCATGGTTTATTTTCAAAACTAGACAGCGTCAATAAAAGAATCATCATTAGAAGGACCGTGGGAATGACCGTCGCGATTTCGGCGACCAGCACGCCGAGCCAGCCCGCTTTTCGATAGCCGATATAGCCAGCCATCTTTGTCGCGATCGGTCCCGGCAAGGCATTGGCAATCGCTAACATGTCGCCAAACTCATCGTCTGTCATCCATTTGTATTTTTCCACGGCCTCTTTTTGTACGAGCGGAATCGCCGAAGGACCGCCTCCGTAGCCAAGTAACCCCGCTCGCAAAAAGCCAACAAATAACTGTAAGAAAATCATAGAATCAAACTCTCTTTGCTGATTTAAACATGCTCAGGTTGTTAAGAAAACAACCATCTTCCAAATCGTCTAATATGCCGCAACCGCCCCGTCCGTGCGGGTTTCTGCTCCGCCGCAGAGGACGCCAGTTTCCGGGTCACGCCAGATGATTTCACCGCGGCCGAAACTATTGGGTTCAAGGGCGATTTTTATATCATGTCCGCGTTCGGCGAGGGCCTGTGCGAGGTGATGTGGGAAGGTTGGCTCGACTTCAACGGTTTTCCCTTTTATCCACTGCCAGCGCGGCGCATCAAGTGCGGCCTGCGGGTTGAGATGAAAATCGATCGTGTTCATGATGATTTGCAAATGGCCTTGAGGTTGCATGAATCCGCCCATCACGCCGAATGGACCGATTGGAACACCATCTTTTGTCAAAAAGCCTGGGATAATGGTGTGGAATGGGCGCTTACCCGGCGCAAGGGCGTTCACGTGATTCGGGTCGAGCGTAAAATTGTAACCGCGATTTTGCAAAGCGATTCCCGTTTCAGGAACAACGAGTCCCGAACCAAAACCCATGTAGTTACTCTGAATAAAAGACACCATATTCCCATCGCCGTCTGCGGTGCACAAATAGACGGTACCGCCTTTGGGTGGCGTGCCAGGAGCAGGGGCCGCTGCGGTTTCCGTCATCAAAGCCCGGCGAAATGCCGCGTACTCTTCAGACAATAAATCTTCAATGGCGTAGCGCATATTCCGTTGGTCGGCGATATGCTCGAAACCATCACTGAAGGCGAGTTTTAATGCCTCGATTTGGTGATGCAAAGTTTCGACCGTATCGCGCTCGGAGAACGAAATTCCTTTTAAAATATTCAGCGCCATAAGCGTTACAAGGCCTTGACCGTTCGGCGGGATTTCCCAAACGTCATAACCGCGGTAATTCACCGAGATAGGCTTCACCCATTCCGGCGCATAATCGGCAAGGTCCTCTTTGCGGATAAACCCGTCATATTCTTTTGAAAAGGCGTCAATCTTCTCGGCTAAAGCTCCTCTATAAAACGACTCTGCTTTTGTCTCCGCGATTTCGCGCAAGGTAGCAGCGTGATTCGGCGACGCCCATATTTCGCCTGCTTCCGGCGCGCGTCCTGATGGGGCAAACGTGTCGAACCAATGGGAAAATTCCGGACCGGTCAAACGCGCTTTAAAAATCTGGACGGCGCGCTTCCAATATTTCGCCAAGATCGGCGACAGCGGATAGCCCTCTTCGGCATAACGGATGGCCGGAGCCAAAACATCCGTTAACGGCAGTTTCCCGAATCGCTCGGACAGCGCTGCCCACGCCGCTGGTGCGCCTGGCACCGTCACGGGCACAAAACCATGGGTGGGGATTTCAGCCATACCGCGGGCTTTAAGCGCCTCAATGGATAAAAGTTCGGGCGCGGGGCCACTGGCATTCAACCCGTGGAGCTCGCCTTTGGTCCAAACGAGCGCAAACGCATCACCGCCGATGCCGTTTGATGTCGGCTCGACGACGGTGAGGCAGGCCGCCGTGGCGATGGCGGCATCAATGGCGTTCCCGCCTTTTTGCAAGATTTCTAATCCCGCCTGTGCGGCGAGCGGTTGAGAGGTCGCGACCATGCCGCGCCGAGCGTAGACGGGACGCCGCTTAGAAAAATAGGGCTGATACTCCGCACTAAAATTTAAGGCTTTTCTTGTCGCTGAGTTTGCCTGTACCATATTTTTATCTCCTCTCCACACTTATGCAAAATGGCAGGCCACATGATGTCCAGGTTTGACTTCACGGTATTCCGGCACTTTCCGAGCGCAAATCTCTTGCGCCAACGGGCAGCGGGTATGGAAACGGCAACCGCTAGGAGGATTTGCGGGGCTTGGAATTTCACCTTGAAGTTTAATTCTTTCACGATCTTTGCGGATTTCCGGGCGAGGGATTGACGATAATAGCGCTTGTGTATAAGGATGTAGTGGATTTGAAAAAATCTCCTCAACACTACCTAGCTCACACATACTCCCCAAATACATGACTAAAACCCGATCACTAATATGTTTTACAACACCTAAATCGTGAGATATAAAGAGATAGGTTAATTCGTAATCTTTTTGTAATCTCTTCAATAGATTGATGACTTGTGCCTGTACGGAGACATCAAGTGCTGAGACCGCTTCATCACAAACGATGAATGATGGGTTTAGGGTTAAAGCCCGAGCAATACCAACACGTTGTCTTTGCCCTCCACTAAATTCGTGGGGAAAACGGTAATAATGTTCCTTCTTTAAGCCGACCTCAACCAACAAATCCGAGACTCTTTTCTTTCTCTCCGAAGCGGATAAATTCGTATGAATGATAAGTGCTTCTTCGATGGCTGGGCCAATGCGTTGGCGGGGGTCCAGTGACGCAAAAGGGTCTTGGAAGATCATTTGCATTTCTTTTCTAAGAGGTTTAAGTTGGGAAGCCCGGTAATGTGTGATATCTTGTCCTTTAAAAACTAATTGGCCATCCGTAAGCGGTTCAAGTCCCAAAATTACCCTGCCTAAAGTTGACTTACCACAACCTGATTCGCCAACTACTCCCAACGTCTCCTTTGGATAGATTTGCAATGAAACGCCATCAACCGCCTTAACTTGACCTTTTGTTGTACGAAGTAATCCACCTTTAATCGGATAATATTTTTTGACATTTGTCACTTCAAAGAGCGTCTCTTTGGCTGTTAATGTTGTCGTCACTCACTTGCCCCCCTTTTAACCAACACCGAACCTTATGATTACCTATCATAGTCATTGATGGGTGTTGAAGCTTACATTTTTCTGTAGCAAAAGGACAACGCGGATGAAAACGGCATCCTTCAATTTTTTCATTAAGACTGGGCATGGAACCAGGTATCGCTGTAAGTTCTTCTTGTTCTCTATCGACATTTGGAACAGAGGCTAATAGCCCTTGTGTATAAGGATGCTGAGGGTCATTAAAAATCGTTTCCACATCGCCTTCTTCCACAACCTCACCGGCATACATGACGATGACGCGGTCGGCGACTTCAGCAACGACACCCATATCATGTGTGATCATAATGACACTCGTATTAAATTTCTGTTTTAATTCATTTAATAAATCCAGTATTTGTGCTTGAATGGTGACGTCAAGGGCGGTTGTTGGTTCATCAGCAATGAGAATTTTGGGTTCACAGGCAAGAGCTATGGCAATCATCACCCTCTGCCGCATGCCGCCGCTCAATTCATGTGGGTATTGTTTCATTCGTCTTTCTGGTTCCGAAATACCTACTTGTTTCAAAAGTTCCACCGCTTTTTTGGCTGCTACCGTTTTGTTTAAATTTTGGTGAATACGGAGAGGTTCACATAATTGAAACCCAATTGTAAAAACCGGGTTTAATGCCGTCATCGGTTCTTGAAAGATCATCGAAATATCATTGCCGCGAATTTTTTGAATCTCATCTTGGCGAAGTTTCACCAAGTCTTTTCCATCAAACCAAATCTCGCCGTTTGCAATTCGTCCATTAGCAGGTAAAAGCCCCATTATGGAAAGTGCACTGATACTTTTTCCACAGCCCGATTCCCCAACGACACAGACGGTTTCACCCTTTTTTAAATTAAAAGAAATACCACGGACGGCTGAAAGATACCCTTCAGCCGTCTTGAACTGGACTTCTAAATCTTTTACCCGGAGCACTTCCTCAGCCATTAAAATCTACTCCTTATAAACCGGATACAATGACCATTCCCCTGTCGGATCAATATTTAGTCCTTTGACATTATCGCGATAGGCTAATGTGACGACACCATGATTCATGACAATCCACGGAGCGTCTTTAATGGCCATTTTATTGGCTTCATCCAATTTCTTTTTTCGTACTTTTTGATCTACTGTAAATCTGGATTCATTGACAAGTTTGTCGAATTCAGGATTGTTATAGGCCGTGACGTTTGATGCCCCAATATTGTCGCTATGCAAGTTAGGATAAAGCAGCTCACTACCATCGGCTGTACTATTACTCCAACCGAGGAATGTAATATCAAATTTATCCTGTTTGGATACATCCAAGAATGTGCCCCACTCCATCGTTTGCATGTCGACTTTCAAACCAACTTTTTTCAGCTGGTCCTGAACGATTTCACCCATTTTCATGTAACCGGGCGTATTGGCAACAAGCATATGAATCGTCATGCCTTCCCAACCGTTTTCTTTTAGAATTTGTTTCGCTTTTTCCGGATTATATTCATATCCGACTTTTTCCGCTGACGGGTCGTACCCAAAAACTTTTGGTCCGATAATGCTATTCGATTTTGTCCCGAGCCCGTTCAATTGTTTCACGTAGGCATCACGATCAATGGCGTAGGCAATCGCTTGGCGGAATTTCAGCTCACTAAACGGTTTGTGACGAACATTGAAACCAAGGTACGAAACAGGTGTCCCTGTTTTTTTCAATGTTTTAACACCTGCCATCCCTTGGACACGTGACCATTGTTCCGCCGGTATGCCATCCAGAAAATCAACATCACCGGTTTGAAGCATCGAGATAGCCGTATTGACATCAGGAACGACTTTAAAGGTCACTTTATCGAGTTTCGGTGCACCTTTCCAATAGTTCGGGTTTTTCACTAAGGTAATGTGATCCCCTGCTACCCATTCTTTTAACATAAAGGGGCCTGTACCAACTGGCTTTTTCATAAGATCTTGCTTTTTATCAGCAGTCGGGCTAACAATTGAAGAATTATAGTGAGCGAGGGCTGCCAACATTGGGCCGTATGGTTGTTTCGTTTTTATGACAACGGTATAATCATCTTTTACTGTTATGGTATCCACCGCTGCCAAAAGAGACGCCCGCGGTGCCCCTGTTTTGGGATCACGCAGTTTGTCAAAAGTGTATTTGACAGCTTCCGCATTGAAAGGCGTACCGTCGGTAAACTTAATATTCTTTCTTAAATGAATCACCCATGTTTTGGGATCGGGGTTTTCATAAGATTCAGCGAGATTCGGTTTTATTTCCATTGTGTCTGGATCTTTGACAAATAGCGTTTCGTAGATTTGCGTAATAACGTTGGCAGAAACAGAATCGTTGGTCATAATCGGCGACAAACCGACGACTTTGGATGTCGAAGCATAGGTGATTTCTTGCGGAGTGTTCGATTTCCCACTGCTTTTACCTGAGCTAGATTCGGATGATTGGTTACTGCATCCTGTTAATACAAGGCCAATGAAAAACAATACACTTAATACTAACCCCATGACCTTTTTACTTTTCTTCAAGGTGTTATCTTCCTTTCTTTTATAATTGATCAATATTCATATTAGGATCGAGAACATCGCGAAGGGCATCGCCGACGACATTAAAGGCAAATACGACTAACGCAATGGCAATACCTGGAATAATGACTAAATGCGGTGCTTGCCACATATATTGTTGACCATTTGATATCATGGCTCCCCATTCTGGGGTAGCCGGGTCGGCACCTAAACCAAGATAACTTAATGAAGATGTTGATAGAATCGCGGTCGCCATATGCATCGCCCCAAAAACGATGATAGGTGCCAATGAATTAGGTAAAATATGTTTAAATATTATCCTTAAGTGTCCCGCACCAAGAGATCTCATGGCGGTGATATATTCTTGTTTTTTTACGGTCAACACGTTGCCCCGGACAATTCTCGCACAGGATGGAACCGACCAAATGCTGATCGCAATGACAACATTCACAAGGCTTGACCCGAGAATCGCAACGATGAGAAGTGCAAGAAGTATCCCCGGAAAAGCAAACATTAAGTCAGAAATCCTCATAATGATCCCATCCAAAACTCGGAAATACCCCGCTAAAAGACCTAAAATGGTGCCAGCAATCGTTCCTAGTGAGACCGAGGTAAAACCGATAATGAGTGAGATCCTAGCGCCGTAGATTAATCTGCTCCACATATCCCGTCCGTAATTGTCTGTTCCAAGCCAGTGGTGTTCCGAGCCGATCGGAAGGTTAACATGGCTTAAATCCTGCGCGGTTGGGTCATAGGCTGTTAACCAATTTGCTCCGACAGCTAAAATAATTTGAATTAAAATGATGGCAAAACCGACAAGAGCCAATGGTTGTTTAAATAAAACCTTGATACCTTTTAAAAAGTAATTTCGATTTAGTTGATTTTCCATTTCCTTTACTATCTCTTGGCCGGCGGCATCAAGCGACATGTCGTTCTACCTCCCTTCCATTAGTCATAATTGATTCGAGGGTCAATAAGGGCATAAACGATATCAACCAGCAAATTAATAACGACAAAGATCGTCGCAATGAGTAAGACGCCGCCTTGAACCATCGGAAAATCCCGGGCTGAAATGGATTCAATCATGAGTCTTCCAACACCATTTATTGCGAAAACCTGTTCAGTAATGATCGTTCCTCCAAGGAGACCCCCAAAGTTTAAACCAATTACAGTTACCACAGGGATCATCGCATTTCTTAAACAGTGCACCCAAATGACGGCGCGTTCTTTTACTCCTTTTGCCCGTGCAGTTCGAACAAAATCCGCACGAATAATCTCTAACATGGCCGAACGTGTCATGCGAGCGGTCATTGCTGCTGAACCCGTTCCGAGGGTAATCGCAGGTAATATAATTTCCTTGAAGCCTTGCGGGGTCCAGAATGGTGCATGCAAACCTCCGACCGGAAGCCATTTAAGGTGAACAGCAAAAATAAGAATAAATATAGCCCCTAACCAGAAATGCGGTACAGATATGCCGCCAAGTGATACGGTTGTACTAAATACATCAAGCCAGGAGTTTCTTTTTAATGCTGAAATGATCCCAAGCGGTATACCAATCAAAATGGATACAATGACACTGGCGACTGCCAAATTGACAGTATTCGGCAACCGGATCCAGATTTCCTCGGCGACGGATCGATTCGTTTGGAAGGATATCCCAAGATCGCCATGCAGGAGTCCATTTAAGTAATCCAAATATTGAATGATGATCGGGCGGTCCAATCCGAGACGTTCCCGAATCTGAATAATATCTGTTTTTGTGGCTGTTGGCCCGCCAATAATGCTCGCCGGGTCCCCCGGGGCAATATGCATGGCCATAAACACGATAAAAGTTATGCCGATTAAAAGAAACACAAGCTGAACCATTCGGCGAATAATCATCGCAAACATTTCATCACCTCCACTCAACTAAACTCATAAAACCTTCTTTATGTAAAAAATGAGGGTAGTTAACTTACGTTTAGGAACCAAATATCGATATTTGATTTACAAAAGAAGGTTTAATTATAGTTTGAAATTATAGATTATTAACCCTATAAAGTCAACGGCTAATTTAAAAATTTTTTAGTAATTATCTTTTGCTGATTTTTGGAAAAGAAAAAAACACTGCATCGAACATGCAGTGTGGTGGTTAAATTTTAAGGCCATTTCGACTTTTAAATCGTCTAAGGAGTATATGACTTTCCACTCGGGTAATCCCTTTTAGCTTATAAATTTCCTCATTTATAAACTGTTCCAACTGTTCAAAGTCCTCGAATAGCACGTGCATATGAAGCGTACTTGGTCCGGTCATTTGGTAACAACTAACGACAGAAGGGTGATTAACCAATGTCTCCGCTACAGGAACAAGATATTGCGGTTCGCAATCCACCTCAAAAAAAGCAGAAACTTTTTTGCCTGCTGCTTCCGAATTGATGACCACGCTAAACTTTTCAATGATCCCCTTCTCAATCAGTTGGTTGACCCGTTCCCGTATGGCCACCCTCGATAGGTTAAGTTTTTTCCCAATATCCGCATAAGACATCCTGCCATTTTCAATCAGACAATCCAGAATCCTTTTATCGATATCATCGATTTTAATAACTACCACCCCTTTTTCTATATGTAAAGGGCTCTTACGGAAAAGCTCTGCTAATGCGACGTTAACGTAAACATATAAAAAAGTCAATATATTATTACAAAGGGCAAACGTATTGTCGAGTTGGTAAGGGGTTGGTTTCGCCAAGCGGAAGATCATGGCAAGCGATGGTTAAAGTTGAAATGACAAGTGGCAACCTGACTTTATAAAAATAAAGGGCTTGGTGTGAGCCCTTTTAATATTTTCTATTCGCATCAGGCACGTTCTATAGGCGCCGTTACCTTCTGCTAAAGCGCATCGCAATTTCCTGTTCGTATGGTGGGCCTGTCCATAGCTGGGGATAGCCACACGCTCAAGCCGACGGCATTTTTCTTAGGAAGTGAACAACGGCCATATCGATTTGTCCCCGTGGCTGTTCGCGCTCCTCGAAATTTTCCGTGTGGAAAAAGGTGGTGAGCGCTTTGTAGAAGGCATCATCGGTCAGCGTTTTCGTTCCGTCCTTGATAAAACCGGTGCGAGTGAGTTCGCGGACGAGCTCTTCCTTTAATTCACTCGTGATCGGGACAATGTCTTCTGCTTTTGGTGGAGAAAAATAAAGTTGTTGCAGCTTGTAAATCCGCTCAAGCTCCTTTATCGGGTCAGGATGATCATCGACTCGGAGATCAATAGCGCGATCATTATAGCCGCCGTACCCGCCTTTTTCGCGGACGACTAAAAGGGCAGCGGATTGCCGGCCGCGCCGGTCGCCGCCAGCATTTTGACCCGCATCAAGCGCCTTAATAAGCCGCTCGGCAAGGGTGCCGGTTGCCTCCTGGAAGGTGTGAGCCATTGCTTGCACGGTTTCTTCACCGACTAGAATATTGCCTTGTGCCGCAAAGTTAGGGCCGGTCACTCCCCCTGCCCATTCGTAGCAGTCTTTTCCTGTATATGATGCGGATCCACCTTTGGCATCCACGATACCCACTTGCCGCATGTCGCGATCTGGATCGTCTTTAATCAGCATGTTCAGTACTTCTTCGGCGCTATAGCCCTTCTCTAAAAGCGCTAATCCGTCCGGACCGTATGCCGTGTTGGCCATGGATTGAGTGGCGATGGCACCGACTCCGGCTTTAGCAAACGGAACGACTGCGCCAACCGCTAAAAATTTTGATTGAACAGCAACCCCCCACTCCTGGGCAGCGGGGTCATAACCAACGATGGAAAAAGTTGCAATGATATCCTTTGGTTCTTTAGCCGTCACGTCATTCCCTCCCTAATGTGTTCATCATTTATGTTTTCGATGCCGGGGAGGGGTTTTCCTTTTTTCTCTAACTCTTAGACTTGTTTTGCGGAATTGACTGGACACAAATCAAACCGAACAATTCCTTGCGCTCATCATCGAAGGTGATTGGGTTTACCAATTTTCTCATTTGTAATTACTGAGCCAGATTCATATAAAACGCACCTTTGTAGAATGGAGAATCAGTTTTGCTTAAAAAACTTTATTTTGAAACGAAGGCACATAAAATGTCTATCAGATAAGCATTCTAATTGGAAACCTTTTATATTTTTCTACAAAAAATAGGAGGATTTTTGCGATTTATGTCGAATATAGGAAATTAGAAAAAGTCATGATGCCAGAGTCGGCAACAATTCCACTGGAAATCGACCTCGACTGTCAACCCTTAGACTCCCAACCTTTCTTACTCCTGTGTTCATACTTCAGGCGAAAAAAGCTTTTGGAATATCTATTTCCAGCTGAGCTATGCATCGGGTGGATACAGGTTATAACGGAACTGAGGAAGTTGAACAAATTCCTTTTCCTTCTTCTACTTATAAGTCAACCTTTACTCCCAAAACAACATTCTCTGATGTCCACCTTGATGGCAAAACTCACCCCAAAAGCTATTTTTTAGCCACAGGCAGTGATCGGGACGTGTCTCACAACCTGTCTACGGCTTCGTTTGTCCCGTAAAAAATATTTACTGCAATCCCCAAAATAGAGAAAGTCATTTCTAAAGCATCCTTTCTGTACATGCCTTTTATAGGCCCTCAACACCCATTTTGGTCAACCGGCCAACCCGCCTACATACTCCTCTGGCGGGGCTCTTTTTTTGTGTTTGATTAGCCGCGTCTTGAAAATCTGATTGCTGCGCGACGTTTCGGCCGCCATTGAACCGAAGGATGTAGTGATTCTACTTTTTTGCGGAACGCTTTCGCGTGTCGAGAACCTTAAAAAGTCGCGCAAAGGCGGCTGAGCCCCTTAACCGTGCCTGGATTCTCCTAACATTTGATTGCCGAGCGACATTTAGGTCGGCCACCAGAAAAAATTTTATCTTTCATTCCAACACAAAGAAAAAAACCATCGACGTCATTTGTTTTGTCGATGGCATAGAAAACTTCGAACGTTGGTTTTACAGACTTAACTGTGGCTTGCGTCGGTTTGGTCGCCTTGATCGGTTGACGTGCTGCTTTCCTCAGGGGAAGGCGTGTTTTCCTTTACGTTTGATTCGCTGTCATTGTTGTTTTGTTTGTCCACGCTCGTTTTTTCGGTTGCCTTGTTAACATCATCAAGGCTAGCCAACCCTTTTTGGAAGTAATCGGTCGGATTAACAGCCACACCGTCTTTGCGAATTTCAAAATGCAAATGCGGTCCGAGGTCTGTCATCAGTTTTTCCGTACCGGCCGTACCAATCACATCACCTTGAGTGACGGTTTGCCCTTCTTCAACGGCGATGGATGCCAGGCTTTGATAAATGGTGTGAACACCGTCTTTATGCTCGATATCAACGAAGTAACCAAGCAGATCATCTTTTTGCGCTTTGACAACTTTACCGCTCATTGATGCCATGACATCAAAACTTTTGTTGTCGCTCTTAACGATGCAAATTCCTTTGTTCGGCACAAAAGTATTATCATAATTTAGAAGAGCGGCAGCCTGTTCAGTGGCATCCGCATTAACGTCATAAAACGGGACGGCCACTTTAACGGCATTTTTATCAGCAACCGGCCATTTAAATACTTCTTTGGCACTGTTAACAGGAATGGCCTCATTTTTGCCCTGATGAAGTGCCGTTTGGCCTTTTTCTTTGTGCTGGTTGTCCGACATGCTGTGCTGAATCCATAATGAACCGATCATGACGACAGCAGCAGCACAGAGATATACAGCCGGGTAAAACCAACGTTTTTTGGTAAGCTTCCGCAATTTGCTGATTTGTTCCTCTTGCGGAGTCATCTTTTTATCTGACATTTGCATCACCTCAGAAATCATTCTGAACAGATTTCCGAGGATCTATACTTATATTTTTAAAAAACATATTATTTTTCGTTAATTTATTTTAAAAAATACATTGGAATGTGTTTTAATGCAACCGCCCCAACAATACTTCTTATGCTTTGGACATTATCCGGTGAGCCCTACACTTTACTTAATAAAATCCGAAAGCTTGGAAAGGGTCACGCCGCGGTAATAGTATTTCAAAATGTCTTCGCAGCTTTTGCCTTCCTTAGCCATGCCGTTGGCGCCGTACTGGCTCATGCCGATGCCGTGGCCGTAGCCTTTGGTGGTGATCTTCACTTTGCTGCCGATGCGTTCCATTTTGAAGTCGGCAGAGTACAGATTCAATTCTTCACGGATTTCGCGACCGGTGAAAACGATGCCTCCGATTTTAAATTCGGCCACACGCTTACCCGGCGTGCGCGATAGAATGGTGCCGACCGTCCCATTTTGTCTCGGCAAGTGCACCCCTAACTTTTCCTCGATTTCTGTAACAGGTTTTTCTACTGTCCGTAAAAATTTAGGAGAAGACTTATCCCACGTGCTTTTCACGGATTTTAAATATGGCACCGGTTTCTGCCAATAGGCTTCGGCGTTTTCAGTATAGCCGTTGCTTGTTGAAAAAAATGATGGTGAGATCAAGTCACCTTTATAAGTCAGCACTAATCCAGCCGTTTGGTCAACGGCCTCCGTGATTTTTTTCATTTTTGCATTGTATGTAGAGCCCCAGGCTTTCTTAAGCTCGGCTCGGCTTTCATACACTTGATCATCCGGGGTATCCGTGACGGCGTCATCGGCTCCGGCAGTCATCATAAAACGGGCGATGTAGGTGCGCGCCGCGATCGCTTGCGCTTTTAATGCCTCCAGCTCGAATTTGGCGGGCATTTCACTGGCGACAACGCCAATCAAGTAATCCCTTAATCCGACATGAGTCACTTTCTTGGTAGCATGCCTCATGACGGGTATGGCGATGTTGGGATCGTGTTGAATTTGGCTTTTTTTCGATTTCGCTAAAACCTTCGTCGTCTCCGGATTTTTGTGCTCGGAAAACGGAAGGACAATAAGGGCAGGAATCACAATGGCCACTGCGACGAATAGAGCAATTAAAACGAGGATGGAACGTTTCATGATGAGGTCCTCCATTTTGTCCTTTTTATAAAACATATGGGATTGGACAAGCTGGTAGAACCTTTTTATGGTTAAATGAAATTTTTATAAAAGAATGTTATTTAAAATTGTTCTTTTTGGATGTCTGTTTTCATAAAAATGGTTTAGAGAATCGCATGAGCGGCCGCAGAGCATAGTGCACCGTGTGATATCGGTCAGTAAAAATACGGTGTGTCATCGCGGTAGACGACAGTGGAGGACGCCTAAGCCTTATAAAAATACAGCTGGTTGTAAAACAGAGGAATATAAGAAAAAGAAGCCGGACGGCGGCTCCTTTTTATCAATATCCATTAAGCGAATTTCGGTTTCATGTTAAGTTTTGGTGCTTTTGATGCAGTAACCAGTTCGGTTTCTTCCATGTCTACGCGCTCGATGTCGGCGCCAAGTGCGCGGAGTTTGCCGGCGAAGTCCACATAACCACGGTCAATATGCTTTAACCCCGTGACTTTGGTTGTGCCATTTGCGACTAAACCGGCGATGACTAGTGCCGCACCTGCACGCAGATCGGTGGCTACCACTTCAGCCCCCTGAAGTTTGCACGGACCGCTAATTATGGCCGAGCGGCCTTCAATTTTAATATCAGCGTTCATGCGGCGGAATTCTTCCACGTGCATGAAGCGATTTTCAAAAACCGTTTCCGTGATGACCGCCGTCCCTTTCGCCTTTAATAAAAGGGCCATCATTTGCGATTGCAAATCGGTCGGAAACCCGGGATGCGGCATCGTTTTGATGTCGGCCGGGCGAATAATGTCTGGACCGATCACTCGGATTCCGTTTAACTCCGGTTCAACGATAACCCCCATCTCCGTCAGTTTGGCGATCAGGGGACGAAGGTGGTCAGCGACCGCATTTTCAACGAGAACATTTCCTCCCGTTATCGCAGCGGCGATCATATAAGTGCCGGCTTCAATTCGGTCGGGGATGATTTCATGGGTGGCTCCTTTTAATTGTTTCACACCGGTAATATGAATCGTACTCGTACCGGCACCTTTTACTTTCGCCCCCATGGCATTTAAGAAATTGGCTAGGTCAACGATTTCGGGTTCGCGAGCACAGTTTTCAATCAACGTCTCACCATTCGCTAAAACCGCGGCCATCATAATGTTTTCAGTGGCACCAACGCTTGGGAAATCAAGGTAAATATTTGCCCCTTTTAATTCGCCGTCGACTTTAGCCTCGATAAAACCGTTCCCGATATTGACCTTTGCTCCCATCGCTTCAAAGCCTTTAAGATGTTGATCAATGGGCCTTGAACCAATGGCACAACCCCCCGGAAGTGCGATGCGCGCATGCCCAACACGCGCGAGGAGCGGGCCCATGACGACAAAAGAGGCGCGCATTTTTCTCACATATTCAAAAGGCGCTTCCGTGTTTAGTGCAGCTTGTGCGTTCACCGTTATGACGTTATCCTCAAATTCCACATCGGCTTTCAAGTGCCGCAGGACTTCGTTGATCGTATATACATCCGCCAAAGCGGGAACATTATAAATTTTACTTATCCCTTTATTTGCCAAGATTGATGCGGCAATGACAGGCAATACGGCGTTCTTTGCTCCGTCAACGCGAACGGTTCCGCTTAACCGTTTACCGCCTCGGACAATGATTTTTTCCAATATATTCCCCTCCGCGTCCATTTTCTTTATGCTGTTTTATCTCTTTTTAAGCGGCTTAGACCACGGGCATTTGCCCAACCGTACACTTTATTAGTATTCAATCGTGATTATGGGTGTGCCAATTGTCACTGTAGTCCCTTGATCAACGGATCTAAGGCCCACTTGTAGATTCATTTTCCGTCCATTGGTTTGAATGGAGTCTTTCCAATGATTAGTATATGCTGATACAGATTCAAACGTTTTTTCCTCGACCTTTTCAATCACTTTGGCATGAAAACGGGAGAGGATTTCACTTGCTTTTTTTGAAACCACAATGTCTATTTTATCACTGTAAAAACCTTGAGCACAAGCGAATATTTTCCCATTTTCTTGGAACAATACATCCAGTCTGTGGTTAAGTTTCGGGGAAAATTGTGCCCACTCTTTTTGACCCCAGGACGACCCAACGAGTTCATAAATTATATACGTGACCCAAGTGTCTTTGAGGGGGTAGGAAAACAAAATGATGTGTTCTTCGCCGTGGAAATTTGGCAATTTATTGACGGCGGAAATTTCCATTCGACCGTTCGCCGTTTTGAGACCAGACCAGTTGAAGGAAGGAAAAGTCTTTTGTAAGCTTTTGGCCTTTTTGATGAAGTCTTGCGGTGACTGAACGGTCATTTTGTGGCGGGAATACAGTGACCATTTTTGCACATGAGCGCCTTCTTCTTGTAAGGCTTGAACAAGTTGCGGAACCTTTTCGGTTGGGGAAGATAAGGCCATTGCCTGTGACCGTGCCAATGCGCCAAGAAATAACAACATAATGAAAATCATGGCATAAAACGTTCTTTTCATATGACTCCTCTCCTTATTTACAGTTTTACCTGTATGAAGAGGGTCATACGTGGAACTTTACGCTAAAAATCGACACTGCCGCCGCGAAATATTCAAAAATACGGTAATTCCATTGAACGGTTGAAGTAATTAATAAAAAATTGACCAACGAGGTAACTTATGGCAATGGCGATGAGGAGCATAAACACTTTGGCACGCGGGCTGTTGGGATTTTTTAATATGACATCAAACTTTACCGATTGCATCGCCCACCAAGTAAGGATCAAGGAAAGAATATGTATGAACAAATACAAAGCGGCATAAGCACCAAAGCTTGACACAACCCATTCCTCCTCATTCAGTGTAAGCCCTTAGGCCGTTCGTCGCCTGAACTAAAAATTCAATTAGGTTTATTGTAACATAATTGCGCTGTTAAAATTAAAGTAATTTTGTGAGCTTTTCATGGGAAGACAAAAACGTGTTCAATAGCGGGAAACTTTATCACTTCGTTCATAAGGAAAACTTGCCGCTGCCAAGCTTTTTGGGTGAAGGCAAGGGCTTAGTGGCTATCTTTTCTTTACAGTATAACAAAAACAAAAACCACGGACGGGCCGTGGTTTTCGTTTATTATAACGAGGCGACGTGCAAGCGGTTTTCAGCGCGCTTAAGGTCGTTTAAAACCGCTTTATATTCAGGGGAATCTTCGGTGAGACTAGCAAGTTTGGCTTCAGCTTCTGCCTTGGCCCGTTCTGCGCGTGCCACATCGATGTCAACTTTTCGTTCCGCAGATTCCGTTAGGATCGTGACACTGTCGCGGCGGATTTCGACAAAACCACCGCTGACTGCCACGTATTCATCCGATTCCAAATGTTTTAATTTAACCGCGGAAATTTTCAACGGTGCGACAAGCGGCATGTGGTTCGGCAAAATGCCCATGTCCCCGGAGGTTGCCCGGACACTCACCATATGAACGTCGCCCTCATAAACTTTTCCGTTTGGTGTCACAATACTTGCAAAAAGTGTGTTCATTTAGCAACCCTCCTTGGGTAGCATCCCGCGCATTACGCGTTTTGTTCCATTTTTTTGGCTTTTTCAACGACTTCCTCAATGCGGCCGACAAGGCGGAAGGCATCTTCCGGAAGATCGTCGTATTTGCCTTCGAGGATTTCTTTAAATCCGCGTACCGTTTCTTTAACTGGCACGTAAGAACCAGGTTGGCCAGTAAATTGTTCTGCCACGTGGAAGTTCTGTGATAAGAAGAACTGAATGCGGCGCGCGCGGTGAACGACGAGTTTGTCTTCGTCAGAAAGTTCATCCATACCAAGGATAGCAATGATGTCTTGCAATTCTTTATAGCGCTGCAGCGTTTCTTGAACGCGGCGGGCGACATTATAGTGTTCTTCGCCAACGATTTCCGGTGCTAAGGCACGGGATGTGGAAGCGAGCGGATCCACGGCTGGATAAATCCCGATTTGGGTTAAACCGCGGTCAAGGTTCGTCGTCGCATCCAAGTGCGCAAAGGTCGTCGCCGGAGCCGGGTCGGTATAGTCGTCGGCAGGCACGTATACTGCTTGAATGGAGGTAACGGAACCTTTTTTCGTTGAGGTGATCCGTTCTTGCAGTTTACCCATTTCCGTCGCCAACGTCGGTTGGTAACCAACGGCCGATGGAATGCGGCCGAGAAGCGCGGAAACTTCGGAACCGGCTTGTGTGAAACGGAAAATGTTGTCGATGAAGAGCAGCACGTCTTGACCTTCTTCATCACGGAAATATTCCGCCATGGTCAGACCGGTTAAAGCAACACGCATCCGGGCACCCGGCGGTTCGTTCATTTGTCCGAACACCATCGCCGTTTTACTGATAACGCCGGACTCCTTCATTTCAAAATAAAGGTCGTTACCTTCACGGGTGCGTTCACCAACGCCAGCAAATACAGAAATACCACCGTGTTCTTGTGCAATGTTGTGAATCAATTCTTGAATCAAGACGGTTTTACCTACACCAGCACCACCGAAAAGACCGATTTTACCACCTTTTACGTATGGAGCGAGAAGGTCGATAACTTTAATCCCTGTTTCAAGGATTTCCGTTTTCGTTGTTAACTCATCGAATTTTGGCGGATCTCTGTGGATGGAATCACGGCGAACTTCAGGTCCGAGTTCAGGCTTGAGATCAATGGGTTCACCAAGAACGTTAAAAACGCGCCCCAGTGTTTCCGGACCAACGGGAACAGAGATCGGTGCCCCTGTATCCACGACTTCCATGTCGCGTACGACGCCGTCGGTAGAAGCCATGGCGATCGTCCGAACCGTATCATTTCCAAGGTGAAGCGCAACTTCAAGGGTGAGGTCAACGCTCGCTTCACTGTCGGATTGGGCTTCGTATTTGATTTTTAACGCGTTATTCAATTCAGGGAGGTGGCCGTGTTCAAATTTAACGTCAACGACCGGACCCATGACTTGAATGACTTTGCCCTTATTCATGTCATTTCCCTCCTAACGAAATAGCTTGAGCACGTGGTCAATTTTAACCACACCGTACGTTCAATTTATTGCAAGGCGTTGGCACCGCCGACAATTTCACTAATTTCTTGCGTGATCGCCGCTTGACGCGCGCGGTTATATTGCAGCGTATAGCGTTCGATCATTTCGCTGGCGTTGTCCGTTGAGTTCTTCATGGCCGTCATGCGGGCAGCGTGTTCCGCTGCTTTGGCATCGAGCAAGGCACCGTAAATGTACCCCTCGATATATTGCGGCAGAAGGGTTTCCAACACTTCATTTTCGGACGGTTCATACTCATAATAGGTTTTATGATCCCCGCCTGATTCAACATCGGTGAGCGGTAAAAGTTGAACCGTGCGAACTTGTTGGGAGATGGCGCTCACAAAGTGAGTATAGATGATGTGAAGCTCATCAATTTCTTGGTTTTCAAACAGCCTGACCGCATCTTTTGCTAATGCCTTAATGGATTCAAAAGACGGTTGATCCGGTATACCGACAGCCTGTGAGGAAACGGGCATTTGACGTTTTTCAAAATATCTTTGCGCCATACGCCCGACGACCAAGCCCGTATAATCGTCTTTGGACTGGTTCTTATCTTTGATCAGAGCCTCCAAGGCTTTAAAAACGTTGTTGTTATAGGCGCCGGCCAACCCCCGTTCACCGGCGATGACGATATAGCCGACTTTTTTGACCGGCCGTGTTTCCAACATAGGATGACGAAGGCTGCCTTTGTTACCAGATGCGATATGGGCGACAACGCTTCTTAGCTTATTCATATACTCCTGATAAGCTTCGGCTTGAAGCTGGGAGCGGTTGAGGTTAGCCGCCGCTACCATATGCATGGCATTGGTGATTTGGCGGGTTTTTTTCGTTGCATTAATTTTGGATTTAAGGTCACGCAAAGAGGCCAAGAGTCGTTCACCACCTTTTTAAGAGGTCAGCCACCGCTTGGCGGTGTCTGACCCGCGATTATTCCGATACGGCGAAAGTTTTCTTAAAGGCTTTTATGGCCGCGTCGAATGCTTCTTCATCCGGAAGTTGTTTCGTTTCACGGATTCCGTCCAGAATATCTTTATGATTTTGATTCATATAATTTAGGAAATCTTTTTCAAAGCGGCGGATGTCTTCCACCGGAATATCGTCCAGATAGCCATTATTTAAGGCGAACAGAATGGCCACTTGGTTTTCAACGGGATATGGATCGTGAAGGTTTTGTTTTAACACTTCAACCGTACGTTGACCGCGGGCGAGTTTCGCTTGCGTGGCTTTATCCAAATCCGAGCCGAATTGGCTGAACGCTTCAAGTTCGCGGTAGGAAGCGAGATCCGTCCGCAGACGGCCGCCGACTTTGCTCATCGCCTTGATTTGCGCGGCCCCGCCAACCCGAGAGACAGATGTCCCGGCATCGACAGCCGGACGTACGCCGGAGTAGAACAGATCGCTTTCAAGGAAAATTTGTCCGTCCGTAATCGAAATAACGTTTGTTGGAATATAGGCGGAAATATCGCCGGCTTGGGTTTCAATGATCGGCAGAGCCGTCATCGATCCGCCGCCTAAAGCATCGCTCAGTTTGGCTGCGCGTTCCAACAAGCGTGAGTGCAGATAAAAGACGTCACCAGGATACGCT
Organism: Tuberibacillus calidus DSM 17572; assembly: GCF_000430685.1. Classification (GTDB taxonomy): domain Bacteria; phylum Bacillota; class Bacilli; order Bacillales; family Sporolactobacillaceae; genus Tuberibacillus; species Tuberibacillus calidus. Next base: position 120,191 of record NZ_AUMM01000004.1, on the reverse strand, counting down.
TCACGGCCCGGCGGACGGCGGAGCAACAAGGACAATTCACGGTAAGCGGCAGCTTGTTTGGAAAGGTCATCATAAATGATCAAAACGTGTTTGCCGTTATACATGAAATATTCGCCCATGCTTGCACCGGCATATGGCGCTAAATAAAGAAGCGGAGCCGGTTCTGAAGCACCAGCGGAGACAACGATCGTTTTATCTAATACACCGTTTTCGCGGAGCGTTTCCACGACGCCAGCAACGGTTGATTCTTTTTGGCCGATGGCAACATAGATGCTGATGACATCTTCATTTTTTTGATTAATAATGGTGTCGATCGCAATCGATGTTTTACCGGTCTGACGGTCGCCAATGATCAATTCACGCTGACCTCGGCCGATCGGAATCATGGAGTCAATCGCTTTAATACCAGTTTGCAGCGGTTCATGAACGGATTTCCGATCCATGACGCCTGGTGCCCGGCTTTCGATTGGACGTGTTTTCGTCGTGTTAATCGGACCTTTTCCATCAATCGGTTGACCGAGCGGGTTGACAACGCGTCCGAGCAATTCCTCACCGACCGGCACTTCCATGATGCGGCCCGTCCGCTTGACTTCATCGCCTTCGTGAATACCAGTATATGGGCCGAGGATGACGATCCCGACGTTGTTTTCTTCAAGGTTTTGTGCAAGACCCATGATCCCGTTTTGGAATTCAACGAGCTCGCCGGCCATGACATTATCCAGACCATGGGCACGAGCAATCCCGTCACCGACTTCGACAACCGTACCGACATCGGTTACTTTAATGACGGCATCATAGTTCTCAATTTGTTGTTTTATTAGAGAGCTAATTTCTTCAGCTTTAATGCTCACGTCATTTTCACCCCTATCTGCTAGCTTTTAACGCTTGAGAGAAACGGTTCAGTTTCCCGGCGAGCGTTCCGTCATAGAGACGGTTACCGATCTTTATGAGCACGCCGCCGATGACATTTGGGTCAACTTGGGCGCGAACACGTAGTTGTTTCCCCAAATGGCTGCTGACAGCGTGAACCAGCTTATCTTCCTCTTCTTTCGTGAGAGGCTGTGCTGTTGTCACCGTCATTTCAACGATGCCGCGGGCTTCATCGGCAATCGCGGTGAATGCATCTTTCAGATCTAATAAAATGGTTTCCCGGCCGCGGTCGACAATGACTTTCAGCAAATTCAGCACTTCTTGGCTGACGTCTTCTTTAAAAATAGACGCTAAAAGCGCTTTCTTCTTTTCCTTACTAACTCGCGGATGGGTTAAAACTTTCCTTAAGTCATCGCTTTCCAACAAGGCTTGATGCACCGTCTCAAGGCCGCGTTCGGTTTGGTCAGCGGTCCCACGAGACTGGACAACATCGAAAAGCGCTTCGGCATAACGCTTCGCTGCGGCTTCACTCATAGACGATCCCCTACCTGTTTGATAAAGGCATCCAGTTCTTTTTCGTGATCCGCTTTTTTCACTTCGCGTTCGAGAACCTTAGATGCAAGTAGCATGGACAGTTCAGCCACTTCGTCGCGAAGGGAGGCAATAGCTTTTGCCTTTTCATTATTGATCTCAAGCTTTGCTTCTTCTATCATTCGATCGGCACGAGCCTTCGCTTGGTTGATAATTTCCTGAGCTTGGGCTTCGGCGCGTTTTTTCTCGTTTTCAATAATAAGATGTGCTTCTTCGCGCGTTTTCTTCAATTCCTCTTGCTGCTTAGCGAGCAATTCGCGCGCTTCCTTTTGGCTTTGTTCTGCCTCGTTTAATTGTTGATCAATGTGGTCTTGACGCTTTTTCATCATGTCCGTGACAGGACCGATGGCAATCTTTGTGACAATGATCATTAATACAAGGAAAACGACGAGTTGGAATAAAATCGTACCTAAATGGAATTCCAGCACCCTTGGTCACTCCCTTCATCAAAAAGCTTTGGCGCCTTCATTTTGGGGACATAAGAATATGGTAAATTTCACATAATTCATTGGAACGATTGTGAATCGCAGGATAATAGCTTTAAGAATCATCTATAGCTGCAGCAACAATCATTCATAATGTCGGTCTTTTCAGAATAGAAGGCGGGACTTTTTTCCCGCCAATCGACTTTTTGTTTAACCGCCGATGACTCCGAAGAGGACTAAGAGGCCGAAAGCGATTGAAATGATTGGCAAAGCTTCAACAAGACCCAGAGCAACCATCGACTGACCAAAGAGTGTACCGCGCGCTTCAGGTTGACGCGCAATTCCTTCAAGATAGCGACTGAAAAGCACACCGTTACCAATACCTGCTGCAAGAGCACCAAATGCGATCATAATACCGCCTGCTAAAATAGCTAAATTCATCTTTGTAAATCCTCCCTTAAGTAAATCAATTAATGTTCATCTGCAATTTTTTGTGAAATATAAACCATTGCCAAAACGGTGAATATATAAGCTTGGATGGCACCGACAAAGAGTGAGAAGCCGAGCCAAGCGCCGAGCGGAAGCCAAGTGATGTATTTTGCCCCTTCAGCCAAAATAAGGATTAAGACTTCACCGGCAAAAATGTTCGCCCAAAGCCGCGCGGCATGTGTTGTCGGTTTTGCGAGTTCATCGATGATATGAAGCGGCAACATCCAGGCGTAAGGTTGAACATAATGTTTTAAGTAGGTCTTCGGTCCCTTAAAGAACCCGGCTAGGTGAGCGTAGATCGTGATAGCAAAGGCCATGGCAACCGTGACGTTGATGTCAGAGGTTGGTGATTTAAACCAAGACACTTCTGCTTTTTCCGGCAGTCCAAGCCATGGAATCGAATGATGGGCTTCGGACGTGATCATGACGATGACGCCGAGTTCATTAGCAATAAAAATAAAAAGAAAAGTCGTCACCGCAAAACCAAGGTATCTGGCTGCTTTTTTGTGATCGAGCATCATGTTCGTGATCCCTTGAATGAATTCAATGACCATTTCCATGATGTTTTGCATCCCCCGTGGGCGCAAGTCACGACGTCGGGTTGCAGCCAGGACGATGATCAGCACTAAAATAGCCGTCACAAGAGTCCCGATCATGACTGTCACATCAAATGTCAAGCCCAGGAACTTAATTTTCGGGGTGATTTCCAAGCATATTCCTCCCTTCCCGCAGCATTTTTTCTTTCTTTACATAGAAGCACGAGGCGGGTACTAGCATGGCATAACAGAGCGGTATGCCTAACATGAGGGTGCGGAAATCGATCCATTGCGGAAAGCGATAGGCCAAGATGATTGCAAAGGCTATCATTAATACTCGATTGAAAAAACCGAGGCCCGCTCGCCGCGTCGAACCACTTATAACCAGCATACCAGCAATTTGTACGCGCCGTGCTAAATAAAGAACATTGTAGAGACTGATCGCCCCGCCGAGGATAAAACCAGCGACTAAGGACTTGGCAGGAACTAAAAACCATAGAAGGATTGAAATAAGTAAAATGCAGCTTGTCAGGCTGAGGATGATGCGGCGTAACCAAGTCAACTCGTTCATCTTGACTCAGTCCTTTATAAAAGATCTCAATGTAAAAAGTGCGCTAGCAATGCCGACAGCCATGCCAGCAAAAATCCCGATGATTAAACACACGGGCTCTGTAGAAAACGTGCGGTCAAGATAACGTCCTAGATAGACGCCGCCTATTATAAAAGCCGCAATTTCGACACCGAGCGTGCCCATTAGACCGAGCATCCGCGCCGGATTGTCTGTGTTCTTTTTCACAAATTACCCCTCCCTAAAATTGCTCCCGAAGCAATCTCTTTTTTGTTTTCCAAAAAGAGAGATGGCTTGGAAGCCGGGAAGTTCATCGGGTAAATTTCCAATTTTCAACACTTTTCGCAATGAAAGCCCTATAATAGTCCTCGTCCCTTGAAATCTTACCAATCGGCACCGGGCTTGTCAATGTAAAACAAGTGAAAAAGTATTAGTAAGTCACATCACCTATTTTAACTGATGACAGAAGGCTCGACGCTTGATAAATGTGACGTTTTTTTGAACGTAAACCGCAGGAATGATCCATGGATTTGTTGTTCTCTGATGCAGACGCTATTACGTTATTAATCTTGCCGCCTTAGATCCCTGAAGAAAGTCTCCTGAGGCGGCAATCCTACCTTCCTCACTTCGTCCCAAACAACCTGTCACCCGCATCACCCAGGCCGGGAACAATGTAGCCTTTTTCATTGAGTTTTTCATCCAAAGCGGCGAGATAAATATCCACATCGGGATGGTCGGTTTGGATCCTTTGGACGCCCTCTGGCGCAGCAATGAGGCACATAAGTTTAATGTTTAATGCGCCTCGCTCTTTTAAGAGAGTAAGGGCCGCAGAAGCTGAACCACCTGTTGCAAGCATCGGATCGACGACAATTAAATCACGTTCATGAATGTCGGATGGCATTTTAAAATAGTATTCAACGGGTTTCAGCGTTTTAGGATCACGATATAAACCGATATGGCCGACTTTGGCGACGGGTATAAGTTTTAAAATACCGTCGACCATTCCTAACCCCGCACGCAGAATCGGGACGATGCCGAGTTTCTTGCCAGATAGTTGATAAGCCTTTGCCTCAGCCACCGGGGTTTTAATTTGGATTTCTTCCAATTGGAGGTCTCTCGTGATCTCAAATGCCATGAGCGTCGCGACTTCATCCACCAATTCTCTGAATTCTTTTGTGCCTGTTCGGTAGTCTCTTATATATGTTAATTTATGCTGAATCAGCGGATGATCCAGAACTTTAACTTGGCCCATGTAAAACCTCTCCTTTTATGATCAATTCCAAAAAGCTCTCCCGTGAAATTGTACAGAAAAACCATGTCCAATACAAGACCGCAGGATGCTAAGCAAGCATTAAATTTTCCCTTTGGTGAATCACGCAAAAAAGACCGCCGGTAGCGGTCATTCACTTAAAATTTTGGATATAACGGAAAACGCGCCGTTAAGGCCTGAACGCGTTCGCGCACTTCGTTTAGTTTTGGCTCGTTTTCAACATTTTTTAGCACAGCAGCGATTAAATCGGCGACTTCTTTCATATCGTCTTCCTTAAAACCACGGGTGGTGACCGCCGCTGTTCCCATCCGAACGCCGCTTGTGACAAACGGGCTTTCCGGGTCGAACGGGATTGTATTTTTATTGGTTGTAATGCCAACTTCATCCAGCGCCTTCTCGGCAGCCTTGCCGGTTAACGAAAGGTTGCGAACATCCAGTAACAATAAATGATTGTCCGTTCCGCCGGTTACTAAATTCAAGCCGGCTTCACTCAAGCCATTGGCTAAAGCTTTAGCATTGGCAACGATTTGTTTGGCGTAGTCTTTAAAAGCTGGATCCAGTGCTTCACCTAAAGCAACGGCCTTAGCCGCAATGATGTGCATGAGCGGGCCGCCCTGGATGCCTGGGAAGACGGATTTGTCAATTTTCTTTGCGTACTGCTCTTTACATAAAATCATGCCGCCACGAGGACCGCGCAATGTTTTATGTGTGGTCGTGGTCACAAAATCCGCATATGGGACAGGATTCGGATGGAGCCCAGCCGCAACGAGACCTGCGATGTGCGCCATATCAACCATCAGGTAAGCGCCTACTTCATCCGCAATTTCACGGAATTTGGCGAAGTCAATTTCCCTCGGATAAGCGCTTGCTCCCGCAACAATCAGCTTTGGCCGATGCGCTTTGGCTTTTTCTAATACCGCATCATAGTTAATTTGATGCGTTTCCGGATCCACACCATAGTCGACAAAACGATACAGCACGCCGCTGAAGTTCACAGGGCTGCCGTGTGTAAGATGGCCGCCGTGAGAGAGATTCATCCCGAGCACGGTGTCACCAGGCTCTAAAACGGTGTAGTAAACCGCCATATTTGCCTGCGCACCAGAGTGGGGTTGAACATTCACGTGTTCGGCATTAAACAAGGCTTTTGCTCGTTCCCTTGCTAAATTTTCAACAATGTCAACATATTCACAGCCCCCGTAATAACGGCGACCGGGGTAGCCCTCTGCATATTTGTTCGTCAATACAGACCCGGCTGCTTCCAAAACGGCTTCGCTGACAAAGTTTTCAGAGGCAATGAGTTCAATTTTTTGACGTTGCCGATTGAGTTCTTTTTCAATAGCGGCGTAGACTTCAGGATCTTTAGCTCGAATGGTTTCCATGATCGTCACATCCTCTCCATACTCCAGTTTATCCTATCCCGGACGTATTGCAAGTTTCTTTCGGTCTGTTTCTCTTTCTTTAACACCTTTGAATATTTTCTTTCTCCGGATAGACGGCTCGCTCACCGCCGATGAGTTTAGGTCTTGTCCTTGCGATCGTGACATGGGCATGTCCGATTTCCGTCACTTCACAACGCACAGGAACGACAACGGGTTTAAGATGCATGCCGATAAAGGTATCGCCAATGTCGATGCCACAATCCGCTTTAATCGATTCGACAACGACTGGATTTTCCATTTTACAATAGGCATAAGTGGCCATTGCCCCTCCTGCTGACCTGACAGGGATCACCGTCACCCTTTCGAGGCCGCGTTCCTTGGCTAACTGTTCATCAACGACAAGCGCTCGATTAAGATGCTCGCAGCATTGAAAAGCGTAATGTACCCCCGTTTTTTCCTGAAAAGCAAGGAGCGCATCATATATGGCTTTGGCAACTTCGACAGTGCCGGCTGAACCGATGTGCTTGCCGATCACTTCACTCGTACTGGTTCCGACAACGAGAATATGTTCTTTGGATAACGGCATCGCCTCATTTAAGGCATTCAATACAGCGGTTACCTGTTCTGAAATATGATCCAGTGGTTCATCCATTTTCATTAATCCTTTCTCTTAAAAAAACTTGGCTGTGAGAAGCTCTTGGAGAAAAGGCAGAGCTTTCGCTTCCTTTATCCTATCCCGAAAAAAGATATACCTTCGTAACGATAATATAAAAAATCACTCGTTTCGTCATTTCCCGGGAAAAGTTAGACATGTTTCCGCAAAAAACGAAGTAAATACTCTTCAATTTCCTGACAAACTTTTTCATATGTTTCTTCTGAGGCACCAAATGGGTCGGCGATGTCCAGATCCAATTCCTTTTTCTCTAATTTGTGCAGCTTTTCTAAGGCTATCTGAACTTCGTATTCTTTTTCTTTAAGGGCCGCCTCTGGTTCGCCGTTTTCTTTTGCCTTGTCATATAGCACTCGCTTCATTTCATAATCCGCAACAGCTTCCTGCCATTCTTCCCGTTTTTTTTCATCCTGTGCCGCTTCTTTAAGGGTCATAATCGCTTCGATTTTTTCGGGGTATTGTTGAATCAGTGCCGCTTTATGGCCCTGGGTCATCGTCAAAATCAAATCGGCCCAATTCACGAGTTCTGGCGTTACCTTTTGCGAATGATGTTGAATCGGGATCCCTCTTTTTTCTAAAACCGTTTTCACGTGAGGGTACGCATCTTGCCCATCCACTGCATACAGCCCTGCCGATTTGACTTCAAATTGTTCAGACGCCATATCTTTTAATAAAGCCTCGGCCATCGGACTTCGACAAGTATTGCCCGTACAAACAAAAAGCACCTTCTTCAATCGCTCACCCCCAAAAATTATGTATCGGTGTTTTTATTATATGCGATTTTAAGCATGACACCCTTCGAAACAGCTATGATCGGCGACCTTTCTCGCTTCTCGTGATTAGAAATCACCACGACACCTTTTGAAATCACTGTCACCAATAAAACATTTTTCGTAAGAGTGCAGATTTTTTGCATCTCCATTATAAAACAACCCCAGACATCTGGGAAACCGATTTTCACATGGAAGTACAATTAATGAAACTTAGCTCCTCTAAGTTTTAAGGCATGCTGGCCCAAATACAATGATTACTTTCTTGCCAGTAAAAAAAGCCCTTTCTGATGGAAGGGCCATCACTATTCACACAAACTTACATCTGTAACAGAAGCTTTATCCCAAAAGCAAACAGTATGCATCCCCCAAGGATTTCACTATATGAACCAAAAAAACGCTGAACTTTTCGTCCAAGCAATAGCCCCGCCCAAGTGAGGCACATGCTGACAAGGCCGAACATGAGAATGGCCGCGACAACACGCGTTCCGAAAATCCCTAAACTCAAGCCGACGGAAAAACTGTCAAGACTAACGCTGAGGGCAAAGAGAATAAGTCCCAAACCTACCGGACGCAAAATTTTCTCTTCGGTTTGAAATGATGAAAAAATCATTTGCGCACCAAGTAAAAGAAGCAAGGTCCCGCCAGCCACATGGGCAACCGTACCAAAGTAGTCGGAGAGGATGTGACCGATTCCGATGCCGAGCAGGGGCATTAACATATGAAAAAAGCCAATGGTCAGACCAATTTTAGCGATTTGCCGCAGCCTGAGGCCGATCATGCCCATGCCCATCCCAACCGAAAAAGCATCCATACCTAACGCTAATGCCATCATTAGGATTGCAAATAATGGTCCAATGATTGCCGCTGATCCCACTTGATTTCGCCCCCTATACATGCCTACAACAAAATATGCATGTCCCTAGGGCTTTAGAAGTCATTTATTCGGTAGTTGAGAGCTAATCCTAAGTGGTTTTTCACTCTTTATTTTCATATGACCGAAAAAGAGATAGGCACACAGTCAGCGGTATTCCTTTCAAGACGGTTGGCCGCACGACTCAATCATTCCTTGAACAGTCCAGCTACTCCATTCCATCATTTTTTGAGCTGCCGGCTGCCTTGTTTAAACGATTCATGATCGCTTCCCCAATGCCTTCTGCGGGGAAAGTTTCGCTGAAAATGATATCCAGGTCGTAATGATCGAAGCGGCGCAAAGCATGGAAAAGCCCTTGCGCCACTGTCGCGAGATCCGCGCGCGTGCCGGCGACACTGATGACATCCGCCAAATTTTTAAAGACGTTGGCGTTTTCCGTTGTCGTCAGCACCCCAACGGTAAGACCAGTTTCTTTAGCGCGCGCGACGGCTTGTTTAAGTTCCTGCAGGCCGCCTGAGACGAGTTCGACTGGCGCTTTTGGCGAATAGTGCCGGTATTTCATGCCGGGGGCTTTTGGCTGAGCTTTCTTATCTTTTAAAGCGGGGTCCGAAGCGACTTTTCCCAAAACCGCTTCGAGTTGTTCCCTTGTAATGCCGCCGGGACGGAGGATCGTCACGAGGTCTTGCGTGGTGTCGACGACCGTTGATTCAACTCCGACACCGGCTGGGCCGCCATCTAATATGCCGGCAATGCGGCCATTCATGTCTTCGTAGACGTGTGAAGCTTCGGTAGGGCTTGGCTTTCCGGACAAATTGGCGGACGGTGCCGCTATCGGGACACCTGCAGCCGATATCAAGGCGCGGGCGACTGGGTGTTTAGGCATGCGTAAACCAACTGTCTTAAGGCCAGCCGTCACGGTTTTCGCGACAGCATCCGCTGCCGGAACAATGACCGTAAGGGGACCTGGCCAGAAAGCCTTCATCAATTTTTCCGCAGCGTCCGGAATGGAACGGGCGACGCGTTCGGCTTGCTGAAAGTCCGAAATATGGACGATGAGCGGATTATCGCTCGGGCGACCTTTTGCTTCATAAATTTTTTTTACTGCATTATCCGAGAGGGCGTTAGCTCCCAAGCCGTAAACCGTTTCGGTCGGAAAAGCAATCACCTCCCCATCCCGGATGTAGGTAGCTGCTTCTTGAATCCCCGCGTTTTCCTCAAGGTTCCCCGCGGTTGGATCAACCCTCCAAATTTTTGTTAACACCTTTTCACCTACTTTAGCCTTGCCAGTTTTATTCTTTCAAGTATTTCATCATCATTGTAGCATGTCCCTTTTCGGCCTGTTTAGAAAAAGGCGGGTGGTTCCGCAAAGCTTCCGGAAGGTCTTTTGGTTCTATTTTAGTGAAACCAGTTAACTGGAAAATATAGGCAGGAACAGTCGTCGCTAAGTAAACCGCTTTTGCGCCAAGCTCCTGCGCTTTCTGACAGACCATTTGTAATAAATGCATCGCTTCACCTAATCCGCACTGTTCCGGATCAATAATCAGCGCCCTTAATACCGCACAGTCGCCAATGAGTGTAAACCCCAAGCTAGCTGCCATTTGTCCTTTATTCAGTATAAAAAAGCGGGTGGCGTCGTCGATGTCGGGCCAGTCCACACCCACTTTTTTCGCAAAATCTTTTATTTTGAACAGATCTTCAGCTTCGGCCTGAATAATGTTCATTCTATTTCCTCCTCCCATCTTTACTACCAATCTATGAAGGGGAGTTGGAAAATAGAAGTTTTCTAGTCCACTAGACTCTTAAAAAATTTCACAATGCCCTCGAATAAATCAACGAGAAAAAATCGGACTTTTACGTCATCGTTTTGTTTTTGGGACGCTTCCACGTGATGTGGTTTGGCCGGTTCGCCGTGGGCATCCGGTTTTACGGCATCCCCGTTATCAAAATCTAGAAAACAGAGTGGAGGGAATAAGACACACCACCAATTGGCGCCCTTCCCTTCGCCCAAAGTAATAACGAGCGCTTCATATTTTCCGGCTGGATAAACATAACCGCCGTACATTTTTGTGGGAAAATCGGCTTTTCCGAGTTTTACCGTAAAAGGTTCGTTAATCCCCATCGCTTTCAGTTCTCGTGCCACGATCGCCCGGAGGTCATCAAGGTGGGAACGAATGACGCGTTTCGCTTGGTCGACAGAGCGCAGTTCCCCGACCCATTGTTCCACATTGGCATTGACCGCATCCCGTATTTTTCTTTTGACCGCTTGGTCGCTCGCAGAATTACTGTTGGCTAAAATCCGCAAGCGAATCGCATCATCAGGAATTTTATCGGCATGGTTTTCGGCTTTTGATAGATTCTGTGTGACTTCCATGAAAATCATAAGAATAAATAATGATAGCAGTGTGCTCAAAATGACTTTCTGTTTCATGGTTCTCCCGCCCTTTTTAAATCGCTCTATCCGCCATTATGGACAGAAGGGCGGGACTTCAAACATGAAAAATTAGGAATTTATTAATCTCGTAACTATCAAAAGTCGCATCACTAAAATCGTTGACGGTGCAATCCCCTACTTCGAATCGGCGTGTCGCACCGTGGCCTATAGCGAAGGGACGCCCCCCAAATAGCGCCTCTTTAGCTGTATGTAACAGCAAAGCACATCCGCTCTTTATTGCTAATATCCCTTTTGACGTACACGTTCGCCTTGTTCGGAAAGGCTGCAGCCAAAAGCGTGCGGACGGCTTCGGCTTGACCGTCACCAACTTCAAATCCGACAATGCCGGGCGAGGCGAGCACCTTCGGAAGATCCCGACAGAGCCGCCGATACATGACTAATCCATCCGGGCCGCCGTCCAAGGCGAGATGGGGTTCATGGTGTTTTACGACATCGTCAAGCGTGTGGATGTCTTCGGTCGGGATATATGGGGGATTTGAGACGACGATATCAAAGGTTGCTTGGCCGATAAAAGGTGTTAAGAGATCGCCTTTTTGAAAAACGACATCCGCGCCAAGCCGGTTCGCATTCCGAGCGGCCACCTCAAGAGCCTTTTCGGAGAGATCAACGGCAAACACCTGGCTTTCTGGATCTTCCAATTTTAACGTGACGGCAATCGCCCCGCTGCCCGTACCGACATCGACATAGCGGACGGGTTGGTCCTTAAAGACCAGCCTCTTCCATTGCAAGATCTCCTGGACCAGTTCTTCCGTTTCCGGACGCGGGATGAGGACGTGTTCATTCACTTCAAAACGGCGTCCGTAAAATTCCTCAAACCCGAGGATATGTTGCACCGGCACCCCTTCGGATAAGCGCTTGACTTGTGCTTGAAACCAATCCCAATCACTGTCGGTAAGCGGTTCACTGAAGGCAGCCAAAAGCTGAGCCCGAGTGAGGCCTAGTCGGTGGCGCAAAAGCCATTCGCCGCCATTTTCATCTCGGTGATGTTCCCTTAAAAAAGAAGAAGCCCACATCAGGGCTCCGTGTATCGTCATCGCCATGTTTAGCGACCCTCCGCTTTTTCAATCAGTTCGGCCTGTTCTTGGACGATGAGGGCATCGATGATCTCATCCAGCTCCCCATTTAAAACTTGGTCAAGTTTATGGAGCGTTAAACCAATGCGGTGATCCGTCACGCGGCTTTGCGGGAAGTTGTACGTGCGAATCCGCTCGGAGCGGTCACCTGTGCCAATGGCTGATTTTCTCGTTGCGGCATATTCGGCTTCCGCTTCTTTTTTAAATTTATCATAAATGCGCGCGCGGAGAACTTTCATCGCTTTTTCTTTGTTCTTAATTTGCGATTTTTCGTCCTGGCAGGAGACAACGATGCCGGTCGGGATGTGGGTGAGACGCACAGCCGACATTGTGGTGTTGACGCTTTGGCCGCCGGGACCGCTTGAGGCAAAGGTGTCGACGCGTATATCTTTTTCGTTGATTTCTACTTCGACTTCTTCGGCTTCAGGCAAAACGGCGACCGTCGCGGTGGATGTGTGAATCCGACCGCCGGATTCCGTTTCCGGGACGCGCTGCACGCGGTGGGCACCGTTTTCGAATTTTAGTTTCGAATAGGCGCCTTTCCCATTGATCATAAAAATGATTTCTTTATAGCCGCCGATTTCATTTGGAGAGGCTTCAATGACATCCACATGCCAGCCTTGAGACTCAGCATATTTGGTGTACATTTTGAAAAGGTCACCTGCAAACAACGCGGCTTCGTCGCCGCCTGCCGCACCTCGAATTTCGACGACAACGTTTTTCTCATCATTCGGGTCTTTCGGAAGCAATAAAATTTTGAGCCGCTCTTCCAAGGCTTCTTTTCGATCTTCAAGTTCGTCTATTTCCTGGCGAATCATGTCCCTCATATCCGGGTCTTTTTCTTCTTCAAGCATGGATTTCGCGTCTTCCAGCTCTTTCGTCGTCGCTTTATAATCCCGATAGGTTTGGACCGTCTCCGATAAATCCGAAGATTCCTTGGAATAGTCCCGCAGCCGTTTCGGGTCATTGATGACTTCTGGGTCGGACAATAACTGATTTAATTTTTCATATCTATCCTCTAACGCTTGCAAACGTTCAAACATCATCGGTCTTCACCTCAATATGCGTTCGCGGCTTATCACCGCCAAGATGCCAAATCCAATTATATTATAGGAAAAAACAGGCGTCAAAGTCCGAAAGAATGAGCCCAAAATAAGGAAAAGGCGAGCTCCTGGCTTGTGCCACCATCTTAATGTGGCATCCCTTTTATGTCCGAGCGGCCTATATAAAGCAACCTTTTTAGACTTAGCAACCTTTATGCTGGCTTGAAAAAGGAGCGGCTTTCTTACCAATATTAAAAGAGCGAGCCCCGCGGCTCACTCTGTCGCCATTATTTATACTCATTGAGGATCAGCTTTGTGAGTTCAGCATCCGCATCCAAACCGCAGTATTCTTGGATGGCGGCTTTGACACCGTGATTTTGGATGGTTTCTTGAAGACGGACGGCTTCGGCATCTTCTTTGAAATCAAATTTTAAAGCGGAAGCGATGCCTTTCACTAAATGAGCAGGGGCATGTCCGAAAAGTTCCAGGTATTGTTTAGCAGGGCTAACTAACCGATCGTTCGGCCCCAATTTCCGAATCGGCGCACGGCCAACGCGTGTGACTTCATCGGTTATATGCTTATTCGTGAAGCGGCCCAGTATTTTTTGAATATATTTTTCATGCTCGGCTTGTGCAAAACCATGTTTTTCCATCAAAACGGCTCCGGTTTCAGCGAGTGCACCTGTCACAACCGATCGGATCGAGGCATCTTGCATCGCTTGGTCAATGGTCGGAATACCAGCCGCATACCCTAGATAAGCCGTAATGGCATGCCCTGTGTTGACCGTAAATAACTTCCTCTCGATATACGGGTTTAAATCATCCACATAGGTGATGCCTTTGACCGGCGGTTTCTCACCGATGACTTGCGTTTGGTTAACGACCCATTCGTAAAAAGGTTCGACTTTAACGGTTAGTTTATCTTCATTGTTTTGGTTAGGAACAATGCGGTCAACGGCTGCATCCGGAAAGCCAAAATGCTGATCAAAAGCCGCGCGATCATCCGGGCTGATTTTTTCATACACTTTCTCTTTCAGTAAAGTGCTCGCTCCGATCATATTTTCACAAGCGATAATATTTAAGGGTTTGGCGCCTTCTTGTAGACGTTTCTGTAAACCTTTGGCCACGATTTCCGCGATAAGCGGCAAAACCGTTGGACCAACAGCAGCAGTGACAAGATCGGCTTGACTGATGGCATCGATGACGCGCTCAGGGTCAGACTGACTATTAATCGCGGATACATTTTTCACAACGAATTCTTCATGGGTTTCATCGGCCAAAATAACGGTATATTCGCGTCTTTCGTTTAATAATTGAACGAGAGCGTCGGCAACATCTATAAAGCAGATCTCGTAACCGGATTGATAAAGTAAGTTTCCAATAAACCCACGGCCGATGTTGCCCGCACCAAAGTGAACTGCACGCATGTTACTTCACCTCTTCAAAGAGGGCGAGAATTTCCTCTTTCGTTCTAGCGTTGACGATTTTTAAAACGTTTGCTTCATCCGAACATACAATGGCAATGTTGGACAAAATCTCAAGGTGTTCATTATCTTTGCCCGCAATGCCGAATAGAACCTTAACCAAGCCTTTGCCAAAATCGACGCCCTCAGGTACTTGAACGATGGAGATTCCTGAGGCCTTAACGGATTGTTTGGCATCCTCCGTGCCATGAGGAATGGCTACGAAATTACCCATGTAGGTCGATGTAATGTTCTCACGCTCAAGCATTTTTTCGATATACTCCGCATCGACATAACCTTGGTCCACCAAGATTTGCCCGGCAAGACGGATCGCTTCTTCTTTGTTATTCACTTTTTGATTTAATAGGATATTGTTAGGGTTAAGGATCGATGACATTATTTATTCCTCATTTCTTGAATTTTTTCGTGTAAAAATTGATCGAATTTGGAAGCAAGAAAAGCTTTTATGCTCTCTTGGTCCCCGGACTCGAATAAAGAGGCGTTTTCAATGATAAGGGAGCTAATTAGACTTAGAATGTCCATCCCGCCACGGCTTTCCGCTTCCGGCGCGAGCATCAGCAGAAGATGATCGACTTGCATCATCGCTTCATCCATCCCCATCACGCTTAACGGGTTACGCAGAATGCCGATCGTAAAGGATGGTTGATAGATTTCGCGATTCCTTGTGTGGTAAAGGGCAAGATGCGTGTTTGGGATGCCGAGGCCGCCGAATTTTTCCCTTTCCAAAAGGCGTTCGGTCACCGCCCTAGCATCCGAAATCAGCATGCGTTCTTCCAATTTACTGCAAAAAGTCCGTAACGCCTCTTCGACCGATGCAGGTGAACCCAAATCATAGACGAAAAAGTGATCCAAGATGGCAAGAATCGCTTCGGCGTATTCATTCATCGCCAAAATATAGGAACGGAAATTTTGCACATTAACCGTTCCCAGATCTATCGGCTTCGAATCGGAAACTTTCATTTTTTGTACCGCTTTACGGTTGATCGCATCCCGGATACGCTCAATTTCTTCCTGAGTCAAAATGGGACTGACGACAATATACTCATCGTTATAATCGGGCAGCTTAATGGTTGATAGAATTAAATCATATTCAGACGGGTTCATCCTACCAAACTGAAACAGAGACACGTTTTGTAAGTCCTTTAATTCAGGTAATTCTTTCTTCAGACGGGTGCTCAAAATTTTAGACGTTCCGATACCGCTTGAGCAAATCACCAGTGCCTTAATATTTCTGATATCTTTATGCTTCAATAGCGAGGAACCAAAGTGCAGAACAATGAACCCAATCTCTTCGTCGGGAATGTTCAGTTCTGGAAAAGTGTTCGTCACACTGTCTTTAACGATATCAAACAGCGAAGCATAATCCTGTTTAATTTTCTCCAACAAGGGATTATGGATGCGCATGCGCTGCTTGACCCGAAAAAGCGCCGGGGCGAGATGGGTAACGAGTCCTTGAAACAGTGAATAATCATCTGTGAAATCTACACCGATTTTGCGGCCGACGTGGTCAATGAGACTTTTCGCCTTTTCGGCGATTTTTAATTGAGCAGGTTGATTCATCAATTCATTTTCATATCTTAGTTTGGCACCTTGTAGATGCATAGTGATATAGCCCGTTTCGGCTTCCGGAATATCGATTTGGAAAACTTGCTCCAATTTGCGACTAATTTTTTCTGCCATGTTGTACTCAGGTGTCGCCTTCAAACTTTCCAAATAGGTCGAGTCGATATGGATGTTTTCCCCTTGTTGGATGCGCTCAATGGCCAGCGCTAAATGCACCACAAGGCCAATATAGGCACTGTCGGCGATATGGTAATTCCACTCGCGATGGATTTCTTCGATGACCCGTTCCACAATAATGAGCTTTTCTTTTTCCACAAGCCCGAGCAATTTTTCGGAAATGGAAGCCATGCTTTTTCCGGCTTTATTTCTGATGTTGTCTTTTACGATCGATAAAAATTCCGATTCGTCGAGATGGGTGCTAATGAGGTCACTCATCAATTTCCTTTTGGACTCTTCTTCACCGACAAGCTCCACGCCATAGCCTCTTTTTCTAATTAACTGGAGGTTATAGTCATGTAGCATCCCTTCTAATTTCGTCAAGTCACTGCTGACTGTGCCAATCGTGACATTTAAATCATTGGCCAACGCCACGAGTTTTGTCGGCTCACCCGCTTCAAGCAACGTGCATAACATCATCGTCTGCCGTTCTTCAGGTGTATATTCATTGGGCTGCTGTTTCAATAAAGCTAGTCGAAGGGCTTCGATGTCTTCTTTAGCACCTGCAATCCGAATGCCAACGCCGGATTTTTTAAGGAGCGTAAGGTGATGGCTTCTAAGGCTTTTTTCAATGCCTTTTAAATCCCTATGAACGGTCCGCTCACTGACACCAAGATCCTGTGCCAATTGCTTGACTGTCAAATCTTCATCTGTTGATAAAAGGGCTTCCAGTAAAAGCCTTTCTCGTGCGGAAAAGTACATCGCCATCACCTCCGTTTTCCTTTATAATGCTGACAACATTTTAATATTATACCTACTCTTCTAGCATAACGCGCAAATCACCTGCTAAACAATAAGAAGAAAATGCGTTTTAGTCGAGTCACTTGTTGACATGATTAAAAAACGAGGTGGCACGGGGGAATTCCCGCTCACCTCGTTTCTACATAGGGTTATTGATTGTCTTTTAGTTTTTCGATCAGTTCATCATATTTTGGACTGCTTAAGAAATTGTCGACGGAAATATGAGTGGCTTTTGGCAGTTTCGCTTTTGCCCGGTTGGTCAATTCTTCTTGAGTGACTACCACATCGGCATCATCGGGAAGATTGTTAATCGACGTATTCGTGACTTCGATGTCTAAGCCCGCATCTTTCACTTTTTTCCGGAGGATGGAGGCACCCATCGCACTCGAGCCCATTCCGGCATCACAAGCAAACACGATTTTGTTGACCGTTTTTTCTAAGTTTTCTTGATTCGCTTGACTATCAAAAACAGAAGCGACGCTACTTTTCTTACCTTTCATTTGTTGCATTTTATCAGCAGCTTCTAAAAGATTTTGTTCCGTCTGTTTGCTCGTTTTAAGGATGAACGAGGCAACGATAAAGGTGACGGCCGCTGCCACGATGACGCCAGCTAAAACTCCGAAATAATGCCCTTTTGGTGTCATGGCAAGAACGGCAATAATGCTTCCTGGTGAAGCTGGGGCGATTAAGCCAGCGTGTAAAAGGTTTAAAGTAAAGACACCGCTGACGCCACCCGCCATGACCGCAAACACTAATAACGGGTTCATCAGGACGTATGGGAAATAAATTTCGTGAATACCGCCAATGAACTGAATTAAAGCCGCACCGGGAGCGGATGTTTTGGCTGTCCCTTTGCCAAAGAACATATAGGCTAGTAGCAGGCCAATACCAGGGCCAGGGTTTGCTTCTAGTAAGAATAAAATAGAGTAACCGTGCTCTTTTGCCTCTTGAATGCCAAGCGGTGTCAAAATCCCGTGGTTTATGGCATTGTTAAGGAACAAGACTTTTGCTGGTTCAATAAAAATATTAGCTAATGGAATGAGATTGGCATCAACGATAAATTGAACACCCGTTGTCAGCCAGTGGTCTAAGGTTTGAACAGCCGGGCCAATGCCGAGGAAAGCAAGAATCGCTAAGATCCCACCGATAATACCGGCTGAGAAGTTGTTGACAATCATTTCAAAGCCTTGGCGAATTTTACCTTCCACGGCTCTGTCAAACTGCTTAATGCAATAGGCGCCGATCGGCCCCATAATCATGGCACCTAAGAACATCGTCACATCGGATCCAACGATAACACCGATTGTCGCCACAGCGCCGACAACGCCACCGCGTTCCTTATAAACGATTTTACCCCCGGTATAACCAATTAAGATGGGCAAAAGAAATTTAATAATGGGGTCGACTAGCTCTGCCAAATGCTTGTTTGGCAGATATCCTTTTGGGATAAATAATGCTGTAATTAACCCCCAAGCGATAAATGCACCAATGTTCGGCATGATCATTCCGCTTAAGAAGCTGCCCAAACGCTGGATTTTTACTTTAAAAGACGTTTGCTGTGTATGTTTTTCGGCAATCGCCGTCATGGTAAGTCCTCCTTAATAAAACGTTTACATTTCTCGTGGCGTTCATATTTTATCCACAATTCAAGTATAAGGAGGCTCAGAACAAGCTTCAATTTAATCTAAAATAGATTTTGTCAAAGCCGTTGTTGTCATTTCCCGATTTAATGGGGTGCCAAAGCCCTGGATCGATGCCGCTACCTTTTTAAAATCTAAAAAGCCATCGGCGAAAAACCAGGAACAAAAACGAGGAGCGCGGGGGTTTTTTTGTTCCAGAAGTACATTCCTTCACCAATTAGAAAAACCACAGCTCTATGCACTGTGGTCCTTTTTTGACTGATATATGCCTTAACGGTTAAATTCACTCATCGGTGGTACCAGAGGTTTCGGTTTTATTTAAGTTCAAGTTCTTTTTTCAAGATTGGGATAGGTTTGCCGGGTACCTCGTGACAATCGCGGCAGCGGGCTTCATAGGATTCTGCGGCGCCGACCATAATGACCGGATCGGTATAGGCGGCGGGCTTTCCGTCAATAAGTCTCTGCGTGCGGCTGGCTGGGTTTCCGCATATGACGCAGATGGCATTCAGTTTCGTGACGCTCTCGGCGATGGCCATGAGTTCAGGGACAGGGTGAAACGGCTCGCCGCGAAAATCCATGTCCAAACCGGCAAAGATGACGCGTTTCCCACGATCAGCCAAGATTTTTACGACTGTGACGATCGAATCATCAAAGAACTGAATTTCATCAATGGCAACGACGTCCGTATCTTCTTCAACGAGATTAAGGATGTCTTTGGACCATTCGATCGGACGCGCTTCAATCGATTTACCATCGTGGGAAACGACTGAATCCACGTCATAGCGATTATCAATCATCGGTTTAAAAACTTGCACTTTTTGTTTCCCATAAGCCGCCCTTCTGACGCGCCGAATGAGTTCTTCCGATTTTCCGGAAAACATCCCGCCGCAGATACATTCAATCGAGCCGCATTTGCGGTAAAATGGCATGCCGCAAACATCCTTTCGTTTTTATTCCATAGTTAAACCGGGTGACAGCATCCCCAGACATAAGCACCTATTGAAAAGAGGTTGACTCAAGAAGGCTTTCCGCCAAAGCTGTTATATAGTGGAACATTGTGTGAGAACCTCTATATATCGTTCTGGCGGAGTTTTTCGCCCATCGTGTTGAGTCAACCCCTTGATTTTGTATAACATTATTTGAGGTTGTATTTCTTTTTGAAACGGTCCACACGGCCGCCGGTTTCGGTGAAGCGTTGACGCCCCGTATAGAATGGATGGCATTCGGAGCACACTTCGACACGGATCGGACCTTCTTTGGTCGAACCGGTTTCGAATTCGTTTCCGCAAGCGCATTGGACTTTTACTTTATGATATCCCGGATGAATGGCGTTTTTCATCTTCGTTTCAGCTCCTTTATGCCCTGGTTAATCTTTCAAACCAGAGTTAATTACACAAATGACATTATAACAGGAGTGGTCCCTCATTTCAAGGCGCCGATTTATGTTAGAGTGCCTTCTCTATTTTTCCATCACTTTGCTCCGATAAATTTTACACATGCTTTTTCCTTTTATAATTTTCCACTTCGTTCTTTGGCAAATAAATCGAAGAACTCCTCGTTGGATCGTGTCTGTTTGAGGCGGCGGTAAAAATGTTCCACGAATTCCGGCGTTTCATCCATCGTTTTGCGCATCGCCCATAAATGTTCGAGATGTTCTTTTTCAATCAAAAGTTCTTCTTTCCGCGTTCCGGAACGGCGGATGTCAATGGCTGGGAAGATGCGGCGTTCGGCCAAACGGCGGTCGAGATGAAGCTCCATGTTCCCAGTTCCTTTAAATTCTTCATAAATGACATCATCCATCCGCGAACCGGTGTCAATTAAAGCCGTTGCAAGAATGGTGAGGCTACCGCCTTCCTCAATATTGCGCGCAGCCCCGAAGAATCGTTTCGGGCGGTGGAAAGCTGCCGGGTCAATACCGCCGGAAAGCGTGCGGCCGCTCGGCGGGATGACAAGGTTATAGGCGCGGGCCAAGCGCGTGATGCTGTCCATTAAGATGACGACATCTTTCTTATGCTCGACGAGGCGCATCGCTCTCTCAAGAACGAGTTCCGACACTTTGATATGATTTTCCGGAACTTCGTCAAATGTGGAGCTGACGACTTCTCCTTGCACCGATCGCTCGATGTCTGTGACTTCCTCAGGGCGTTCATCGACGAGCAGCATGATCAGCTCGACCTCGGGGTGATTCGTCGTGATGCTGTTGGCAATTTGCTTGAGCAGCATCGTTTTACCTGCTTTTGGCGGCGCAACGATTAGTCCGCGCTGGCCAAAGCCAACAGGGGCAATCATATCAATGACCCGGGTGGCAATGTTTTCTGGAGTCGTCTCCAAATGCATTTTCCGGTCTGGATAAAGCGGTGTCAACGCTGGAAAGTGGACGCGTTCCCTTGCCGTATCAGGATTTTCACCGTTCACTGCTTCGACGTGCAACAAGCCGTAATAGCGTTCGTTTTCCTTCGGCGGTCGCACTTTACCGGAAACCTTATCCCCGTTCCGCAAGTCAAAACGGCGAATTTGCGAAGCGGAAATATAGATGTCTTCAGAGCTGGGTGAATAATTGATCGGACGCAAAAAACCGAATCCTTCATTCGGGATGATTTCCAATACCCCTTCCATGAAGGATAAGCCGTCTTGTTCGGCCTGAGCTTTTAAAATGGCAAAAATCAACTCGCGTTTATTCAGCTTACCATAGTAAGAGATTTTGTAGTGCTTCGCCAGTTGATACAAATCTTTAAGTTTCATATTTTCTAATTCTGATAAGGTAACTCCCATTATGACACCACGCTTTATTTGTTTTTATTCTATTGGATCAAGCGATTGGGTATGGTAGGCAAGCAAAATTTGACCATTCAACACCGAAACCCATCACGGGTTGGCTATGTTTTTTCTATATGTCATGAAAAAGTCGAATAAAGGGAATAAATGCCGCACAAGACTGAACCATTTTAGGTCCATCGGGGTGTTGGTGCATCATGCGGTTTTCGGCCTGTAAGGAAGGTAAAATTATATCAATAGATAAGAAGCTGAAATGCTTTTCATTTTATCTTTCTATCCCTTATTCTAACCAAAAAATCGATGATTCAAACTATGATTTTAAGAGGAAAACTTGTCCCATCCCAAGACTCAATGTACCTTATGGACATCATAAAGGAAACGAGAACAGAGAGGTTTAAAAGGAGTCCTGGCAGAGTTTTGCTTCGTTCGACGGCGGAAAGTGTGTTCTATTCTGCCTTATTATACGGCTTCAAATAAAAGTTTGCAAGGCAGTACTTTATGATTTCGTACTGCCTTTTGCCCTTTTCATTTAATGACGAGGTTAGGTTTCTTTTTAAGACTGTGGGTACCGTGGATAAAACGCACGGTGCCGGATTTGGCGCGCATGACGACGGAATGAGTGATGCCTGATGTCCCGTTAAACCGGACGCCTTTTAAAAGTTCGCCGTCTGTGACACCGGTGGCAGCAAAAATGGCATCGTCCCCTTTGACTAAGTCATCCATGCGGAGGATTTGATTCAAGTCTTCAATGCCCATTTTTTTGCAGCGTTCCATTTCCGCTTTGTTTTGCGCGACAAGCCGCCCTTGCAATTCCCCGCCGAGACACTTCAGCGCTACAGCAGAGATGACGCCCTCAGGCGCTCCTCCGGTTCCAAATAATATGTCAACACCGGTGTCCTCAAAAGCGGTCGAAATGGCAGCAGCGACATCACCGTCAGGAATGAGTTTGATTCGGGCGCCAGCTTCCCGCACCTCATGGATGAGTTTTTCGTGGCGTTCGCGATCGAGGATAATCGCGACAAGATCCTCAATATCTTTATTTTTGGCTTTGGCCACGGCTTTTAGATTATCCACAACCGGCGCATCAAGGTCGATGCAGCCGACAGATTCAGGGCCGACAGCGATTTTTTCCATATACATATCCGGGGCATGCAAAAGACAGCCGTCATCGGCAATGGCAATGACCGCCAAGGCATTCCACGTTCCATTGGCTACAATGTTGGTGCCTTCCAACGGATCGACAGCAACATCCACTCTGGGGCCGTAGCCGGTGCCAAGTTTTTCACCGATATATAGCATCGGCGCCTCGTCCATTTCTCCTTCGCCGATCACGACGGTTCCTTTCATCGGAATTGTATCGAACACCCGGCGCATCGCCGTTGTCGCGGCATCATCGGCTTCAGCCTTTTTGCCGCGTCCAAGCCAACGGGCGGAGGCTAAGGCTGCTGCTTCGGTGACTCTTACTAGTTCCATTGAAAGACTTCTTTCCATCTCCATCTTCCTTTCAGCTTTATGTCGCCAAACGATAAAGCACTTGTCCAAGCGATGAAGAAAGCGCTTGAAGTCTTTATAAGTTTTTTAAAGAAAAAGCTCAGTCGCCAACCCTCGCCGTTTCATCTTCTTCGGCACCGGTTTGTTCGCTCCAAATATTTGCGCCGACATTCCTCAACTTTTCTATTAAATGGCTGTAACCGCGATGGATATGTTCCACCCCAGTGATTTCTGTAATGCCGTGTGCCATTGCTCCGGCGACCACCAAGGAAGCCCCAGCTCGCAGTTCCGAAGCCTTCACGCGCGCACCTTGTAATTTCGTCGGCCCTTCAATAATCGCTGAGCTTCCCTCAACTTTAATATCGGCACCCATTCGCCGCAATTCATCAACATGTTTAAAACGCGCACCGTAAATGGTATCCGTAACGATGCTTGTACCGTGGGCTTGTGTAAGAAGCGCCGTAAAAGGTTGCTGTAGGTCTGTCGGAAAACCCGGGTAGACAAGTGTTTTCACGTCGACCTTTTTCAATGGCTTCGTGCCGCGGGAGATCGCGATTTGATCATCATAAACCTCGATGTCAACGCCCATTTCTCTGAGCTTTGCCGTCAGCGACTCGACATGTTGCGGAATAACGTTATCAATGATCACCCGTTCCCCCATAGCGGCAGCTAAAATCATATACGTCCCTGCTTCGATGCGGTCCGGGATGATGGAATGGCGGCAGCCGTGCAAGGCGTCGACGCCATCAATACGGATGACATCGGTACCTGCTCCTTTAATTTTGGCGCCCATGCTTGATAAAAGGGTGGCGACGTCAATAATTTCCGGTTCTTTGGCGGCATTTTCAATAATCGTTCGGCCTTTGGCCCGGACAGCGGCAAGCATAATGTTGATCGTAGCGCCGACACTGACAACATCCAGATAAATGCGCGCACCGCGCAACTCCTCGGCCCTGAGATAAATGGCGCCTTGTTCATTCGTGACTTTCGCCCCGAGCGCTTCAAAGCCTTTAATGTGTTGGTCAATCGGTCTTGGCCCTAAATTACAACCGCCGGGTAAGCCGACAACCGCCTTTTTGAACCGTCCGAGCATGGCACCCATTAAATAGTAGGAAGCGCGGAGCTTTTTCACACGGCCGTTTGGCAACGGCATGGGGACCATTTGGGACGGATCGATGGTTAGCGTATTATTTTGAAAAGAGACTTTCCCGCCTATTTCCTTTAGTAATTCGCAAAGATGCCTGACGTCCGATATATCCGGTAATTGATCGATGGTGACCGTGGAATCCGCTAAAATCGCTGCAGGTATTAACGCTACGGCACTATTTTTGGCACCGCCAATTGTGATTGTTCCATTAAGACGATGTCCGCCTTCGATCATTATTTTTTCCATGATAAACTCCCTTTTTATTGAGATGGTTCTTCCCCAATGGTTCGGTCAAAGGTCGTGTGAAAGGAAGCTTACCTTTTTGATTGATATTTCGCCCAATCGTTCAAAAAGTTCGCTAATCCTTTATCGGTTAAGGGGTGTTTAAACAATTGCTTAAATACAGTATATGGGATGGTGGCAATATGCGCTCCTGCTAAAGCTGCCTGTGTGACATGGGCGGTATGGCGAATGGAAGCAGCGATGATTTCCGTATCCAAATCGTGAATGTCAAACAATTCACGGATTTCCGCAATGAGGGCAATACCATCATGACCGATATCATCTAACCGCCCAACAAACGGGGAAACGTAGGTCGCTCCGGCACGTGCGGCTAGCAGCGCTTGGTTAGCAGAAAACACGAGCGTGACATTGGTTTTAATACCTTCGGCCGAAAGTTTCGAAACGGCCGTCATCCCCGCTTCTGTCATTGGTATTTTGACAGTGATATTTGGGGCAATCCGAGCGAGTTCCCGCCCTTCTGCCACCATTTCATCCGCCGTTGTTGAGACGACCTCAGCGCTGACGGAGCCTTTCACGAAGGCTGTAATTTCCCGCAATCGATCATGGAAGTCGACGTTTTCTTTGGCTACTAAAGTCGGATTCGTCGTCACGCCGCTCAGCAAGCCAAGTCCGTGGATTTCCTTAATTTGATCGAGATTAGCCGTATCAATGAAAAATTTCATCGCGAATCCCTCCGTTCCCCTTTTTAGCTATCCGCTTTTTTCAGACGACAGATCTTTCAAAAAAGTTGGTTTTACGCTTTACCTGATGAACCAAATTCGCGCATTTTACCCTTAACCGTTTCTTTGATGGCGTCACGAGCTGGCCCAAGATATTTCCGCGGGTCATACAAATCCGGTTTTTGTGCGAGCACGTCGCGAACGACTTTCGTTGCCGCAATTTGGTTTTCGGTGTTCACATTGATTTTGGCGTGTCCAAGTTCAATCGCCCGTTTAATGTCCATTGTCGGAATGCCGGTGCCGCCGTGCAGGACAAGCGGGACGCCGGTCAGATTTTTGATTTCTTCCATGCGGTCAAACCCAAGTTTCGGTTCACCTTTATACGGTCCGTGAACGGAACCAAGAGCCGGAGCAAAGCAGTCTACACCGGTTTCGTCAATCAATTGTTTACATTCAGACGGAACGGCATACATAGCTTCAGCATCTGTCACGACAAGATCATCTTCCTGACCACCGATCCGGCCGAGTTCGGCTTCAACGGACACGCCTACAGCATGAGCCATTTCAACAACTTTTTTTGTTAACGCAATGTTTTCTTCCAATGAATAATGAGAGCCATCAATCATCACCGATGTAAAACCGGCTTGCACGGCTTGCACACATTTTTCAAAGGATGATCCGTGATCCAAATGAATGGCAACGGGGACAGTAATATGATATTCATCCATTAAGGCTTTGACCATGGCAACGACCAATTTAAAACCACCCATATATTTGGCCGCACCTTCTGAAACCCCTAAAATAACCGGTGATTTTTCTTCTTCCGCTGCTTGCAGAATGGCTTGGGTAAATTCCAGGTTATTGATATTAAATTGCCCGACAGCATATTGTTCAGCCCTTGCTTTGTTTAACATTCTCGTCATGGATTCCAAAGCCATGTTCGTTTCCTCCTTAAAAATGAATAATAAGATGCTCGCCCGTCGTCAGCATACGGGCTCGTTATGTATAGGCAGACCCCTTTACACCTTATTTTCATTGTTAACGAATTGCTCATAAAACATGATTATTATAGCATATAAACGACTAAGGGAAAAAATCGTAAGGCTTTGCGGTGAAGGAAAGTCTTGTGATGAAAATGGAAAGCAGATATGTATTAGTCTAAATGCTCCTTTACCGTAACCAACAACTCATCGATATCAAAGGGTTTGGAAAAATACGTGATGGCACCGAGCGCCATGGCCTCCTGAATCATATCCAGTTCACCATAGGCCGTCATGATGATGACTTTCGCCTTTAAGGCATCTTCCTTCAGCTTTTTTAGGATTTCAATGCCGTCCATGCCGGGAATTTTCATGTCCAAAATGATGAGATCCGGTTGATGCTCTTTCACCAGAGACAAAGCTTGCTCGCCATTTGCTGCTTGATAAGTGACGTAACCTTCTTTTTTAAAAATTTCATTTAGCAGAATCCGAATCCCAAATTGATCATCTACGACTAAAATTTTTTTGGCATTACTCATCCTACGTCACCTCTTTATCGTGATCTCTCGCCTTTCATCTCCCAATATTCGATAAATAGAAGGAAATATCCTGCTTTTTTGATATGAATAGTCACCTTCTCGCTTTGACCCATGAATTTACCAAGGGCATACACCTCATGCTGATTTCGCATAGGAGAAAAGCCAAGCCTCCTGCCCTTTTTAATTACTTCGTCCAAAATGGTGGAACTTTTAAAATTTAAAAAGAGCTGGGACATAAGTCAATTTCCCAAAAATTTGTCCCCAACAATATAAATAAAGTCACATTAAAACGAATAACCCCGTACCACTTTTAAAGTGATATGGGGTTATTATTGGGATGCGGTCAACCTTTTAGCCACTTTTTGCCCAACCTCTATTTTTGGGACGCGGCCTTTTAGCCACTTTTGTCCCAACCACTTTGCTTATCGGTCTTTGCTATTTTATCGTTCGATTTTGGATTAAAGGATTAATTTTTAGCATCTTCATTTTAATTCTTTTTAAAATTTAATGCTGCGCCGACAAATTGTTTAAAAAGCGGCTGTGGTTTTGTCGGCCTTGATTTAAATTCGGGATGGAATTGCGAAGCGACAAACCATGGGTGGTCACGCAATTCAATGATTTCAACTAAACGCCCATCCGGACTTAAACCGGAAAAGACAAAGCCATGCTTTTCCATCACTTGCCGGTACTCGTTATTAAATTCGTAGCGATGGCGGTGGCGTTCATAAATGACAGGTTCCCCATAGGCTTCTCTGGCTTTGGTGCCTTCGACAAGCTTGCAAGGATATAACCCCAAGCGTAGCGTCCCGCCCATATCCTCGACATCTTTTTGCTCAGGCAATAGATCGATAATGGGGTGGGTCGTATCGGGATTAATCTCCGTCGATTGAGCATCTTTATAATTTAAAACATTACGGGCAAATTCCACCGAAGCCATTTGCATGCCGAGGCAAATCCCGAGAAACGGCACTTTGTTTTCACGAGCGTAACGGATGGCTGTTAATTTACCTTCAATTCCGCGATCTCCAAAACCGCCGGGCACAAGTATGCCGCTGACGTCACCAAGAAGTTCCCCGACGTTCTCATCATTTATGGTTTCCGAGTTGATCCATTTGACTTGAACCTCACTATTATAATCATAGCCCGCATGGCGCAATGCTTCGACAACGGAGATGTAGGCATCCTGCAAATTAACATATTTACCCACAAGGCCGATGGTCACAGATTTTTGCAAATGTTTTACCTTATTGACAAGCTCCCGCCATTCCGTCATGTCCGCTTCTTGACAATTGAGATGCAAATGGCGGCAAACGATGGTGTCAAGATGCTGTGCTTGAAGAGCAAGCGGAATTTCGTAAAGGGTATCGGCATCTAGACATTCAATCACACTTTCGACCTCAATGTCGCAAAACAGGGCTATCTTTTCCTTCATATCTTGAGACAGCGGAATTTCAGTTCTGGCGACGATAATATTCGGCTGAATGCCTAAGCTGCGTAACTCCTTCACGCTGTGCTGCGTTGGTTTTGTTTTCAATTCCCCGGCAGCTCTAATGTACGGGACAAGTGTGCAATGAATATACATGACGTTTTCAATGCCGACATCGCTTTTGATCTGCCTGATGGCTTCAAGAAAAGGTAGACTTTCAATGTCGCCAACCGTACCGCCGATTTCGGTAATCACGACATCGGCCCCGGTTTCCCGGCCAGCTCGAAAAACGCGCTCTTTGATTTCATTTGTAATGTGCGGAATGACTTGAACCGTCGCCCCAAGGTAATCTCCGCGACGTTCTTTTCGGAGCACCGAGGAATAAATTTTTCCTGTTGTGACGTTAGAGTATTTATTTAAGTTGATATCAATAAACCGTTCATAATGACCGAGGTCAAGGTCGGTTTCAGCTCCATCATCCGTCACGAAAACTTCTCCGTGTTGATACGGGCTCATCGTACCCGGGTCGACATTGATATACGGGTCAAATTTTTGAATGGTGACATTCAGCCCTCTGTTTTTTAACAAGCGACCTAATGATGCCGCCGTAATCCCTTTGCCAAGAGAAGACACAACACCGCCAGTTACAAAAATGTATTTTGCCAAAAGAGACATCCCCCTTTAAAGATTAGTATGTTCATTTTCATTAAAAGCAGTCGAGTAAGCGGGCACTTTAAAAGCTTTATAAAAAATAAAAAGTGTGCCTCCTGTAACAGGAGGCACACCGAAATCGTTCTCGTATAGCCCAAAAGTGATTTTAGCAGAGTTTCACTTTCGAATCAACTAAAAGATATTACGAGAGTTCTTCATCGTCGTCTTCGTCAATTTCCAGTTCCTCATCCACATCTGTATCGTCATCGGTGTCGTCAAAATCGTCGTCTCCGAGAAGGTCTTCATCATCGTAATCGTCCAACTCGTGCTCTTCATCGATGTCATCATAATCGTCAACAAGGTCTTCGTCAATGTCGTCGTAGTCGTCGATCAAGTCTTCATCTAAATCATCGAAATCGTCGTAGTCGTCATTCAACGCGCGGCGCTTGCGCTTCGTCGTCAAATGAGAAGCGACGTCTTCATCCTGCTGTTCAACCGGATACCAATCTTTCAGACCCCAGAAATTTTGACCGACCGCGAGAAACCGACCGTCGATATTCATTGTTGTATAAAGACGAGCTAAAACATCGATGCGCTCTTCGCCTTCGATATCACTTGGGATAACACCATTGGCCAAGTCGTAAAAGTTCATGGCTTGCTTTTTACCGGCGAGAAAATCGTAGACGCGATCAATGAGCGGTTTATCATCGGTGAGGTTTTGCTGTGCCATCCTTTTCACCCTTTCCGTCCGAAATACTGCAAGAAACATTATATAGAATATAAGGTCCACGCCGCAAGTCGCAATTGACCGAGCATCAGCCACAATTATCCACCGTTTTTTACAAAATCATACATAAAGAAAAGAAAGGGCGCCGCTTGCCGCACCTTGTCGATGGGTGCCTCTAATGGCAAGTGACAGCCCTCGATTGGGTTTTACATGTTTCGGCGGTATTGGCCTCCTACTTCGTAGAGGGCACGGGTAATTTGGCCAAGGCTTGCGTGTTTTACGGTTTCCATTAATGTTTCGAAAATATTGCCGCCAGAAAGCGCTGTTTCTTTTAGTTCAGCCAAAGCTTGATCGACTTCCGCGGCATGTTTTTCATGGAAAGCTTGTAGGTTCCTGATTTGCTGTTCCTTTTCTTCTTTCGTCGCCCGGGCTAAGGTTAATTCTTGAATGACTTCCTCAGATTTGTTCGGATTGAGGTAGGTGTTAACACCAATAATTGGGAGCTCACCAGAGTGCTTTTTCATTTCATAATAAAGCGACTCGTCTTGAATTTTCCCTCGTTGGTACATCACTTCCATGGCGCCGAGCACGCCGCCACGGGCATTGATGCGTTCAAATTCCGCCAAAACAGCTTCTTCAACAAGTTCCGTCAGCTCTTCGATAATGTAGGCGCCTTGTAGCGGATTTTCATTTTTGGCCAAGCCGAGTTCTTTTGTGATGATCAACTGAATCGCCATCGCTCGGCGGACCGATTCCTCGGATGGCGTCGTAATCGCCTCATCATAGGAATTGGTGTGTAGCGAGTTACAGTTATCATAAATCGCCATAAGCGCCTGAAGCGTTGTCCGGATGTCGTTAAAGTCTATTTCCTGCGCGTGGAGCGAGCGACCGGATGTCTGGATGTGGTATTTAAGTTTTTGGCTGCGCTCATTTGCCCCGTACTTATATTTCATGACTGTTGCCCAAATGCGGCGAGCCACCCGACCGATGACTGTATATTCAGGGTCGAGCCCGTTGGAAAAGAAGAAAGATAAGTTTGGCGCAAAGTCATCGATATGCATCCCGCGGTTTAAATAATACTCGACATACGTAAAGCCGTTGGCGAGCGTAAACGCTAACTGCGAAATCGGGTTGGCCCCCGCTTCAGCAATATGATAGCCCGAGATGGAGACAGAATAGTAATTGCGCACCTTATGGTCAATAAAGTATTGTTGAATGTCGCCCATCATCCGCAAAGCGAATTCCGTAGAGAAAATACAGGTGTTTTGCCCTTGGTCTTCTTTTAAAATATCAGCTTGCACTGTGCCGCGGACGGTGGATAAGGTTCTCGCTTTAATTTCCTCTGCCTCTTCTTTGGTCGGCTTGCGGCCATTTTCCGCTTCAAATTTCTCCAGTTGTTGGTCAATCGCCGTATTCATAAACATCGCTAGAAGAATCGGAGCGGGTCCATTGATCGTCATCGACACCGATGTGGACGGATGGCAAAGGTCAAAACCGGCATACAGTTTTTTCATATCATCTAACGTGCAAACGCTGACGCCGCTTTCGCCGATTTTCCCATAAATGTCGGGCCGACGGTCGGGGTCTTCGCCATATAAAGTGACGGAATCAAACGCGGTGCTTAACCGTTTGGCTGGATCGTCTTTTGACAAGTAGTGGAAGCGTTTATTCGTGCGCTCCGGTGTGCCTTCCCCTGCAAATTGACGTTTCGGGTCTTCACCTTTCCGCTTAAACGGGAACACGCCGGCTGTAAATGGGAACGCCCCTGGCACGTTTTCTTTGTATGCCCAGTTCAGGATATCCCCCCAGTCTTCATACTTGGGCAAGGCGACTTTCGGAATGTCTAAACCAGATAAGCTTTTGGTCGTCAATTCATTGACAATTTCTTTGCCGCGAATGTTTACCGTCAACGTTTTCTGGCTGTATTTTTTCTTTAAATCGTCCCATCCCTCCAAAATTTTCTTGGAGTCAGGATGCAGTTTATCCAGCCAGGCCGCCTTCATCGCTTCGATTTTGGCAATTTCTTTGCTATGGTCCCCTGGCTCTTCTTTCAGCGCTTCAATGGTGCCGTTTAATTGATACGCGCGCCGAGCACAGCGGACTTGTTGAGCCACGAACGCTTTATAATCCCGGACGGTTTTCACAATGTCACCAAGGTAGTTGACTTTCTCCGGAGGAATGATGACGTTTTCTTTTTTCACCGTCATTGTATCGGTTCTGACAGGCTCCCAATTGACGTGCGTTTTTTCGTTGATTTTCTCAACGAGAGCTCCGAATAAAACATTCGTTCCGGCATCATTAAATTGGCTGGCGATCGTTCCATAGACCGGCATCGTTTCGGGCGCTTGACCAAATAAAAGGTGGCTGCGCTGATATTGTTTGCGGACATCCCTCAGCGCGTCTTCTGAACCTTTTCGGTCAAATTTATTGATGACGATGATGTCGGCAAAATCAATCATGTCAATTTTTTCAAGCTGCGACGGCGCACCGTAATCACTCGTCATGACATACATCGCCACATCGGCGATTTGCGTAATTTCCGCATCCCCCTGACCAATACCACTCGTTTCAACGATAATGAGGTCAAACGGTGCTTGTTTGACTACAGCCAGGCAATCGCGAATGGCATCGGAAAGCTCTGATTTTGACTGCCGTGTCGCCAAGGATCGCATATAAACGCGCGGATTATTAATGGAATTCATCCGGATACGGTCGCCGAGAAGCGCCCCGCCCGTTTTTTGTTTCGTCGGATCGACGGATAAAATGGCAATTCGCTTGTCGCTGTAGTGATTTAAAAAGCGACGGACGAGCTCGTCGGTCAGCGAGCTTTTCCCTGCGCCACCCGTACCGGTGATCCCAAGGACGGGAATAGTTTTCGCTTGCGCAACGCTTTCCAGCGCGCTAGAGACTTCACGAAAGGCCGGGTGCTCGCTTTCGGCCAGCGTAATCACTTGAGCTAAAGCGCGTTTATCGCCTTGTCTTACGCGTTCCATTTCGTCTCGCAATTCAGTGATTGTCGGAAAATCGCATTCCTCTAACATGATGCTGATCATGCCTTCGAGGCCCAATTCGCGGCCGTCATCCGGAGAAAAGATGCGGGCGATGCCGTATTCATGCAGCTCCTTGATCTCTGGAGGAATAATGACACCGCCGCCCCCGCCATAAATGCGGATATGCCCAGCGCCTCGTTCCTGCAATAGGTCATACATATATTTAAAATATTCCATGTGACCGCCTTGGTAAGATGAAACGGCAATGCCTTGTACGTCTTCCTGAATGGCCGCTTCAACAACTTCCTCAACCGAACGGTTATGACCCAAATGGATGACTTCCGCACCGCCTTGTTGGAGAATGCGGCGCATGATGTTAATGGAGGCATCATGGCCGTCAAATAGACTTGAAGCGGTGACAAAACGGACATGATGTTTGGGACGATATAATGGTTTTGCCAATTCGGTCCACTCCCTTCATGATTTTTGATCGATCGATGGGGCTTTTTGAACAGAAATCCCATAAAGAATCGCATCGATTAAATAGGCCGTATATTCGTGAACGGTAAATGTTTTGGCTAAACTCCAGCGACGAAACGCCCACATTTGACAAAGGACAAGGATGTGGTGAGCATAAAATTCTTTTTCTTTTTCCGTAAGATGAAGCGCGCCAAGGCGGATGCAATGATCTAATACATCTTCAAGAAGCTTTACCATCTCTAATTCCTTATTCAACACATAAGGGAGTGACTCTTTGGACAGCGATTTCGCCTCTTGGTACATGACGAGCACTTCATCCTGCATGTCATCCATGACCTTCACACAGCCCGCAACCGCCGCTTTCAGACATTCCACTCCATCGCCTTTAAGGGCTATCGTGGCGCGCAGTCTGTCGCTGACTTTGTTATAAATATCATCGCAAACGAGGTAAAGGACATCTTCTTTCGTTCGAATGTATTCATACAATGTTCCGATGCTGAAGCCTGCTTCACGTGCGATTTCCCTCGTCGTCGTCCGATGAAATCCCTTCTCGGTAAACAGCTTGACGGCCGCTTTAATGAGTTCAGCCCGGCGCTGTTTGATTAACTTTTCATCTTTAACCGTTGTTTCCACATTTTTCGGCATCACCCTCACCCCTCCTTTTCCCGTCACTCAAAAAATTTTACGAACTACCGGCGGAGTTGAAATCGGGTGGGTTTTGATCTTTTTTCGCGGGAACTGTCGAATGAGGTCGTGAGAGTCATGACCCTTTTTTTCGACGAATTCACTAAAGTTCCCCGTTTTTTTGCATGATCTCCTTTTCCTGATTTTGGAACCATTTATCAACGAGCCGAGCAGCGAGTGTATACGGATCTAATGAAGAAGCCGCAATATGTTCTTTTTCCTCTATAAAAAACTGCTCAATGCGGCGGGAGGCTTCGTCCTGAATAATTTCAAGAATTTCCCGCTCTTTATTCCGCCTCCTGCGCTTCATTCCTTCGCCGCTTTCCAAAAGGTAGGCTGCATGGGCTTCACAGGCT
Source organism: Tuberibacillus calidus DSM 17572 (assembly GCF_000430685.1). Classification (GTDB taxonomy): domain Bacteria; phylum Bacillota; class Bacilli; order Bacillales; family Sporolactobacillaceae; genus Tuberibacillus; species Tuberibacillus calidus. The sequence goes on along the minus strand of NZ_AUMM01000004.1, from coordinate 86,329 downwards.
GCCCAAAATTCCGCAATGCCTTCGTTTTTTGCCGCACTGACCCGTTTGACGGGAGGACGCCAAGCTTCATGGTCTTTCGCCAAATCGAGCATCGCGTTAATTTGGGCATGAAGCGGGCCGACCCCAGGCAAATCGGCTTTATTGATGACAAAGAGATCGGCAATTTCCATAATGCCAGCCTTAAACACTTGTATGACATCTCCTGACCCCGGGGTGACGACCACTGCCGTCGTATCCGCCACTTTCATAATGTCGAGTTCCGATTGCCCGACGCCGACCGTTTCGATCAGAATGACATCAAACCCAAAGGCATCCATGATTTTAATGACATCTTTTGTTGTTCGCGATAATCCGCCAAGACTGCCACGTGTACCCATGCTGCGGATAAACACTTTTGGGTCGGTAAAATGTTTGGCCATCCGCACCCTGTCGCCAAGAATGGCACCACCGCTGAACGGGCTTGTCGGGTCAATCGCACAGACGGCCACACGTAAGTCAAGTGAGCGCAAGTAGTCGATTAAACGGTTCACAAACGTGCTTTTCCCGGCTCCCGGTGCACCGGTAATACCGATGCACCGCGCCTTGCCCGTTGCCGGATACAAATCACTCATGAGCGCCAATTTGTCTTCATGGTCGTTTTCCACATAGGTGATTGCCCGAGCCAAAGCGCGGATATCCTTTTGTAAAATTTGTTCGGCAAGCATGTGCATGAAAACCAGCTTCTCTCAGAAAACCTTTTATTTTAGCAAAGCACGCGAGATGACGAGACGTTGAATTTCATTAGTACCTTCATAGATTTGCGTGATTTTGGCGTCGCGCATGAATCGTTCAACCGGATAATCTTTGGTATATCCGTAACCACCAAATACTTGGACCGCTTCGGTTGTGACTTCCATCGCTGTATCGCCGGCAAACAGTTTCGACATCGCCGAAGCTTGGCCGTAGGGGAGGCCGTTCGATTCGAGCCATGCGGCTTGATAGGTTAAAAGGCGAGCCGCTTCCACTTTTGTTGCCATATCGGCAAGCTTAAACCCGATGGCTTGTTGCGCGCCGATCGGTTTGCCAAATTGTTTACGCTCTTTGGCGTAAGCAATGGCCGCATCCAAAGCGCCTTGGGCAATGCCGACGGCTTGGGCGGCAATGCCGTTTCTGCCACCGTCAAGCGTCATCATGGCAATTTTAAAGCCTTGCCCCTCTTCCCCGAGGACGTTTTCTGCCGGCACACGGCAATCTTCAAAAATCAATTCCAGTGTCGGGGAGGAGCGTATGCCAAGTTTCTTTTCTTTCTTGCCGAAGGAAAAGCCCGGTGTGCCTTTTTCGATAATGAAGGCGGTTGTGCCCTTATGTTTTAATTCCGGATTCGTTAGGGCAAAAACAACATAAATGTCGGCTTCACCGCCATTGGTGATAAAAATTTTATTACCGTTAATGATGTAATGGTCGCCATCGCGTTTGGCGGTTGTGCGCATCGCCCCGGCATCCGAGCCCGAACCCGGCTCCGTCAAACCATAGGCGCCGATTTTCTTTCCTTCCGCCATGGGACGCAAAAATTTTTGTTTTTGTTCTTCAGTGCCGAATTTATAAATGGGCCAACAAGCGAGTGACGTATGGGCCGATAACGTTACACCAATGGAAGCATCAACGCGGGAAAGCTCCTCAACGGCGATGACGTAGCTTAAATAGTCCGCCCCAATCCCGCCATATTCTTCCGGCCAAGGAATTCCGGTTAAGCCCAGCTCGGCCATTTGATCAAAAATGGAACGGTCAAACGTTTCCGTTTCATCACGCTCAGCTGCGGTTTTTGCGACTTCATTTTCCGCAAAATCACGCACCATTTTCCGAAGCATTTCGTGTTCTTCGCTCAGTTTAAAATCCATGGTTTAATCCCCTTTTCTTATTTCAGTAACTGTTTACTAATGACGATATGTTGAATCTCGTTTGTGCCTTCATAGATTTGTGTGATTTTGGCATCGCGGAAATAACGCTCAACGGGATAGTCTTCGGTGTAACCGTAGCCGCCAAAAATCTGGACGGCTTCTGTCGCCGTTTTCATCGCTGTTTGTGAAGCAAATAGTTTCGCCATCGAGGCTTCTTTTGTGCACGGTTGTTTGTTTTGTGCCAGAAAGGCCGCATGATAGACTAATAATTTCGCTGCTTCGACTTCCGTTGCCATATCCGCAAGCTTAAAAGCGACACCTTGCTGCGCGCCAATCGGTTTACCGAATTGTTTTCGGTCTTTGGCATATTGAATGGCATGATGGAGAGCACCTTCAGCGATGCCAAGCGCCTGCGCGGCGATCCCAATGCGGCCGAAATTGAGGTTGGACATGGCAATCTTAAACCCTTGGCCTTCTTCCCCAAGCCGGTTTTCTGCCGGTACAACGGCCCCGTCAAATTGCAAGGTGACTGTGCTTGATCCGTGCAAGCCCATCTTTTTTTCCGCTTTTCCTATGGTGAAGCCAGGGGTGTCCCGTTCAACAATAAAGGCGGTAACCCCGCGGCTACCTTGCTCCGGATCTGTTTTGGCGAAAACGATAAAAACATCGGCCGCTCCGCCATTTGTAATAAAAATTTTCGAACCGTTTAGGACATAGTGATCACCTTGACGGACCGCTCGCGTGCTTAATGCGGCAGCATCGGAACCAGCGTTTGGTTCGGTTAAGGCAAACGCACCAATCCATTCCCCTCGCGCCAACTTCGGGATGTATTTTTGCTTTTGCGCTTCCGTTCCGAAATAAAGAATCGGATTCGTGCCGACGGAGGTATGGACGGATAAAATGACCCCCACTGTGGCACTAATTTTTGCAATCTCATGAATGGCGATGATATACGACATATAATCCATTCCAGAGCCGCCATAGGCTTCAGGAACTGGAATGCCCATCAGACCAAGCTCACCCATTTTTTTGATCACTTCAATGGGAAAGCGGTCTTCGGCTTCCATTCTCGCCACTTCAGGCGCGATTTCCTTTTCGGCAAAGTCCCGAACCATTCTGCGCACCATGTCATGTTCTTCGGTGAAAAGAAGGTTCATCGCTGGGCTCTCCTTTTTAATTGCCGTTGTAGTCATAAAATCCCTTCCCAGACTTCCGGCCGAGCCAACCCGCCTTGACATATTTCCTTAAGAGCGGGCATGGCCGATATTTATCATCACCTAGTCCTTCATGCAGGACTTCCATAATATAAAGGCAGGTATCAAGCCCGATAAAATCAGCGAGCGTCAGGGGACCCATCGGATGATTCATGCCGAGTTTCATGACCTCATCAATCGCTTCCGGCGTCGCGACCCCTTCGTAGACGCAGTAAATCGCCTCGTTAATCATTGGCATCAGAACCCGATTGGAGACAAAGCCAGGGAAATCATTGACTTCGACCGCGGTTTTGCCGAGTTTTTCCGCATAGTTTTTGACTTTTTCATATGTCTCATCTGATGTGGCCAAGCCGCGAATGACTTCCACCAGCTTCATCACGGGAACCGGATTCATAAAGTGCATGCCGATCACTTTCTCTGGGCGCGACGTGACGGCGGCGATTTCCGTTATAGGTAGCGATGACGTATTGGAGGCGAGGATGGCGTCAGCCGGTGCGACTTCATCTAATTTCTTAAAAATCTCGGTTTTGACGCCCATGTTTTCAACGACAGCCTCAACGACGAGGCTAACGCCTGATGCTTCATCAAGGGAATTGGCTTTCACAAGGCGCTTCAAAGCTTCATCTTTTTCACTTTCGGTTAACTTGCCCTTTTCCACGTCGCGGGCTAAACGTTTTTGAATGCCGGCCAAACCTTTTTCAAGCTGTGCATCGTTATTGTCATATAGCAACACGTCAAAGCCTGAAACCGCAAATACTTGAGCAATGCCTGAGCCCATTTGCCCGGCGCCAATGACCATGACTTTTTCCATTTGTTAATCACTCCTTATACTTCAACTAAAATGGCGTCGCCTTGACCGCCGCCGCTGCAAATCGCCGCAATGCCCAGTCCGCCACCGCGGCGTCGTAATTCGTAAATCAATGTCATCAGAATGCGCGCACCGCTTGCGCCGATTGGGTGGCCGAGGGCAACAGCACCGCCATTGACATTCACCTTCTCCGGATCAAGATCGGCGATTTTATTTGCCGTAAGGGCAACGGCCGCAAACGCTTCATTGATTTCAAATAAGTCGATGTCCGAGAGTTTTTTACCGGTTTTATTTAAAAGGTCTAAAATCACCCGGCCCGGTGTCTCCGGAAAATCTTTGGCCTCCATGGCGATCGCTGTATGACCGATGATTGTGGCCAGCGCTTCCTTACCTTGCCGCTCGGCGGCTTTTTCATCCATAAGCACAAGAGCTCCCGCGCCATCATTGACCCCCGGGGCATTACCAGCGGTTATCGTGCCGTCTGGGCTAAATGCGGGTTTGAGCTTCGCGAGTTTCTCAAGGGAGGTATCGCGACGGACCGCTTCATCCGTTGTGACTTTCACGGGTTCGCCGCGGCGAACAGGCACTTCAACAGGCACGATTTCATCAGCAAATTTACCGCTGTCAATCGCTTGCTGAGCCCGTTGATGGCTTCGGAGCGCCCAGCGGTCTTGTTCCTCACGGGTGATGCCGAATTTGGCGGCGGTCTCACTACCATAGATGCCCATATGCACGCCACTGAACGAACAGGTCAACCCATCATGAACCATTAAATCCACAACTTTTTGGTCACCCATGCGATAACCAAACCGAGCGTTTGGCAAAAAATACGGAGCGTTACTCATTGATTCCATGCCGCCAGCGACAATCGAACGCGCATCTCCGGCACGGATGATTTGGTCACCGATCGTCACAGCTCGCAAGCCAGAGGCGCAAACTTTATTGATCGTCTCCGTGCGCACAGACCAAGGTAAACCCGCGTGGCGCGCGGCTTGCCGGGAAGGGATCTGCCCTTGTCCTCCTTGTAAAACGTTACCGAAAATGACCTCATCAATGGCTTCACCTTCAAGGCCGCTTCGGGTGACGGCTTCCTTGATGGCGATGCCACCGAGCTCGGATGCGCTTAAGGAGCTAAGCGCACCTCCAAGTTTTCCAAAAGGCGTTCTCGCCGCGCTAATGACTACTGTTCTCCCCATGTTTTGATCCTCCAGTTCCACTTTTGTATTTTTATAAAATTGGTAAGCGGTTTCATTTAACCGAACGAACGCTCGCTCGGTGAGCTTGGATAAAGGAGGGGCTTCCTAAGCCCCTGATTTTTTATGAAATTAAGCTTCTTCATTTAAAATTTGGTCTCACACAGCTTGTTGTGCATCAGGTGGGGTAATGGAACGTTCCACCAGCTCAACCACATCAAAGGTGTGAACTTTGTCTTCGACTTCTTTAGCTTTAGTGCCGTCAGACATCATCGTTAAGCAATATGGACAAGCGCTGCTGATAATCGTCGGATTGACGGCGAGCGCTTGTTCCGTGCGGGCGACATTGATGCGTGTGCCGGCACGGTCTTCCATCCACATTAACCCGCCACCAGCACCACAGCACATGGCGGTTTCGCGGTTGCGTTCCATCTCAACAAGCTCGACACCCGGTATCGCTTTAAGAATTTCCCGCGGCGGATCATACACGTCGTTATAACGGCCGAGGTAACAGGAATCATGGTAAGTGATGCGTTCATTTACTGGATATTTCGGTGTAATCCGGCCTTCTTTAATCCATTGGGCAATCAGTTCAGTATGGTGATAGACTTCGACACCTTCCAAACCAAATTCGGGGTATTCATTTTTAAAAGTATTATAAGCGTGCGGGTCAGCGGTAATGATTTTCTTAACGCCGTGTTTTTTGAACGTCTCAATGTTTTGGCGTGCCAGCTCTTGGAACAGGAACTCATTACCGATGCGCCGCGGTGTATCGCCGGAGTTTTTCTCTTTATTCCCTAAGATCGCAAAAGAGATCCCTGCGACGTTCATGACTTTAGCGAGCGATTGAACGACTTTTTGGCTGCGCGAATCATACGAGCCCATGGAGCCAACCCAGAACAAGTATTCAAAGGTTTCTCCCGCTTTTTCAACTTCTTTAACCGTGCGAACGACAATATCGTCACGGCCTTCGCGCCAAACTTCGCGTTCTTTGCGGTTTAATCCCCACGGGTTGCCTTGCCGTTCGATATTGGTGATGGCGCGCTGTGCATCCGGATCCATTTTTCCTTCGGTCAAAACAAGATACCGGCGCAAGTCAATGATTTTATCGACATGTTCGTTCATGACCGGGCATTGGTCCTCACAGTTCCGGCATGTGGTACAGGCCCAGATTTCCTCTTCCGTAATGACATTACCGATAAGACCAGCGTAGTTTTCATCGGCAGCGGCCACTTCTTGTTGGCTTTGTGCCGCATAAGCGAGTTGGTTCGCTTTCGTATTGGAAAAGGCGAAAGCAGGCATCCATGGCGTCCGTGATGTGACAGCCGCACCGTATTCCGTGAGATGATCTCGCAACTTCACGATTAAATCCATTGGCGACAACATTTTGCCTGTTCCAGTTGCCGGGCAAAAGTTCGTACAGCGGCCGCATTCCACGCAAGCATATAAATCAATGAGTTGGTTCTGTTGGAAATCTTTAATATGATTAACGCCAAATGTCTCTTGGCTTTCATCTTCGAAATCAATTGATTTCAGCTGGCCGACCTTATGCGTCCGTCCTAAAAAGACGTTGGCCGGAGCAAACAATAGATGCGCATGTTTGGACTGTGGGACATAGACAGCAAAGCTTAACAAAATGAGAAGATGCGCCCACCAAAAGATATAGAAACCAACCTCAGCTATAGTAGGCGGAAGCCATTGGAAAATGAAAGCGACCGTTGTCGCAAGCGGCGTGTACCAAGCGTAAGGTTCACCTCGCCAGATCATTTCCATGCCGCTGGAAAGGATGACGGATAACATGAGTGCCCCGATAAATAAAAGCACGAGACCGGCTTTAAATCCTCGTTTCAGGCGGACAAGTTTTTCAATATAGCGGCGATAAAAAGCCCAGACGACCGCCACCAAAATCATGAACGTGACGAATTCCTGAAGCACTTTAAAGGCGGGATAGAGCGGTCCGAGCGGTAAATGTGACCCTGGAGCGAGCCCTTTCCAAATTAAATCAATGGCACCGAATTGAACGAGGATGAAACCATAGAACATCATGACGTGGATGGCGCCACTTTTTTTATCCTTCAAAAGCTTCCTTTGGCCAAACACATAGACAAGGATGTCATTGAGCCTTTCTTTTAACGTCCTGTCCCATTCAGCCTTTTTTCCAAGCTTTATAAATGTAATTCTTGTTTTGACAACGTGTACGACGAGATATATGCCGTAAGCGAGCACAATAAGAAAGAGGATCCAGTTGGCAATCATGAATGCGCTCATTTGCTCACTCCTTCATGACAATATTAGAAAAAGACGGCCGCACGCAGCATGTAAGCCCATACATATCTGAATGCGACTAATTTTCTGTAGATAATTATAGCACAAAAAATTATGAATGAGCATTCAGTCGGGGAATTTTTTTAAAAAAATTTGGGGGCTTGGTTTGTAGAAATTTTACGTGTTGGGGCATGATAATAATGGGGTTGAATTTAAATAAGGAGGCGCGGCCCATGATTTTTGTTTGGACCATCGTCCTCGTCATTGCCGTTGTCGCTCTTTTTCTTGCGTTTGTCTTATTGGATATTTATCTTGGACAGCGCCGATTAAAAAAAGAAACGGAGATCCATCTCTCACCGGTCCGATTGAGCGATGTGAATTTGTTCAGTGACGGTCGGCGGTTTTTTGACAGCTTGGAGAAAGACATCACACATGCCAAAGATCATATCCATATCTCTTTTTTTATCTTTAAAAACGACCAAATTGGAAAAGAATTTTGCACCCTCTTAATCAATATGGCACAGAAAGGCGTGCGCGTCCGACTGTTATTGGATGCCCTTTGCGTCTTGACATTTCCGCGAAAAGCGCGAAAAGCTCTCGCCGATGCCGGTGTTTCTCTGGCGTTTTCGGCAAAACCGTATTTTCCTTTTTTCTTTTATTCGTTAAATCGCAGAAACCATCGGAAGCTGGCCATTATAGATGGCAAAATCGCTTATGTTGGGGGATTCAATGTCGGCGATGAATATCTTGGACGTAAAGCGGATATGGGGGACTGGCGCGATTATCATTTGCGGTTGGAAGGAGGTGCGGTCTCCGACATTCAACGACAATTTTTAAAAGACTGGGAAACCTCGACCCATGAAAAAGTGACAGAAGCAGCGTATTACCCTGATTTACCAAAGGGCCGCTATGAAATGAAGTTAATTGGGACGAATGCCTATTTCCTTGAGAATCTCTTCATTGACCATTTAGAGCGGGCAAAGAAACGGATTTTTATTGGATCACCTTATTTCATCCCGTCAAAAAAGCTCTTGAACATTCTGATTCAGAAACTTGATCGTGGGGTAGAGGTGACGCTTCTCATCCCAGCAAAAAAAGATCACCCATTTGTGCATCCCGCTTCGTACGCGTATTTGCGCCCGCTCCTCGAGCACGGTGCCCGTGTTTTTCATTTTTATGAAGGATTTTACCACGCCAAGGTTTTTTTAGTCGATGATGAGAGTTGCTATATGGGCACAGCCAACTTTGACTTGCGCAGTTTTAATTGGAATGATGAAATGAACGTGTTTATTTATTCCAAACCATTGATTGACGAAATCGAGATCCTCACCCAAAAGGATTTGCTGAAATCAATGGAACTGACCTTGGATGATGTCCGACGTCGACCGTTCATCGAAAAAATGAAAACGCGCTTGTCCGTCGTTTTATCCCCTTTTTTATAAACTTGGCTCCGCCGAGCCTTAAGGGCAAAGGCGGAGCCTTCGTTATTCTTACACGATCCTGAAAAAATTTTTTCATAGCTGGCTTGTCGCAGCGAAAGTAAAGATAACGCCACTCGATCAAGCATTATTGGATGGAGCCGGGACCTTCATGGCTCTGTCGTTTACCTGAAACAACTTTCTCACCCCAAAAAGAGCAAGCGAACCTGTTTTATACATGATTTTAGAGCGCATTTTTCATAAACGATTTTTTACATGAGCAAAAGAAACTTGCTTCTTCACCTTGTTTAGAAGCGGGAAGGCTTTCCACGGATGGATGTCAGAAAATCGGTGATAACGTGATTAAACGGTTCATAAAAACGGCTCGGCAGCTGGTGTGTCGCGCGGTCGATGAACGCAATTTTGGCATGGGGCAGTATGTCTTTAAACAGCCTGTGGTGCGGATTGATATGAAATGTCCACATCCCGTAGACGACTAAAATCGGCACATTCGACAGTTTACTTAACTGATCCGTGCAATCAAAGGCCAAGCTATTTTGATAAAAATTTAAAACCACGTTTGGGTGGGCGCGTTTGCCGTAGCGAAATAGTTCTCGCTGATCCGTCTCGGTCACTTTATGTGCCCAAGCGAGCACTTGCGCCAAAAATCGCACCTTTCGCCTTTTCATCAGCCAGATGCCGACTTGATATTGTATTTTTAACAGCACCGTGTCCACTTTGGGATACCCACCGGATAAAATTAATCCGCTCAGCCTGTCCGTATATTTCAAGGCAAAGTGGAGGGCGATCGATCCACCTGCAGAATAGGCAATAAGAATCACTTTGGGCAACGCGAGATGATCGATAAGTTCCCGAACATCCTCGACGTGGCGGGAAAGCGAATCGTCTTCCGGGAAATGGCTGCTATGCCCGTGCCCGCGTAAATCCATTAGTATCACGCGGTAATTGTCAGCCAGACAGCGTTGGTATTTAAAGACGACATGCCCCATTAAAGGCGGGTGGATAAATAACAGCGGCTCACCGCTTGTCCCATTTATTTCATAAAAGATTTTCACGCCATCGGATGTTTCGAATCGCGGCACGGCCACCCTCTCCTTGGATTATGTTGAGGAAATCAGGGAAAGTATCCATTGAAAACACTTAAATCCGAGGTAAATGCCGATGATGCCCGATATGCCGGCTAGTGCTGGCGGCGCTGGAATCGGCAACTTCAAAAACGCAAAGATAAAACCAACAATAAAGCCGGTAATCAGTGCAATGACGACGGTTTTCATATTCTATGACCTCTTTCATTATTTTGAGTTGATGACAGAGAAAACATGCAGCACTATAAATAGGCGCCTTTTTGCGGGCATTGGCTGCCCTGTTTTCTCATGAAAATTTCGGATGAAAGTGATAAAATTTCACTTTGATACGTGTTTTTTAGTTAAGGGTACTCTTATCATTTTTTACTAATTGTCTTTAGTTGATAAATTAATGTCACGCGGCCAAACGGCTCGCCTTGCATATATAAATCATAACGGATCGTGATCAAACCTTCGCCGCAGTCTTCGAGCCACTGGACGTCACAACATTCGGCATCGACGAGCGTCTGCATGACCCCAATCGGGCTTTTGTATGTCCCTTCTCTTGAGGCCCCAACAACCAATGGCTGGCGCATCTCTATGGCGCCTTTTCTAAGAATGAGACCCTCGTTATTTTTAATGCGAATCGTATGATCAACCTCACCAAAGTCCTCCACATTTTCTTTATACTTCAGGTAATAGGCATCACCTTTGATAAAAAATTGCCCCTGTATGTAAAGTTGTGTTTCTTCTGCCCGGCCTTCCCTTTCAATGGTGCTGCTTAAGATAATATTGACCTCATGGCAATGATCCATTTAGCAACCTCCATATAAATAGCTTTTTTCCCTAATTGCGTCTCTTTACTTGGAAATTTTGTGCAATCGCTGAATGGCCGGAAAACAGCCTTCATAGCGAACACCGGCATACGGCTTGTCGTCGACCATGCCCTGACCACACATTTTGTTGATAGTTTGTCCAAATGGACCGACTTAAAGCGTGAACATTATACCATGCGGTTTCGGTTTTTGGTAAAAGGACGCCTGAAAATGGTTTGAAAAGAGGGATGTAAAAAGAAGCCTCAGCAACCAAAGTTTCTTTACCAGGGGAATCTTATTGGAGCTGGGCGTTCGTGTAAAAACTGGAATGCGTGTGAGTTTAGGGAAACGCGGAGTGAATGATGATGTTTTTAGGAAAGCCTTGAGCGGCTACATTGTGGATTTTGAACAATGAATGGGAACGCAAAGGCCGGTTTACGTCCCCATTGCTCGCCTTTTAGTTAGATAAAGATGGATTGCGTTTTTAATGAGGTTGAAGTGTAATCAACTCTGAAATATCTTCTATTAATTTGTTGGTGGTATCATTCACTTTCGAAAAGTCCATCGCTGAGATATAGTATTTTTCCAGTTCGTCATGCAAACTTTTAGCTTGAGCCAAATGCTTTGTTCCCTGACTCATATGGCTTCGGTAGCGGTTTTCCAATTCGGCAAGCACATCTTTTTGCGTGACCTCAACCGATGAATCGATGCATCGTTCAAACATATCGACTGACTCATCACCGGCTCTCGAAGGGTCAAAAACATGAGGTGCGGTACCATCGAGTACGGACGTCTTAAGCGCCGGTATAGACACCATATCAACGCTTCCTGGATCAAAGGCACAATGGTAATAAAGGACGCTGTAACCTAACCGTTCGGCATGGGCGCCGATTTTTTTCATCATTGTCGATTTGCCGCTCCCTGCCCGACCTTTAACAATATAACGTTTGTTATCTTGTTCTGTTAAATTGTCGTAAAAATGGACGGGGCCCTGGGGGGTAGCTGCACCCATAAACAAATGCTTAACGGACGGCGTACGCTCTGCTCTAACATCCCCAGAAAAAATGGTGTTTATGAGATCACTCGTGACTTCGTTCGCTTTTTTAAAATCCATCGCCTTTATATAAATTTTTTCAATATCATCGTGAACTTTTTTAGCCTTTCGGAATTCGTCATATGCCGCTTTATAAGTATTTGATATCTGGTCAGTAAGCCGGACGATTTCGTCTTTATGGGCGGTAAGCTTGGTGTCGTCCCAGTATTCGCCAAGGTTGACGATCCGGTCGATGACTCCCGGATATTTCGGATCAACAATGTGGGGGGCCGTTCCATCCACAATACCGGCTTTTAACGCTGGAATGATGACGCCATCCAACGACTGATTATCCGAGGAACAGTGCAAAAACTCGATGTCAAACCCTTTTTGGTGCAAAGCTTCCCCGACTCTCCGGATTAAAGTGGATTTACCCGTGCCCGGCCCCCCTTTCAGGATATAGAGACGATCTAAATACTTTAATGCTTCATCATAAAATGAAAAAAATCCCCGACTTGAATTACTCCCGGCAAAATAATGCTTGATTGTGCTCACAGTAATCCTCCTTATAAACTGAACTAGGCCGATGCCCACTCATAACCTATGCAGCCGGGAGCAAGAAGGTTCTTTATTCGGGGTCAGTCCCCCACTGCACTAAAGTATTGAAGTGGGTTTTCCGAATGATTAAGGAAGATACTCTATATTCAAGCTATATCAAGCGCCTAATTACGAACAATACAACATTAAAACTTATTAAAGTATCGTTTTTTTGCTTTAATACTTTAATGAAATGGGGGACTGACCCCCCATTACCACCCTAGGATGATTTCGCGGATGAATTTGCTTGCAGCGATAGCCGTTTGCTCCGTTGGGTCATACGGAGGGGCAACTTCTACAAGATCAGCGCCGACTACATTGACGTCGGATTTGGCAATCAGGACGATGGCATCCAGCAATTCTTTTGATGAAATCCCGCCGGCTTCTGCCGTTCCTGTGCCAGGGGCATAGGCCGGATCCAGGACGTCAATATCTATGGTGACATAGACATTGCGGCCGTAGAGCTTCGGCAGATGTTTTTTCAAAGGCTCCAGGACCTCAAATTTCTCGAGGGTCATTCCAGAAGTGCGAGCAAATTCAAACTCCTCACGCATACCGCTGCGGATGCCAAAAGAAAAGACATTCTCTGGCCCTAAAAGGTCACAGGCTTTTCGAACCGGAGTGGAATGGGATAATGTTTCCCCTTCATATTCCGTGCGCAAATCGGCATGGGCATCAATGTGAATCAAAGCCAAATCCGGGTATTTTCGGTGCATGGCTTTAAGAATCGGCCATGTAACCAAGTGTTCCCCGCCAAGCCCCAACGGGAATTTGCCGTCACGCAGCAGCTTGTCCACGTATTGTTCAATCAGCTCAAGGCTTTTTTCAGCATTACCAAACGGGAATAGAATATCCCCCGCATCGTGATAGGCGACTTCTTCCAAATGTTTATCCATATAAGGGGAGTATTCCTCAAGGCCGATCGACGCTTCACGAATGCGGGCTGGGCCAAAGCGCGACCCCGGGCGGAAGCTCACCGTGTAGTCCATCGGCATGCCGTAGATCACTTTTGTTGCGCTATTATAGTCGGCACGGCTCATGATAAAAACTTTTCCAGAATAGGCTTCATCAAATCTCATCCAAAACCCTCACTTTGCGATGTTTAAAATCGGCCAATTCGGCCGGTGTCCGGCTTTTTCGTCCGGTTATTTTGTTAAATCTTCTACGAATTTGGGTAAGACAAAGGCTGCTTTATGCAAGTCTTTTGTGTAATATTTCGTTTCTATATCTGTAAAGCGCTCCTCAGAGACAGCAAGCGGATCATATTTTTTAGAGCCCATTGTGAATGTCCACAAACCGCTCGGGTAAGTCGGAATATTCGCTGTGTATAAGCGCGTGATCGGGAAAATTTCTTTAACATCTCGGAAAACTTTACGGATTAAATCAGCTTTAAACCACGGGTTGTCCGTCTGAGCGATAAAAAGGCCATCCGCTTTCAGAGCGCGGCTGATGCCTTCATAAAAGCCTTTCTCAAACAATTTGACGGCCGGGCCAACGGGTTCTGTCGAGTCGACCATGATGACATCATACGCGTTGCGGCTTTCGGCGATATGCATAAAGCCGTCCCCGACGATCGTTTCCACTTTTGGGTGGTCAAAAGCTACAGCGATGGAAGGCAGATATTTTTTTGATGTTTCGATGACGGCACCGTCGATTTCAACGAGAGTAACTTTCTCTACCTCAGGATGTTTAACGACTTCACGAATAACACCGCCGTCACCGCCGCCGACCACAAGAACATTTTTCGGATTCGGGTGGGTAAAGAGCGGTACATGAGCGACCATTTCGTGATATACGAATTCATCTCTTTCTGTTGTCATGACCATGCCGTCCAGTGTGAGCATATGGCCGAATTCGACGGTGTCGAGCATATCAAGTTTCTGGTAGGGGGTTTGTTCCGTATGTAACGTTTTATGAACTTTTGCCGTGATGCCGAAGTTTTCGGTTTGTTTTTCCGTAAACCACAATTCCAACATTCATCACTCCTTCAAACCGGCAACCATCTGGCTGCTTTCAATCTTCAAGCTTAGGATTGGTTAAAACAAGTAAATTATGATTGCGGCATCCTCAATCCAATCCTCTCCAAAGTATAGAAAAAAACCGCTAAAAAAGAAAGGGGGGTCAGTCCCCCACTTCGCTAAAGTGTTAAAGTGGATAATGTGGATAACCACGCCATATTCTAACTATATTTAGGATTGAGTACCATATTATAGAAAATAAAGGCTAAGTTATGCACAATATCCACAAAATTAAGGGCATTTTTTACTTTATCACTTTAAAGGGGCGGGGGACTGACCCTCATCCATGTTTAACTTTTCGACAAAATTCCCATACTGCTTGATATATCAGCATTAGAGAGGGGCATGTTTGTGGAACCAGCAACAGGACATAATTTGCATAACACAAGACGCGTTCTAAAATGGTCCCTGCGCATCATGATTGGCTTTCTAGCCTTATGTTTTGCTTGTTTTTTCGGCCTATGGGCTTATGCCAAGATTGCCGGCCCACCGCCCATTAAAGTGCCGGAGACTACCATTTTTTATACGGCGAAAGGAAAAGTTTTCGCCGAAGCGGAACATCAAAGTCAAAATCGCTTTTGGGTAAAAATCGATGACATTTCCAAGCCTTTAATTAAAGCAACGGTCGCGATTGAAGATAAACGTTTTTTCACCCACAATGGCTTTGATATGCGTCGCATTTTAGGGTCAGCTGTTGCCGACTTGTCATCCTTTTCCAAAGCTCAAGGAGCTAGTACCATTACCATGCAGCTCGCCCGAAATTTATATCTTTACAATGACAAAACATGGACGCGTAAATTTTTAGAAGTATTCTATGCCATGCGCCTTGAAATGCATTATTCAAAAAAAGAGATTTTAGAAGCGTATCTTAATACGATTTATTACGGCAACGGGGCTTACGGGGTCGAGGCCGCCTCCCGCTATTATTTTGGAAAAGAAGCAAAAGACTTAACGCTTTCTGAAGCGAGTCTTTTGGCTGGCATTCCGAAAGGACCGACCTATTATGCCCCCGATGAAAATTTTGATAATGCCAAAAAGCGCCAGCGCCTCATTTTAAACGAAATGGCCAAAGATCATTACATTTCAAAAAAGGAAGCAGTCCAAGCCTACCATACCCCGCTACATCTTTTAACAAATCATGAGTCGCCCCCGCGCAAAGCACCTTATTTTGAAGATATGGTGCAAAAAGAATTGCGGGACCGGCTCCATATGGATGAAAAAACGATTGCCACCAGCGGCTTAAAAATTTATACGACACTTGACTTAGATTTGCAAAAAAAAGCGGAATTCTGGGTAAAGCATGTGATTAACCCCGATTCAACGATACAAGCCGCCTTAGTCGCAATGGATCCAAAAACTGGAGCCGTCAAAGCCCTCGTTGGCGGCCGAGATTACCAAAAAGATGCCTATAACATGGCGACCAGTGCCAAGCGCCAGCCGGGGTCAAGTTTTAAACCATTTTTATATTATGCCGCTTTAAAAAATGGCTTTACCCCCTCGACACTTTTAACGAGTGAACCGACAACCTTCCGTTATGATGATGGGAGGGGGAAATATTCACCGGAAAACTTTGGCGGGTATTACGCAGATGGGCCGATTACACTCATGCAGGCGCTCGCGTTATCAGACAACATTTATGCCGTCAAAACGCACCTTGCCATTGGCATGGATAAATTAGTTGATGCGGCCCGGAAAATGGGCATCACAAGCCCCTTGTCACCCATTCCATCGCTGGCACTTGGGACAAAAGAAGTGAGCGTGTTAGAGATGGCGCGCGCTTACAGCACAATCGCGAATTTGGGGACGCGCGTCACACCGCACTTTATTACAAAAGTCGTGGACAAAAGCGGAAATACCATCTATGAATGGCAACCTAAAAAGGAAAAAGTTCTGGATCCCGCGACATCCTTTGTTTTGTCGCAATTGATGACCGGCATTTTTGATCCGAAACTCAATGATTATACGAAAGTGACGGGTTACAGCGTTCGGAATTTGTTAAGCCATAAGGTAGCGGCTAAAACCGGGTCGACCGATACCGACAGCTGGATGGTCGGTTTTACGCCACAATTGACAACGGCTGTGTGGGTCGGCTATAAGGATCACGCATCGATCAAAACGTATCCGGATGCGACCTACTCAAAAAAAATTTGGGCAAATTTTATGGAGGAAGCTTTGGCTGGAAAGCCAAAAAACAGCTTTAAAGCGCCGGACGGAGTCGTCAAAGTCTGGGTTGACCCAGACACGGGGAAGCTGGCCACCGATGCCTGCCCCAACGCCCGCCTTACCTATTATCTGGAGGGAACCGAACCTACCGAATACTGTGACAAACACAAAGGCCGCCGATACGTTCCTGGAGAAAAAGACCATGGCCCAACCGACGACCTCCTCAACCGCCTCAAAAACCTACTGCCATGGTAGGGGGGGTCAGTCCCCCACCGCTTTAAAGCGAAAAAGTGGATAATGTGGATAAGTGCCGTAAAATCATCCATTTTATGTTATATATTGGGAATAATTGGGACGCACAAACAATTTACCCACAATATTCACCAAAAAATACGTAATTTTTACTTTCACACTTTAAACAAATGGGGGACTGACCCCAAACAAAAACCCCGGGCAAGCCCGGGGTTTTTGTGTCCTAGCAATATGCGTGGTTAATTTTAGTTTACGTCTCGGCGTGGTTTGACACAAGGTTTTCAAAAAAAGTTCAAAAAACCGTCAAATAATCCCCTATACATCGAGTTGCTTTTTCAAATCTTCGTGAGCGCGCTCCCACATGCCGGCGTCGTGATTCATCAAAAATTCCTTCAAAACGCGTTTTGATTCGACATCCATCTCATCCAAGACCACTTTATGTTTTAAAGCCTTATCCATTTTATTGACATGGTCAGCCAGAATCTTATACCCGCGTTTCTTTTCTCGGTTGATCACCATCTCGGACGCACCGGCACCGGCATAGTAGGGCCCGTCTTTCCCGCGTTCTGTAAGGAGCCACACCAGCCAGTATTTCTTGCCACCTTCTGAATCCTCGCGGTTGGTCGTAAACCGGATGCGCCGTTCGACTTGGCTCCTCGCGTGTAGCGCACCCATATCCACCGTAGCCGTTTTTTCAACCGTATCAATGATAATCGGGGAGATGTTATCCAAGTTAATGGTTCCGACACCAAACCCACCGTGCCCGGATGTGGAATTGCCGCTCAATATATTAAAACCCGAGTTCTTATTATTAAAAATGTCCGCCATCCTGTAACCTCCTTTATAAAAACCGAAGGCAGGACATCGATCTGCCTTTTGATATGCTTATATTAACATATCGCAACAGCCTCCTGCCACTCGCGTTCAAGGCATAAAGGTTGGGGCTACTCGGACATAACTGATGGCGAGGAATATGGACTTTACGCTTCCATTTTACCAGCCTCATGAGGTTTTAAAATTGCATAAATCGTTTCAATGTGCGGGAGTTTTAAGCCATGCCGCTCTGCCAGCCGCAGTGCCCCGCCGAATAAGTGCTCCACTTCGAGCGGGCGGCCGTGTATTAAGTCTTGATGCATCGAAGAGGTTGCTTCATCTGGAAAAGCCTTCAGCATCTCAAAGCCCGCTTTAGAAACATCCGGAAGTGTGACACCGCACGCTTTGGCTAACGCGCCCATTTCCTCTAAGATTTTTTCCCCGAGTTGCAGTGTCGGTTCCGACTTTCTGATCCCTCCAATTGCAAGACGGGTGGACGTCGTTAAGCCCGAAAACGCACTAATAAAGACATATTTCTGCCACATGTCCCGCTCAATGTGCTCACTATAAGCAAGACCCATGTTCACTTTCCGAACCTCTTTTAACTTTTGGCATGCATCCTCGCCTTGTTCTGTCAAAGCGCCATAAAGGAACGTATGCTGATTTCCAGTATGGATGACGTGGCCATCGTCATTTAACGCAGCGACAATATAGGCGACACCGCCGAGCAGATGGTCTTTGCCAGCGATTTCCTCCAGCCATGATAGATGTTCCACACCGTTTAAAAACGGAAGAATATACGCTCCCTTTTCCACCAAAGTTTTTATCGTCGATTCCATGCCTGGCAAGTGATAGCCTTTTACGGCTAACACCGCGACATCGACACTTTCGATGTCTTCGGGATTCGTCACGACTTTCGGCCGTTCACATGTTAAATCGCCGCGCGGGCTAAAAATTTTCAATCCTTTTTCACGGATTTGTTGGGCTCTTTTTTCCCGCACTAAAAAAGTGACATCACAGCCTGCTTCTTGCATCCGCAGCCCGAAATACGTTCCAATCCCGCCGGCACCGATCACAGTAATGTGCATTGTGCATCCCTCCTGAAAGATACTATCCATAGATAAACTTATTCGCTGTCAATCCTTCATTATCCTTTAACGCTCTGCGGCGCTTAACCCATAACCCATTCAACCAATAAGCCAATTCCAAAAAATTAGTCCCCATTACTAAACCAAAAACCCCGTACCACTTTTAGAGTGATACGAGGTTAATTTGAGGACGCGGTCAACAAATATACCCTTTTTTCCCAACCTTATATTTTTGAGGCGCAGTCAGCCTGTTTGTCCCAAGCTTGTTTTTACTCCGCGCTAGCCTTAAGAAACCGGCGAACACCAGATTTTTTCTTGTTTGCCATACCGCCTCAGGAAATTCGCGGCTGGCTATGATTTAACTGACGGAGCGGGTGGTTTGTAAATGTTCAATATAGGTTAGTGCAGACTCGATCTCCTCGTCACTGTAATTTTGCTTCTGCTTGACCACTTTCACTTTTTCGATCAACAAGTCGCGCGGCAAGTCATCAAAGAAGAGCAAGGTGGAGACGAGTTCCAGAAAACGAGAACTTTGTGCGTTCAGTTCTCCGGTTAAATCTTTTAGCCCGTCCATCTGTAGCTCATAATATGAAAGAAAACGCTCGCCTTCTTGCGTCAAACTATATCGGTATTGATGATAACCGCCTTTGTCCTCTCTGACTTCCGACAGTAGATTCAAGTTGCAAAGTTCCTCAATTTGCAAGCTTAATTCCTCTGAATAAGGGCCATAAAAATGAAACTCGTATTTTTCCCGAAATGGAAAATCTAATTTCTTTAATATGTATAAGATTTTTTGCAGTTTCTTGCGCCCAGTGACTTCCCCAGCGTATTGAATTAACCGGAGCAATTTTGCATGATCCTCCAACATGCCCAATCCCCCCAACTAGTTTAATAGTTCAATCATCCGTTGTTTAATTTTTCGATGTGTCGATAGATCATAGACAAAGTCCGCTGGATAATAAAGCTTATGGTCGGTGCGTTTTTTCCCCGAAATCGCTTCGACCACATCCGACTCGCGCGACAATTCACGGAGTGAGCCGTCTGGCATTAAAAGATTGATCGGAAGGCGTTCGCCCTCTTCTCCTGGCCGGTAAAAGTCGTAGGGCAAATCCGATGATGAATCAACAACAAGATAGTATTCAGGGTCAATGCCCGCCTTTTTAAAAGCATTTCTCAATTCCGCATACACTTCATAATTCGTTGGAACATATTCCGTATATTTGAACAACCGCCGATTCACAAATCTGGAACAAAGGTCGCTAAGAATCGGATCGGCCTCATCTTGCCAAATTGAAAAATAATAAAGTATAACGGATTCATCCAATTTAAGATAATCCTGTAAGGTCATATCTTCCCGGAAAAGCGGGATCAGCAAGGTCGGCTCAACTTGGAAGGAATAACCCGATTGATATAAGAACTTCGCCCGATGCAAAATTTTTCGAAGGATGACTTCGGCGCTTCTTGTGACAGGATGGAAATAGACTTGCCAATACATTTGATATCGGCTCATGATATAGTCTTCAACAGCATGCATGCCGCTTCTTTTGAAAACGACCTGATCCTCCCTCTGGCGCATCACGCGCCAAATCCGCTCTAAGTCAAAATGGCCGTAGCTGACACCGGTGTAATACGCATCGCGCAGCAAATAATCCATGCGATCCGCATCAATTTGGCTGGAAATTAAACTGACAACAAGTTTGTTTTCATACGTTTTTGCGATGACATCGGCGACTTTTTCGGGAAAATCCGCCCCCATTCTCTCTAAAACAGCATGAATCTCCGTATCGCCCAAAATGATTGAGCGGGTAAAATTTTCATGATCCGTGCCAAACACTTTTTCAAATGAATGGGAAAACGGACCGTGGCCGACATCATGCAGCAAAGCGGCGGAAAGGCAGATGAGCTTTTCCGACGGATCCCATTCATCTCGGGCTTCAAACCCTTCAATAATCCGACGCGTAATTTCGTAAACGCCGAGCGAATGGCTAAAGCGGCTGTGCTCTGCTCCATGAAAAGTCAAGTAAGTCGTACCAAGTTGGCGAATCCGGCGCAGCCTTTGAAATTCCTTCGTTCCGATTAAATCCCAAATCAACCGTTCATAGACATGTATGTAATGATGGACCGGGTCTTTAAAGACTTTCTCTTCATCGAGCGGTTCAAAAGGCTTTGTCATAACGACTCACATCCTGTCTTAACTTGTCTTTTATTATATCGCGTCCGCATGATTTATGAAACGGGGTTTAGAAGAATTATCGCGTCTACGGGTGCGAAAAGTGTTAAAATAAGACAGATAAAACTCCTGATAAGGTGAAAAACATGATGGATGTACTGAACGAACCAAAGTGGCGCTGGATTGATCAAACGACGCTTGGGTCATCCTTTGATGCCAAAGCCTCGTTTGCCATTGACGATTGTCTCTGCGAATCGGTCGGTAAAGGGATCTCACCACCCGTCATTAGGGGCTGGGTCCACGACCGAACGATTTCCTTGGGCATTCAAGATACGCGCCTGCCGCATCTAAAATGCGGGTTGGAACTTTTAACGGAACGGGGTTATCGCTATATAGCAAGAAGTTCCGGCGGACTTGCCGTCGTCTTAGATCCGGGCGTGCTCAATCTTTCGCTTATCTTATCCGAAAAAGACCGACATCTTTCCATTGATGAAGGTTTTGAAGCCATGGTCGCGTTAATCCGAAAAATGTTAGCGCCCTATCAATTACCCATTGAGGATGGCGAAATTGTCGGATCCTATTGTCCTGGGCGCTTTGACTTAAGCGTGCATGGGAAAAAATTTGCCGGGATTTCACAGAGAAGACTTAGAAAAGGCATTGCCGTTCAAATCTATCTTTGTGTCACGGGAAGCGGCGGTGAACGCGCCGAGCTGATTCGCGATTTTTACCGCGCGGCAATGAACGGCGCTGAGACGAAATTCACTTATCCTGCCATCCAGCCGGAAGTCATGGCTTCACTTTCTGAGCTCACCGGAAAGGCGCTTTCCATTCCGCAATTATTAAAGAACCTGCATGAGGCAATGGGGGCTAAGCTCGTATCCTCCTCGCTGACTGCCGACGAAGCCGAACGTTTTACCACTGATTATGCCCGCATGGTGGAAAGAAACCGAAAGGCGTTTGAAAAAATCGGGCATTTCAAGTGAACGCATTTTCGCTCTAGTAAACCCAAATCCCTGAGATAGCGATGGCAGGCTTGCCAGAAAACCCCCACCAAATTTCAACGCTTATGAAAGGTGTAATCTTGCCGAATTTGTGACAGGCTAGCTCGCTATTTGCGTTTCCGGGTCTTAAAAAGATAATATAGATGTGGAAAAGGAACGTTGTCTTAAGCGAGGAGTGATGGGAATGTCCGATGCGGTTGAAACCCTTGACGGTTGGTATTGTTTGCATGATTTCCGCACCATCGACTGGGCGGCTTGGAAACAGCTCACAAGTGACGAACGTCAAAAAGCGATCGATGAAGTCAATGGATGGCTGGATAAATGGCATCAAAATTCTGAAGCGCAAGAAGGCAGCTTCGCTTTTTACGCCATTGCCGGACAAAAAGCCGACATCATGTTCATGTGGATGCGGCCGACCATGGATGAACTGAATGAGATCAAAACGGCGTTTAACAAAACAAGATTTGCTGATTTTACCGTGCCGAGTTATTCTTACGTATCGGTCGTCGAACTCAGCAACTATCTTGCTTCCCAAGTGGAAGGAGACCCGTACGAGCATCCGCGGATTAAAGCTCGGCTTTATCCGAAGTTGCCAAACACCCATTATCTTTGTTTCTATCCGATGGACAAGCGGCGGGCACCAGGTGAAAACTGGTATATGTTGACGATGGAAGAACGCCGTGAGATGATGAAAAGCCATGGTCTCATCGGCCGCCGTTATGCTGGGAAGGTCAAACAAATCATCACCGGCTCCGTCGGTTTTGATGATTGGGAATGGGGAGTCACCCTATTTGCCGATGATGTGCTGCAATTCAAAAAACTCGTCTACGAAATGCGGTTTGACGAAGTTAGTGCCAAATACGGTGAATTCGGACCTTTTTATGTCGGCACCATTTTGTCAAAAGAAAAATTAGCACAAATGCTGGCTGTTGAATAATATATAAAAGTCATGGGCTAATGACATCCTCTTATGGGATGTCTTTTTTTATACTGGTAAGAAGCTCTAATCATTTGTCCGGCCAGTATTGAGCACCATGGCTCAAGCTTGGGCCAAGTTTTATAGTACGCATTCTCTTATCATAAACAGCCTGTGATGAACATAAATATGGGCATAGAGCCTTAACGTGAAAGGGGAATGCATGAGACTATTTTAGTTTGGAGGGATCAAGTTGGCGAACGAAAACCAAAACCTCGGGCAAGGGAAAAACGAACAACAAGCCCCATCCTATAACCAGCGGCCTCTTTATAGACAACAACCGCCCGGCGGGACTTACACTGGACAGCCCTACACTGGGCAACCCCACACTGGGCAAATGCACACGGGGCCTTCGTCTTATACTGCCCCCCCTTATTACGGTACCGTCACCCCTGTTCAACAAACGATGACACCACCGTATCAAGGGTATCCCGGTTTTTCCGCATCGACCCCTTTTACACCTGGAGGTACACCTATCTCGCCGCAACAGGGCGCAGTTCCGCTTCCAGCCATGCAGCAATCTTATATTGAAAACATTTTACGCATGAATTTGGAGAAGGTCGCTACCGTATACATGACGTTTGAACATGAAGGCGGAGCGCAGTCCAAAGCATTTAGGGGAGAAATCGAAGCGGCCGGGAGAGATCATGTTATTATCAATGACAACAAAACCGGTACCCGTTACCTGCTCCCGCTCATTTACTTAGATTATGTCACTTTCCAAGGGCCGATTAACTATTCTTATCCCTTTGCCTGAGAACCGAAAATAAAGGCGCCGTTGTTCCGGATAGGTACAACGCGCGCCGATTTTTCTTTTACTCGTATGAAAGCCAAACATTTTTCAGGGAGGCATTAGGGCAGCGAAGTTTAAAACCCCTGTCCAAAATTTTTACCTCCACTTTAGACAACCTATGCGCGGATGACACTAATGACAACCAAAAGCCAGGAAACGAGAAAAAGAACACCGCCAACCGGTGTGATGGCGCCAAGGACACCGATTTTTGTCACGCTTAACGCATAGAGACTACCCGAGAAAAGGACAATCCCAACAAACATTAGCCAACCGGCCCAACCAAGAAGCCCAGCTTGTGAGCTCAGGCGCTCCGCCAAAAGGCCGACGATTAAAAGCCCGATCGCATGCATCATATGGTATTGAACGCCCGTATGATAGATGTCCATATAGTAAGCATTCAGCTTATCCTTCAGACCATGGGCTCCGAATGCGCCTAAAGCAATGGATAAAAAGGCGTTCAGTGCTCCCAGAACTGTAAAGAGTTTAAACACGAAAGAATACGCCCCCTAACGTTTCCGTTTCCATTTTCAAATCAAGGTGATGTAGCAATTCAACCGACAAACGATTGCCTTGGAAAGCGAGCGGCTTAATCCATGGCGAAAGCATCGGCATCGGACGCCTCAGCCAATTGCAAAAATCGTGACACGACGGCTTGCATGCGTCTTTTATTCGCTCCGAAATCCGTCCATCCAAAGCGTGACGCCGAACGGAAATGCAATTCCTTTTTTTCTTCATCAAAAAAGAATTCAACATCATGCAAAAACTCAGCGATGAAAGTTTTAGCGACCGCATGGAGATATTGCCCTTCATCGCGGTCAACCGTCATTTTTGGAATTGTTTTTAAAACTTCAAAAAGAATGGCCCGCGCCTTATCCAATGAAAGGTTTTTATAAGATATCGGCATGAGGAACCGATTTTTGTTTTCGTGATTGGAGGCAATGCATTTAGCCGTTTTCGGTGTCGGGGCCATTTTCCCATTTTTCCGATCGTCTAAAAACGTTTTGTGTTCCATCCGCCGACCATCCTTATCTTTCAAGATACAAATCATCTATTATTATAAAATTTATGTTTTCTTGGCGTCAAAAAAGGGGGACATTACAAACCATTGGCGTATGGGCCTGCCACGCGTTCTTTGTGTGTATAAATGTTCATGCTGCCGTTCCGAATAAACCCAATGGCAGTGATGTTTAACTCATCAGCCAGCTCCAAAGCTAGATCTGTCGGTGCTGCTTTCGATAAGACAATGCCGATCCCCATCTTCGCTGCCTTAAGGATGATCTCGGAAGAAATGCGACCGCTGAAAGCGAGGACCCCCAATTTGGTTTGGAGACGATTTTCTAATAAAAAGCCATACAACTTATCCAATGCATTATGCCGGCCGATGTCTGATCTGATACATATCAAACGATCCGGATGGCAATACGCTGCGTTATGGACGCCGCCGGTTTCATTAAATACATCGGAGCGGTTTTTCAATTCCTCCATTAAAGCGAAACATTGTGCCGGCGTGATGCACGTGTTTGTATAGACGGTCCTTGCGGTATAGGCATCGTTTTGCAAATAAAACTGTCGGCTTTTGCCGCAACAGGAACCGATAAAACGGCGTTGGCCTCTTTCAAGAGCGGCCTTGACGTCGCCTTTTACGGTGACGTAGGCATACCCTTGGCTTTCATTGAATGTTATATCTAAGCAGTCCTCTGCGCTGCGAATAATCCCTTCTGACGCCAAGAAACCAATGACTAATTCTCTGACATGGGAGGGGGAGCATACTAGGGTTGCTGCCTCTAGACCATTTACATTAATTGTAAGCGGCCATTCGGAAGCGACCATGTCTTCCGTATGAATCCATCCGTTTTCCGTCACTTTATCCAAAGTGCGCCGAACCGACATCGCTTTTTCCATGGATTCCATGGGACTCCCCCCATTCCCTTTAGTTACAAAATCGGTGCTTTCCGGAAAGAGGTAGCTTGTTCAAAACTATAGGCCATTTCAATAAGTTTCCCTTCTTCAAAGGCACGGGCCGTAAAGGTCAAGCCGACCGGCTCCCCCGCGGAAGTAAAGCCACCCGGTACGCAAATCGACGGATACCCGGCCTTCGCGGCAATACCGGCACCGCGACTCGAATAAAAAGCAAGCGCGTCCAGGTTGTTCTCGGTCATGACGCGATCGATGCCGGAACGCGCATAGCGCAAATCATTCCGGCGGGCTTGAAGATAAGCCGAATCCGCTAGCGTCCCACTCGTCATTTCAGAAGCTTCAAGCAAGGACTGGCCATATCGCAGAGCGCGTTCGGCATTTTCTCCATTATAAGCAACCAAATCACGCAAACTGTGAACGGGGACATGTGGCGCAAGTTTACTCAAATAAGCATTTAAAGCCGGTTTAAACTCATAGATGAGAACATCGATGTTTTCTTCCGCGTCAGCATAAGGGATCTCCACGGGATCGATGACTTCCGCGCCTAAATCTCTCATGATTTGAAAAGCCGCGTCCATTTTCTTTAACACATCTTCCGGAAGTTCATCATAAAAACGCGAACGTGCAACCCCAATGCGCTTGCCTTTTAGGCCATCGATGTGTAGGAAATCCGTATAATCTTTTTCGGCATAATAGGTTGCAAGTTTTGTAACCGGATCTTGTCTGTCCTCCCCGACCAACGCATTTAATAAGATCGCGCAATCCCGAACGGTGCGGGCCATCGGGCCAGCCGTATCTTGGCTGTGGGCTATCGGAATGATGCTTGAACGGCTCACAAGGCCAATCGTCGGTTTGATGCCGACAATATTATTTTGGCTGGCGGGATTTAAAATCGACCCGGACGTTTCTGTACCTATAGCAGCGGCCGCAAAATTAGCGGCAACCGCAGCTCCAGCTCCCGAACTCGAGCCGCCGACGTCAAAGAGCCCCGGACCATATGGGTTTTGCACTTGTCCGCCGCGGGAGCTATACCCGCTTGGCATGTGGTCACTCATGAAATTCGCCCATTCCGTCATGTTCACTTTTCCGAGTAGCACACATCCTGCCTCTCGGAGCTTTTTGACAACATAAGCGTCGCTTGCAGCAATGGAATCCTTTAGGGCTACCGACCCGGCGCTCGTGTGCATGCGATCCCCCGTATCGATGTTATCTTTTAATAAAATCGGAATGCCATGAAGCACACCCCGCGGTCCCTGATGAGCGCGCTCAGCGTCGAGGGCGCTAGCAATGAATTCTGCATCGGGGTTGATTTCCAATACGGCATTGATCGTTTCATTGTAACGTGCGATTCTTTCCATATAATAGTGGACAAGCTTCTCACTGGTCCATTCCCCGCTGTTTAAAGCCTCTTGAAGGCGGGTAATGCCAGCCTCAAGTGGAAAACGATCATGGTTCATAAAATGTCCCCTCATTCTTGGGTTTCTTGGGTCTTTTCTTTATATTTTTTCTTTAAATACTCGCCGATGGCTACAACCAGAACCGCCAAAATAACTGGAAAACCGATTTCGGCTGGCCAACCAACCTTCTCCGCCCAATGCGCGACAGCATCATCTCCGACCATCATTTCCCCAGCCGTGTAACCGAGAAGCGCTGCCCCGAGAATCACGATGATCGGGAAGCGATTCATGAGTTTCATGAGGAGTTGGCTGCCCCAAATAATCAGCGGGATGCTGATGGCTAACCCGACAATAATCAATAAAATATTATTCCCCGCAGCACCTGCCACCGCCACGACATTATCAAGGCTCATGACGAGATCGGCAATGATAATGGTGCGCACAGCGCCAAGAAATGTGGCGCTCGCTTTTAGGTCCGTTTCTTCATCACCTTTCAACAGGTTGACAGCGATATAAATTAACAGTAAGCCCCCGACGATTTTTAAAAAAGGCACTTGAAGAAGTTCAACGGCAACAAAGGTCAGAACGACACGTAAAGCGACGGCACCGAAGCTTCCCCAAAACACCGCTTTTCGCTGCTGTTCGATCGGCAGACGTCTGCAGGCAAGTGCAATGACGACCGCGTTGTCTCCACTTAAAACAATATTAATAAGAATAATTTTGAATAAGCCGATGAAAAAGTCCAAATCCACTTTAAATTATCTCCTCTTTTGTATTTTCAGTATATAGCTTAATTTTTGGGCAGGCAAACCAAAGAAATGCTGTTTCATAAATTTAAAAATTACTATTCCTTCTAAATTTCCTATCATTTATAATGGGCTTTGTTGGGGGGTTATTTTATGAATAAAACAAAGAACGCTATAAGATGGCTCATTCCACTCACCATTGTCTTCGTCTTGTTTCTTGCCATATGGGCACATCAATTGATCAATGAACGACAGCTTCCTGCCCCTGGTTGGAGCCGTACGATCCTCCCCGAAGTCGCTGCTAAACCTGTCACGCCTTATGTTTATAAAGATGGTAACAAGACCCATCTTTTTACCGTTGTTGACGGCGGTATCGCTCAAAGCGTTCTCGACGAAAAATTGCATCTCGAAAAAAAAGCAGGTTTTTCACACGAAGCGTGATGTCCAAAGAATCGTATGGGCAGATGCATCCTA
This sequence comes from Tuberibacillus calidus DSM 17572, assembly GCF_000430685.1. Classification (GTDB taxonomy): domain Bacteria; phylum Bacillota; class Bacilli; order Bacillales; family Sporolactobacillaceae; genus Tuberibacillus; species Tuberibacillus calidus. The sequence goes on along the minus strand of NZ_AUMM01000004.1, from coordinate 58,216 downwards.
CATTTTATATAAAATGGATGGATCTCTGTATTTACATTCTTCACAAACCGACAAAAAAATCGGAAACCGTGCTGGCGATGCGCAAGTTGAAGGCGGTTTTCTTTATTACGCACAAGGGAACACGTTACATACCTATAATCTTCGCTCAGAGTCCGATGAACGAAAAGCGACCTTCCACGAGCCCATCCAAGCGATTGCAGCTAGTGGCGAGCACGTGATCGTCATCACCCAAGATGAGCAGTCAACGTTTCATTTTTATGCGGCACCATCGGGCTCATCCCAAGGGAAAACCCATGAATTCGGGCGGTTTTCCGGGTTTACTCACGGCAATATCAGCGTGTTAGAAACGGCTCAAGTTGATGGGAAAATCGGTCTCTTTTTCATCGCCCATGTGTTAAGCCAAGGGGAGCATTTCTATAATTATTATTTAGAATTTTCCCCTAAGTCACTGTTAGTTGACAAACCTATGTCTATCAATGCCTTGCCGCTTACGTTTACCGTCAAGGGTACTGGCGAAAATGTAGAAACACCGATGAATACGCGTTTCTTCATTAAGGACGGAAAGCCCCACCTATTGTTTAGCGCTGAGGGACTGCGCACCTTGCGTGATACAGCGATCAACATCTATGATGCGTCCCCTGAAAAAACGGGGAAATGGACCGCTGAGCGGCGTAGCACGTCATCGGAAATGTCGATCATCCCCTTTATAATCGATCAAAATACCGTTGGTTGGCTGGACTACGTCTCCGATGAACATTACCAAATCGGCCTGGCTGCCACTCAGCCCTCAATCATCAAAGAAAGTTTAGCGTATCATACCAATTTTTCTCAATCATTGTCCAATGCCGTTTTATCACTGTCGCGCGTATTTATGTTTATCTTGTTATCGATTGCGTATACCATTCCGACGATATTGGCATACGGGATGATCACCTTTTTCAAAATAGAACTCATCGAACGGGATTCCCCTATCGTTAAGTGGGTGCTTCTGGCTGTGTTCTTTGTTTCCCAAATCTTTTTATTGAACCATTTGGAGGGAGCTGCGTTTTACAGATACGCCCCAAGATATCTGACTTTCCCGTTCAACCACTGGATCATCCCCATCGTCATGGGGGCCATTACCTTACTTCTTGTGAAAGGGTTGGCATCAAAAGAATGGTCGGTGATTTCCAAAACCTTCTATGCCATGGCCTTGTTTTCAATAATGGAATGGTTCACGTTCGGCCCGTATTTCTTTTGAATGGCGAAGGACGTCTTGCGGTTTTCGCAATGCGTCCTTTTATTTCGCCTTTTGGACAAATTGGAAATTATGCGCGATACAGTTTGTAAAGTGCTTGCGTGCCGCTGTTTTCTTCCCCCATCGCTGCCAATTCCTCGTAACGTTCTTTTGCCAAGGCTAGCCCGGGCGTGAGAAGCCCCATTTGTTTGGCGCTTTCCAAAGCAATGGTCATGTCTTTTATAAAGTGCTTGACATAAAAGCCTGGCGCAAAATCACCTTTTAACATACGCGGCCCAAGATTAGACAAGGAGAAACTGCCAGCTGCACCCGTTGAGATGCTCTGCAACATTTTTTCCATATCCAGCCCTGCCCGTTCGCCGTAGGCAAGCGCTTCACAGACGCCGAGCATGTTGCTAGCAATGGCAATTTGATTGGCCATTTTTGTATGTTGGCCGGAGCCGGCTTTTCCTTGATAAACAATATTTTTGCCCATCGCCTCAAAAATCGGCCGTACGCGCTGAAACGCCGCCTCGTCACCACCGACCATGATCGAGAGCGTGCCATTTTTTGCCCCGACATCACCACCGGAAACAGGCGCATCCAAGGCAGCAATCCCTTTGGCTTTCGCCTCTTCATAAATTTTCTGAGCTAGAAGCGGTGAAGACGTCGTCATATCTATGACAACCGAGCCTTCTTTCGCATTGGCCAAAATCCCGTTTTCCCCCAAATAGACTGCTTCCACATCTTGGGGATAACCAACGATCGTGATGATGACTTCGGAACTTTTGGTCAAGGCACTGACAGAATCTTTCCAGACGGCTCCTTCCTGAATTAGCGGTTCGGCTTTTGCTTTTGTCCGATTGTAAATATTTACAGAATAACCCGCCTTCAGCAAATTCCTTACCATTCCCCCGCCCATAACACCGGTGCCAATAAAGCCGATTTTTTCCATGTCATATACCTCCCGCATTAAGAATTAAGGTTCCGGATTTATGGTAACACATGTCCACTTACCCCTCTAGCAAACAAAGCGGCAATGACTAAGCCCTTTTCAGAAAAGTCACTACTAACTGTCATTTCATATGACAAATCTAGGACAAAGGTCCTATAAGGGAGGGAGAAAGCTGTCGAAAAAAGCAAAAACGCAAGAAAACATACTGCATTTAGCCAAAAAATCGATTCCCGAAAGGCGCGACGGCATCCACGCGAAATGGAGGGAGAAGACGGCACTTTGGGAGATCACGCGCGACTGACCGGATGGTTTATTCGGCTTTGGATTTTTAATGGTTTTCAAGGTGAAGGCATTGCCGCCTATAGCGGACCCGCCTCGACCACCCGGCCAAAAACACAATAAAGACAACAGCTCCCACAAAAAGCCATAGCCCGCTTTAATCGGATATAGCTAGCTCAAAGCGATCATTTTTCCAGCGGTAAAGCAGAGTCACCCTTTCTTTAAAAATCAAAAACAGCCTTCCTATTGGCAAAGGCTGCAAAAATAAAAGACCTTTGCCTGTATTAAGGCAAAGGTCTCGCCAACAACGTCCGTTGCCAACAAGGCCGGGGCATTATACCCGAACTGACGACCTTGTTGTGAAAAGGCTACTCCCCTTTGGGCTACTTTTGTTACTTACATTTTATGAATAAGAAAAAAAATATTCAATACCTTTTTGTAGACATTTCTTAACAAATTCTGATTTGCTCTATGGCTGGATATGTAACGGCCGTGATGGAGGCGGCGGTATTTTACTCGAAGGCTATCTCAACATTCCTCAAGAAACACGCTCTGCCTAGCATTTATGCGAAAGTAGGTTACCTTTATGCTGGACTGGAAAATTTTTATCCATTCTTGCTAGCATGAAAAATCATTGGTGAGAAGAACATGGACCGCATCCTCCTTTGATGACCCCCTCCAAAGACCTTCCAATTGCGGTCGTTTGATCGTGACAATGGTCTATACGGTTCAAGAAGTCCAGCCATATTTTAATGGTGAGAATTTTTTAAAAGGGGGTTGTCACATGAGCGATGCCAACCGGAATTACGACCAAAACCGACCGGAGTTGATGCCGTTCGGTGGAGGGCTTTTGCGGAGAATCGATGAATTTTTTGCGGCTAATCCGCAACACAGCATATTAGATGCGATCGATGCGTTTTTCCAAAATCACCCTTTTGCAGCTGGCTTTCCGGTTGACCTTTATGAAACGCAAACCGAGTGGATCGTCAAAGCGGACCTTCCTGGAGTTCGTAAAGAGGATATTCATATCGAAACGCTGGGAGACCGGCTGAAAATTGCCATCGTGAACTCGGAACAAATGGAAGAAAATAATGAAGTCTATAATTATTATCGTCGGGAACGTCGCATGCAAAGGTCGGAGCGCATCATTCCCTTACCGTATACCATTGATAAGCGAAGAACTAAAGCGCGGTTTCAAAATGGGATCCTCGAAATCCGCGGCCCAAAATATCCGAAAACGAGCAATACTTTAGAGGTCGAATAGGGAGATAACATGTAGGATCTTTGGTAAGTTTCGCGAAAAAGGAAATATGTCATATGTCTTAATGCATGCCGCTTTTATTATGAAAACTTGACTCTGCTAAAGAAAACTTGACTCTGCGAAGCCTTTTAGGCGAAGGCAGAGTCTTAGTTGCACTTATGCTGGCCCGATTTAAAGCCAGTGCAAGCCTTTTAGGCAGGCGGAGCCTTAGTTGCCCTTCGATAAAAGAGGCTGACTCAATCGTTCGGACCAGCCCACCAAAACCATCTACAGTATTTATGGACCGTCGTGTAAGTCAGCCTCCTTATGAATCAACCTCTATTTTCCACTAGGATCATATTCATCCCAAACGAGCTTAGTGACCTTCGTATAATTACCGCGCCGAATTTCTTCTGCCGTTGCGTTTTCGTTTAATTCCTCATCGTCATCGATGCCAGTGGCAATGGTCGGCGCTTCATTTTTTATGCGCTTTTTTTTGTCCACGTTATATGCCTCCTGTTATTCTTCGTAAATCATTTTCCGCGTCATCCCACCGTCAACAATTAGATTGATGCCGGTGACAAAGTCGTTGTCTTCATCGGTTAGGTAAAGACAAGCCTTAGCGATATCTTCGGGTTTACCGACTCTTTTTGAAAAATGTTGGGCGTGGTCGGTTTCTTTTAACGCACTATAGTCCCCTGTTTCGATCCAGCCCGGACTGATGGCGTTCACGGTAATGCGCGCCTCGCTTAAGGAAGCCGCTAGCGCATGGGTAAGCCCGAGAACCCCGCCCTTTGACGCGGCATACGCCTCAGAATTTTTTTCGGACATAAGAGCACGGGTTGAGGCAATGTTGACGATCGAGCCGTGGATGCCGCTTTCTTTCATGAGCCGGGCGGCTTCTCTTGCACAGAGGAAATATCCGCGGAGGTTGATATTCAGCACATCATCCCATTCAGCTACCGTCAATTCCTCAAGAGGTTTGAATCGGGAAACACCGGCATTGTTGATCAGAACATCCAGCCTGTGATAACGTTGCCGGACTATTTGAAAGAGCGCACTAATCTGCTCTGGCTCTCTGACGTCTGTCTGAATAAAAACAACGTCCCCACCTTGAGCCTTAATTTCGCTAACTGTCTGTTCAGCATGATCTCGGTCAACATCAGCAATGACCACTCTGTCACCGCGTGCCGCAAAGGCCTTCGCAATCCCCTTGCCAATCCCTTGGGCACCGCCCGTCACAACCACACACCTAACTCTATCCAACACAACCACCTCTCCCATTCTAGTATGTGCAAAAACATCGGGGGTCAGTCCCCCATTACACTAAAGTGTTGAAGCAAAAAATGTGGATAACTTAACTACAGATTTCCATAATCGCCCATTATAGGCGAAAAGAGGGCGGATTGCAGGCTATTTATCCACATTATCCACAAATTTAACCGTTTTTATCGCTTTCATTCTTTAAAGCGATGGGGGACTGACCCCCTATCGTGACGCGCCAGTTGTGGTTGACGGTAGCGTTTATGATTTTGTGTTCTAATATGTAGTTGGCAATGAGTTCGGAGACATCGATGGGGATGTCTTTTACGACCGGGCAGCCCTTGTACATCACGTAATCACCGCCACCACCGGCACGGTAATTGTTCATGACAACGTCGAGCTCTTGGTGGGCTTCAAGCGGCTTACCCTTGTATTTTAAAACGGTCACGCGGGAACCCTTTGGCCGCTTGATATCTATTTCGTATTCAATCCCTTCCCACATGTCATAGTTATAATGCTGCGGTTTCGGTTTTAGAAATTCATCGCTGACCCGTACAGAACCATCGGCTTCTAAATCAAAATAAGTGGCAGACTTCTCAAGGGCCTCTTTAACGATTTGCCCAGTCACTCTAAGGACAACGAGCGTATTCGGATAAATATAATTTGAGACCACATGGCGCATGGTCACATCTCTTGGGAATCCCGGCGATTGATTGTCAAAAAGAGCTGTATTGGACACTTCCACACCAGCTGCATCCATTTGAACGCGATTAATAAATTCAATTAAAGGATGATCTTCCATCCGAATAAGCATCGGATCGCTTGCGGTCATATCGCCTTGAATATGCCCGATCGGTTGATCCAACCACTCTTGAACAGCCCTCTCATATTCTTGAACCATGGCGATGACGTCCTGGTCGGGTTCCACCCCCTCCGAAGAGAGCCATTCGGAAACTTTACCAACGACATGGTACCGTCCGTTTTCCTTTCTCATATCAACCGTGACCTTGCCAAGTCCCATCCCATTACACCCCGGCTGTAAAATAACGACCCCATTGACCGTAACACCGGAAAGCTGTCGATGTTGATGGCCCGTAAGCAAAACATCGATGCCCGGCACATCCATGCATAATTGATAACCTTGGTTTTCCCCCGTCAGCGTCTCAATGGGTTCCCCTGTGTCAAGATCCCGTTCAAACCCGCCGTGATAAGAAACAACGACTAAGTCGACCTGTTCTTTTTCCCTTAAAAAAGGCACCCATTTCTGCGCGGTTTTTACCGCATCGTCAAAACGCATGCCGCGTATATGTTCTTCTTTTTCCCAATTCGGTATGTATTGTGTTGTCAGTCCAAGAACACCGATCCGCGGCCCGTTCGGGAATGCCTTAATCAAATAAGGCTGTCCAAAATAAGGTTCTCCCGTTTCCGCATTAACAATATTGGCGGAAAGCCAAGGATAGCGGGATTCGCGAATCGCTTGTTTCAATAGCTCGAGGCCATAGTTAAACTCATGGTTACCAATGACGCCGGCATCATAGCCAAGCGCGTTCAGAATTTTAATCATCGGGTTTGGCTTCTCCCGTTGAAACTTTGCAAAATGGTAAGTCAGCGGTGTCCCCTGAATGACATCACCGTTATCAATCGTTAATACAGCATGATTTAAATCGCGTTCCCTTTTAATCAATGTGGCAACTTTGGCAAGACCGAGCTCGGCCGGGCGATTGGTTCCATAGTTGAGCGGTAAGACATTTCCGTGCACATCACTCGTTTCCAAAATGCCCAATCTAAAATTCTCCATTCTCTCGTTCCTTTCAGACTCGTTTATCGTTTTTTATACTGGCAAAAAATATACAATTTTAGACTAAACAAAGGTCAACTAAGCCTTTGCCTTTGCCCAATAGGCTTGGCAGAGTTTTCTTTAGTATAGCAAAACAAAAGTTTTTATATAAAGTCATGAGGAGTCATCAAGTTCTTGCGTGAAGTGTGTTCAAGGTCATTTTCCATATTTATGGGGCCTATATGTTCAAAAAAAGGATCCCAACTTTCTTGCCCGAGCGAATACTAGGGTCCATCTCATACGGCGGTTCGGCTTCAAGAATGTTTCCCCTCTTCATACAGCAAGACGTGAGAATATCCACTTGCCGGCTTACTCCCTTTAGAGACATCATATTTGGCAGCTTTCATCAAAAATCCGAGAGCCTTAACATTTTGAGACTCGCTTCAACTGAAACCTTCATTAAAGATTTATCATTTTTTTACAATAAAAATAAATTATTATAAAAAATAATGGGTGACGATTCACATATTTATGCTATATTAAAAAGTACAAGGATTTATTAAATCTTTTAGGGGGGTTCAATTTATGCTTAAAAGATTGACGATGTTACTTGCCGCATTCGCACTAATGATTGGAATACTTGCCGGCTGCGGCAACAATGACAACAAAAGCGATGGAAGTGGCAAAACGATTGATGAACTGAAAGTTAGCTTCGTTCCATCTAAAGATCCAGATGAAATTATTACCGCTACAGAACCGTTAAAAAAGCTTTTAAAAGACGAATTGAAGAAGTTGGGCTATAACGTTAAAAAAGTATCCATTGATGTCGGTACAACATACGAAGCTGTCGGTGAAGCACTTTCTTCGGGCACAACCGATGTCGGCCTGATTCCGGGCGGAACTTACGTCTTATATGATGACGGCGCTGATGTCATTTTAACGGCTACCCGCGCCGGTTTGTCCAATGACTCGAAAAATCCGAAAGACTGGAACGATAACAAACCGACAAAACCGACCGATGAACAAGTTACGTACTATAAAGGCTTAATCATTGCCGGGCCGTCTCCGAAAGGCCAAGAATTAGCAAAGAAAGTGAACAACGGGGAGAAATTGACATGGGATGATTTAAACAGCGCGAACTGGGCTGTCATGGGTTCTTCTTCTTCATCCGGCTACATATACCCAACATTATGGCTCCAAGACAATTATAAGAAGAACATCACCGATTTGGCTCATGTCGTGCAATCCGACTCATACGGCAGTTCATTTGCCCGCCTGGCTGCAGGACAAGTGGACGTTCTGACCGTTTATGCAGACGGACGCCGCGATTATGAAAAAGACTGGACAACGAAATTTGGCGGCAAACATTCCATCTGGGATGATACAAACGTCATCGGCGTGACCGATAATATTTACAACGATACCGTTAGCGTCAGCAAAAACTCCAAAATCATGACGGATGATTTCAAAAAAGCGTTGCAAAAAGCCTTTATCAACATCGCGAAAACAGATGAAGGTAAAAAGGTTATCGCGATTTACAGCCACGAAGGTTATAAACCGGCGAAATCCTCCAATTACGATGCTGAAAGAAAAGCTCAACAACTGCTTCAAAGTTTGAAAAAATAATCATTTTCACAATTAGGGAGAAAAGAGAACATCATTTCATAATGAATGTTCTCTTTTTTCCATCGTATTCTATCATACAAAAAGACTAGGGGCTGGGCCCTCATTGACTTGAGTTTACTAGGATTGGAGTATAACGATGATTGAATTTAACAATGTCGAAAAAACCTATCCCAATGGGACGAAAGCCTTACAAAATATTAACTTAACCATTGAACAAGGTGAATTTGTCGCCATCATCGGTTTATCCGGCGCTGGTAAGTCTACACTTATTCGCTGTATTAACCGCATGCATGACATCACCGGCGGCAAATTAATCGTCGACGGCGTCGATGTCACGAAATTGAAAGGAAAGCAAATCCGCCGCTTCCGCCGGAGAATCGGAATGATCTTTCAATCTTTTAACTTAGTCACACGAACGACGGTTATTAAAAACGTCCTCGTCTCCTTTGTCCCGGATCTACCCTTTTGGCGCAAACTCACCGGACTTTACACAAAGGATCAGAAAATAAAAGCTTTGGAAGCGCTCGATAAAGTAGGCATTCTTGATAAAGCTTATATCCGTGTCGACCAGTTGTCCGGCGGTCAACAACAGCGCGTGGCGCTTGCCCGGACGTTAGCACAAAATCCGGATATTATATTGGCCGACGAACCGATTGCTTCTTTGGATCCAGTCACAGCTCGGCTCGTAATGGATGATTTTAAAAGAATCAATAAAGAAATGAACATTACCGTGCTTTTAAACATCCACCATGTCGAAGTAGCCCTTGAGTACGCCGACCGCATCATTGGGATTCGCAAGGGCGAAGTCGTATTTGACGGCCCATCTAAAGATGTGACTCGGGAGATCTTAAACGAGATATACGGCGGCAATGTCGAGGAATTCGGGGCCGCTTCAGAGGAGAGGGAGCAACATGTATGATAAACTCTTCCCTCCGAAAAAGTTTGTGCTGCCAAACGGAAAGGTCGTTCTGCAAAAGCGATCACGCGTCCCTTTTATCACGCTGATTGTCATCATTGCTGCTGTGATTTCTTATCGTTTTACGGAATTCAGTTTCCAAGTTTTATTTACACGTATCAATGAATTTTTCAAAATTATCGGCGATATGATACCGCCCAACTGGGACTATTTTCCACAGCTTTGGAAAGCCTTATTGGACACGCTGAAAATGTCATTGATCGGTTCGTTTATCGGGGCAATTCTTGCGCTTCCTTTCGCGGTCTTATCATCTTCCAATATTATTAAAAGCAAGACCGTCGTTTCCGTTTTTAAAATCATTTTGAGCTTAATCAGAACAATGCCGACACTCGTTTCCGCCTTAATCGCGACGTTTATCTTTGGATTAGGCCCCATGGCTGGGACAGTAGCCATTATGCTGTTTACCCTTTCCTATGTGGGCAAATTGCTGTATGAAGCGATCGAAAACGTTGACATGGGCGCATTTGAAGCCATGGAATCCATCGGCATGACACGGATCCAGTCGTTCCGCTATGCGGTAATTCCACAAGTATTACCCGGTTATCTCTCGCAATCCTTGTTCTGCTTTGAAGGAAATGTCCGCTATGCTGCCATTCTCGGTTATGTTGGCGCGGGGGGTGTCGGACTTCTCATCAATGAAGGCTTGGGCTGGCGTGATTATCCGAGCGTCGGCATGATCATTCTCGCCTTGGTCGTGACAGTCTTTATCATTGAAAGAGTCAGTGAACACTTCCGGAAAAAGCTTATTTAAAGGAGTTTATACGGACTATGACCACAGTTGAGAAACAGTTAAAAGCAGCCCCCCGCCGTTACGGCTATATTTTAACCATTACCGCTATCACGCTGTTTTTGTTATATTGGTCCTCTTCCGCCATCGACTTTAGCAAAGTCGATGAAAAAGGCATTGCCATCGCAGAGGGCATTATTAAAGGGCTTCTTCAACCCGATCTCAGCCTTTTTAACCTAACAAAACAAAGCGTACCTTATCTGCTTGTTGAAACCTTAGCCATTGCTTTCTTGGGCACCATTGTCGGCGCGATTTTATCCATTCCGTTTGCTTTTTTGGCTGCCTCCAATATCGTCCCGAAACCGGTCGCTTGGCTGACGCGCTTATTATTAATTATCATTCGCACGATCCCCGCCTTGGTGTATGGGCTCATGTTCATTCGCGTGACCGGTCCAGGGCCGTTTGCCGGGGTGTTAACCGTTGGCATCACATCGATTGGGATGCTCTCCAAATTATATGTGGACGCCATTGAAGAATTGGATACGAAAGTTTTAGAATCGATGACGTCCATCGGCTGCTCCACTTTCGAGAAAATTCGTTACGGGATTGTTCCGCAGCTCTTATCCATATTCATGTCCGTGACGATTTACCGCTTTGACATGAATATGCGGGATGCAGCGACTCTTGGCCTTGTCGGTGCCGGCGGGATCGGGGCACCACTCATGTTTGCCATGCGCAGTTATCGGTGGAACCAGGTCGGATCCATCCTCATTGGGCTAGTTATCTTGATCTTAATCATTGAGTTGTTCTCCAACTGGCTGCGCGCCAAACTTGTTAAAGGATAAACAGACCTTTATCTACATGAAAGGCCGTCTCCAACATCCTTGATCGTTGGATGGGAGACGGCTTTTCTGCTATTTACACGACACGTTACTTAATCAACATAAGTGATGGCTTGGCTGCCGAATTGATGCCAAGCTTCAAGAAAATCGCGTTTCGGAGCTTTGGCATTTTTCCTGCCAGTTAGCGGATCATTGAAGAAGACGTTGTCCTTCTCATAGCCCGTGAGGAGAACGGCATGTTCCTTTTTCGTCACGCGGATTGCCCCGCTTCTCGTTTCCCAAGTAACCCATTCAGTGTCCGGGACTTTTTTATACGTGCTTGAGACGATGACCCAAACCGGCCGTCCTTTATCTAAATAATCCGTGACGGTATCAAAAGACGTGCCGCTTAAATCCTTGATTCTTCCCGGCAAGTATTTTTCAGCCAAGTCAGCGATCGGTTTATGATAGACACCTAACCCTGGTTTTTTATAGGAATAAAGACTGCCGACAAAACCCGTATTCGGATTGCCAAAATAAATTTTCCCATTCACTATTTTCATAGGGGTTGGATCTTTTTTTAATTGTTTGGCCAGCGTCATTTTATCGACATGGGCACCAGCATGCGCCAAAAGCATGGCGAGGCTTGTCACTTCACAACCTCTCGGCAATTCAGGCAACTGTTTGATAAGTGGGGCATCAATCAATTGTCGTGGCTCGTTTTCCACGGTTTGATCCATGACGATCTTGTAGTACCCCGTCGGAAAAACTTTTCTCGCAATAACAGGCTGCTCGTTCCATTCCATATATAAAAAAGTGACAGCTAAGATCACGACAAAACCATAGAATAAGAGCTGCATCAAAAGTTTCACAGATTTACCCTACTTTAACAAATTGCTAGTCTTTCAATTATAATATAAAATAAACAGAACGAATGGTACATACATCCGAATGGTGGAAATAGGTATATAAGGGAGGGGGTCCCGTCGTGTATAAAAAATTTATTTTGGGGATGATCCTGAGCTTCGGCCTTGCGATAATGCTTGCCGGCTGCACCAAGGATGATTTGCCAAAACCTGAAACCACATTTTCTAAGTATGTGAAAGCCTGGAAGACCCAGAATTTTTCTGAAATGTATGCCCTGCTCTCCAAAAGCGCTAAAGCAGACATTTCCGAGGATCAATTTGTGAAACGCTATAAAGACATCTTTGGCGGTATTGAGGCGCAGGATTTAAAAATCACCTTCGACAAGCCGAAGGAAAAACGCGATTTAGAAAAGATGAAACAAGAGACGCTGACCTACCACGTCAAAATGAATACCATCGCTGGCCCGATAACCTTTAGTGGCAAGGCAACACTGACAAAGGTTAATCAAAAGGATAAGTCTTTCAAATGGACGGTCAATTGGAAACCGGACATGATCTTACCCGGTCTAAAGGAAGGCCAATTCATTCGCGTTAAAACGATACCGTCTGAACGCGGCGAAATCGTGGATACCAATGGCAACGGCCTCGCCATCAATGGGGAAGCGGTACAAATCGGTCTCTATCCAAAAGAACTGGAAGGCCATGCCGACACGAAAGCTAGACTTGCCAAATTGCTTCATATTCCTGAATCAAGCATTGAAGACGCACTCAGCGCGGGTTGGGTGACACCGGAGAGCTTCGTTCCGGTTAAAACGGTCTCAGCGTTGGATACTGATTTAATTGACCAAGCTGTAAAACTCACCGGCGTTTTGACCCAAAAGAAAAACGCCCGTGTTTATCCATGTGGCGCCGCATGCAGCCATTTGATTGGCTATGTCGGCACCATCACGAAAGAGGAATTGGACAAAAATAAAGGCAAGGGCTATAACGCACAAAGTCTTATTGGAAAAAGAGGGCTGGAACAGCTTTTTGAAAATCAACTGCGCGGGATCGACGGCGCGGAAATTTACATCGCTGATGAAAACGGGAATCCGTTAAAAACGATCGCAAAGAAACAAGCGAAAAACGGTGAAGATATTCAATTAACTATTGATGCTGAAGTTCAAAAAACACTCTATAACCAACTGAAAAAAGATACGGGAACCGCCGTTGCCATCAATCCTAAGACAGGTGAAGTCCTTGGTCTTGTCAGCACGCCGGCCTTTGATCCCAATCAATTTATCCTTGGGATGACCCAAACCGAATACAACCAGCTTGTCAATAATCCAGGAAAACCGCTATTGAATCGGTTTACGGCCAAATTCCCACCTGGATCCTCGATTAAGCCGCTTATCTCGGCGATTGGATTGGAAACAGGTGCTATTACCCCTGATACCGTCATGAAAATCAGCGGGAAAACGTGGAAAAAGGCAAACTGGAAAGGGGATTTTCACATCACCCGCGTCGATTCATTGCCAGAAGTGAATTTACGGGATGCACTTGTCCATTCTGATAATATTTACTTTGCCCGGCTCGCGCTTTCCATTGGAAAAGTTAAATTGATCAATGGCTTAAAAGATTTCGGCTTTGGCGAAAAACTGCCATTTGCCTACCCTATGGAAACATCGCAAATTGCCAATAACGGCACAATCACCAGTGAAGCCATGCTCGCCAACTCCGGTTACGGGCAAGGCGAAATCGAGATGAACCCGCTTCATCTAGCCTTAACCTACACGGCTTTTGTCAATAACGGCAACATCATTAAACCGCAACTTATTAAAAAGGATAGTAAACCTGAATATTGGCTAAAAAATGTCATCCCAAGCTCGGCAGTGAAAACCATTTATAATGATCTCGTGCAAATTGTGGCAAGCCCTGAAGGCACCGCCTACAACCCGCGAATCGACAATTTACCGCCTTTAGCGGGTAAAACCGGGACGGCTGAACTGAAGGAAAAACAAGGTGAAAAAGGAAAAGAAGACGGATGGTTTGTCGCCTTCAATACGAATCAACCAAGTCTTGAAATCGCGATGATGATTGAAGGTGTCCAAGATAAAGGCGGAAGCCACTATGTTGTCGGTAAAGTCAAAAATGCGTTTCACACGTTGTTAAAATAAAGATAGGCTGACTCATAAGAGCTCTGTCCACTGTCTACTTGACAGGGTGCAGTTCACTTTTGAGTCAGCCTCCATTTTTTATACTCGTAAAAAATATCAATCATTTTTCATCCAGTATAAGGGCAGCGAAAGCACTGCCATTACCCAAAAGGGTTGGTAGAGCCACTGTTAATAAAGAGCATAAATTGATAATTGATTGCAGGCGGTAAGCAATACGAAACCACTTAAACGTATTGAAAAAGGGAAAAACTGATAGGAATAGACCCTATCAGTCCAAATTTTTTACATCAAATTAATGCTAATTGTTCGATGACATCAAATTCCGAGTTCTGATCTTCGTTAATTTGGGTTTGTCCAGTTACAATAACTTTAACTTTGAGTTGAGGTTTAGCATTTGAATTTATTTGTTCAATTTTTGCTGAGTATTTCCCATTATTTTTTATTACATCATACATAAAACCGCTATAAAAAGCTGGTACGAATCCCAGTTTCTGATTTGATGTTTTAGTAAAAATAGTAACGGCCTTAGTATCTTTTGGATTGTCTTTATCTAGTTCAAATCTAACTTCTTCGTTTATTTTTAATTGCTGTAAAACCTTTTCACCATCATAATAACGCCAACCAGCAATATAAAAATCAAAATCAAAATGGTCATTATATTTATAAATAGGTGAAACAAACTCGTAAGGGTCCGTTGCTAACCTCCCGCCAGTTGCCCTTAACAAATCCATATCTGTGCAGTCTTTTGACAACCCAAATGACTGTAAAATTTCGTGAAAATCAGGGCGACGTTTATCTGGCAACCTTCTGGCAAAAGCATCAAATAGTCGATTAGACTTATAAACCTTTTTAATGTCTCTGAAGGCAAGGTGTGGTTTATATCCGTTTTTCATAGCATCAAAAAGTGTTCTCCTTTTACCACTTAACTCATAGGAAAAAGTATATTCTCCATTAAGGCTTGATAAATTTCCAATATGGTATCGTTGGCGCGTTTCAACATTTTGCCAAATAAGCCATAAAACAAATGGTCGGTTAGCCATGATTACTCACTTCCATCTAACATTTTAATTAACCAATCTCTGCGGTATAGTAAAAGTTTTAATACCCACTCTTTATATATATCGGACATAATTGCATCGGGTATGGTATTTAGGGTCTTAATAATCATGTCATGATTTAACCCTGATAAATAATTTGCGAAATTTTTTATACATAAAGGGTATTGATTTTTAATAACGGGAATCAATTCACTATACTTTGGTTTTTTCTTATGACCTATACCAATCAGTGAATAACTTCTATTATTATATGCCTCAAACATATTTATGTCCTTAAACATTAACTTTATCCGTTCTTCCTTTAACTGAAATCCTAAAGATGCCCCGTTATCATATATTGGAGCTAACCTATATGATTCAGATCTTGTAACAATTATTCCCCAATTATCACAATGTCTATCTTGGTTTCCAATTAATGCATCAAAGATAGGTATAATCACAAATTGATCATCTAAATTAAAAACAGATAACGCTCGAGAAATATTCTCAAGTGTGTAATTGTCTAATTTGTATCGATCAAAATCTTCAACGATTGTTGTAATAAGATCGCCACCTTCAAAGAATTCTTCTGTTGGTACAGTAAAATTCTTCGCTACAATCCCAATAACATTTTGTCTAATAGCCAGTTGAACATCCATCATTGATAGCCCAAATAAATTACCTAATTCCGCTGTAACTTTTTCAGCCCAAGCTTCTCCTGTGTTTTCTCGAGGAATTTTAAACATATAGTGTTGTGAGGATTCTGGATCTATTATCCAAAATTTCTTTCTAGTCCCTGAAATTTGCTTTTCAGAATCCTTTTCCCAATTACTCACATCAAGAATACCCATGTATTTTCCCTTTTGTTTCATGTTTATTTTTATTTTACATACTATTGTAACAAATATTTATAAAGACAGGGTAGTATAAGAGCTTAAGACAACCAAGACTTTTCCTTCGACTTAAGGATTGATTTTCGCCCGTTAGGAAAAGGTTTTCCACTTTGTTTTCGAAAGCCGATGCTAAAAACTTTTATAGAATTAAATAGAAAGACCATCGTTTCACAATTTCAAAACCGCTAAAAAAGGTTGACCCATGAAGTCGTGGCAAAACCCCGCCAAAACCGTAAAGAGATGGTCATGGCGGGGCCAACACCCTCAGGGGTCAACCTCGATTTATTTCAAATGCGTTTGGACATATTGGGCGACGTCTTCGGCCGTATCGAGATTTAACACAGCGTCGACATGTTTTTCAACTTCGGCTTTTGACAGCTTTTTCAAGAGGCTGCGCGCCGGAAGAATGGAGGTAGCACTCATGCTGAATTCATCCAAGCCCATGGCAAGAAGAATCGGAATAGCCGTCTCATCACCGGCCATTTCGCCGCACATCCCTGCCCATTTGCCTTCTTTATGCGCCGCCTGAATCACGTTATGGACGAGGCGCAAGACCGCAGGATGGTAAGGCTGATAGAGATAGGAGACCTTCTCATTCATGCGATCGGCCGCAAGCGTGTATTGAATTAAGTCATTGGTGCCAATGCTGAAAAAGTCGACTTCCTTTGCAAATCGGTCCGCGATCACAGCCGTTGAAGGAATTTCTACCATCATGCCGACTTCAATGGCATCGGAGACGGGTACACCTTCCTGAATGAGCTTTTCTTTTTCCTCATTGAAAATGGCTTTCGCTTCCCTCAGCTCTTCCAAAGTCGCGACCATCGGGAACATGATTTTTAATTGGCCATACACGCTTGCCCGGCAGAGGGCTCTGAGCTGTGTACGGAAAATATCCTGCCGCTCGAGGCAAAGGCGAATCGCCCGGACGCCGAGGAAGGGATTCAGCTCTTCCGGTAACTCCAGATACGGCAGTTTCTTATCGCCACCGATATCCAACGTGCGAATGACGACTGGTTTTTCTCCCATTGTTTCTAGCACTTTTTTATAAGCTTCAAACTGCTCGTCCTCCGAAGGTAAGCGATCGCGGCCCATGTATAAAAATTCCGTGCGATAAAGGCCGATTGCTTCCGCCCCGTTATTGACAACACCTTCTAAGTCATTCGGATTGCCGATATTGGCACCCAGCTCAACATGAACTCCATCAGCGGTAACCGTCGGCTCATGGACGAGTTTTGCCCACAGCGCTTTTTGTTCCAAGAATTGTTTTTGTTTTTTTTGGTAAGCGGCTTTCTCTTCTTCAGTCGGGTTAACAATGACAACCCCATCCAAGCCATCCACGATTAAAGGCGTGCCGTTATCGACCGCGGAGGTAATCGTCTTCGTCCCAACAACTGCCGGAATTTCCATAGAACGCGACATAATGGCCGAATGAGAAGTGCGTCCGCCGATATTCGTCGCAAACCCGAGGACGAACTGGCGATTCAATTGTGCGGTATCCGACGGTGTTAAGTCGTCAGCAACAATGATGACTTCCTCATTGATGGCAGCTGGCGATTGGAATGTTAAGCCGAGCAAATGGCTCATCACCCGTTTGGTCACATCGCGAATGTCGGCTGCTCTTTCCTTCATATATTCATTATCCATGTTTTCGAAGATCGTAATAAAATCATTCGCGACGGCATCCAAGGCAAATTCGGCATTCACTTGTTCCTCTTCAATCCGGCGCTCAACGGTACCGATTAACTCAGGATCACTTAAGACGAGGAGATGAGCTTCAAAAATCGCCGCTTTATCGGCACCCAATTCCTTTTCCGCTTTGTTCTTTATTTCTGTCAATTCACTTTTGGACTGATCCACTGCCTTATGGAACCGTTTCGTTTCCTCTAAAGCATCTTGGATGGATTTTTTTTCAACTTCAAATGATGGGTTTTCCAGTTTAAATGCTTTTCCTATGGCAATACCTGATGAAGCGGCAATGCCTATTATTTTTTCCGATGCCATGGGTGAACTCCTTTCTTTTAAAAACATGACGCATGGCTACCCAAAGTCCAGGCAACGCAATCTATGCGCCAAGTCATTTATCGATTCAAGCGGATCAACCGCTGTTTCGCGAAGATGCTCCGACATTTCCTTTTATAATTATAGCATTGGCAAAACGAAGATCAGTTTTGCAAACACCACTTATGGATCAGGCTTGTTCAATAAGCCCCTATGTATTGTAATTTGAAAACTTGCCGTTTTCAACCGAAACCCCTTTTCTGTGCATCCCAGTTTGTATATGTTAAGATGATATCGAACTCGCCCTTATTCTAGCAAGCGAATGACATCATGAACAAACGAAAGGAACAGGGAGGAGCTTTCATGTGGGATCGTATCCTTAAGTATTGGACAGAACACAGCGAAACCTTCAATCATATCATTTTGGATACTGCTAAAATCATCGTATTTTTTATTGTATCTCGGATTGCCATTGTCATTTGCACGCGGGTCGTGAGACAGTTTTTTAAAATCCAAGGTAAGTTGGATGATCGGCGACGCGAAACGTTAGTATCGCTTTTTTCCAATATCATTAAGTATGTTGTCTATTTTATTTTCCTTTTAACGGTGCTTCCAATCGTCGGCATTAATATTACAGGGATTTTGGCAAGTGCCGGGGTGGCTGGCATCGCCATTGCCTTCGGCGCCCAAAGCCTCATCAAGGACTTTTTTAACGGCTTTTTCATTATTTTTGAGGATCAGTATGGGGTTGGCGATTATGTCAAAATCAACAATGTGACTGGTACGGTTCATTCGATCGGCTTGCGCATGACAGCCATTAAACTTTGGACCGGCGAAGTGGAAATGATTCCGAATGGTCAAATCACCCAAGTCACCAATTATTCGAAATTTAATTCCATCGCCGTCATTGAGGTCAATGTTGGGTATGGCACGCCCGAAGCCGAAGCGATTGCCATCATCGAAAAAGTCATGAATGACCTCAAGCAAGAATCGGCGGACATAGTCGGAGATGTCGAAGTGTTAGGTGTGCAAAGCCTGAATGATTATAATTACACCATTCGAGCCACCGCAGAATGCGCTCCCAATACTCATTGGGGCATTGAACGTCTTGCCCGGCAAAGAATCCGGGCGGCTTTGCAGGAGGCTGGGGTCGACTTGCCTTATCAAAAAATCATTTATTTGCATAAAGAAAAAGACGAACAATCGGACAGAGAACGCTCATAGGGTAAACAGGCATGCTCCATTGGCTTACGGGGCATGCTTTTTTGTGAAGAAATCTCGCGCCGCCAAACCTTTAGGTGAGGCAGAACCTTCGTCGTCCTTATACTGGACTAAAAATGAGAAATCCATGCTTACTGCAGCGCTTTTGTTGCTGGTCCGTAAAAACGATAAACTTTCGTCCCAGTACAAGCCTTTTAGGCAAAGCAAAAAATAAAAAGCGCCACATTCCGGTCTGAGAATGGTGACGCCCACAATATAATCCCTATTATTTTCCAAACCACTTATGCCATAAATCTCGCGCTGTCCAGTTGAATTTGAGGACGACAATCCACGAGAAAGCTAGGATGACGTAATCGATCGGTTTGTTTTCAATGTTTAAAAAGATGTTCGCAAAAAACATAAAGGTCAAAGCGACGGTGAAACAAATCCCCAAGATCTCAAGGTACGACTTCAATTTCATTAAATCCAACACGCATACCTCCGTCATCTTTTCCTGCCCTTTATAATAATACAATCTGCACATAAGGTAAAGAACATTCCGACGACGATGTAACAAAAATGTTATCCATTACTAGTCGTCATCCGAATACCTCAGTTACTCAAATAAAACTTTATACTCGCCGTAACCTTCTTTTTCAAGGTCCTCTTTTGGTATAAATCGCAGGCTTGCGGAATTGATGCAATAGCGGAGTTTCGTTGGCCCCGGTCCATCATTGAAAACATGACCCAAGTGCGAATCCCCTAACAAGCTTCGGACTTCCGTACGAATCATCCCGTGGCTTAAGTCCAGCTTTTCCTTAATATGAGCTTTGTGCAGCGGTTTGGTAAAACTCGGCCAACCGCAATGAGCTTGGAATTGATCCTTAGAGCTGAAAAGCGGTTCGCCGGAGACGATGTCAACATAAATCCCTTCCCGCTCATTATTCCAATATTCATTTTGAAACGGCGGCTCTGTTGCATTGTTTTGCGTCACTTCATATTGTAACGGGGTCAAGCGCTTCTTCAATTCCTCTTTATCCTTATTAACGGTCCAATGCTTTTCTATAAAAGCTTTTCTCCCTGAGCCTTCATGATATCTTTCGTAATGGTACGGATTTTTCTTATAGTAATCTTGATGGTACTCCTCGGCGGGATAGAACGGACCTGCCGGCAGAATCGCTGTTGCAATCGGCTTGTTGAACCGGCCGCTTTTTTCTAAAGCCTCTTTAGACTTTTCGGCTAACACTTTCTGTTTTTCATTATGATAAAAAATGGCGGTGCGATACGAACTGCCGCGGTCATGAAATTGTCCGCCGGGGTCAGTCGGGTCAATCTGCATCCAGAAAATATCCAGCAACTTTTCATATGGGAAAATTTCCGGATTAAAGGTGATTTGCACCGCTTCATAATGGCCGGTTGTTCCGGTCGTCACTTCTTCGTATGTTGGATTTTCCGTATGCCCTCCCGTATACCCCGAGATGACAGAATGAATGCCGGGAAGCTCATCAAATGGTTTTACCATGCACCAAAAACAGCCGCCGGCAAAAGTCGCTTTTTCCAACGATTCGGTCGACACCATCAACACCCCATTCTTTTTTAAAGATATGCTTATTTTATACTGGAAAAAAAGGATATTATTCTTTGGACCAGTATTAGGTTGACTTAGGCCTTGCTTTTTGCCAAAGACCTGGTCAAGCCTAGTTTTCTTTATCTTCCTACCCATTATTATTATAATAATAATGGCATTAAAATGAGGGAGATGAAGCTTATGTATAAAGCGTTAACGATTGCCGGGTCCGATTCTTCCGGCGGCGCCGGCCTTCAAGCCGATCTGAAAACCTTCCAGGAACTCGGCGTTTACGGCATGTCCGCGGTGACAACCATTGTCGCCATGGATCCTTATAATCATTGGCATCATCAAGTTTTCCCGGTCGATGTATCCATCGTGAAGGCCGCGCTCGATACAATTGTTGTCGGCTGCGGGGTCGAAGCGATGAAAACCGGCATGCTTGGCTCACCGGAAATTATTGAACTGGCCGCGAAAACGATTGAAGAAAATAAACTAAAAAATGTCGTCATTGATCCCGTGATGGTGTGCAAAGGGGAAGATGAGGAACTCGCCCCCGAAAATACGGTCAGCTTGCGTGAACTGCTCATTCCGAAAGCTACTGTGACAACGCCAAACCTTTTCGAAGCCGCAAAACTGGCACAAATGGCACCGATTACAACCGTTGACCAAATGAAGGAAGCCGCCGCACGCATTCATGAACTTGGCGCCCAATATGTCCTCGTAAAAGGCGGAAGCAAAGTGGCGCATGAAAAGGCTGTAGATGTCCTATATGACGGAAAAACATTTGAACTTTTGGAAAGCGAAAAAATCGACACGACCTATACCCACGGCGCAGGTTGCACCTACTCAGCGGCCATTACGGCAGAACTGGCCAAAGGCCAAGATGTCAGAACGGCCATTCACACTGCAAAAGCCTTTATCACCGAAGCCATTAAACACGGATTCCGTTTAAATCAATTTGTCGGTCCGGTCCATCATGGCGCTTACCGTTTGCGGTTAACAAAATAGAGAGCACAGGCAAGATCATTTTCCTGTTAATGTTAATACTTGTGAAAACTTTGGCCTCGGATTTTTATCTGGGGTTTTTTTCCATTGATTATTGTGTCTGTCTTCGGCAACTAAGTATCCATCCTATCATTTAAGAAAACGCCTCGTTCAGTCCATGCGGTATGATTCCACCTCTTTGCCTTTTCTTGGTCTTAAATATTTTGGCATTTCCCCTTATCTTACGCCTCTCTTACACGTTTTCCCTCAAAATTTCTTCAAAAGCATGACCCAATTGGTGTTTGGTAAAAAATCGTTGGAACATTACTCGAGGCGCATACAATAACAAAGTTTTGAAACCAACTTTCCATCACCATAATAGCAGAATTTGTCGAATTTTTCTAATAGACTATCTACCTGTTTTTTGAGATTATGGATGTGGACCCAAAATTAGGGAAAGGGGATAAACTAAATTAAAAAAATATTAAAATATTTTCTACTACCTTTATTTTTATTTACAATGACAATCTTTGGTTGTGGAGATGTAAACAAAACATTTGCTAAGAGCTCTGGATCAGAAATATCAGCAATTTATGAAGTAATAGATGGGAAACTGGTACCAGTTCCTATAACTCAATGGGAGAATTACAAAGAGGTACAAAATTGGGAAGACACCTCAAATGATTTAAAGAGCATACCTCCAAACAATCATATTATCTCACCACAAAGTTATGCTTGTGTTGAAGGCTGGGAATTTTCAGGCACACAAAAAGACCCTGTTTTTTATAAGATTGTTGAGGGAACTCATTACTTAAATAAAACAAAAGATAACATTACTGTCACATCGACATTTACCGGTAGCCATTCTAAAAGTTCAACTGCCAGTGCTTCGTTGGAAGGCGGATGGGGACCCATCAGTGCGGAAGTAGGATATAATGCCCAAAAAACAGTCAAATGGACTAGCTCCGAAGCTGTAAAAATTACTATCCGTCCTAATTATGAAGGATGGAATAATTACGGAACAGAACGTGATATTTGGGTTGGAACTTACTATTATTTAACAAGTAGTTGTAAAGAAACAAATTCCAGTTCGATCACCGTTTATATTCCGAAAGTAAAAGCAGTGGAATCACATACAAGACATCTTTAGAAAAAGGTCGGAAAAGCTATGTTTCGTTTGTTTTATCAACTTTTATATGTGGTGCTACTCACTTTTTCCTTTATTCTAATTAGTTGTACCGAAACTACTCCTCGTCATCATGCCAAATATGAACCTCAAACAAAGAATATAAAGGAAAATATCAAAGTTAAACCGGTTAACCTTAATCAAATCATTATGAAGGAAGCACCAAATGAGCATAAAAATGATCCATTAGATGTAGTAATCTATGGAACCGAATGGACTTTTTCTAATGGGGAAGTAGATTCACCTGCCAAAAAAGATATTTTATGGGCAACCACTCTGGGTAACGAAGCAGTCGTAACCGTCAAAGTACCAAAGATCAATGAATCTAGAATCAATATATTTTCTTTAACTTTAAATAACGGCAAGTGGATGATTAGAAATATGGTTGATGTCCCAACTTTTATTTTAGACGATCATATTAAGGGGTTACATCTACCCTTTACGAAATATACTGTCAGCGAATCTCATTTTGATCATAAATCATCATGGGAAATTACTGATGGTCAGAAAATGATAATGATCGCTAAATATCCTAGATTTACATTTACGCCGCCTAAAGAGACAAACAAAATAAATATTAATGATCATGAAGCTTTTGTTAACACCATGTCTAACGGACAATCATTACTTTACTATTTTGATCAAGAAAAACTTATTTGGATAGCCGGTAATCTAACTAAAAATGAGATTATCAATTTGGCTAAGTCATTACCCAGTGCGACATCCCCATATTTTCCAGGAAAGCCTTAAATATCACTTTTCATTCGGCAAATGATACACAGAGACGTCGATCGCTTTTAAATGACCAAATAAATGCGCAAAAAGGGCAAGGTCAGCCTTGTCCTTTTTTGCATACTTATAAACTAAACTTGCTCTGCCAAGCCTTCTAAACGATGGTAGAGCCTTCGTTGCCCTTATACTGACCTCAATCCAGTATAAGATAAAATTTATGCCTTAAAGCGGGGCAAAACCTTCATGTTTTTCGGCGGTCATTTTCCTTTAACTTCATCGGTATCATCGTGTGTTTTTTCCGCTTAACGCCGCGGAACGGCCGGCCGTATATCCAGTCGCAAATGCGGCCGTGATGTTGTACCCGCCTGTATAGCCATGAATGTCTAAAATTTCACCGCAAAAATATAAACCGGGCATGATTTTTGAAGCCATCGTCTTAGGGTCGACTTCCTTTAAGGACACGCCCCCGCCGGTAATAAAAGCGTTTTCTATTGGAAGGGTGCCGTTAACGCGTACGGAAAAGCGTTTTAGTGCTTCAGCCATTCGCCTAACTTTTTCCTTCGACAATTCATGGACGGCAAGATCAGCCGGTATATCGACCTGGTGTAATAAAAATAGCAAATATCTTTCCGGCACAAGGCCTTTCCAAGCCCTTTTGACGGATTTCTTCGGGTCTTCTTTTGCTAATGCCAATAGCTCTTGAAAAACGGCTTCCACCGATAAATCCGGCTTTGTATCAATGGTGATTTCCACATCTTTCGTCTTAAACTTTTTCAATGCTTTCACCACAAACTGACTGGCGCGCAGCACGGCGGGGCCGGATAAACCGAAATGGGTAAACAGCATGTCCCACCGATGGGTGATGATGACTTTTCCTTTTGGGTCACGAACCGAAACCGCCACATCGCGCAATGACAGCCCTTGTAAAACCTTTTCCCGAATAAAAGGTTCATCGGATGTCAACGGCACTTCCGTCGGATAAAGGTCGGTGATGGTATGGCCCGCCTTTTTGGCCCAGGCGTAGCCATCCCCCGTCGAGCCGGTTTGGGGAACGGATTTGCCACCAACCGCCACAATGACGCTTTCGGATCCTATTTTTTCTCCATTTCGCAATAACACGCCTTCTACCCCGCCCTGCCCGTATAAAACGGTATCCACCGGCGCGTTAACGCGGATCTCCACGCCGTTTGCTTGAACTTTTTTTAAAAGCGCCTGCACAACGGATTTGGCGGAATCCGTCACCGGAAACATGCGGCCAAAATCCTCTTCTTTTAAAGCAATGCCAAGGTTTTCAAAAAAATGGATAATATCTTTATTGTTAAAGATAGAAAAAGCGCTGTGCAAAAACTTGCCGTTTCCAGGGATATGGCGGATCAGTTCGGGAATCGGCATGTTATTGGTGACGTTGCAACGGCCACCCCCGGAAATCGCGAGCTTACGGCCAAGTTTATCCCCTTTATCCACTAATAAAACAGCCGCCCCGTGTTCCGAGGCCGCTATACTAGCCATGAGCCCCGAAGGACCGCCCCCGATGACAATGACATCATACCTGGTTTTCATGAGTTTCCACGCTTCTTAATTTTTCTCTTCTTCAAGGCATCAACCATGGTTTTTCCTCCGAATCATTCCTTAATATACCACATTATAACGAAGGGTTTAACCTTTAAAGCGGTTTCGTCAATCACTATGACACGAGGGCATCTCCTTTTAAAAGGTCATCGGGGCAATTTCCGGAAATCGTCGATCGTATCGATGTCGATAAAAGGAGCTGCTTGAGACTTTTTCATCCATAGACCTTTACCGCTTTGCTTCATGATGATGGCACGCGCGCCTTTATCACCTTTTAAGCGTTTTAAGTCAGAAAACATCGTTTGATCAAAAAGGATGGGTGGACCGATGATACCATTTCGAATATATCCAATAAAATGCTCGCCTTTCATCCGCATGCGAAAACGCCTGAGCAACCCATTTAAAAGTTTTGTCGTCACCATCGGTTGATCGGCCAATTGCACGATGACAGCGCCCATCTTCTCTTTTTCCGCCCGATCGACCCCGCAACGAATGGATGCGGCCAGTCCTTCTTCAGCATCAAGACAAAAAAGAAGGCGTACTTTTGGGCAATCCTTCCAAGGTATCACCCATTGATTATCATTATTGGGGTTTAAAATAACGTACACCCGATCAAGCTGTGATTGAACCGCGGCCTTCAAGCCGTAAGCCCCAAGTGGCTTGCCCTTCCAAGGCATGGCTAATTTATTTTGCCCCATTCTGGAACTGACACCGGCTGCCAAATAAACACCTGCGACTTTTTTAACCATGAGCAGCGCCGACCGTTTTTTTAGCCCACCGAAAGACTTTTATAATTTCCGCCATGACGCTGATGGCAATCTCTTCAGGACCTTCCGCACCAATCGCCAGACCGACGGGAGCGTGCAAGTTTTGCGGCCAAGGCTGACCTTTCAGCAGACGATTCGTTCGCTCGCGAGGCCCCAATAGCCCAATGTACCCACGATGTTTACCTATAAGACCGTGCAAAATTTTTTGATCGGCTTGAAAGTCATGCGTCATCACAACGACGGCATCCTGTTCCCTTAACAGTAAGCGCTCAGCGATCGCCCCAGGTTCTGCGACGATGCAAAAGTCCGCTTCGGGAAAACGCCCTTTATGACAAAGCGCTGCCCGAAAATCAGCGACCGTCACCCGCCATCCCGTACGAGCGGCAAGGGCTGACAGTGGTTTGGCATCATCAGCTGCCCCAATAATGACGAGCCGGGGACTGACCGCATGAGGAAGACGAATCATGTTTTCGGGAAGCGGGGCATGCATGACCGTTTCGTAATCGATGCGGGAAAACACATGGCGAAAAGCCCACACATCGCCCATTTCCAACCCGTTCTCAAATAAGAAGGCTCTTTTTACGCATTGATTTTTTTCCAACTGCCTCAAGGAGACACCGGAGTGGCCTTGATCGAGCTGATGTTTCAAGCGTTTAAGTTGATGCCGGAACGTCTCCGTTACCGGCTCGACCAAGATGGTAATCACACCGTTACACCCCGGCCCCCGTCCCCAACCACTGTCGTTTTCTGAACGGAGATCATAGGTAAGAATTTGCCCATTTAAGTTTTCAAAATCACTCGTCGAAAGCTCAAACCAATCCTGCACCCGGCTTTCAATATCCATTTCCAGACAACCGCCGCTGATGAGGCCGATTCGCTGATGGTGGTGAAATAGGAGCATGGCCGCTCCCGGTTTTCGGTAAAAGGAACCCTGTACATCGATCAAAGTGACCAAAGCCGCGCGTTCTGATGTTTTTTCCACTTTATCCAATATGCGTTCAATGTCGCCCATTCCCCATCCCCCTATTTGTATTTCGTCCAATAAAGCTTTCACATTATTTGCTATATGTAAAAAAGCATTGATTCATGTCAGGGGGGGTGGGCTTTACAAAAAAAAAACTTAGCTATGCGAACATTTGTAGAACTGATTGATTAATATGAGGTTAAGAAATTTAGCGCTGCCAAAAAAGCATATCAATTCTCACCTTAAAGACCAGCATTTTGATACGCAATCCGGAATTGTATATCGATATTACATTTTGCCGATTTCCGGGGTGATTCCCCTACGTATGTAAATTATACAAAATTTCATTTTTTGGTATAAATGCCCAAAATATGGCGTTTTGTCTATGTTCAAGTTCCTCGAGGTTTGGAGAACTCTTTCAAAAAGAGAAATTGCATATTATTTTCCTGCCAGAAACCCTTACAACTGATACGCAATCTTTATAAAAGGAAAAAGTTGATAAAGAATACTTGGAGCCGCCAAGCTTTTTGGGCGAAGGCGGAGCCGTAGTTGCCCTTATTCTGGCCCGATTAAAAGCCAGTGCAAGCTTTTTAGATGTTGGCAATTCGTTGCCCTTATACGGCCCTGAAAAATAACAGGCTTTTTCCCGTCTAAAAAAAAAAAAGCGCCCCGACAAAAGACGGGACACTTTTTATTTTTTTAATCAAAGCTTTTATCCAACTCATCGATCAGAGAGCCGACATAGGCCACGGCTGTGCGGATCGCGTCGGGTTTGGACATATCAATGCCGGCCATTTTAATGAGCTCTAAAGGTTTCATCGTGCCGCCAGCCTTAAGCACATTCAGCCAACGGTCTACAGCCGGCTGCCCTTCCTCGCGGATCATTTTGGCTTGCGCTGTCGATACCGTAAGCCCCGCCGAATAAGTGTAAGGATACAAGCCCATATAATAATGCGGCTGACGCATCCATGTCAGGCTGGCCCCTTCATCGATGTCCACGGCATCTCCCCAGAATTTAGAGAGGAGATCGGCTTTTTGTTCGCATAAAACGGTAGCCGTGATCGCTTGCCCGCTTTCAGCCAATTGATACACGCGGCGTTGCAACTCCCCTTCAAGTAAATGGGTGACAAAATTATGATAATAGGTGCCAAGCAGTTGCAAAATAACCCAGCGGCGCATTCTGGGGTCATTGGTTTCCCTCATCAAATAGTCTCCCAAAAGCATTTCATTCATCGTCGAGGGAGCTTCCACAAAATACATGGATGGACGCACATTCGTTAATGATTGATGTTTTCCTGCTAGATAAAAATGCCCGGCATGACCGAGTTCATGGGCCAATGTAAAAGCGCTTCGCATCGTGTCCGTCCAAGTCATTAATATGTAAGGATGTGCACCATAAGGACTGGAACAAAAAGCTCCTGTGGATTTGCCAATATTGTCAGCCAGGTCGACCCATCGTTCCGTTAGCCCTTTCTTGATGATAGCGGCATATTCAGGACCCATCACAGAGACGGCTTCAAGAATTAACTCCGAAGCCTCCTGATACGTCGTTTTCGGAACAAAGTCGGGATCAAGCGGCGCCTTCAAGTCGCAGAAACGCAAGGTCTCCAAACCAAGGACGCGCTTAATTAGTCTAGCATAACGGCGCATATGTGGAGCCAGTTCTTCCTGTATCACATCTAATTGGTTGTGGTACATCTCTTGGGTGACTTGCTGAGGCTCAAGCAACATTTCCGTGACGGAATCGTATTTTCTAATCTTAGCGAGCGCGACTTGCTTATTGATTTCCGTCGCATAAGTCGCCGCAAAGGTATTCTTGTATCTCTTAAGGCCTTCTACGAAAGCATCAAACGCTTTTCTGCGCAGTTCGGTATCGGGATGTGATTCATATAAATCTTCATATAAGGCAAAAGAAAGCGGGCGTTCATGACCTTCTTCATCTTTGATTGGTGCAAAGGTCATATCCGAAGACTTGCTTCTTCCGTAAATCATATACGGGGCACCCAAAACCGTTCCCAAGGCCGCAAGCGCTTCTTCCGTTTCAGCCGAAAGCGTATGCGGTTTTGCCTCCAAGATATCTGCCAAAAACTTTTGGTAGTTTTCAAGACCGGATTCCTCAGCAATATAGCGCTCGATCAGTCCATCCGCTAACGACAGGATTTCCGTTTTAATAAAAGACAGCTGTGCCGAGATGAATGAAAGGGCAGCATCCGCCTTCGAGGCATTCGCTTGGTTTTTCGGATCGGTGCCATCGGCAGATTGACGCAGCCATGCATAGGTATCGACACGAATCACCCGCTCCAAAAGGCTTTCCCTTTCTTTTAAACAAGCAAGGAGCACCTGCGGGCCTTCCGAGAGTCGGCCTTTATATTTCGTGACCCTCGTGACATTATTCTGGATCGCATCGAGCTCTTTTTCCCACTCTTCTTCCGTGCTGAATAAATCCGTTAAATCCCATGTTAACGCCGCCGGAACCTCTTCCCGCTTTAATCGCACATTTTTTGTCTGTGTCATCGGCTTAGTCCTTTCCCCATGAAAAATTTAGGCGAGTCAATGCCTATCTAATGTCATTAATATATCACTTTGCAAAATATTATGAAACCTGTTTGCTGAACGGGTAATAGATTCGACGACACTAACGCCCTTTACGGTGCGACCTTTGCATTCTTTTCTTTTTTCTTATCGATGGACCAAGTTGGTTTTCGGATTTTGCCACACGAGATTTAGGTGCCTGTTGTAAGCCTCTCTGCACTTTTTTAAATCCCGCTTTCTTTTTCTCTTTAGGCCGCTCATTTTCGCCCTCGTCAAGGGCCGTAAAGGTCTTGCGCTTAATCATGCTTTTCGTACCCTTTTCAATAAGGCGCAGTGACATCCGGTCCCTTGGAGTGACAAGGGTGATCGACATGCCTTCTGCACCAGCCCGGCCTGTTCTTCCGATTCGGTGAATATAACTTTCCGCATCACGCGGGATATCGTAGTTAATCACATGGGTCACCCCTTCTACGTCCAACCCGCGTGCGGCAACATCGGTCGCCACCAAATATTGAATCTCCGCTTTTCGAAACCGTTCCATCACTTGTTCACGTTTTGCCTGTGATAAATCACCGTGCAATTCTTCAGTCTGGTAACCTTGGGCTTTTAAACTTTCATTCAGTTTAGCCGCCCTTCTTTTTGTACGGCAGAAAATGATGGCTAGGTACGGGCGATAGTGATCGAGGATATACTGTAATGTTTCTTGCTTCTTTCGTTCCGTTGTTTCAACAACATATTGTTTCACTTCTTCGACCGTCACCGATTTTCCGGGAACGTGAATCTTTACGGGTTTATGCATATATTTTCTTGCCAGAGATTGAACCGCAACCGGCATCGTCGCAGAAATGAGCAACGTTTGCTTTTTGGAAGGTGTCCGTTCGATGATGTCATCCACTTCGTTCCGGAACCCGATTTGAAGCATCTGGTCAGCCTCATCTAAGACAAGCGTGGATATTCTCGAAAGATGCAGGCTGCCTCTTTCTAAATGGTCGATTAGACGTCCCGGCGTCCCGATGACGAGATGGATCGCATCACCAAGTTTTTTCATTTGCCTTTCGACGTCTTTTCCTCCATATACGGCTAAAACACCGATTCCAGGTCGGCTGTCCACCAATTTATTTGTTTCTGCGGTGATTTGTATAGCGAGTTCCCGAGTCGGTGTCATGATGAGAGCCTGGATATCGGATTGTCTCTGATCGATTCTTTGAATAATGGGGAGTAAAAAGGCAAGCGTTTTCCCCGTTCCCGTTTGCGCTTGTACGATGCAATCATTTCCTTTCATGATGGCGGGGATGGCTTTTTGTTGGACGGGCGTTGGATGCACCATTCCTAATTCCTTCAACGTTTTTTCTAACTCCACGGATATTCCTAGCTGCGTAAAGTATCCCAAGCAAGATCCCCCTTTCCTTCTATATTGGAGCAACTGACTTTTCTGGTTTTCCCGAAAAACGTATAATGAAGTAAATTTATTTTTTCCCCGCTTCACTATTTTTAGTAAAGACGAGAAAAGAAAGGCCGACTTTAACCAAAGATTGGAGGAGTGGCAATGGGACAGGTCGAACGATTTTTGGAAGAAAAGTATGGGGCGGCAGGACGGTTATCTGGGGGTTATACCAATTTAGCCTATAAAATTGAGACAAACCCTCCTCTGGTCGCGAAAATTGCTTCCTTATCCAATGAAGATCTTTTAAATGAAGCCAATGCCTTGCAAGTTTTACATGGGAAGGTCCCAACTCCTAAATACATAGATGATCATTCTTTGGAATCCTCTTTTATCCTCGTCACTTCTTATGAACGAGGGGAAAACGGCCAGTCGATCCTTGACACAGGAGATATGGCGAAAGCGGAAGCGGTATTTAAAAATATGGGGCTTGTCCTTGCCAACCTTATTCATTCCCATGCATATACCGACGGAAGTTTAAAGCTCCGCAAAGCGAAAGTCTTAGAACCGGCATCTTTAGACTTTGTCCCTCAGCCGCTTGTAGAAAAGAGCCGCACGTTTTTCCCATTGTTATCCACCGACATGAATGAATGGGTCCTTTCGCACGGGGATTACGGTTCACATAACATCCTTTTTGATTCAGATGGTAAAATAACGGTCATTGATTGGGAATGGACGGAGTGGTTTCATCCGCTTGTAGATATCGCTTGGACGCTTTGGAATACGAAGCTGCATTATCCGCATATGGCGGACCGCCTTAATCAAGCATTTCTTAAAGCCTATCAATCGGTTCGGCCGCTTGCTTATACAGAACCACTCATCAAAGCCTATGTCCTATATAAAATATGGCATCTGCTCAACCGCCTTCACCATGCGGATGCGGCTGTACAAAACAATTGGGTTTCCCGATTAGACTGGACATTGCGGACAAATATCCTTTGAAAATCCATCACCATGGTAAACGATGATGGGTGTTCATTTCTTGCCTTCACTTCATAAAAGATTTTTTCAGAAAAGGGAGTTCTCGTTCGGAAAAACCATCTTGCAATTTCTTTGGCCAAGTTTATAATTATTTCGTCTAGATTAGTATTTTTATAGAGGAAGATGCGCGATGCAGTTTGTCACCTTCAATCCCCTACGCACGATTGGTATTCCGAACACCCTTTACATAAAACCGGAGCTCATGTTTAAAAATAAAGAGGATATTCTGAGAGCCGATTGGGTCTTATTCCCTGAATATTGGCAAGTGAACAGTCTTGTTTATGGGTTGAAGAAAGCGATTTTCCCGAGTGTTTCGTCTTACCACCTCGGCCACGATAAAATTGAAATGACACGGGCTTTACAAACCATTTGTCCTGAGCATGTGCCTTATACGGAAATCATGGCGGCGACACCCGGAAATATCCAGACGATTTTAGAGCGCCTCCCCTTTCCTTTTATCGCCAAAGAGGTGCGCAATTCCATGGGGCGCGGTGTTTTTTTAATCGAAAATGAACGTGATTTCAGAGACTATGCCGCAAAACACGATATCCTCTATGTTCAGGAAAAACTCGACATCGACCGCGATATTCGCATCACATTAGTCGGGCAAAAGGTGGTCGGTGCCTATTGGCGCTTGGCGCACGAGGGGAACTATCTGAATAATGTCGCCCAAGGAGGGACGATTTCCTTTGAACCGGTTCCCCGGGAAATCATTGACCTTGTCGAAGCCGTGGCGCAGGCCCTCGAAATTGATCATGCCGGTTTTGATGTCGCGGTTGAAAATGGCTGGCCATATTTTTTAGAATTTAATGTGCTGTTTGGGAATGTTGGCTTACAAAAATTGGGGATACCTATTGAAAAACTGATTTATGATTATCTTGTGAATCAAACGCCCCGAAGCACGCCGCCTTATTCGCCCATTCGGCCTTTCCGTTATACCAAAACGAGTTAAAGGGTGACACGCTCTCTGTGTCATCCTTTTTTGTATTAGCTAGAAAGTCTATCATTTTTCAGGCTAGTATAAGCCAACGAAGGTTATATTTACACCCACCTGGCTTATCAGAACCAAATTTTTTAACGAATCCGCCCCAAAAGGGTTCATCATAAAAATTTCTCGAGCTAAATGAAAATGATTATAAAGTGGCCGTAAATCCTTAAAATCAGGTGGTAAAATATGAAAACCCGACGGTAAATCCTCAAAAGTTGGCGGTAAAACCTGAAAACTTAGCGGTAAATCTTCAAAAGCCAACGGTAAAACCTGAAAACCAAGGTAAAAGACCTGCGCGTAAACAATATAAACCCAGCTTAACGCTGGATTTAAGGCAAAGGATGGGTGTTAAAACGCATCCGGTTTCGTCATTCACCTTCTTTTAGCTGGCTCAGCGGTACGGTTTGTTCATTTTCAGGGTTATCAAGTGGGTAGATCCTTGCCGTTTCGGTTTCATCATCTACGTTTTGTATGTAAATCGGTTGCCCATTATACGTGACGTTCACCATGTTGGGCGATGAAACAATTTCTTTTGCCCTTTGTTTATTCAAACCCTCCACCTTCTCTCGTTTGATCACCTGTATTCTTTGTCATTGAAGGGCAGTTTATACGTTCATCCGGATATAAGATTTGCAGTTAAATGTGTCTCTTTGAGCAAAAGGCTTGAAGAGGCGTGTTGGACTCCGTAAAATGAATGTATTATTTTGGGGAAATGGGAAATGGAGTGTGACATCGATGCGATCAAATGAGCAAATAACCGGCGCGGCTGCTGCTCTAGGGGCTTATTTCCTCTGGGGAATCCTGCCCGTTTACTGGAAGTGGATCACGGCGGCGACCGCTGAAGAAGTCATCGCCCATCGCGTGCTGTGGTCGTTTGTTTTTATGATTCTTTTAATCCTTGTAACCAAAAACGTCCAATCCCTTAAAGAGGATTATCTCAACCTGTACCGCCATCCTAAGCGACTTATCACCATCATCGCGGCATCGCTTTTGATAACGCTGAACTGGTACATTTTTATATGGGCCGTTTCCCATGACCATGTTGTGCAAGCAAGTCTCGGCTATTACATCAATCCGTTGATCAGCGTTTTACTCGGTCTTATTTTTCTTAAAGAAAAACTGTCATTTTGGCAGATCGTTTCCTTTTTCATTGCGTTTATCGGCGTCTTTATCATGACCGTTCAAGTCGGCGTCTTTCCGTGGATTTCTCTAGGCCTAGCCTTAACATTTGGTTTATACGGACTGCTTAAAAAGAAGGTGCAGCTAAAAGCCATGACCGGTCTGACGATTGAAACCGCCATTGTCACGCCGCTTTCCTTAATTTATCTATTATGGATCGACCCGGCCAAGGCGCCGTTTCATTTTAATGATCCTGGGCAGGCTCTGCTTCTTATGGGTGCAGGTGTCGTTACCGCGGTTCCACTCATTTTATTTGCCGCTGGTGCGAACCGCATTTCCCTGACGATGGTGGGATTTTTCCAATATGTTGGACCGACATTGATGCTCATACTTGGCACCCTTATATATCACGAACCGTTTGACCGCGAACACCTTTTTTCTTTTATCATGATTTGGCTCTCCCTCATCCTCTTTACCTTTTCGCGGACAAAATGGCTGTTGCGGCTTGAGGAGAGACTTCTGCATCGTAAACCCATGGCAAAATCCGCGGAAGGTCGTTGAAGGCTATAAGAAAAACTTGGCACGGTCTTCGCCCAAAAGGCTTGGCCGTGCCTTAGTTGTCTTTATGCTAGCCTGAGAAATGATAGGCTTTCTTAATTGTATAAAAAAGTTAAGGCTGACGTTATGAGTCAACCTTTTTTTCATCTAGGGAGCGGATGTCCGTTCCCGGGAAATAAAATTGGATAATCTCCTTATAATTTTTTCCGCGTTCCCCCATACGGCTTGCCCCCCATTGACTCATGCCGACACCGTGACCATACCCGCGACCTTTGACGGTACAAAGCCCTTTACGGCACGTCACGTCATCAATCAGATAGCTTTTGAAAACGTCTCCACCAAAAATCGGGCGAATTCGCTTCAAGGATACATGTTCCAAGCGGACTTCTTCGTAACGAAACAAACCGTGAAAACGCTGCAAGAAGGTTACGGTCAGCGATCCTGTTAAAGCTCTTCCGGAAGCGTTGCGCGCATCATCGATGGAAAACCGTGGAATGTCAAGAATTTTAATGTCGGGGCCATAGCCTTGCCTTCTCAGCCATTGTTTTATGTTTTCAGCGATCTTCGCCTCTTTTTCATGAGTGCTTGACCACTGAATCGGACGGTTCGCTCTTATTTGGTTTTGGTGAAACGTCAACTGCCACGGTTGTTTGGGATCGTAAGGGTCTTTTTTAATGGGATAAAAAGGCTTATTTTCCCCTCCCCAAACGTGGGCATTATTTTCGGTGACTCCGCCGTTACTTGCCGAATAAAAGGCGTCAATTAAACGGCCGTGATACGTGATCACCTCACCTTTCGTTTCCTCAACAGCTTTTGTCGTCTTCGGGTTCCAAAGATAACCGCCATAAACTTGGTCCTGAATCGTATCGACAATCTCTCTGTGAAGATGGCTTGCCGCATAGGTTCGTGCCGCGAGCGCCTGGGCCTTTAGTGCTTCCATATGCCAAGAAGGGAATACTTCAAAGGGGACAACGCCTTTCAAATAATCTTCCATCGGTAACTGATTCACAGGGCGAATATGATCTATCTCCAGCCGAAAGGCCATCGCACCTAAATACGGTGTGCCATTCAAAAAGATCATGTGCGCCCGATCATACGTCTTTGGCGCGATGATAAACGTTCGGCCAAGGCGATACATCGCTTTACCGTCCTGTAAAACAAGTCGTCCCTTATGCACTTTTAGTTTGTACTGATGGCGTTCAAAAAGCGGTATGCCCAAATCCGGCGTAAAATAATCCCCCCTTAGCCGAAAATGGAGTGTCGTTGGACTGCCGATATTTTTTATCAGGCGGACAGTTACCATTTCTTCTGCTTTTGCAGAATGACCCATAAAGAGTAAAATGGGGATAAGAATGATCAAGATCTTTTTCATAGCTAAAAGTATTCCACAAAATCCCCTTTTCAATAAAAAGGGATTCGCTAAAGGAGTGACAAACGATGGGTGAAAAAAACATTGCCTTTATTGGGCTCGGTATTATGGGAAGCAGGATGGCCAAAAATCTTTTAAAAGCCGGGTTCCCCTTAACAGTACATAACCGAACAAAAGAAAAAGCTGAGGATTTAATCAGAAGCGGTGCGCAATGGGCGGATTCACCGAAAAAAGCGGCGGAAAACGCCGATATCGTCTTTACCATGCTTAGCCATCCCGAAGTCGTCGAAGCGGTCGTTTATGCGGATAACGGGTTATTTTCAGGGATAAAGCCGGGTGCGCTCTGGGTGGATATGAGCACGGTTCATCCGACTTTCAGCAAAAAAATGGCGGAAGCATCGAGTGCCCAAAACATCCGCTTTCTCGATGCCCCCGTTTCCGGCTCGAAAATCCCTGCCGAAAGAGGCGAATTAATTTTTCTTGTTGGCGGCGAACAAACGGATTTTGAAGAAGCAAAACCGTATTTCGAAGCTATGGGAAAAGCCGTGCATTACCTTGGGAAGCACGGCAACGGAAGCGCCATGAAAATTTTGATTAACCTTATGCTCGCACACAATATGGCGGCTTTTTCGGAAACCGTGCACTTAGGGGAAGCCATGGGTTTGGATAAAAGCATGGTAGTGGAGATGTTATTGAACCACCCGGTAAGCGCGCCCATCCTTCAGGGGAAAAAAGCGAAAATCATGGTGTTGGATTTCACTCCCGAGTTTCCGCTTGAACATATGCAAAAAGATCTTCATCTCGTGGCTTTAACCGCTTTCGAAAAAAATTATGCCATGCCGCTGGCTAATGTCCTAAAAGAACTGTATGCCCAAGCCAAACAACATGGGTATGGAAGAATGGACATGTCTGCCATTTTCAAGTGGCTTGGCCAAGAATAGTCAAGACGGGCCTGAGTGGCTGTAAAGCCCTCTCTGGCCCTTTTTTTATACCAGTAAAGCCTGCAACCGTCTTGATGTAGCCCCTTAAACAAATTCCCTATTAGGACAATTTCCCGATCCAAATAGCCGCCATAGGATAAGGATGAGGGACAATGGTCTTTTTGAGGAGGCGATGTGATGTATTGGCCCACTTTCGAGCCTACGGTTTATCCTGGTTATGAATCGAGGGTATATGGATTAGGAAATTTAGGGAATTTGGCACCGCTTCTCGGCATGGGAAGCAACCTGGCCAATTCCATGGGTCATAAGCAGTTAGCCAATGTCATTGGGTCTTTCGGCGGCCTCATGAATCAGTTTAAATCCCTTTTTCCGAACAATCCCGCTAGTACAGGAAGCGCTCAAAGCATGCCGTTTCCTTTCGGATTTGGACAGATTGGGTTTCCTTTTAGTGGTTTCCAAAATAGCGGCAGCCTCTCCTTTAATCCAATGGGCCCCGGACTAACCGGTTTCGCACCGCCGTTTACTGGACCACAAGGAAGCGGTTTGGCAAGTTTTATGCCAACCCTTTTTGGTGCGCCTGGTACGGCGGGAATTCCGGGCTTTTTTTAACCTCTCCTTTCCCGTGCCCTAGGAGGTACGGGGTTTTTTATATGTCAAAAAACTAGGTGCGCTTTTTCAGGATGGACGTTTCATGGTTTTTTTAAATCAAAGCTCACCAAGCCATGCTTAAAAGGGATTTTGGCATTGCAACCAACGGTGTGAAATTCACGCATAAAGATTCGGAATCCTTTTTATGTCATCCTGTGGTGACTATAAAATTCCGCAACCAAAAACATTCTACCAACCTTACGGACAAGGTCTAATCAAAAATTCCCAATTTTTTGTCCAGTATTCTAACAAATCGTATATAATTTAAGAAAGCTGGTTTTTGAGTAAGGGGGGACTAATTTGGCGTTACCCATTATTTTTGCTCATCGCGGCGCATCAGGCTATTATCCCGAAAATACGATGCTTGCTTTTACCAAAGCCGTCGAAATGGGGGCGACAGGCATCGAAACGGATGTCCACATGACAAAAGACGGAAAACTCGTTCTCATTCACGACCACTCCCTTGAGCGAACATGTGGGGTGCGCGGACTTATCAAAGATTTTTATTTAGAGGAAATCAAGCAAATGGATGCTGGTTCATGGATGGATGAAGATTACAAGGGTGAAAGGGTTCCAACATTAGATGAATTATTTGCTTTCGTTAAACAACTGGATCTAGTCATCAATCTGGAGTTAAAGAGCGGCGTCGTTCTGTATCCTGAAATAGAAAAGCGTGTGGGAGAGGCGATCCGTGCACATGACATGACAGAGAGGGTTATTATTTCAAGCTTTAATCACTATTCCTTAGTCGAGCTAAAAAGGCTCGCTCCGGAGATTCCCATCGGCTTGCTTTATAACGAAGCCCTTTTCGAACCGTGGCATTATGCGAAATCCATTGGGGCTAGCGCCCTGCACCCTATTCATTATGCCGTTTTGCCCGAATTCGTACGTGCGGCAAAAAGGGAAGGCATTGCGTATTATCCCTTTACTGTAAACGATCGGAATGAGATGAAGTGCCTTCTTCAATCAGGTGTCTCCGGAATCATCACCGATTATCCCGATCGGTTGGCAGATCTCCTAAAAGAAAAGTCCGAACTTTGTCGTCCATGTTCACCTGAAATATAAAACTTCATTTGCAAATTGAACGGGACATGGACAATTTGATACTTCCTATTTGAGGAGCTGAATGTATGAAGAAAGTATGGTTGCTTGGCTTTGGCTTTTTTAGCATCAGTTTAACTTGGGGGCTGTATAATGCCTTCGTGCCCCTTTTCCTTGATGATTTCATTAAAAGCACGGCACTTATCGGGTTTCTGATGACGGTCGATAATTACTTTGCTCTGTTTATACAGCCTTGGATCGGCCATCGCAGCGACCGGACGGATACGCGTTTTGGAAAAAGAATGCCATATCTTCTAATCGGCATGCCGCTTTCAGCCATATTTTTTGCCTTTATTCCTTTTCACATCAGTTTATGGACCTTGGTTTTATTTATGGTCCTTATGAACTTGTCCATGAGTCTTTATCGCTCGCCGACAGTCTCCCTCATGCCCGACATTACAATGGATGCGAAACGCTCACAAGCCAACGGCATCATCAATTTTATGGGTGGGGTGGGATCTGTCATTGCCTTTAGCATCGGCTCAAAGCTTTATGATATTCATCCATCATTTCCGTTTCTTATGGCCTCAGCCGTTATTCTCCTATCGCTTTGGATCCTTGTAACGAATATTAAAGAAAAGCGGGATGCGGTCGGTTACAGCGTAGCGGAGAAAAGAACAATCCGCATCCGCGGGGAATTGGACCGATCGACAATTTTCTTGCTCGGTGCCATTTTCTTTTGGTTTACTTCCTATCAAGGCATTGAGGCTTTATTTACTTTATACGGCACCCATCACCTAGGCATGTCTGACAGCGCGGCTTCCTTCTCTTTGCTTTTCTTTACTGGGGCCTTCCTCTTGTTTACCTTGCCGAGCGGGTGGCTTGGCGGGAAATTTGGGAAAAAGACAATGATCACTATTGGGGTCATCGGAATGGGGGCATGTTATGCGGCGATGATTTTTATAGACGCTGCGGTATGGCTCAGGCTCTTCCTTGTCATTGGAGGTGTGTTTTGGGCATGCATTAACATCAACTCATATCCGTTTGTCGTTTCAACCGGACGCGAAGCATCTATCGGTACACGAACCGGTTTATATTATCTCGTCTCAGCACTTGCCGCAATTATATCTCCACCGCTCTTAGGCCGACTGATTGACCTCTTTGGCTACACGGTGATGTTCATTTACACAACTTTCGGCATGATCCTAGCCTTGATCTCCATCTTACTCGTCAAAGATAAAGGTCGGACTTCAGCAAAAAAGGAAGTGATTTATGAAGGTTGACCTGCCATGCGTCAACCTTTTTATACTGGTAAGAAGTCTATCATTTTTTCAGTTAGTATAGGATAAATTAAAGGTTCTTCCTTCGCCAAAAAGGCTTGGCAGAGCCAAGTCTCCTTGATGAGAAATACGTCAAAATCTTTTTGTTTTCTTTTCCGAGAGTTAACGATACAATATGTTTATTCTTTTTTAAAATGGCGAAGGGGTTTTCGGTTTGGACAGCAAAAGGACATACCAAGAACAAACACTCTTTGACATCACATGGCCGCTCTTTATTGAACTTTCCTTACACTTAGGCATGGGCATCATGGCGACATTGATGCTCAGTCACTATTCGGATGCAGCTGCCAGCGGCGTAGGTGTGAGCAACCAAATTTTAAACATTTTTATTTTAGTTTTTAATGTCACGGCCATCGGCGGAACGATTCTTATCAGTCAAAGTCTCGGAGCCCAACGACTCGATCACGCCCAAAAACTCTCTTGTACGGTTTTTGGTTTGAACTTTTGGTTTGGTCTCATCGTGAGCGCCATCGTTTTCCTTTTTGGCCGCTTCTTCCTCGGGTTATTTCATGTGCACGGGGCGGTTTATGCGTACGGCCTCACCTTTATTCACATTTCCGGGGCCTCGCTCATTCTTGAATCCTTATCGCTTGCGCTGAGTTCCATTCTGAGAAGCTACGGCTTTACGAAACAACCAATGCTCGTTACAGTCACGATGGATTTAATAAGTATTATTGGCAATATATTTGCGACCACTGGCCCATTCGGCTTACCGGTTACTGGGGTTGTCGGCGTCTCTTGGGCGATGGTTATCGCCCGGCTCTTTGCGGTGCTCGCCCTCTTGTATTTTATCAATCGCCAACTGGCATTGCGGTTTAAATGGACCGATATGATTCACTTAGACAAAAAAAATATACGGGGGCTCCTTGCGATCGGTATTCCTTCGGCTGGGGAAAATTTGTCCTATCAATTATCCCAGCTGGTTATCACAGGCATTGCTGTCTCTGTCGGAGCTGCCGCCTTGGCTGCGAGAGTCTATATAATGAATATCTGCATGATCTGCTATTTATTTACCCTTGCCATTGCCCAAGGCACACAGCTTCTTGTCGCCAGATATGTCGGTGGACGCCAGCATGAAAAAGCCGTGCATCGCGGTCTTAAGACTTTAAAAATTTCCATGCTCGTTTCACTTGTTGTCTCACTTTGTATAGCGATCATTGGTGAACCGGTTCTCAAAATTTTTACGAACGATCCGCAAATCCTTCTGGTCGGTGTTCCTGTCCTTTGGGCTGTTGCGTTTACTGAGCCGGGCCGCGCGATGAATATCGTTTTAATGGGGGCACTAAAATCGACGGGTGATGTTCGCTTTCCCGTCGTCATCGGTATTTTTTCCATGTGGACCTTTGCCGTCGGCTTAAGTTATATTCTTGGTGTGACTTTGGAATTTGGTTTATTCGGCATCTGGATGGCCCAAGGCACCGATGAATGGTTTCGCGGCATTTTTGCCTGGCGGCGTTGGCTCAGCATGCCGTGGTTAAGAAAAACAACCATAAAGCAACATGCCAATCATCCCGCCTAGCTGCGGGTTTTTTCTTAATTATTGATATTGCAGC
Organism: Tuberibacillus calidus DSM 17572; assembly: GCF_000430685.1. Classification (GTDB taxonomy): domain Bacteria; phylum Bacillota; class Bacilli; order Bacillales; family Sporolactobacillaceae; genus Tuberibacillus; species Tuberibacillus calidus. The sequence continues at coordinate 16,903 of NZ_AUMM01000004.1, read as the reverse complement.
AACGTTTATCCTGTTTTACCACATAACATGATAAAATAGATCTATCTTGAAGAGGGAGGGTTTCAATTGAAAGAAGAATTGATTCAACGGTTTACCTCTTATGTCAAAGTGGACACACAGTCGAATGAAGAAAGTCAAACCGTGCCATCTACGCCTGGGCAATTGACTTTGCTCCGACAATTGGTGGAAGAGTTAAAAGCGATCGGCATGGAAGATGTATCCATCGATGAAAACGGCTATGTCATGGCGACACTCCCAGCTAATACGGACAAGGAAGTCCCAACCATCGGCTTTTTAGCTCACGTGGATACGGCCACCGATTTCACGGGGAAAAATGTCAACCCGCAAATCGTGGAAAATTATGACGGCCAAGACATCGTTTTAAACGAAGCGCTCAATATCGTTTTGTCACCAAACGATTTCCCGAATCTGAAAAATTACATAGGTCAAACACTGATCACGACGGACGGTACGACATTGCTCGGTGCCGACGATAAAGCCGGTGTTACCGAAATTATGACGGCCATGAACTACTTCATTCAGCATCCGGAAATCAAGCACGGCAAAGTTCGCGTCGCTTTTACCCCAGATGAAGAGATCGGCCGCGGACCGCATCACTTTGATGTTCAAGCTTTTGATGCTAAGTTCGCCTACACCGTTGACGGTGGGCCGCTCGGTGAATTGGAATATGAGAGCTTTAATGCGGCAGCTGCCAAGATTACTTTTAAAGGCAACAATATCCATCCAGGTTCAGCTAAAGGAAAGATGATTAACTCCGCAAAAATCGCTATGGCGTTTAACGACCGTTTGCCGGCTGACGAAGTGCCAGAAAAAACGGAAGGCTATGAAGGGTTTTACCACTTAATTTCTATCAATGGTGATGTAGAACAAACAAAACTCTACTATATCATCAGAGACTTCGATCGGGAAAACTTTAACGCCCGCAAAGAAACGATTCAGAAACTAGTGGCGGAATTCCAAGCCCAATACGGCGAAGATAATGTCATTTTGGAACTCAAAGATCAATACTATAACATGAGGGAAAAGATTGAACCGGTTAAAGAAATCGTCGACATCGCCTCACAAGCGATGAGAAATTTAGACATTGAGCCGAAGATTACACCGATCCGCGGCGGCACAGACGGCTCACAGCTCTCCTTTATGGGGCTGCCAACGCCGAACATTTTCGCTGGCGGGGAAAACATGCACGGAAAATATGAGTACGTCTCCGTTGAAACGATGGAAAAAGCGACCCGAGTCATCATTGAAATCATTAAGCTTTTTGAAGAAAGAGCTTAAATCATACGAAAACCGTCCTCGCAATAAAGGGCGGTTTTTTTTATAGAAAAAGTGAATATTTTGAGTCCAGTCTTTCTAGATTCAAAGAGATTTGTCTACTGAAAACATAATAAAGGGGTGACCTAGAGAGGAACCTGGTTCTTCTAAGTCACCCTTTTTCTTATTGTTGCCCTAAAAGCTTCTCGATTTCATCCATGATCTTGCCGGAATCTTCCCAACGGCCATCCGATACAGCTTTTTTATAGTCCTTAAACAGTTGGGCAAGCTGTTTCAGTTTTTCATTGGCTGTTGTGCTCGTCTCGGTTTTGCCATTCGGCTCTTCCCCATCGTTTTTGCCGGATGGGGGTTCTACCGACTGTTCTGGATCTATAAGGCTTAGCAGTTCATCTAGAGATTGATCCAACGTCGGCTCCATGACAATTTTATCACCATAGGCCACGACAATGCGCTTGACTTCCGGAAGCGATGTTTCATTACTGGACTCAATGTAAATCGGCTCGACATATAAAAGCGTGTCCTCGATAGGGATGACGAGCAAATTCCCGCGGATTACCTTCGACCCGCCTTGGGACCACAGATTCAATTGTTGTGATATTTCACTATTTTGGTTGATGCGGTTTTCGATTTGCTGCGGCCCGTAAATGTTTTTCTGTTTCGGGAAGCGATAAACCATTTTTTCCCCATAGTGCTCTCCGTCATTACGCACGCCGATCCACGCGATCATATTTTGTTTGTTTTTCGGCGTAAACGGCATCATGAGAATAAATTCTTCTTTGTCTTCTCCAGGAAGTTTCATCGTCACATAATACGGCTCCATCGTCACGTCTTCGTTATAGTATTTTTCAGTCGGAAACTGCCAATAATCTTCCCGGTTATAGAAAACTTCCAGATTTGACATATGATACGTTCCGTACATCGCTGCTTGAATCTTAAACAGCGTTAAAGGATAACGGAAATGCGCTTTAATGTCGGCGGGAATCTTGTCGGTAAATAATTCCGGAAAAATGTTGCGATATGTTTTTAAAATGGCATTATCCGGTTCGACTACATAAAATGTCACCTTGCCAGTATAAGCGTCAATGACAGCTTTTACAGGATTGGCGATATAGTTTAAATCATGTGAAAATGGTTCTGAATACGGATAATTTTTTTCCGTTAAATAAGCATCGACAATCCAAACTAAAGTGCCATCATCTCTGACTACTAAATACGGGTCTTCATCATAAGTGAAAAACGGGGCAATCCGTTCCAACCGATCCATGATATTGCGTGTCTCAAGCAATTGACTTTTCGCGGAAATTTGGTTGGAAACGAGAATTCGTAAATCCCCTTCCTTCAAAGCGAAGAGGACGCGATTGAGCCCTGTAAGCGGAATGCCAGCCTTTTCTTTATAGGTCGTGTTGACATTCGTTTCGCCGGACGGATAGTCAAACTCACGGACATTGCTGTCGACGACGACACTATCATAGTTTTCTTCGCCAAAATAGATTTGTGGACGGGTGACCTTTACACTTCCTTTCGGCGGCAAGTTTTCCACCATATATTTGGGTTGGCCTTGTTCTGTAATTTGATTGACATGGCTCATGCTAATGCCGTAGCCGTGCGTGTAACGAAGATTTTTATTCACCCATGTTTTCGCTTGGTCCGGCAAATCGCCGGTGCTCAGTTCACGCGCACCCACGAAGACCTGCTGATATTTGCCATCAACCATGTACCGATCAATATCAACATCTTTAAATTGATAGTACGTACGGAACGTTTGCAACTGATTATAAACATCGATCAGCGGCCGGGCATCGTTAATGCGAATATTGCTTACGGTCAGTTCGTTGCGGTCGAGCATCTCTTTTGAAAGCGTTAGGTTACCGGGATGCTGTTTTTCTTTGATGTGATTTAACTCGTATGCTGTCTTAGTAAAATCAAGATTATGCTTTAAATACGGTTTTTCTTTACTAAACTCATTCGGTGAGACAATAAACTGTTGAACGACTAAGGAAGCAACAAATCCTATAATTGCAAGGCCGACGTATGCCGCCACTGGTGTAAAGAATTGCCGAAGACTCTGTTTTCGTATGGCGATGATCATCCATACAGCACCAATTATGGAAAAAGCGGCTAAGACATACTCAACCGGGATATTGACCCAACGATCCGTAAAACTCAAGCCATAAACAGCACTTTTTTGAAAAAGATTGACCTTATCTGTCAACAACGTCTCGAAAACGTCTAATATGTGTTTGCACGCTAAAAAGACGCCCGCTAGGATAAGATTGACCGCAAGATGACCCTGTGCCCGCTTGCTTCTGAAGATTAGCTGTGTGAAGACATACGCCAAGGTTTCTAAAACAAGAATAAAAAGACTTAACCCAATCAATAAATTGTCAACAAACTTTAAAAACGGCAGTATAAACAGATAAAACGAAATATCTAAATGGAAAAATGGGTCCACCTGATGGAAAGGCGTTTGGTGGAGAAGTTTTAACCATCTTTGCCAACCGAACCCTTTGGCCATGCTGCTGCCGAGAAGGCCAAATAGGACGGAGAGAAGGGCGATGACCCAAACCATTTTCCTCGTCGAAACGACGAGCGGTATTTTGTTGTTTAATAAAGGATCTTTCGTATATGTCCGCCATATACCAAATAACGTGATAAAAAGCGCCCCGGAAAACAGCAAAAAGCCGATCACACCAAGAAGCACTTTGGACATTAATACGGTTATGTAGACTTCCGAATAACCGACCGAGTTCATCCAGATGTAATCTGTTATCAGGCGGATAATGGTCCCTCCAAAAGAAAGGACAAGGAAAAGCAAAATGAGCCAAATGATGATTTTAATCGGTTTCCTTCCGCCAGTCGCTTCACTTTTTCCGTGCCAAAATTTTTTTAATACCAAATGCACACACCTCTCCCAGAGCAATTTAATTATTTTACGATAGGGCAAGCCGTCAGGTTTCAACAGCCATTCTTCTTAAAACCGCAACGATGGCTTCCGGATGCGTGACGACAACATCGGCTTGATGTTCCGGCGAAAGCTCATGGGTATTGATAAAGAGCGTTTTCACGCCAAGTTTTTGCACAGGATAAATCTCGTTGACCCAATTATCACCAACACTTAGAATTTCCCCATATTCAACCGCAAAGGCCTCTTTAATGGCTTCAAAATGCTTTAAGGTTTGCGCCGGTTTCTTGCCATTGAAAATCATTTGGTCAAAAAGAGCATCCAAATCGAGCTTCCGTAAAATCGCCCGGCTGTCCGGTTCCGGACTGTTTGTTAATAAAACAAGTTTATTCGTCGTACGTAATTTTTCCAATGTCTCCTTGAGTCCAGGGATTTTCTTCATCGTAAAATCGGGACTCATCATGTAGCGCCTTGTCTCAAGAAAAGCCTCATGGCAAGCGTCAAAATCCAAGCCGTAATGATAGGCTATCGGAACGGGCACCCACCAAAAATCGCCGATGCTGATCTGTCTTTCATTATCAATGACAAGCGGCTCCGGATATAACCACTTAACCCGCTCCTCCGGTATTTTATAGCCGTTCCATTCATAAGCCTCGGTTACGATTCGATCGCAATGAACAAGGATGAGGTCATGGAGGACATCATAGACCCGACCAACCTTAATCACATGTTTTTTCTTCTCGGCCGCCCGATAATCTCTTATAAAATCATCTTGTACATCTTGAGGAAGCCTTTCCTTCAGCCGTTCCGCATAATACGCAAAATGACTGGTTTCCGAATAGAGCGTCCCGTCTAAATCAAACACAATAACCTTGATGTTTTGTGCATTCAAGAGATCCTCTCCTTAAAAAGAGCATAACATCACATCTTTATTTTCAAACAAAACAGCATCTATTGCAATACTTTCCTGAAGGTTAAACAGCTAAACAACTTAAAATCAGCGCTTCAAAATTAACTATTGACAACCGAAAGCAAAAACTGAATAATGAATATACTTAAATTATATGATTTACCTTATCCAGAGTGGTGGAGGGACTGGCCCAATGAAACCCGGCAACCCCTGCGGAAAGCAGGACGGTGCTAATTCCTGAAGAGCCCAACGGCTCTTGAAGATAAGGCGGAGTGAACGACCATCAGGCTCTTCCTTATCCAAGGAAGGGCCTTTTTTACAACCGAAACACCCGCCAATATTAAAAAAGGGAGAGGGATGAACAAATGAGCGAATTAAAAATCAATCAATTCCCAGAAGCTAGAAAACGGACGAAGCCCCCGTTTCGCTTCGACCACGTCGGCAGCCTTTTAAGACCAGAACGGCTAAAAGAGGCGCGCCAGCAAAAAGCGGCGGGTGTGATCACTGCAGAACAATTACGGGAAATTGAAAACGAAGAGATTACGCGAATTGTTGCAAAACAAAAGGACATTGGTCTTTTGGCGGTGACCGATGGAGAATTGCGCCGTGCTTGGTGGCACTTCGACTTTTTGGAAAACTTAGTCGGGGTCACAGGTTATGAAGCCGAGCGCGGGCTCCAGTTCCATGGGAAGGAGACGAAAACACATGCCGTGAAAGTCACGGGAAAACTCGATTTTAACGGACACCCCATGTTGGAGGATTTTAAATTTCTTTTAAGCCAAGCTGGTGACAGAATCGCCAAAATGACCATACCGAGTCCGAACATGTTGCGCGTGCGGGCGGCAGGTATTTCGGATATTTATAAAGATGAAGATGAATGGACACATGATTTGGCAGAAACGTACAGAAAAGCCATTCGTGCTTTTTATGAGGCAGGATGCCGTTACCTGCAAATTGACGATACCTCTTGGGGGCTGTTTTGTTCAGAGGAACATAAAGAACAGCTGCGCGCAGCCGGCAGAGACCCGGAAAAATTAGCTGCGCGATGTGCCGAAACTTTGAATGAGGCGCTCAAGGGACGGCCGGAGGATTTAACCGTCACGATGCATATTTGCCGGGGCAACTTCCGCTCGACTTGGATCTATTCTGGAGGCTATGAGCCCGTTAGCGAATATATTTTCAACATCGATGTAGACGGATTATTTTTAGAGTTTGATTCGGATCGCGCTGGTGGTTTTGAACCATTGCGTTTCGTTAACCGAAACGATTTGCAAATCGTTTTGGGACTCATTACTTCAAAATACGGGGAATTAGAAAATCCCGATGTTGTAAAGCGCCGGGTGGAAGAAGCCAGCCGCTTTGTCGACATCAACCAATTGTGTTTAAGCCCGCAATGCGGGTTTGCCTCCACCGAAGAAGGCAATCTCGTTAACGAAGAACAACAATGGGCGAAGCTCCGCCACGTTGTGGAAATCGCAGAATCCATTTGGAAGTAAAAATTTCAAAGGTTGACAGAAAAATCAGGGGTCATGCTTCATTCATCCAATTGAATCGGCCGCAAAACATGCGGACCATGGTGAGCGCAAGACCCCTCATCCGTCAACCTCTTAGCCTTTTTCCACAAAATATTTTCTCAGCGCATCCGGGACTTCCCTGCTTTTGCGCGTCGCCACATCCATCGTCACGCTGGTGACAAGGGCGTCCGCACAACATTCACCCTTTTGATTATAGATTTCCTGACGCAGGACATAGCTTGTGCGTCCGACTTTTTCCGGACGGGTTTTAATCGTTAAACGGTCATTTTGCACGCATTCTTTGCGGTAGTTAATATTGATATTGACGGTCACCGTTTGAATGCCCATTTCAAGAAACGTTTGATAATCGAGGCCCGCTTGTTCATACCATTCTTCGCGTCCCCATTCTAAATACTCGAGGTATTTAGCGTTGTTCACATGACCATTGACATCAATTTCCGTCGAACGAACCACAATTTCTAATTCTGCTTCCATCATCCATCCCTCTCAGCCAATGTTGGGCGTGTCTTCATCCATTCGTCTTTCCAGATGGATTCATTTAAATCAGGATAAACTGATGAAACAAGAGCGAATGTCTCTAGCGATGGATATGCCTGAGGTTTTTTCGTTTGGTTGACAGGCACTGGCATCGCCATGCTCTTTTCTCGTAAATCCATCGGTTCACCTTTCCCCGTCGAAGCGAAAAAAATGCCGATATTAAAGCTTCCGAGTATATTTTATAGTATTAACTATTATAGCATAAAGCGCGCGGATCTCGGTTTTCGTAAAACAGGCGATTGTAACGGATATTTATGGTTGTTAAGACTTAAAATAAAAAAACGCCCTGCAAAGTTGTGTTATCATCATTTCCTTTTGACCATATGTTCTTCCTGGAATTCTTGCGCCCTTTTAATAAATGAAAAATGCCACCGGTCACTTTACTTTGACAAACCCCATATTTTTCATATGCAAGAAAAAGTGCCGCAAGCAGTGGCTTCCGGCACCTAATTAATATTTTTCCCGTAAAAAATTTCATCCATTTCCGTACGCAGTTTTTCCGTAATCACTTGCTGCTCCTCTTTTGATAAAACATCCTTTTTATATCCGAAAAGGTAATTGTTTAAATCAAAATTCTTAAGTTTACATTTTGTATGGAAAATATGCTCCTGATAGACATTAACATCAATCATTTGGTATAACTTCTTCACATCATCCGGGATGTAATTTTGGATCGAGTTGATCTCATGGTCAATAAACAATTTTTTGCCATGCTTATCCCGGGTGAAGCCGCGCACCCGATAATCAATGGTCATAATATCCGTATCAAAAGAGTAAATGAGATAATTCAGCGCCTTTAAAGGTGAAATTTCCCCGCAGGTGGAGACGTCGATGTCCGCCCGAAACGTGCTGATGCCCTCATAAGGATGATATTCAGGATACGTATGTACAGTTATATGACTTTTATCCAGTTGGGAGACGACCGATGTTGGCAGCGGTCCCGGCGTCTCCTCTCGGGTGTCGGTGGGAACTTCCACTACCGGACCTTCGGAAATGAGGAAAGTGACGCTAGCCCCTTGAGGGACATAATCTTGCTTGGAAATATTCAAAACGTGTGCACCGATGATGTCCGCCACATGATTTAAGATCTCCGTCAATCGGTCTGCATTATATTGATCATCGATATATTCGATATACGCCTCGCGTTCTTCTCTGGTTTTCGTATAACAAATATCGTACATATTAAAACTTAAAGATTTTGTCAGATTATTAAAGCCGTGTAACTCAATACGTCCTATCGATGACTGTTCCATCCAGACATCCCCCCTTTTCAAGAGGATGCCCCGTTAAGCCGAAAATATGAAAACCCACAAACTTGCGAAAATATTCCTTGATATGAAAAAGATCGTCTACACCACCCATTTCTCTTGATCTAGCTCAAGCCGAGAAAGCGGCAAGTTGCAACCGTTTTTATATGGTTTCCTTTTGTATAGCTTCCTGTTCGCTAAAGCGGTCCCAATGAATGAAGTTTTCTAAAATGACCGCCAATAAAATGCCCATCAATAAGCCGTTTGATAGTAACGGCCGGATTAAAGCCGGAAGCCCTGCAAAGACCTCACGCGGCAGATTCATCAACGCGATGCCAAGTAATGTTGGGGTGGCAATGCGATAAACGGTTCGAAAATCAAAAGTCATGCCGCGAATGTTCTTCAAAGCCGAACCGAACAGTTGTAAATAGGCAACAAATAAAACGGCATCACCAACGCTTTCGGGGAGCGTCGAAAAAAATGCCCCTAGAACCGGAATCGCACCCAGGAGAATAAACAACCCCGCCCCGAGCATAAAGGGAACACTTTCCTTGATGCGTGTGGAATATAAAAAGCCCAAGGAAGATGTATAGGGGGCATATGGGACAAGACCGAACAAGCCACTAACAACCGAATTAAATCCGGTTAAAACAAAAGAACGTCGATATTGGCGGTCCGTCACAGGTTTTTCGTAAAAGACCTCAGCTTCCTTCAGGGTCGCGACAGTATTCGTCGTATTGATCAACCCGGCAAGTATTGCGGTGAGAATAATCCCAATGTTCCAATGCGGACTTCCCCACGGCCATAAGTCAAAAAGCGATGAAGCATGAGCGGCTGTTTCGGTTTTTGCATCGGCAAACAACAAACGAAAAACCACCCACCCGACAACAATGCCAATTAAAAGAGCAAAATGACTTATCAGACCTTTTCCTTTAATCATCAACAAGATGACCAAAAGGATCAAAAGCACCGAAAGCCCCGCCGTCGGCAAATGGATCCGTGCGTGGTCATTAAGACCAAGCATTCCTTTGAAAAAAATGGTGATCAACTGCGTTGCCAGCAAAAATAAAAAAACGCTCATCACAACGGGCGTAAACCATTTTTTTAATAGCCGGCCCATACCTATTGCCCCGAGGATGGCAATGAGAATCCCGCCAAAAATGATGCCAATGGATAGCGAGCCCCCTAGCTCATTATAAGATTCGGGCGGATAAGAGACCGCAAGTCCAAGAATGACGCCCCACCATAAACCCGATTGGCCCTCCATCAGTGCCAAACGATGACCCAAGAGCGCCTGCAGAAGGCAAGCGATTCCAGTATATATAAAAGACCTTTGCACGGCACCCGCAATGTCAGCGTCCGACATCGCTAAAGCACCGCCAATGGATAACGGGATGACAACCGTGTTCGTAAACATAAACAAAAGCCATTGACAGCCTCCGAAAAGCGTTTTTGACATCATTTGTGTGCCCATTTCTCTCCCTCCCAAACTATTATTCATTATAATATAAATTCCGTTAATTGGGTAAAAATTCTGTATTGACAATGTTCATGGACAATGGGAAAATTTTTGATAACGGAAGAAAGGAGGATTGCAATGAAAGAAGAAAATAGCCAAAAAAAGAAGTCTAATTACTGGTACCTCTTGTTGCTCGTCTCGTTCATCGCCATTACTTGGCCGGGGCTGTACGCTTTCGACGAGCCGCGGTTATTCGGGATTCCGTTCTTTTATTGGTATCAAATGTTAATGGTCCCAATCTCAGCTCTTTTAACCGGCATCGTTTATTTCAAAACGAAAGATGAGTAATCGACATTTATCAAGAGAGAGGAAGGTTAGCGGATGAACTGGACGGCACTGACCGTATTTATTATCTTTTTTATCTTTGTAACCGTTCTCGGTTTCTATTCCGCCCGCTGGCGGCGCGGTGATTTAAACCAATTAAATGAATGGGGTTTGGCTGGCCGCCGCTTCGGAACGGTCATTACCTGGTTCTTGCTTGGTGGTGACCTTTACACGGCGTATACCTTTATTGCTGTGCCCGCCTTAATGTTTGGCGCCGGTGCCATGGGCTTTTTTGCTGTTCCTTATACCATTCTTATTTACCCATTTGTCTTTGTCGTCATGCCTCGATTGTGGTCGGTTTCCCGCAAACACGGTTACATCACCGCTTCCGATTTTGTGCGGGGCCGTTTTAACAGCCGTACACTGGCTTTGGCTGTGGCCATTACGGGGATTCTCGCCACCATGCCTTACATCGCCTTGCAACTTGTCGGCATGCAAGCAGTCATTCAAGCCATGGGCTTTCATGGCAGCGGACTCGTCGGTGAGCTTCCGCTGATTATCGCCTTTGCCATTTTAGCACTTTATACGTATTCGAGCGGTCTTCGCGCCCCTGCATCCATTGCCATCGTCAAAGATCTTATGATTTATATCACTATTCTCGTTGCCTTTTTCTACATTCCATATAAACTTGGCGGATTCGGTCATATCTTTGATGCAGCGCAAGAAGCCTATGCTGCGAAAAATCCCCCAGGCTCGATGATCCTGACTTCACAATCGTTTTTCGCATATGGATCGTTGGCATTGGGGTCGGCACTGGCGTTATTCTTATATCCCCATTCACTCACAGGGGTATTAAGTTCCAGCAGCCGCAACACCATTAAGAAAAACGCTGCGCTTTTGCCAGCCTATTCTTTGGTGCTCGCATTCCTGACTTTGCTCGGCATGATGGCTTTGGTTGCCGGAGTTAAAGTCAATTCTGCTAATGACGCCGTTCCGCAATTGTTTTTAGCGATGTTTCCTGATTGGTTCAGCGGTTTTGCCTTTGCCGCCATTGCCATTGGCGCGCTCGTACCGGCTGCCATTATGTCCATCGCAGCGGCCAACTTATTTACACGAAATATTTATAAAGAATATATTAACCCCAACTGCACTGACCAACAGGAATCTAAAATGGCTAAACTTGTGTCTTTAGTCGTTAAAGTCGGCGCCTTGGCCTTTATTATTTTCCTGCCGCTCGATTATGCGATTAACTTGCAATTGCTCGGGGGCATATGGATTTTGCAAACATTCCCGGCCATCATCATCGGTTTGTACAACAACTGGTTCAACCGTTGGGCGCTGGTGCTCGGCTGGCTCGTCGGCATGGTTTCTGGGACCTACATGGCCTTTGCAGCGGGATTAAAATCAACATACGCCCTGCATTTATTCGGTTTCACACTCCCGGGATATGCCGCCATTTACGCCCTTGTGCTTAACTTTGTCGTCGCCATCGTGCTCACCTTCGTCTTTAAGGCGCTCGGCATGGAAAACGGCAAGGACGAAACCGTTAAAGAAGACTATCTCACGGCATCTTAATACAAAAGCCGAGGGACTACTTGATCCCTCGGTTTTTCTATATCACCGTGACCAGCTGACTTATTTTTCTTGAGAAAGGTTTATTATGATTACAGGAAAGTTAATTAGATTACATTCATTCTTAACCAATAAAAACATTTAGGACAAGTAGCATAATGAGTGAAGTTAACCAGGCAAGTGTTGTAGGAACAGACCATGTTAAGATTTGCTCTTTGACATTTTTAATACCTAACATTCTATTAACTACCCAGAATAAACTGTCGTTAAAATATGAGAATACCATGGCACCCAAACAAGCGGCTTGCGCTGCCAATGCCATATTGACATCCATTTCCGCTAAAATCGGTGCGGAGATCGAAGCACCCGTAATCATAGCCACGGTTCCACTACCTTGAATTAAACGTACGAGTGTAGCAATAATAAATGGAATTAATATTGCTGGCAAATGAATGTTTGCAATTTGATGCGCGATAAAATCACCGCTACCGCTTACGCGAAGTACATTACCCAAAGCGCCGCCAGCACCTGTAACAAGAAGTATAATACCGGCAGATTGAATACCTTCTTCCATTCTTTCAAGCGCCTCAGATTGTTTGACATGTCTATAAAGTCCATAAATTGCAAATATTAAGCCGATACCGACCGCAATAACCGGATTCCCGATGAAAGTAAGATAATCATATACCCCACCAGTAAGTTTTAATGCGGATATTAAAGTGTTAATGAATATTAAGATGATCGGAACAAAAATTGGCAGAATTGATAGAGTCAATGATGGTAAATTCTTAGATTCCTTTTCTTGTAAATATTCTTCTACTGTGATTTGTTTTTCCGGCCTAACAAAACCTAAACCACTTTCATCAGGGAGCTGATAAATTTTCTTTCCCACCCATTTTGCATAGATTACGCCAACAATAACAATCGGTATCGCTAAAATCATACCCCATAGAATCATTAAACCAACATCAACTTTAAAAATACCTGCTACCCCCAACGGACCCGGAGTCGGCGGTACTGCATGGTGCGTGGCAACTAGACCAACAGCTAAAGCAACACCCAAGGAGATAACTGATTTCCCTGTTTTCTTTGAAAGCGCTTTAACAAGTGGGGATAAAATAATGAAAGCGGAGTCAACGAAAATCGGGATTGATACAATATAACCTGTAATGGCCAACGCCCATTCTTCTTTACGCTTTCCAAGTACTTTTACAATAGAATATGCCATTCTTTCAGCAGCACCCGAAACCTCCAAGATACGCCCCATCATTACACCAAAACCGATAACAATACCAATAGATCCAAGTGTGGAACCGAAGCCGTCGGTTATGGCTTTAACAACTTCCGGAGCTTTCATGCCACCTATTAAACCAGCTACAGACCCAGAAATAATGAGTGCTAAGAATGCGTGAACCTTTGTTTTTAAAACCAACAAAATAAGCAGTACAACACCAATTACAAGACCAAGAATCATTTGAGAACCTGATAAAGGCATTATTTTTTTCCTCCTTTTTTCCCCTTATGGTTTTTATAGTTTATTTTTAAAGAGATTGACCCATAAGGGGGTATGCCCCCCAAGCTTACGAGTCAACCTCAGATATCTAATTAATAATCAATTAGTAAAATTTAGGACCATATTTTGCGGCTAACTTTATGCATTCTTCCATACTGGTACTTGAAGCGATATTTTTACCTGCGATATCGAAAGCGGTACCGTGGTCAACTGAGGTGCGAAGGAATGGCATACCGTTTGTAAGAGAAATGGTTTTTTCAAAATCAGCCATCTTCGCCGCAATGTGCCCTTGATCATGGTAAAGAGAAAGAACAGCATCATAATTTCCGAGCATGGCTTTATGGAATACAGAGTCTGCTGGAACTGGACCTACCGCATTGATTCCATCGGCAATCGCCTTTTCAATACCCGGTTTAATTTCCTCTATTTCTTCAAAGCCAAACAAACCGTTTTCACCGCCATGCGGGTTTAAGGCTGCAACAGCGATGATAGGTTTTTCAACACCTAAACGTTTTAGTGCCGCTTCACAGCGAACTAAGTAATCATATACTCTTTCTTTGGTTATTTGGGTAATCGCATCTTTGAGCGATAGGTGTCGAGTTAAAAAGAAGATGCGCAAATTTTTGACCTCAAACATGGTTAATGGATCTTCCGTATTGGTTAATTCCGCAAAAATTTCAGTGTGACCAATGAATGGAACCTTCGCCGCTTTTAAAGATTCTTTGTTTATCGGTGCCGTAGCGACAGCAGCTACTTTTCCTTCCTTGGCCAAATTTATTGATTTTTCAATGTACTCATAAGCAGCTTGACCACATTGCGCTTGTACGGTTCCCCACTCAAGAGTGTTCATATCCAAATTATCCAATGAAATCACATCGATGGTTCCATGCTTGTATTGGCCTTCCGATGGCTCAGAAATTTCATTAATAGCAAGGGAAATATTGGTTACCTCTAGAGCATTTTTTAGAACAGCTGTATTCCCAATAACAACTGGTTTGCAGATATCATAAATTTCCTTTTTGTCCAATGCCTTAACCGTAATTTCAGGCCCAATACCTGCAGGGTCACCCATAGTTACTGCTATGAAAGATCTTTCGTTAATCATTTAAAACAGCTCCCCTTTGACTTAAAATTTTTGTTTGTAAAAATTTAACGCTCTCATAAATAGCTCGATTATCCCCAATCATGCCACCCTTTGTGACTATATGAAGACCGTTTAGATGACCTCCAACCAATCGCCCATATGCAGCGAGAGGCAATACCTCATCTAATAACTCAATACCATTGGCTCTTCCAACAGCACATAGAGATGCGGTAACATCACCCCCACTTGTAAAACACCCACTAATTTCAAATGAAGAAAGCTCTATAATTTTGCGGGTAATGACTGCAAGACCATCCGTAATTCTCTTTGCCAATGCATCCTCAGAAACCTGCTCTGATTCAGCCAATTTTCTTAAGTCAATAATCTTATTTTTTGGATTATGGGTAGTAACTACTAATATGGATTGCGATTTAAGAGCTTCAAGGCCTTCATTTATTGCCCTATCAACTTCTTTCTGCCAACTGTCACTATAACTGGCTAATTGATTTGGATCTACATACACCGGACTAGCATTAGTTTTAGCTAGTAAATAATGGATTTGGTGACCGGTTAAGGAAGTCACGCTTCCAATCGTCACTAACAGCTTTTGTTCTTCAACCTTTTGATGTAAGTAGCATTTTGCATAAAAAGCTGTTAAGGGGCCAGGGTCAACAGGAACCATCATTTTATCATCAAAACTTGCCATAGCATGTGCAATAGATTCTATTTGCTCGTCGTTCACAGCATCACAAACGATCACTCGTATTCCGTTATCCATCTGCTTTCGAAGTTCTTTTACGATTGCCTGGGCACCTGCTAAAATAGTGTCCAAAGAAATTAAACCGACTTTATATTCGCTTTGGTCTTTGATGATGGCTGGAACATAAGACTTCGTAATGGGTGTAATCGGATCGTTTGCAACGTCAGTGTCTTGAACCGGAACACCGCCCACAAGTAAATAGCCGCCCGTTGTAATCCTCCCGGAATCAGGAAAGGAAGGAACAACAATTGCTATGGCGCTTTCACCTAACTCATCCAGAACAGCATCAATTTCGACACCTATATTGCCACGTATTGTACTATCTATTCTTTTGCAAAATACTTTTGTGTTCCATTCTTTAAAATCACTGATAACCTTTCGAACGCGTTTTTTTGCGATTTCTTTTGCTACATATCGGCTGTCTGTATCTACACAAATGGCATCGTATACATTTGATGAAGGAAATGGGGCATCTCGGACGACAGTTGCTGTTTTAAACCCTTGTTTTGCAAGCCGCACACCGGTTGCATTGGCACCCGTTAAATCATCAGCTATAACTCCGACCTTCATTTCCCTCCACTTCCTTCGATGTGCAAAATGACTTCCCTTTCATATCGTTTTCTTTCATCCTCACTTAAACCTACATCGGTAATTATTCCTTCTAATTTTGAAATCGGGCAGATAGAGGAGAATGCTTTTTTGCCAAACTTGCTTGAGTCAGCAAGTAACCAAGTTGTCTCTGCAGCATTCATCATTAACTGTTTTATTAATGATTTTTCTAGAGTCGGGGTTGAAACTCCGAACTGTAAATCGACCGCATTTGCACCCAAGAAAAATATTTCAACGTGTGTATTTTCTAAAAAGTGGATAGTAGGTCCGCCATATAATGCACCAACATTGTTTTGCAACTCACCTCCAGTTACTATGACATGTAAATCGCTTTCAATTAACTCTGCAGCGATTTTTATATCATTCGTCACTACAGTTAAATCACTTCGGAATTTTAAGAGTTTTGCTAACTCAAGTGTCGTTGTACCAGAGTCTAAAATAATACGTGAATTCTTAGGAATAAGTGAAACTGCCCGTTGGGCTATTGCTTTTTTTTGTTCAAGATTCTTACCTTCTTTAAACGAATAGGGCAATTCCCTTATTAACGATTCGGGAGATATAGCACCACCATGGGTTCTTATAACTTTCCCGAGTTTTTCAAGTTCAGCTAAATCTCTCCGAATGGTCATGGTGGAAACATCAAGCCTTTTTGCTAATTCCTCAATATCTACCTTTCCGTATTTTATTATTTGCGCTTCTATCCAATTACGACGTTCCAACGGTAGCATTTTTCATACGCTCCCATTTTCTATTTGTTTATTTTTAACATAATTACTGTTACATTATGTTTCATTTGTTCGTTTATGTCAATTATAATTTAGAAGTTTGATGCAGTCAAGTTTTTGTGGGCATTTTTTTGTACAATAAAGTTTGAATTATTTTGTAAGCGTTTACTTCTCCCCTTAGTTTTGCTTTATTTGAATAACCATCCTTTTAAAAACCAACCAATCCTTTTAATGCATGATAAATGGGTGTGCCTGATGATTGCTTTAGATAGGCGATATTATCCCGTGTCAAATGTACAGCTTGTTTTTTATATCTTTTATGCAACGATCGTTGTATACGGTCTGAAGCTTGTTGTTCCTGAGCTGTTTCCCAAAGTCCAACCAGCGTCTTTACGGTTAGTTGATCTTTAAGGGCGATGATCATTTTGGT
>NZ_AUMM01000003.1 GCF_000430685.1 Tuberibacillus calidus DSM 17572 | reverse complement strand
ATTTGTACCATTCGGGCATGACCCAGTAAAGGAGCTTTTCCGGCCTCCACCTCATGGATAGGTAGAACGAAGGAATGTAAGAGCTTTGACTCTGTGAGACATGGGAGGGTAAACCGCCATGAGCGTTGTGGAGATCCCTATGTGCGATCATATCTTTGTTACCAGATAAAGGTAAATAGAACCTTTGTCTTACACGAAGTCAACTCAAACATCCATTTATTAGGTAAAATAACTATAATATCCATGAATTGATTGACAGGTAAAAACAATTGGTGCAGATTTCCGGAGAAAATGCGAGTAATTTTAAGAAAAACTTTATTTTATAGAGGGAGGAACTTCAAATGAACATCTTGAAAATGATATTTGGCAATTCCAAAGAGAAGCAAGGTTGCTGCGATATTCAAATTGTGGAAGTAAAAGAAAGCCAAGATGTTGCAGATAAAGCCGCTATGGAACGTGAATGCTGCCCATCTACATTTCAGCGTGAGTGTTGCTAATGTTATATGGAAAAGGCATTAGGCGATTCCTAGTGCCTTTTCTGTATGAAAATAAGGAGGGATTTTTCATATGAACATTCGTAGCTTTCGCGAGGAGGATTGGATGCAAGTGAAGGAAATTTACGAGCAAGGAATTGCGACAGGACAAGCAACGTTTGAAACGACAGCACCATCGTTTGAAAAATGGGAATCGACCATTGCCGCAAATTTATGTTTGGTCGCTGAAAACAAAGAAGGCATTCAAGGCTGGTGTAAGATAAGTAAAGTATCGGATCGCTGCGTGTATGAAGGGGTGGGAGAGGTGAGTGTGTATGTTCGAGATGTGAGTCGAGGAAAAGGAGTGGGAAAAAAACTTCTACAAGCTATAATCAAAGAATCCGAGGCAAAAGGATTTTGGACATTAACAGCAGGGATTTTCCCTGAAAACATACCAAGTTTACGTTTACATCAAAGTGTTGGATTTCGTGAAGTTGGTATCCGTCAACGTATAGGAAAGTTAAATGGGGTATGGCGTGATGTTAAATTGCTTGAACGTCGTAGTCAAATTGTAGGTATAGATTGATAATGACTTTTAGATGTGCAACGAGAAATTTTAAAAATAACCTAAAATAAGATACGATGTGTCCAAAATTAGTGGATCAAACAATAAGTGGGAGCTGAAGAAGCCGCTCTTTTTTCCTTTTCCATACACATTTAGTGCTAGAATCTCATCGAGGAGAGCAACACAATTCGTCGTACCTCCTTGTATTCGACGAAGAAGATAGCTTTTATAAGGAGCTAGTTTGCTTTTTCTTTTTTCACTGACTTTACTCCCCGGAAGCTTGTCCCCCTTTAGATACTTACGAGTGGTTTTCCGATCAAATCCTGTTTCTTTGACAATCGCTGTTTGAATCTAGCCCTCTCAAATCATAAAAAATCCCCGATCTTCAGCGTCGTTTTTCCGCTCTATCTAAGATGTTGGTATCTGTTATTTTTGGGGGATTTTAAACCGCTGTTATTGGAGATTTTATCAACTGTTAACTACATATTCTCATATGATTTCCTATAATTAATGATACAATAACTAAGGAAATTATTTCTAACTTATTAGATAGATTTTGGGGAAGGGGGCAGCCTATGAACAATATTGAGAATGAAGTAAAACGTATGAAGCCATTATTGACCAAGATTATGAGGGGTTAGATTATTGGAATATTAACCGAGACACTGCTTTGAAACATTCTTGCACATTGCTTGAGGAATGGGTATATCAACTTTCGGGGAATTTAGTTAGTTTACATAATATATATTATGTAATGAAATAAAAAAAGAACTTGCCATGCTTGGCAAGTCCTGTAGCATTACTGATCCATTTTATCAACCGCTTTTTTCAATTCGTCGTTCGTTAAATGCGTATAGATCATTGTCGTTTGGATCGATGAATGGCCGAGTTGGCGGCGTAATTTTGGTACATCATTATTTTCCGCATGATACCTAGTGGCAAAAGAGTGTCTAAGTTTATGCACGGATAAGGCCGGTTTGCCGAAAGCTTTCGCATATTTTTCTACCATTTTTTCGATCGCTCTTGGTGTTAAACGCCGCGTTGTTCCTTTAGGCCCAATAGGGGAGGAGACAAATAAGGCTTTGATTTTATCATCGAGCCGATATTTTGTTTTTCTGACGGCTAAATAGTCTTGTAGGTCGCGCATCGCTTGTTCACTGAAAAAGACGTATTGTTCTTTATTGCCTTTCCGGATCACTCGAGCGGAATATTTGACTAAGTCGAGATCATCGATATCGAGGCCGACGATTTCCGACAAACGCAAGCCCGAGCCGAGAATCAGCGAGACAATGGCCGTATCGCGCTCGCGGTTTCGCTGGTGAAAATTAAACAATTTTTTATTATCCTTAAACAATTCACCATAGCCGGAAGCAACAAACTCGCGGAATTGCTCGTATTCTTCATCCCAAAGGATTTTTCCTGACATTTTCTGCGCAATCGTTTCTTGATCTTCTTTGACAGGATTAAATTCCACTTTTGCCATGGCATTCCGATATAAATAGGGCTTGAGGTCTGGCGTTTCAGCAACATTTTGTAAATAATGGAAAAGTGATTTAAGAGCTGAGATTTTCCGGTTAATCGTTAATTTGGCATTATCGAGACGAAATTGCAGGAATAACAAAAAGTCTTCAATTTGCTGGACGGTGAGCGTTTCGAGAACATCCAAAGGAACGTCACGGCGTGAACCTTTAAAATATCCTTCAGCAACAAGCCAATCAAAAAAGATGATGAAGTCATGACAATAGTTTAAAAGCGTCGCCGGTGACAAGGTGCGTTGTTTTTTATTTATGTATTCGCGGACATACCAAGGAAGTTCAGCGGCTTTTTCATCAACGCGCGCATAAAATTGTAATTTGGCGTCATGATTCAATTTGATCGCTCCAATCAAGTAAAATGGACGTTGATCTTATTTTCATTATAGACTAGCCACATAATTTCGTCAAATTAACATTTTACGTAATTATGTAGAAGTTAAAACTTTAATGAGCATCCATCTTCCACCCACCGTGTTTCATTCACTTTTTAATCGTTTAAACGCAAGCGATCAAAATATCATTTACCTTAATAACGAATCACAGCTCATAATTGACGCAAAAAAATTTTTAACGACAGATCATTTTACTTTTGGGTGATCATCAAACATTTGGCAAATGATCGATTTTAACATGAGTTCAACGGATTTGCTTTTATGTCGATCATTAAAAAATTGAAGTTCCCATGGTTCATCACAAAGTCATCAAGATTTTTCTAAACCAATTCCCTTTTTAAGGATGATAGCACTTTTCTTACAAAAATAACAAATTTTACAAAAACAACCATTCCTATCACGATGCATAAGTTTTTTATTATATGTTATACTGGATAGTTTTTCTCACCAGTGGATCTGCTCAAGAACCTTGTCCCCTGTGTTCTTCCTCTAAAAACCCGATGAAAAATCTGATTGTCATGGCGGGTTGTCTTTTGATTCTCGTCATGTATTTTTTCTTTAATGCCTCAGACGCCAATTGGCTCTGTGCAATTCTCTGAAGAATATAATGATAGATGACCACTTGTATTTGCTTTTTTTGCAATTTCGATTCTCTTAAAAGCGCCATTCCGAAAGCGCCGGCCGCTGCAAAAAAAATAATCTCCCCTAAGTTTCGTTCAGATGTAAAAAATAATAAGGAAATGAGATTAAGAAATGAAAAAAGGATGAAAGGTAGTGACCAAAACCCATACTTGGAAGCTTTCCGGAACAACGGCATCAACGGTTCTTGCATCTTCTCTATTTCCTTTTTGATAAACTTCGGCAAGTCATTCACGGAGATGTCCCCTTCCCTCCACTTTTACTTCTATCCAAGACTTCGTTAGCTCAAACGAAAAGTTGAGCGTCTTAAATATTTCGTTTGTTACATTATGTCATGAAATAAAAAAATTGCAACAAAAAACCCTCAAAAAGGAAAAAAACGACCACCTTCTCCCCTAACCTGTCACAAAAAGATCAATAAAAATGTGGCTTTTGTCACTTTGGACAAACTTGCTCTTCAATAAAATGGTGTCAAAGTCGTAGGATTGAAGGGGTATATTCAGATGTCAATGAGAAACGTTCTCGTCATTTTTGTGACGATGCTGTTAGTCTTACCGGTTGCCATAGGTTGTAATGGAAATCAGTCTGAATCCGATGATCAGGCAATGAAGACGCATGAAGCGTCGAAAAAGGAGACTGTTAACCAAAAACCGAAACCGATGACAATGGATAGAGTTGGCCAACAGGTCACCATCCATATGTATACACAGCAAACGATGGTTGAAATCGCCAATGGGGTAAAATTTCCAGCATGGACATTTGACGGAACGGTGCCGGGGCCTGTGATATATTTGAAACAAGGAGACCATGTCACGTTAACGCTCCATAATATAGACCCTAACATGCCGCATTCCGTTGATTTTCATTCGGCACTTG
Organism: Tuberibacillus calidus DSM 17572; assembly: GCF_000430685.1. GTDB lineage: Bacteria > Bacillota > Bacilli > Bacillales > Sporolactobacillaceae > Tuberibacillus > Tuberibacillus calidus. The sequence goes on along the minus strand of NZ_AUMM01000003.1, from coordinate 182,143 downwards.
TTGCACCGAATAAAGCGTTTACAGATGTTCCCGCTGGGAAGTCAAAGACCATTCATTTCAATGCCGATGTTCCTGGTGTATTCATGTACCATTGTGCCACTTCCCCGATGTCGTTACACATTGCTCAAGGGATGTACGGAGCGATTATTGTCACACCAAAAGGTGAAGCTAAACCAACGTTTACGATCGTGCAAAGCGAGTTTTACAAACCGAATGACATGAAGGCTTTAAATAGCCAGCCGAATGTTGTCGCTTTTAATGGTAAAGCTGACCAATACGTGAACCATCCGCTGAAAGTAAAAGTCGGTGAACCGATCACCGTGGCTTTCGTTAACGCTGGGCCAAATGAGTTTTCCGCCTTCCATGTTGTTGGAACGGTCTTAAGAGATGTCCAAGCATCGGGGAACCCGCAAAATCATCTTTATAACGTCCAATCGTATACGGTAGCTCCTGGTGATGGCGCTTTGATCCACCTTAGATTTGATCAACCAGGACGATATCCGTTTGTTTCACATGACATGCAACAACACCAAAAAGGGGCAAGCGGCATATTTATCGTTGAATAGCCCTATGCCGCATCATTTCTGAATGTAGCGCAACGTCATATCCTTACAAGAGCTGTAAAAAACCGCTTTCTGTTTTTACCAGCATTTACTCTCCATGATAAACCATCCTGTTAGATATCGACATGGATGGTTTTTTCATTTTACTTTTTAAAAGTCATAGGCGGCTTCGCGTATTTTGGCAAATGTTTCAGTAAGCATCACGGTATCTTCCACGAGCCGTTCCAAACGGAATAATATATCATCGTTCACAATGGCTTTGCGGAAGAAATCTTTTTCTTCGATATAGACGTAAGTTTGCACAATTTGTGCTTTCATATAGGATAAAATCGGCTTAAGTTGTTGTTCCGGAATTAAAAAATGTTTGGCCGAACCGGCTGTGACCACCATGCTGACGACTTTATCTTGGAACGCTTTTTCCGGCAGCAAATCAAAGATGTTTTTCAACGTTGCGGGAATCGAGGCTTGGAAGATCGGCGTGCCGAGAATCAGTGCATCGGCATCCATCACGGTTTGCGCGACATACTTCGTATCGCCTTCATAATCCAAATAATTTCGTCCATCACTAAACTGGATTTGGAAATCTGCTAAATCAAGTAAAGTCACATCGATGTGCGGATATTTTTCCTTCAGGATTTTTATCGTGACATCCATTGCCGTCCTTGTTTTTGAGCCAACAATGGATCCGGATATTCCGACGATTTTCATTTGGTTTCCCCCTCTTTTTTTGCGGTGTATTTTCGAATGGCGGGCAATATCTCCGTACCGATGATTTCAATATTTTTTCTAATTTTATCGAAGGGCACCCCGCCGAAATCTAACTGAGCAATATAACGCTGATGGCCGAACATTTCATGTTGATAAAGAATTTTTTCAATGATTTGTTGGGGGCTTCCGACATTCATAATGCTCCGTGTATCGGCACCTTGTGCCCACAATTGTTTCGGAAAACCTCGCCCGTTTGTTCGTTTCATACCTTCATTGATATGAGGATAATATTCTTTGAGTGCTTCTTGCGTGGTCTCCGCTACATAAAAGAATCCGGCAGTGGCAACTGGAAGTTTGGATGGGTCATGCCCTCCTTCTCTTGCCGCTTCGCGATAGGCATCAATCGTCCGTTTAAAAACCGATGCTGGACCACCTAAATGCGCCATAAACATCGGCACGCCTGCGTAACCCGCTTTAATGGCGCTGGCCGGAGTACCACCAACAGCGCGCCAAATGGGTAGATACCCGTTTTTCGGACGCGGAATGACCTTAGCGTTTTTTAATGGTGCGCGAAACTCTCCGCTCCAGTTGATGACTTCTTCTTCGTTAATCTTAAGCAATAAGTCAAATTTTTCTTCGAACAATTCTTCGTAATCGCGCAGATTGTAGCCGAGCAGTTCAAAAAGACCGACTCGAGATGCCCGACCGCAGATGATTTCGCAACGACCATCTGATATGAGATCGATGGTGGCAAAATCTTCATAGACGCGTACGGGATCAGACGTGCTGATGATCGTCGATGAGCTGCCAATTTTTATTTTAGATGTCGCTTGGGCGATTGCAGCCAAAACGACGGAATGCGCTTGGGTGGCGAAATATTCCTGATGGCTCTCCCCTACACTGAAAAAATCAAGACCCGCTTGTTCCGCAAGTTTTGCCATCTCAATGATTTCTTGAAGGCGCTTTTGGGCCGAGATCCGATCACCGGTATAAGGATTGGCGAGGTGATCTCCCAATGTATATAGGCCAAATTCAAGCCCTTTTGCTGGGTCAAGCCGATACTTTTTCATCATCATAAGACCACATACCTTTTCTCCTAGTGAATTTGTCCCTCATCTTATTTAAAACCGCGAATGCCATTATTGTCTTTTTACTGATGCTAACATTTTTGCATCTAAATTATCCGATTAAAGTTAATTATAGTAATAAGAACGGCACGCTGAAAAATAATGTGCTTACAAGAGGATCAACTTTGTGCGATTTTCGCTCATTAAACTTTGACTTCATTTAAAAAATACTGTAAATTATATACGGACGAACGATTTTTGCCGTTTACTAATAAAATATTCGTGTTTAGAGGTGTTTTTCATGGAAAATGTCTTTGATTATGAAGATATACAGCTCATCCCCGCAAAATGCATTGTAAAAAGCCGCAAAGAATGCGATACTTCTGTTACTTTTGGCGGAAGGCGTTTCCGATTGCCAGTTGTTCCAGCCAACATGCAAACGATTATCGATGAAAACATTGCCCGTTATTTGGCAGAAAACGGCTATTTCTATATTATGCACCGATTCCAACCTGAAAAACGGCTTTCGTTTATTAAAAACATGCATGAAAGCGGTTTGTATGCGTCTATTAGCGTCGGTGTCAAAGAACAAGAATTCGCTTTTATCCAGCAATTAGCTGATGAAAAAATAGTCCCGGAATATATAACGATTGATATCGCACATGGCCATGCCAATACCGTCATCGAGATGATCCAATTCATAAAAAGCCGACTACCGGAAAGCTTTGTCATTGCAGGAAATGTTGGAACGCCGGAGGCTGTGCGGGAATTAGAAAACGCTGGTGCCGATGCGACGAAAGTCGGGATTGGACCCGGTAAGGTTTGCATAACAAAAATTAAGACAGGGTTTGGCACTGGAGGATGGCAGTTGGCTGCCTTGCGCTGGTGTGCCAAAGCGGCGAGTAAACCGATTATTGCCGATGGCGGCATTCGCACGCACGGGGATATCGCCAAGTCGATTCGCTTCGGCGCTTCCATGGTCATGATTGGCTCTTTATTTGCTGGTCATGTTGAATCACCCGGGCAAATGATTGAAAAAGACGGAAAGTTCTATAAAGAATATTTTGGTTCAGCCTCAGAATTTCAAAAAGGCGAAAGAAGAAATGTCGAAGGCAAAAAAATGTTAGTGGAATGCAAAGGAAAATTACAGGACACATTAACCGAGATGGAGGAAGATTTACAATCCGCCATATCCTATGCCGGAGGTCGAGAGCTCAACGCTTTACGGAACGTTGATTATGTCATTGTTAAGAACTCCATTTTTAACGGCGACCGATGGTAATAAACAAATCCTTCAAATGGATATAGACGAATAAAGACCGCACGTATTCAAAAAAGCCGCCTATACAAAAATGGCAGCTTTTATTTCAACGAGTAAGAACCTATACCATGTTCGGGCAACGAAGCACAGCAACGCCCAAAACTTGTACTGGTTAGAAAGGATTTCATTTTTCAGTCTAGTATAAGGACAACTAAGGCTCTGCATGTATGGCAGAGCCAAGTTTACTTTATTAAGCAAAATAGCTTTAACTCATAAAAACATAGATCAGAAGTCCTACAACAAAAATAAGAACAAGGATGCTGTAAATCATCACCATCAGTTTGATGTTCGAGTTGGCATTTTTATAATAATTCGCTTTTAACAATCTTTCCTGTTCCTCTGGGCTTGCCACATCCATTTTCTCCATCGACGCATTGACTTGTTTACCGGCATAAAGCGTCCCTGCTAAAGCCAATAGGCCAATAAAGACCGCAACCACAATTAAAAATGTGAGCACCTATATTCCCCCTCTATCAGAAATATCGTTAAATGTGGCAAAACCATCTATGGCTGAGGATCATTCTTCACAAGCGAGCATCGCCGCCACTTTCTCCTTGACTTTCTCAATGTTTTTCATTTTATTATGCCAGCATGCTTCACTCAAATCCACTGGATACTCTTCCGGCATCCGATGGCGTTTATACTCATCCCATAATAACTCGAGATTATCATTGACGAACTGCCGGATGTCCTCAATTCCCGGCGTATCATATACGCGGCGACCGTTTTCAAATATAAGGGAGTGTAGATCCCTCGCTTCAAAATTCGTGACAGTTTTGCTAATGAAGGTATGCACGGGATGGAACATCTCCAACCGTTTTTGCTTTTCCGGTTGTTCGTATTCCAAAGTAATGTAGTCACCTTCGGATTTACCGTTTCGTTTATTGATAATTCGATATACCTTTTTCAAACCGGGGGTCGATACTTTTTCCGGATTGGCGCTAATTTTTATGGTATCACGCATCTTGCCCAGTTCATCCTCAATGGCCACCATTTTATAAACGGCGCCTAATGCCGGCTGATCGTAGGCGGTAATCAATTTCGTGCCAATTCCCCAATTATCGATTTTAGCCCCTTGTGCTTTTAAACTGAGAATCGTATCTTCGTCGAGATCCCCTGATGCGGTGATTTTGGCATTCAGAAAGCCTGCCTCATCGAGCATTTTCCGTGCCTTTTTAGATAAATAGGCCAAATCGCCACTGTCTAAGCGGATGCCGATAAAATTGATGGCATCGCCCATTTCCCTTGCCACACGAATGGCGTTAGGCACCCCGGAACGCAACGTATCATACGTATCGACGAGAAATACACAGTCTTTATGTGACTCGGCATATTTTTTAAACGCTGTATATTCGTCACGATAAGCTTGTACTAAAGAATGCGCATGGGTACCGACGACCGGAATGCCAAAGATTTTACCCGCTCTGACATTGGAAGTGCCATCAAAACCAGCAATATAGGCCGCCCGCGTTCCCCAAATGGCAGCATCCATTTCTTGGGCTCGGCGAGTGCCAAATTCAAAGGCGCTTTCCTCCCCGATAACTTCTTTAATTCTGGATGCTTTCGTCGCAATAAGTGTTTGGTAGTTAATGATATTTAAAAGCGGAGTCTCCAGTAAAATGGCCTCAACAATCGGCGCCTCAATGCGCATTAACGGCTCATTCGCAAAGACCACTTCCCCTTCTTTCATGGAATATAGCGTTCCTGTAAAGCGGAGTGTTTTTAAATAATCAATGTAGTCTTTGGAATAGCCTAAATCGGTTAAGTAGTCGATATCCGTTTCGGTGAAGCGAAAGTGTTCAAGAAAATCGATGACCCTTTCAAGTCCAGCAAAGACGGCGTAGCCATTTCCAAAGGGCATTTTACGAAAATATATTTCAAAGACCGCTTTCCGATTGTTGAAGCCATCGCGCCAATATGTTTCCGCCATATTTATTTGGTATAAATCTGTGTGAAGAACTAAACTATCATCTAGAAAGTTTCCCATAAAGGACCCCCCATAAAAACCATTCGATCTATGTATTGTCCGATTTTAGAAGATATAGGCGTTAAAATTAGTATGTACTAATTTGATGTGAAAACGCAAAAGTTATACCTTGATCATCATCCCACATTCATGTGGTAAATGACAAACAAAAAGCGGAACCTTTAAGAAATCTTTATAAAAACGAGGTTCCGAAAGTTAGATTGAAGACATTGCTGTCTTTATGCGAGCCTGAAAAAATTTCTTCTACCATGGGCATCGTCGTTCTCGCTTGTATCGCATTGTACTATGTCATGCACGGAAATAAAGCGGGAGGGCTCACCGTAAAGGAAGTGTAATGTCAAGAAGCACGCGATGAACATCGTGTGCTTTTTCGTTTGGGTGAACTAAAATAAGGATCCCTATATAATAAATCTGCTGGTTCCTGGATCAGTGTTGCGATCGTGATTCAGACCATATGAGAAACATCGGGTTTATTCAAAGGAACAAATAAAAAACGCCCAAGCTTTCGCCTGAGCGTGTCATTGTTGATTTAAACATTGCTGAGCGAGCTGGATTTGCTCTAGGACACGTTCGGGAGCGGTTGCGCCGTAGTTTTTCCGCGCACCGACGACATGTTCCGGTTCGAGAATACGGTAAAGATCTTCGGCAAAAAGCGGGCTGAATGACCGGTAGTCTTCGAGCGGTAATTCATTTAAAAATTTTCCTTTTTGAATCGCATAATAGACAATCTTTCCGATGATGGCATGTGCTTCGCGGAATGCAAGCCCCTTTTCCGCCAAATAATCCGCAAGGTCGGTGGCATTTGAGTAGTCCTGAGCCACAGCCCGCCGCATTTGTTCTTTATTGACGGACATGGTATCTAACAACGGGGCAAGCAGCCTTAATGAACCTTGCAAGGTTTTAACGGTATCAAACATGCCTTCCTTATCTTCTTGCAAATCTTTGTTATACGCGAGAGGTAAACCCTTTAAAACGGTTAAAAGGCCGATCAAATTTCCGAATACCCGTCCGGTTTTTCCTCTCAGAAGCTCAGGAACATCGGGGTTCTTTTTCTGCGGCATGATGCTTGAACCTGTGCAAAACGAATCATCCAGCTCAATAAATTGAAATTCTTGGCTGCTCCAAATGACGAGTTCCTCTGAAAGCCTTGAAATGTGAACCATGATGAGTGAGGCGTTCGCTAAAAATTCAACGATGAAATCGCGATCACTGACGGCATCCATGCTATTCGGATAGACCCGTTCAAAACCTAATTGTTCACGAACCAGGTCCGGATTGGTTGGATAAGTCGTTCCCGCCAAGGCGCCTGCGCCAAGCGGCAACCAGTTGATCCGTTTAAGACTATCTTTTAATCTTTCTTTATCGCGCTCAAACATCCAAAAATAGGCAAGTAAATGGTGAGCAAACGAGACGGGTTGCGCCCTCTGTAAATGCGTATACCCCGGTAAAACCGTCCCCACATTTTTCTTCGCTTGTGATAATATTGCTTCCTGCACATTTTCTAATAAATGAATGAGTGATTTGGTTTGGTTGCGAAGATAAAGATGCATATCGGTTGCCACTTGGTCATTGCGGCTCCTTGCGGTATGAAGTTTGCCGCCAACAGTGCCGATTTCATCAAGCAAAAGCTTTTCGATGTTCATATGAATATCTTCATGCTCGATGAGAAATTCGACTTCGTGTCTTTCTATTCTTTGTTTAATCGTTTTTAACCCGGTTTGTATCTTTTGTACATCCTCTGTATCTAAAATGCCGCACGCACCGAGCATTTCCACGTGGGCCAGACTTCCTTCAATATCTTCCATCGCCAATTGTTGGTCAAAAGTAATCGATGCGGTAAATTCTTCGACTAATTGATTCGTTTCTTTCTGAAAACGGCCGCCCCACAGCTTATTCATTGGCTTTGGACCTCCTGGGAATCCTTCTTGTGCACTTCAGCGTAAACTTTTGTCGGAAGTCCCCACAACTTAATAAAGCCAACCGCCGCATGGTGATCAAAGGCATCCCCCTTGGTATAAGTCGCGAGATCTTCATTATACAAACTGTGTTGAGACATGCGGCCGACCACCATGTGCGTGCCTTTAAAGAGCTTGACGCGCACTTTTCCAGTCACGACTTTTTGCGTTTCATTGATAAAAGCATCTAAAGCATTTTTGAGCGGCGAATACCATAGGCCTTCGTAAATGATTTTCGCCATATGTTGATCAACCAATGATTTAAACTGCGTCACTTCCCGAGGATGGGTTAAAAATTCAAGTTCTTTGTGAGCGTTGATTAAAATGAGTGCAGCCGGGTTTTCATATACTTCCCGCGATTTAATGCCGACTAAACGATTTTCTATATGGTCAATCCGTCCGATACCATGCAATCCGCCTTTTTCATTCAAAGTTTCGATGAGCTGAACGAGCGGCATTTCTTCATCATTTAAGGCGACCGGCACGCCTTCCTTAAAAGTGATCTCAACATATTCTGGCTCATCCGGTGTTAAATGTATCGGATTCGTCCAGTCAAAGGCTTCCTCAGGCGCTTCCGCCCATGGATTTTCTAAGACGCCCGCTTCACACGCCCGCCCCCAGATGTTCGCGTCAATCGAAAAAGGATTATCCAGATCGACCGGAATCGGAATGCCGTGCTTTTCGGCATAGGCGATTTCTTCATCCCTCGTCATGCCCCATTCCCGGACTGGCGCAATCACTTTTAAGTGTGGATTAAGGGCTTGAACGGATACTTCGAAACGAACTTGGTCATTTCCCTTGCCTGTACAGCCATGGGCAACAGCGGTGGCCCCTTCTTTTTCAGCCACTTCAACTAATAGCTTAGAAATTAGCGGTCTGGAAAGCGCTGAAGAGATTGGATACTTCCCTTCGTATAAGGCATTCGCTTTTAATGCCGGTAAAATGTATTCTTGAGCCAATAAGTCTTTGGCATCGATAGTGATCGCTTTAATCGCCCCGACTTGAAGCGCTTTTTTCTTAATGGCTTCCAAGTCTTTGCCTTCACCGACGTCTAACCCAAGGCAAATCACATCATATCCGTATTTTTCTTGAAGCCATTTGACTGAAACACTCGTATCCAAACCGCCGGAATAAGCTAAAACAACTTTTTCTTTTGCCATCCTAAAACATCTCCTTTTTACATGAATGTTTAAACTATCGTTACTGCATGAGCACTTTTAAAATTGCTTTTTGGGCATGCAGGCGGTTTTCCGCCTCATCAAAGACGACAGAATGCGGGCCATCGATGATCTCGGATGTGACCTCTTCCCCTCTATGCGCAGGTAGACAATGCAAGAAGATAAAATCAGGTTGAGCGAATGCACAAAGTTCGCGATTGACTTGAAAGGCATGAAACGCTTTTTTCCGCTCATCAGCTTCCTCCTCTTGCCCCATGCTGGTCCATACATCTGTGACGACGACATCCGCCTTTTCCATCGCTTCTTCGGGAGAATGGGTGAACAGAATCTGACAGCCATTGTTCTGTCCAGTTTTTTTGGCTTGTTCGATAATTTGCAAATTCGGCTCATACCCCTGAGGACTGGCAACAGTTAAATCCATTCCAACTGCGGCAGCCCCTTCAAGCAAGGAGTGGCACATATTGTTATTCCCGTCACCGATATAACACATTTTTAGACCGGATAATCGCCCTTTATGTTCATAAATCGTCAATAAATCCGCCATGACTTGCGTGGGGTGATGGAGATCGGTTAACCCATTGATGACGGGAACAGATGCGTTTTGGGCAAATGTTTCAATTGTGGTATGAGCAAAAGTCCGGATCATTAACCCATCCACATACCGAGAGAGCACTTTTGCTGTATCCTCAATCGTTTCGCCGCGGCCTAATTGAATGTCTTTTGCACTTAAGAAAATCGCATCCCCACCTAACTGTTTCATCCCAACTTCAAAAGATACCCGCGTGCGGGTCGAAGCTTTTTCAAAGATCATGCCAAGGACTTTCCCTTTTAGAAATGGGTGAGGAATCCCTTTTTTCGTAAGTCCTTTCATTTCCAAAGCTTGGTCCAATAAATATAAAATTTGCTCAGAACCGAATTGACCAATCGTTAAAAAATCCTTTTCCGTCCAATCCAGAGCATCCCAATCGGGTTGATTCACGAATCCTTTGTACAAAGTGTCACACTCCCTTTAGGCGTTTTGAAATGTTCTCATGCGATAACTCGCGAGCGGTAAAACAAAAGGTTCATGATTTTCTTTATCCGGTTTGTATTTCCAAATAAGTTCCATTGTCTCGATACACGTAAAAAGAGGGATATGATGTTCTGTAGCAAGCGCCCTTAATTGAAAGCCGAATGTATGCGGGCGCTTACCTTCTGTTGGAATGTTCAATATGGCGCAACAAGTTCCGCTAAACACCCTTTCCCGGACATCATCAAAAGACGTTAATTCTTGAGCTGGTATACCAAAACGACGTAAGTATCGAGCTGTCCCCGCGGTGGCGGAAATGGCGTATCCCGATTCATGGATGGCTCTTATTAAAGGAAGCGCTTTAGGCTTGTCGCGATTAGCGATCGAACAGACGACCGTTGAATCACGCGGCTTAAAATAAGGCGAAAAGCCATCCGAGATGCCAAGCGCTTTTTGAAAAGCGTCCTTGACCGAAAAGCCTAACCCAAGTTTTTCTCCCGTCGATTTCATCTCAGGGCCAAGCGCGGGATCCGTTCCTGTCAATTTGTTCGCCGAAAAAACCGGAACCTTAACCGAAAAATAAGGCATCTCATGTAGCAAACCTTTAGGAAGTTTTTGCTCTCTTAAACGCTCACCTAATTGCACCTTTACTGCTAGATCAACCAGTGGAATCCCTGTGATTTTACTTGCGATCGGAACGGTTCGCGAAGCGCGGGGATTCACTTCAAGCACATAGACTGTGCCATTATGAATGACAAATTGGATATTCATAAGCCCCTTAATTTCCAAGGCTCGGGCGATTCTTTCCGTATAATCAACGATGATCCTTTTCAATGGATCGGGTATGGTCGCTGCCGGGAATATGGAGATGCTGTCCCCGGAGTGCACACCGGCTCTCTCGATATGTTCAAAAAGCCCCGGAATGAATACATCAACACCATCACTTAATACATCTGCTTCACATTCAATACCTTGCAAGTACCGGTCAACGAGGAGCGGCCATTCCACCTCTTCGCTGTTGTCATGGATATAGCGCGCCAGTTCATGTTCATCATGAAGGATGACCATTGAACGGCCGCCAATCACATAGGAAGGACGGATAAGAACCGGGAAACCTAAGTTTTTAACCGCTTGCCGCAATTCGGTAAAATGATGGGCGGTCGCCCCTTGAATATGCGGGATGTTTAAGGTTTCAAGAAGTTCATAAAACCGTTTTCGGTCTTCGGTTTGATCGATCGCATCAACACCGGTTCCAAAGACGTGGACACCGGCTTCTTCCAAGTCCTTAGCTAAGTTAATCGCCGTTTGTCCGCCAAATTGTAATATCACACCTGAAACATTTTCTTTCTCAATGACATGTAAAATATCTTCAGTCGTTAACGGTTCAAAATAAAGCTTATCGGCGATGGAAAAATCCGTGCTGACCGTCTCCGGGTTGTTATTCATGACGATCGTTTCATATCCCTTATGCTTGGCCGCGAGTGCTGCACGAACCGAACAATAATCAAATTCGATACCTTGGCCGATGCGGATGGGTCCTGAACCGATAACAAGTATTTTTGGTCTGTGAGTGACTTCAACTTCGCAAGATCCAGCCCAAGTAGAATAATAATATGGCGTTTCGGCCCGGAATTCAGCGGCACATGTGTCCACTAATTTGTAACTCGGTTTTAAGTTTAGGTCATATCGCTTCTGTCTGACCGTTTTTTCGTCAACGTCAAAAATAGCCGCAAGCCATTGATCACTGATATTTAAACGTTTTGCCGCAAGTAACATCTTCGTCGGTAATGTGTCCCAAGTAAAATCGGATAGGGATTTCTCGAAGTCCAGCAATCCTTTAATTTTCTCCAAAAACCATGGCGTGATACCCGTGATTTTATAAGCTTGTGCGACGGAAAAGCCGCGGCGGAACCATTCTGCGAGAGCAAACAACCGTAGATCAGAAGCGTTCTCTAAATGCTCGGTTAAGGCGTCGTTTGTCATATCTTGTAAACCGAACCCATAAAGACCATGGGTTTTGAGTTCCAGGGAACGAACCGCCTTATTTAATGCGCCTTCAAACGTCCGATCGATTGCCATCACTTCCCCGGTCGCTTTCATCTGTGTTCCTAACCGGCGGTCAGCTTCCGGAAACTTATCAAATGGAAAGCGCGGGAGCTTGACGACAACATAATCAATTGCGGGTTCAAAAGCTGCAAAAGTTGTGCCTGTAATCGGGTTTATGATTTCGTCCAAATGGTAGCCGAGCGCGCATTTGGCAGCGATCCTGGCGATGGGATACCCCGTTGCCTTCGATGCTAAAGCCGATGAGCGGCTAACTCTCGGATTGACTTCAATAATCACGTAATCATCCGAATTGGGATCCAAAGCGAATTGGATGTTACAGCCGCCTACGACACCTAATGCGCGAATGACTCTTAGTGAGGCGCTTCTTAGCAACTGGTATTGTCTGTCTGAGAGCGTCTGTGAAGGGGCAACGACCATCGAATCTCCCGTATGGACGCCTACCGGATCAATATTTTCCATATTGCAGACGATGACGCATGTATCATTGGCATCGCGCATGACTTCATATTCGATTTCTTTCCAACCCTTGATACTCTTTTCAATTAAAACTTGATGGATCGGGCTCGCTTCAAGACCTTTGTTGATGACCGCATATAACTCATCTTCATCTTTAGCAAAACCGCCGCCATATCCCCCTAAGGTATAAGCAGGGCGAATGATGACGGGGAAACCGATTGTCTTGGCGAATTCGAGTCCCTCATCATAAGAATGGATGATTTTAGATGGAGTGATCGGCTCACCGAGCGACATCAATAAGCGCCGGAATGCATCACGATCCTCCCCTTTTTTGATCGCTTCGACTGACGTGCCGAGCAATTGCACATTGTTTTGCGTCAAAATGCCTTTATCATAGAGTTCAACCGTTAAATTTAATCCTGTCTGTCCACCGAGTGTGCCAATCAGCCCATCTGGTTTCTCCTTTTCGATCACAGCGGTAAGCGTTTCTGCGGTGAGGGGCTCAATGTAAACCTTGTCAGCCACTTGGTCATCCGTCATGATCGTTGCCGGATTATTATTGACGAGAATGACTTCGATTCCATCTTCTTTTAAGGCTAAGCAAGCTTGCGTCCCAGCATAATCAAATTCCGCGGCTTGACCGATCACAATTGGCCCTGAGCCGATCACCAAAACCTTTTTGATATCAGTTCGCCGTGGCATGATGCATCCCACCTGTTTGTTTGATCATTTCCACAAAGCGTTTAAAGACATAGTGTGTGTCTGATGGCCCCGGATGAGCTTCGGGATGAAACTGCACGGTTTCAATTGGTAAATGCTTGTGCCGCATGCCTTCGATCGTGGAATCATTGACATGGCGGTAAGTGACCGAAAAAACGTCCGTATTGATGCTCGTATCATCCACCACATAACCATGATTTTGAGCCGTCACCAATACTTTCCCCGTATCCAATTCTTTGACGGGATGATTGCCACCGCGATGGCCAAAACGCATTTTTCTCGTTCGCCCGCCGTTCACAAGGGCAATCAGTTGATGGCCGAGGCAGATTCCCAAGGTTGGATAAGTTTCCGTTATTTTCTTTATTTCAGGGAATAATGGTGCAAGCGTCATAGGGTTGCCTGGTCCGTTACTCAGAACAACGCCGTCTGGATGAAGGCTTTGGATTTGTTTAAACGTTGTCGTAAACGGCACGACCAGCACCTTGCATCCTTCCTTTACCAGCGATTGGACAATTGATTTTTTGTGCCCATAGTCTATCAAAATGACAAGAGGGCCTGAGTCGCCATATTCTTGTATGCTTTTCGTTGACACTTTTTCTACTAAATTCACGTCCAAGGAGGGGATGGATGCCTCGGGATTTGTCGTCAGGACGCCCTTCATCGTTCCTTGTTCCCGAATTTTTTTGACTAAAGTTCGAGTATCAATACCGAATAGACACGGCACATCGTATGCATCCAGATATTCTCCAATCGTTTTCATCGATAAATAGTGACTCGGCGTGAGACAAAGATCACTTAGAATGACACCTGATAAAGCCGGACGATCACTTTCATCATCAAAGGAATTAATGCCGTAATTTCCGATTAATGGGTAACAAAATGTGACGAACTGACCGGCGTATGACGGGTCGGTGATAATTTCTTGATAACCTGTCATGCTTGTATTAAAGACGACTTCACCATAGGCCTCTGACTGACTCCCAACCATCATGCCTTCAAAGATGTCCCCAGATTCTAATACAAGATAGCCTTTTTTCAAAGCTGATGCCTCCTTCTAAAGGGATTCAAACACGCTGTCTAAGATGGTTATAAAATGGTCGATTTCCTCCTTCGTTGTCGTAAGCGGCGGAAGAATTCTCACCACATGGGGACCAGCCGTTAAGATGAGGACATGTCGCTTCAAAGCCAAATAGACAATATCACTCGCTTTTTGTTCGGTTACCAGCCCGAACAATAGGCCTTTTCCTCTAACTTCATGAATGTCATCGGGATATTTCTGCTGAAGGGCTTTTAATTTTGTTTTTAAATAATGACCATTTTCTGCTCCCTTTTCGATCACGCGGCTCTTAAGGAGCGTTTTTATGGTGGCAACGCCTGCCGCAGAAGCCAAAGGATTTCCGCCAAATGTGCTGCCATGCGCGCCTGGGCTGAATGCTTGTGAAATATGTCCTTTGGCGAGGACCGCTCCAATCGGGAAACCTGAGCCGAGCCCTTTAGCTAGTGTCATGATATCTGGTTCAATCCCATAGTGTTGGTAAGCAAACAGCATTCCCGTTCGGCCAAGTCCTGTTTGAATTTCATCAACCATAAAGAGGATGCCTTCCGCTTGGCAAATTTGATAGAGCGCCTCCACCCATTTTTCATCTGCCGGAATAACGCCACCTTCGCCTTGTACAAGCTCTAAGAGGACTGCGTTAGTATTTTCGGCTGTGATGGCATCAAGTGCCTCCATGCTGTTAAATGGTAAATAACGAAAACCAGGAACAAGCGGGGCGAAGCCCTCCTGGATTTTTTCTTGAGCGGTCGCGGTCAACGTTGCCAACGTCCGACCATGAAAACTTTGCGTAAACGTGACAATATCACCTGTATTTTTATTTTTGGTCATGTGGGTAAAGCGTCTCGCCAATTTAATGGCTGCCTCATTTGCTTCCGCACCACTGTTGCAGAAGAATACCTGATCAGCGAAGCTGTTCTGCGTCAAAAGGGTGGCTAGTTCTATTTGTTTTGGAATGTGGAATAAATTCGAACAGTGCCATAGCTCATCTATTTGCTCATGCAATGCCGCTTGAACGGTGTCTGGAACATGCCCTAAGTTGCATGTCGCAATCCCCGACGTATAATCGAGATAACGGTCGCCATCTTCATCCCAGACATAACTTCCCTTTCCCTTTATAATGGTGACGGGAAAACGGGAATAAGTGGCCATAATGGGATCGAAGGAAGTTGTCACAGCTTCAGACATTGGTTTTGGCCTCCTCACCAAGTATGATTTTTGTTCCGAAACTCGTTCCATTTAAATAATGTCGAATCACCTGAGGATCTCTCCCATTGGCGATGACCACCTCGGGAACACCGTGTTCCAAGCATTCTAGCGCACTGCGGATTTTTGGAATCATGCCACCAGATATCCTTTGAGAGGCGATCATCTGCTCTGCTTCTTTTTTGGTCAATGTTTTCAGCACCATCTCACGCTCGTCTTTTCCTACTAAAATCCCCTCGACGTCACTGAGGTAGATCAGCGGCGCACAAAAGGTTTTTGCGAGATGGGCAGCAACCGAATCGGCGTTGATATTGTAGTGGTTCCCAGCTTCATCCATCCCGACTGGCGCAATAACCGGAATAACACCATTTTCAATGAATTGTTGCACCCATTCGCTCCGAATATTGACGACATCCCCAACCCACCCAAGTGCAGCTTGTTTCGAAACGGCATGAATGAAAAAGCCATCAATACCGCTAAGTCCAACTGCCATAATGCCGGCTTGGATCACATTCGTTACGAGCTTTTTGTTTGTTGTTCCGATAAGCACCATTTTGACAACTTCCAAGATTTCTTTAGTTGTCACCCTGAGTCCTTCGTGAAAGTTTGTTGGAATGTCAAGGCGGGTTAAGAGCTGAGTAATCGCCGATCCCCCACCGTGAACGAGAATCGGAGAGTACCCTTCTGCTTGTAAGGTTTTTAAGTCTTGGTAAAACGCCTTAGGGAGATTTTCCATGACACTCCCGCCGCATTTTATAACAATTGGTTCCATCCTTTTCCTTCTTTCTTCATGTTCGATAGGAAGCGTTGATTTTGACGTAATCGTAAGTCAGATCACACCCCCATGCGACCGCGTCACCATCTCCGTCACCAAGTTGAATGGAAATGTGTACGGTTTCTCTCCTTAAGATTGCTTTGACTTGATGCTCATCAAATGGAACGGGTAGGCCGTTTTGAACGATCGGTATACCACCGAGCGCAACGCACATCGAATCTGGATCTAGGAGATCACCGCTATAACCCGCTGCACAAAGAATCCGCCCCCAATTAGGATCACACCCGAAGACGGCTGTCTTTACTAAATTGGAACCAACAACCGCTTTACTCAACCGACGGGCCGCTTCTTTGGAAGTTGCGCCATTCACTTCTACCTCAATCAATTTGGTTGCCCCCTCCCCATCACGGGCAATCATTTTCGCTAAGGTTTGAGCAACATAGGTGAAGGCATCTAGAAAAATCCCCCACTGCGGGTGGTCTTTATTTAAAGGCTGATTGCCAGCTAAGCCGTTTGCCAAAGCAAGGACCATGTCGTTCGTACTCGTATCTCCATCGACCGTAATCATGTTGAAAGTGTGATCCGTCACTTGCCTTAGAAGCGGGTAGAACGCCTGTTGATCGATATTGGCATCTGTTGTGATAAACGCGAGCATCGTCGCCATGTTCGGATGGATCATGCCGGAGCCTTTGGCCGCACCGCCGATCGTGACCGTTTTTCCGTCAATGACAACTTGAACGGCCACATGTTTCCTTCCGGTGTCGGTCGTCAGAATGGCTCGCTCAAACATCTCGACGTCGGCTTCCTTCAAATGAAACTGCTTAATACCACACATGACTTTATCCATCGGAAGCACTTCCCCAATGACGCCGGTTGAGGCGACGGCGACCATAAATTCCGGAATCTGAAATTGTTCAGCGGTTAACCGCCGCATTTCAAAGGCATCGTTTAAACCCCGCTCACCCGTACACGCATTGGCGTTCCCAGAGTTGACGACGACCGCTTGTAGTAAGCTACCGTGAGAAAGACTATCTTGAGTCACAGCTAAGGGTGCTGCTTGAATGCGATTCGTCGTATAGACAGCACAAGCATTTGCCGAAACTTCGGAGTACACCCAACCGATATCCGGGCGTTTATATTTAATGCCGCAATGTAAACCGCCCGCTTTATAACCTTTTGCCGAAGTGATGTGACCTTCAGTCATAATGTGAAAAGGGGAATTTTCTTTCTCAGGTTTTAATAAAGTTGTTTTACCCATTTTGCATGCCTCCTTGATGCTTACGGAAACAATGGCGACAACTCAAGGCCTGTCGTTTGTTCCCAACCGTAAATGAGATTCATATTTTGTATTGCTTGACCCGCCGCTCCTTTGACGACATTATCGATGACACTGACAATCGTTAACCGATTTGACCGTTCATCGCTATAAAGCCCGATGGCGCAATGATTCGATCCATACACTTGTTTTGTTGAAGGAAATGTTCCCTCATCACTAATGCGGACGAATGGGTGGTTTGCATAAAATGCCTGGTATGCTTCAATGACAGTTTCTGTCCTTACTTCCTCCGCCAAAGGCGCATAAATAGTACACATCAGTCCCCTTGTCATGGGTATTAAATGGGTGGTGAAGCTGATCGCCACCGGACGACCAATCCATTCTTCAATCATTTGTTCAATCTCGGGAATATGCTGATGATGCCCGACTTTATAAGCGGAAACCGATTCATTCACTTCTCCAAAATGAGTGGTTAGGGATGGTTTTCGTCCTGCCCCCGAAACGCCCGATTTTCCATCAATCACAATGTTGTCGGGATCTATCCATCCGTTCTGTAGGGCAGGCATCAACCCCAACAAAGCGGCCGTCGGGTAACAACCGGGGTTGGCAATTACTTGTGCTTTCGCTATGTTTTTTTCGTTCCACTCAGGCAAACCATAAACGGCTTGTTTGAGCCACTTTTGATCGGGTGGCGGCATTTTATACCACTTTTCATATAAAGGAGCATTTTTTATGCGAAAATCCCCGGAAAGATCAATGCATGTGATGCCCAAGTCAGCAAATTCCGGAAGCCATTGTCCGCTGACGCCGGACGGTGTAGCAAAAAACAAACAGTCCAGTTGTTCAGCATTCTGAACGGATACGCTCTCTAAAGGAAGATCACATACCGTTTTAAGATGAGGTGCTAAGTGATCCATTGTCATGCCGACACTTGAATGTGCCATAAGTCGCTCTACCTTGACGTGTGGATGATGGGACAAAAGGCGAATGAGTTCGAGCCCGCTGTAGCCGTTTGCGCCGATAATGCCTACTTTGATCACCATGGCATTCCCTCCATAATCTCATAAATCCTAATATTGCCAATATACAGTTTTCTAAAAATGATAAAAAAACAACCCGTCTCCTTAAAGAGACGAGTTTTAAAATAAACCCGCGGTGCCACTCTTGTTGTTCCGTTCATCGGAACCGCTCAATAAGATAACGGATTGACCCGGACTTTCCTACTTTGTTTCAGAAAGCCATCTCCAAAGTGCGCTTCACAACATCCCCTTGTACCGGCTTCCACCATCCCGGCTCGCTGTTCAAGATTGAATGCTGTTACTCTCTTTGTCATCGATATTTGTATGATTTTGTTATGTATAAAAATGAAAAACGCCCGCCTCTTTTATAAGAGACGAGCGTTGAATGATCACAACCCGCGGTACCACTCTTGTTGTTCCGAATGATCCGGAACCAACTCAAAGCCTTTAACGGGAGCTTCCCGGACATCCCTACTGTGATTCAGGATGTCGTCTCCAAAGTGCGCTTCGTTACAGGTCCTGTACCGGGCTTCCACCATCCCCGGTTCGCTTTCCAGGATGACTATAACTACTCTCTTTGTCATCGACGTTATTTATTGATTTTCATTATACACGTGTTATTCAATCTGTCAACATAAAAAATGATTTTTTTATTCTGTTAAAAAGTATAGGATTTTTCATTCCAACATAAGGGAACGGTGGCTCTCTCTGCACTCAATTGAAGGTTTTTGCCGTTCCCGTTTTCTCTAAGATGAATGGAAACGCCTAAAAATAAGCGCAAGTCATCGATTAGATAAACCGCTTAAAGAAGTGAAGAATTTGCCTGTAAACGGTGATTTCATTTTCTTTCTTCGAGAATCCATGGCCCTCATCCGGAAGCACAAGGTATTCCACATGACGGCCTTTAGCCCTTAGCGCCTCGACAATTTGATCGGATTCCGCTTTGACGACACGCGGATCATTGGCACCCTGTACAACAAACATCGGCTTTGTCATTCCGTCCAAATACGTGATCGGTGAAAAGCGTTTTAATTTTTCTTTGTCTTTAACGGGATCCCCCACCCATTGATTCATATAAGGTTTCCAATGTTCGGGAACGGATTCGATAAAAGTAAAGAGATTGCTGACGCCAAAAATGTCAACAACGGCCTTAAAGTAGTCCGCATGGCGGCCGTGCAACAAGAGGGCCATATAACCGCCGTAACTTCCGCCCATCAAAAGCATGCGGTGTCTATCGGCATACCCGTTTTTGAAAAGCCATTCCAAACCTTCAAGAATATCTCTGCGCGGCCCGTCACCCCAGTCTCCTTCCACCATCTTCATGAATTTCAGCCCATAATTGCTGGAACCTCTGAAGTTTGGCGCGAAAATGGAAAATCCATGATGGAGCGCAAATTGAAAGGCTGCCCTGAACCATTTTCTCTCAAGCGATTGCGGACCGCCATGCGGCCAAAGAATGACATGTCCATTATCATTTTCTTTGTGCGCTTTAAAAAACAAGGCTTCGATTTCAAGTCCATCGTAGGAAGGATAACGTATGACTTCCGGTTCTACCATCTCTTCTTCTTTGATACCCGGTACGCGGAAATGCGTCAGTTCTTCCCATGAACGCCCGCCATCGACAGATTTATAAATATTATGTGGCCGTCTGGCACCGCGAGCCAAAATATACAGATGTCCACTGTCTTTAACCATGATTTTTTCAACCACGCTCGTCGGCAGTGACCGCTTCGTCCATTCTCCAGTCGTTAAATCGTAGGCATATAAACGATCCTCTACACCGTAGGAACCGACTAAATATAACACTTGATCCTTCTTGCTGTAGACAAGATGGGAAAAATCTTCCTTCTCGATGACCAACACTTTTTGGAACGCTTTTGTCGATACATCAAATTTCGCCAAATATGTAAGATCATGATCGTAATCCGTTAAGAAATAGATATCTTTTTCTGTGGTAAACACGCTGGATCCCGTCGTATGCTGGGCGTCGGTTTCAGGTGTCAGACGAATCATGTCGCCATGATACGATACATATGCGAGCGAATGGGTATTGCCATAACTCTTGATATAGACAAAACTTTTTTCGTCGGGTGAAACGGATTCGAGTAAGGTGGGTGCGTCACCCCCTTCCAAAAGGATGGTTTCTTCTCCTGTTTCAATGTCGTAAACATATGAATTTAGATAGCGAGGATTATTTTTCGTTCCCGTATAGTAGAGGCGTTGACCGTCTTTTGACAAATAACTGAAAAAATGCCGTTCATTTTCTTTCTCTCTTAACGGGACTAGTTCTCCGCCCTCAGGTGACAGGGCATAAAGTTGAATATTTTCATCCCCGTCACAATCAAAGCCGGCAATGATCATACTGCCGTTTTCTGCATAATGGAGCGCATGGGCGCTTTGGTTATGAAAAGTCAGCGGATAAGGGAAAGTTTTGGGCAAATCCATCGCCCATAAATTATAATGCCCACTTAAATTTGTACTAAAAACGAGTTGCTTTTCATCAGGGCTGACATCAAAATTTTGCACGGAAAAAGTGCGTAAAAAGGTTTCTACATCAGGTTTTGGGAATTCAACCACTTTTTTTACCTCCTTTTTTATAGAATAATAGATTAACACGAATTTTTAAATATTTGTCTATTCAATGGACTTCGGATCGAAAGCATCACGCAAACCGTCACCGACAAAATTAAACGATAGGACTGTAAGAAGTATCATAAGCCCGGGAAACAACGGATACCACCAAGCAGAGATCATAATGGTGATGTTTTGGGCATCCTGGAGCATATTTCCCCAGCTTGGTGTCGGCGGCTGCACCCCGAGTCCAAAATAACTGAGTGCGGATTCGGCTAAAATAACATAACCCATTTGCAAAGTGGCTGTAACAATAATCGGTCCCATAACATTTGGTAAAATATGTGAAAAAATAATTTTTGAGCTCCTAACCCCCATTGTTCTTGCCGCCAGCACAAACTCCCTTGAACGTAAGGAGAGGAATTCGCCCCGAATGATGCGCGCGGTTCCCGGCCAACTAAACAAGGCAAAAACGATGATTAACGTTGTTAAACTCGGTTGAAAAATGGTCACCAATGTGATCAACAAAAAAAGCGATGGCACAGAAATGACAACATCTACGAAACGCATGAGCAAGGCATCGATAATACCTCCAAAATAACCAGCGATAGCACCGATGATCGTCCCAATAAAAATGATGCCGGCCACCGATACAAACCCAACGAGCAAGGAGACTCTAGCTCCGTATAATAATCGGCTCAACGTATCCCTTCCCAGCATATCCGTTCCTAGGGGGTATTTCCCGCCGGGTTTTGCCAACTTATCCAGGAGATATTGGTGTCCTGGGTCATATGGAGCAAGCCACGGTGCAAATATGGCAGCCAAAACAACGATAAAAATGACCACCGCACCCGCGACAGCTAATTTATTTCGCATAAATTTACGCAGTGTGATGCGAAACATTGTTTCTCTTTTTTGTTTTATCCCTTCATTCCCAGGAACAGTCTTTGTAAGCCTTTCTGGTCCGGCCATACATGTCCCTCCTAATACTCAATCCGTGGGTCGATGATCGCATAGAGGATATCGCTAATGAGATTTCCGATGACGACTAATGTGGCGGAAATCATTGTTAACGCCATAATCACGGGATAATCTCTTTGAAAGGCAGCATTTAAGAAAAGATTGCCGATTCCTGGCCAACCAAAAATATTCTCAACAACGACCGCGCCACCGATGAAAGACGGGATGATTAAGCCGACAATCGTGACAACGGGGATCAAAGCGTTTCTCAACCCGTGTTTATACACCACTTTCCTCGAGTTGAACCCCTTGGCTCTTGCTGTACGAATATAATCTTGCCGCAAAACATCAAGCATGCTTGACCGCGTATATCTTGTTAAGCCGGCCATATCGGAAGCGGCTAACACAAAAGCGGGTAATATCAAATGATGGAGGCGGTCCCAAATACTAAATGGTGCGTTCAGTGTCGCCACACCTCCGCTAGGGAAAATGGGAAATTTCACAGCAAAAAACATGAGTAACACAAGGCCTATCCAGAAACTAGGTGTCGCTACACCGATAAATGAAGCGGTCGTCACGGTGTAATCGGTTAAAGTATAGGGTTTGGTTGCCGATAAAACGCCAAATGGTATGGATATGATAAAGGCCAAGACCGCAGAGCTCACCATCAACAGCAATGTATTTGGCAATCGCCCCAAAATAAGCTCAGAAACCGGTATGCCGTGCATAATCAGTGATTGTCCAAAATTCCCATGTAAAATTTGCCATAACCAATGAAAGTATTGAATGTAAACTGGATCATTCAATCCGTAAGCTTCTATAAAGGCTTCACGATCTTCCGGCTTAATATTCGGATCCAAGAACAGTGAAGTTGGATCACCAGGTGCTAATTGAATGATCAAAAAAGAGAGGATCGATATCCCTAATAGAAGCGGAATCGAGACGAGAATGCGGCGAATAATATATGTGATCATCCGGCTCTCCCCCATCTTGAAAGAATGCAAGAAAAGGAGGAAGGGCCCTTCCCCCTTTTCCAACGTTGACTATTGTTTGATCCACCAATCTTTAATTTTGTAATAGGCAATGGATGGGTGTTGTTGAACATTTTGCAATTTCGGATTGTACATAATATGATCGTTGTCATAGTACAAGAAGGTATAGGGTTGATCTTCGGCAATGCCGGCTTGAATTTCCTTAATCATTTCTCCGCGCTGTTCACGGTCTGTAATTTTGGTGTTTTCAGCCATCAATTTATCTAATTCAGGATTCTTGTAATGAACAAAATTTAAGCCTTGAGCGATTTCTTTGGAACTGAAAATATCTGACGGATCTGGGTCGACGCCAAGCGCCCAACCTAAGATACAAGCATCGAAGTTCCATGTCGGCGCGGTGACATCCTTAATAAAGGAACTCCACTCTTGGATTTTCGGTTTTGCTTCAATGCCTACTTCCTTCCACATTTGTTGGACGACTTGGGCGATTTGTTCCCTTACTTTATTCCCTTGATTGGTTTTTATGACGAAGGAGAATTTCTTGCCCTTTTTATCAAGAATGCCATCACCGTCTGTATCTTTCCAGCCTGCCTCTGCCAACAATTTCTTAGCTTTGTCGACATCGTAATCAAAAGTCGGAACATCCGGGTTATACGCCCATTTTTCCAGCGGGGATCCTGGGGTGTTGGCGATCTTACCATCACCATTCATCACGGCTTGAATGATTTTTTCCCGATCGAGGGCGTGGGTCAACGCTTGCCGGACTTTTTTATCTTTAAAGAGCGGGTTTAATTGGTTATAGCCTATGAAAGTGTATGAAAGGGAGGGGGTTGTTTTGATTTTTGCTTTCCCTTGTTTAACGAGTTGTTCTCCTGTCGCTAAATCGGTCGATTGTAAAGCCATATAGTCGATATCACCGGCTTGAAATTGCGTGAGAATAGCGTTTGCATCCGGTATGAATTTAATCGTAACGGTATCAATATGTGGGCGCCCTTCATAATAGTCTTTATTGGCTTCGAGTTTGACGTATTGGCCGTCCTTCCATTCCACAAACTTATAGGGTCCAGTACCGATCGGTTGCTTTGTATTAAAAGAAGCCTTATCTAATTCTTTGATCGGGACGTCCTGTAAAAGGTGTTTCGGCAAAATCCCATAGCCCGCTGTGCTTGTTAAGAATGGCGCAAACGGTTGTTTTAAAGTTACTTGAACGGTATGTTCATCAAGAGCCTTGACTTCTTTAATTTTTTCAAAATCCGAAGCCCGCGGACCAGTATAATCTTTATTCATCGGTATGCTGTAACTGAAGACGACATCATCGGCAGTAAAAGGTTGTCCGTCCTGCCACTTGACATTATCTTTGAGGTGAAAGGTGTAAGTTAACCCGTCATCGGAGATATCCCAATTTTTCGCCAAGTCACCGACAGGATTCAGATTTTCATCCACCGTGACCAACCCATTGAAAATCATGCCTTCAATATCACTACTTGCGGTATCTTCAGAATAATAAGGATTAAACAAAGTCGGTGAACCCGATGTGCCAATAATGAGGTTCCCCCCATCTTTCGGCTTTTCGGTGTTTCCCGATGTTTCGTCAGTTTGCTTGTAGGTGTCGGTTGTGGCATTTTTTTGACTGCAGCCCGAAAGCACAAGCGCCACTATAAAAATAAAAACAATAATCCTATGCCACTTTCTAAATGCTCGCATAATGTCCTCCCCCTTTTAAAAATTAAAAAATCCTTCAAAAAGGTTTTTCATGATTTGGTGCTATCCTTTTCACCCCCCTCGGCAGTGCTTTGCGAGTGATCACCTTTTTTTATCCAAACCCTAGTCATAAAGATGACAAGCGACAAAATGGCCGGGACGATAGGCTTTCGGATGCGGCACCTGTTTTCGACAAATGTCCATCGCCATGGGACAGCGTGTATGAAACACACAACCTGTCGGAGGATCGGCCGGACTCGGTAAATCGCCCTGTAACACAATCCGTTCCCGGATCTGTTCGTCTTTTCTTCTTATGACTGGGACCGCCGAAAGTAAGGCCTGGGTATAGGGGTGAAGCGGTTGGTTGAATAAATCCTCCTTTGCTGCCCATTCCATCAAACGTCCGAGATACAAGACAACGACGCGGTCGGATATGTGGCGGACAACAGAGAGGTCATGAGAGATAAATAGATACGTGAGTTGAAACCTCGCTTGCAAGTCTTGCAACAAATTAATAATTTGTGCCTGTATAGACACATCAAGCGCAGAAACCGCTTCATCAGCAATAATTAAATCGGGATTAAGCGCTAATGCACGGGCAATGCCGATACGTTGTCTTTGTCCGCCAGAAAATTCGTGAGGATATCGGTTCTTATAACTGGGATCAAGACCAACAAGTGTAAGGAGTTCGTCCACACGATCCTGATATTCTGATTTCATCTTAAAGTAACGATGGGTTTTAAGCGGCTCCTTCAGCACTTTCTCAACTGTTTTTCTTGGATTTAACGAAGCGTAAGGGTCTTGAAAAATCATTTGAATGTCCCGACGGATCTGTTGCCGCAAACGATTCTCAGGAAGACGGCTGATATCTTTACCTTTAAAAATAATTTGACCTTCCGTTGGTTCATACAGACGAATAATCGTTCGCCCTGCTGTTGATTTTCCGCAACCAGACTCTCCTACGATGCCGAGTGTCTCCCCTTTTTTTACATAAAAACTTATACCGTCCACTGCACGGATGTATCCCGTCGTTTTCTGCAGCAGGCCGGTTTTTATGGGAAAGTATTTTTTCAGATTGCGAACTTCTAATAAAACGCCATCAGTCACCGATTGGATGCTTTGTTGATCACGTCTTACTTCAGCAGTCAAGGGGTATCATCCCCCATCTCATATAAGAAACAACGCACACGGCGTTGGTCGCCGTGATCGGTTAATTCAGGTGCTTCCTTAAAACAGCGATCAAAAGCTTTTTTGCATCGCGGCGCAAATCGACAGCCAGAGGGATACCGATCCGGTGTCGGGACATTTCCTGGTATGGATGCTAAACGTTCAGTGTGACCGGAAATCCCCGGAACCGATTGGATTAGCCCGTCAGTATAGGGATGAAGAGGGTAATTGAGTAAGGCTTCAATTGGCGCTTCTTCGACGACTTGTCCGGCGTACATGACGATCACTCTTTCCGCCATTTCCGAGACGACGCCTAAATCATGCGTGATGAGCAGTATGGACATGTCCAACTTTTTCGTCAAGTCTTTCAGCAATTCTAAAATTTGTGCCTGAATGGTGACATCAAGGGCCGTCGTCGGCTCATCAGCAATGAGGAGTTTGGGCTGACAGCTCACAGCCATCGCAATCATCACTCTTTGACGCATCCCACCTGATAACCGATGCGGATATTCGTCTAACACCGATTCGGCTCGCGGGAAACCGACTAATTCGAGTAATTCCGCCGCCTTTTTTCGTGCGGCTTTTCGATCCATTTTTTGATGGTACACCAGCACTTCGATGATTTGCTCACCGACCGTTAAGACCGGATTAAGAGAGGTCATTGGCTCTTGGAAGATCATCGAAATTTCCTTGCCGCGAATTTGGCACAACGCTTTCTCTGAGAGTTTTGTTAAATCCACGCCATCAAATATGATTTCACCTTCAACAATTTTTCCTCCGGGCTGAGGCACGAGTTGTATGATGGAAAGCGACGTGATGCTCTTGCCACACCCGGATTCCCCAACAAGGGCGACGGTCTCTCCTTTATGTATGGTAAAATTCACGCTATCGACAGCAGGAAGCACCTTCTTACCAGTGAAAAAATAGGTTTTGAGATTTTTTACTTCAAGCAAGTTCACGACCATCGGCTGGAAACACCCCCTATCCATACAACATTTTGTTAAAGTCCAATAGTGTTCAACTTTTTTATAGATAATATACTCAGCTTTTTAAATATTATTAAAATTATTCTTCTAGGTTTTTGGAAAACCGTTATTCAAGCTCTTCATGGTTCTGATCGCGCTTATGTAAGACGTCTTGAATCGCCGCTTTCATTTCCTGATAACTTGTGCAACGGCAGATATTGGATTGCAACCAATCCTCAATGATTGCCTCATCTGCATGGCGGTGTTTCGCTAGCAATCCTTCAATATTCATAATGAATCCGGGGGTGCAGTAACCGCATTGAAAGGCATTATGCTCAATGAACGCTTTTTGAACATCCGTCCCCTCTAACCCTTCAATGGTTGTGATCGCTTTACCAACAACCTGAGGTGCTAGCATCATGCAAGATTTCATGGGCACACCATCTACTAAAACGGTACAGGCGCCGCAATCACCATTTAAACACCCCGGTTTGCAACCGGTATACCCGAGCCGATTTCTTAATACATCGATTAACCGTTCGCTCGCCTTAATGGTGACCCATCGATTGTGGCCATTAATGTTAAGTCGCACTTTCTCGAGCGATCCCACATGAAGCATTACATTCCCCCCAATGCCGCATACATTTCCTCTAAAGTCGTTTGTAACACAAACCTCCGATACTCCGCCGATGCGATCCAATCATTGCGGACGTCTCCCGGAATAACCTTTAACGCCTCGATGATTCTTGCTGACACCGGGCGTGACGGGTCATTCAAAACCTGCTCCATGGCCACCGAACGAAACGGAAAGTCGCAGAGGCCAGATATGGCGACGCGCAGCTTACCATCCACTTTAATAGCTGTAAGCGTTAAAAGCGGATAGTCAATTACGTCAATTTTTCGCTTTTTGACGCTGAAAAACGGACGATCCACCGCATTTTTCTCCGTCAAAACTTGCACGACCCATTCCCCAGGCGAAAGGTGGGGCTCTTTATGGAAAACGGCATGGATGGGGACCGTTTTCAGCCCTTCAAAGCTGGCAATAAGTAGCAGACTGTCGGAAACGAGTAACGGCAAAATCGCTTCTTTATAAATGATTTTCCCGCTGATGTTGCCGCCCAACGTAATGTGATTCCGTGTCGTATGATCAGCGACGCGGCTCGCTGTTACGGCAAGAAGCGGAAAACCATTTTTTTCACTAATTTCATTTAACGTCAAGCTTGCCCCAAGGACGAGGTGGTTTCCATCAACATCGTGAACTCGTGTCTCCGGTATATGCGTTAGATCGATGAGTGAAGCGGCTTGAAATAAATGAAAACGGGATAATGTGACGATTTCTGTGCCACCCGACATATAGGCCGGATTTTTCCCGGCATAAGACAATTGTTGATATAATTGCAAAGCTTCTTTTATCGTCGTGGGCCGGTAATACTCCATCGCCAAGCCCTTTCACCTCCCCCTTTTCAACCGCCATATTAATTCTGGGATGATGGGCAGTTCATTGATAAAGACGCCGCTTGCCTTTGATAAACTGGCAGCCAATGCGGCCGGCATGCCGATGACACCGTGCTCGCCAATCCCCCGCAAACCATAAGCGGTCTCCATTGAAGGGGTTTGCACAAAGTCGACGAGGTATTCGGGATTTTCGCCATAACGGAGAACTTTATATGTGCGGAATTGGTTATTCATGACGATACCATCCTTCGTAAAAACAAACCCTTCCCGGCTCGCGAAGCTGAGCCCCATATGCATGCCACCTCTTACTTGTCCTTCGGCATACATTGGATTGATAATAGTACCGGCATCAATGACGCAAGCCGCCCGCAAAATTTTATACGTGTCATCTTTCGGATTAAACTCGACTTCCACCGCTTCGGCTCCAACAGTCCAATCCGGTCCCGGATCCCCTTTACCCGTATCCGGATCCAAAAAAGTGAGTTTAGGCAATACAAAACTGCCCCGGCCGATCACTTGCCCGCCGATTGTATTTCCATTCGGATACCGGTAACCGTGTGCGAGCTCGCGAAAACTAAGGCGTTTTCTAGGTTCGTGTTTATAAAAAATAAACCCGCCTTCCGCTCGCAAGTCATCCGGTGAAACGCGTAAAACTTGCGAAGCGATTTGAAAAAGCTGGGACAGTGCATCGTCAGCGGCCCGCAAAACCGCGCGCCCGGCCATCCACAACCCTCTTGAGGCGACCGTTTTATAATGTTCAGGGGTGGTGGTCGTTTTAATTGTCATATCAACGTGGATGTCTTTGACGTCAATGCCGAGGCGTTCCGCGGCGATTTGGGCGAGTACGGAACGCGAGCCGGTACCAATTTCCACAACCCCACAATCCAAATGGACGGTGCCGTCTTTATTAAAAACGAGTAATGCCCCGGAACTGACATTTGGCCCGATGTTGGATGTTTTCCAAAAACAACTGACGCCTTTGGCGCGAATGGTATGGTTTTCCGTTTCGATGCGGTCCCCTTCATCCCAACGAATCAGGGCTTTCACCTTTTCAAGACAAGCCGTCAAGTTGCCGATCCGGCTTTTATTCAGTAAACTTTGCGTCGGTGTCGTGTCACCCGGTTGAATGAGATTTTTCTTGCGTAACACTGTCGGATCCATCGCCAGTTTTTCGGCGAGTCCGTCGATACACCGCTCAACAGCATAGGTTAATTCCGGATGACCGAAACCCCTAAACGCTGTTGGATAGGGATGGTTGGTATATAAGCAATAGGCATCGCAAAAGACATGGTCGACGCGATACGGCCCGGTGCAATCAATCGCCGCCGCGCGACAAATATCAACCGCTTTGTCAGAGTAGGCACCGCCGTCAAACAAGTAGGAGATTTTCATCGCAATAAAACGGCCGGTGTCATCACATCCAATCGTCACCGTAGCATCGAGCCCAATATGGACGGGTGATGTGACGAAATCTTCTTCCCGTCTATTCGTTAGCATCACTTTCTGGCCCCCCACTGCACGTGAGGCAATATAAGCGATAAATTCTAACTGTACCGCTGATTTCCCGCCGTAACCTCCGCCAACGAGCGGTGTGGTGACGACAATTTTGTCTTGGGGAATATCAAACAACTCACTGAATAAGCTTTTGATGATAAAGGGAACTTGCGAAGACGATTCCACGCAAACCGTGCCATCTGGTCGAATTTCTACGGTTGCCGTTCGTGTTTCCATTGCGCAATGATCTGAGGGTGGAAACGAGACACGCGATTCATAAATCACAGGACAACTTGGGAGCTTTTTGTCTGCTTCCCCTTTTCTGATTTTGACATGATGGGCGATATTGGTACCTGGTATGGGGCGGAGATGCTTGGGCGTATAGTAGGTGTCAAGGTGTTCGTGGACGAGCGGGGCTTGCGCTTGAATCGCTTCCTGTGGAGAATTAACAACAGGGAGTGGCAAAAAAGCGGCTTTTACAAAAGGCGCGGCAAGTCTTGCGGTATCTGGTGAATCGGCGATGACGACAGCGATCGGTTCCCCATAATAGCGCACCTTGTCTTTTGCCAGAATGGGACGATCCCGAATGCCCTCACCTACTAAAATGTCGATGTCTTCTCCCGTGACCACTTTAATAACACCAGGAACCGCTTCAGCTTGAGAAACATCGACTTGAAGGATTTTCGCATGGGCATACGGACTTGTCACAAGGGCGGCAAATAATGTATCCATCGTCATGGTGTCCGCTGCAAATTTCGCGCGGCCCGTCACCTTATCCCACGCATCTTTACGGATGACGTTTTGACCGACCCATTCCACACGCATCACCCTCTTTTGCCAAAAAAATAACGTCATAAGATGTGTATGCTTGAACACATGACTTATGACGATGACCAACCTTTCCCAACGAGCCTCAAGGGGCAATGCGTGAACGCTGAAATGATTTAGAAAACTTGGCTCTTCCAAGCTTTTATGTGAAGGCAGAGTCATCATTGCTTCAATGTTAGCCAACAAACGTTAATACTCTCTTACCAGTAAAAAAATGGTTAACTAGTTTCTAATTCCCGAGAGATAACGGAGGAGTTTCAGGTTGAGGGCGGCAATGATAAGGATGGGTGGATAACATAATCCAGAGTAAAATATCGACCATTTTCGATAATAGAGCAAGTCGCATTTGACGGCTAAATATTCATAAAAAATCGCGATCACGCTCCATATAAGGAGGTAACGCCCTTTAGCCCATAGGGATTGGCCATATGGGAAATTGTTTAAATACAGGATATTCATTGGCGGAAAGATGCCTATAACAACAAGAAGCGTTTGATAATCGACACCCTTTTGAAAATAACCGTACAGATCTAAATGCAAATCGAGAAATACATCCATCAGTGTATCAAACAGAATGGCAAAATAAGTGGTATGGACCATTTCTGCTTTGGAAAGCTGTTTCGGCACCATGAAGACAAAAGTATATAAAGTTACGGCAGAAATAAATATAAAAAGATACGGCATCATTCACACACCAAAAAGCCCAATAGTTTAATTCAAATATCCAAAACGTGATACATCTTTTTCAAGCATCAACGGCCTTTCCAACACCGATGGCGGCATGCTCCCACAGCATCTTTTCCACGCGCTGTCCTTCATGATCGGCGCATTCTATAATCAATATAATGTCAGGCTGTTTTCCTTTCACCCAGCGGATTTTTTTCATTTTCACTTTATAGAAAACCATTTTTCCGATAAAACCGACCAATAAGCCAAAAATGGCGCCAATAATTCCCCAAACAATCGGTCCCCATTGATGGTCAAAACCCCGCGCGGCACCGATCACAGAACAAAACACAGCGAGCACCATGCCGACACTCGACAACGATAAACCGTCCGACCGGTTGATCGTATCAAGAAGTTGAATATCCTCAGGGCCGCTGTCCAATGGAACAGTGTAAATGTTATCAATCCCTAATTTTTGTATATTTGTGATGGCAAGTTCTAATTGGATGGATTGCTCAAAGGCAGCAAATATCTGCATGTTACTTTACCTTAGCCCCTTTAAATTTAAAACCTTTTACTGGGAATTTCTCTTTTAAAAACATTTTTTGTTCCGCTTTAAATAACTTATTGTTTTCAATCGCGTTGACATACGATTCATATATCCCGTAAAAGTAGATCGATGGCAAATAAAAAATCCATTGTCTGTCCAATACGGCGGTTGAATGATGAACATCCCCGAGCAATAAGTAATGAATGCCCTCTATAAAATGTGACTGGTACACAAAAACAACCGTAACAACCAATGTAAAAAATGCTGAAACAAATTGATTTAAATACAATTGACCAGTGCTAGGTATGGACATCGACCATAGGCTAGCAATAATTGGGCTTCTCTTGTCAAGATAGTTAATTTCAAATGGCTTGACAATGAGCGCTTTTACCGGAGAGGGTTCATTTTCTGACAAGATATAAAGATTATTGAGCTCTACACAGGCGCGATAACTGTCCCAAATGGAATAAATATACAGCGGAATATACATATAGATGACATTTACATTAATGACGCTTTTGGCGATTTCAATATCCCCCGTAAACGTATAGGACATGGCCAAATTTAATCGCGAGCTTTGGTTAATGAAAATTTCCCAGATGATCAAAAAGTACCCTCTGACATATTTGTTTATCAACAAATGACCGAATCCCGGGAATGTTGCCGACCAGAGCGCGACAATATACGGATTGCGCTTATGGATGTAAGTGGTTCCCCATATACTCACGTTGGCTAGTGGGCGTCTAGCCTGTTTAAATGATGGCATGGTTTCACCTCAAAGAGTGAACAGTAAGCGTCTGTTTTCCGATATGTTGTGCAAGGGGTGAAGCCCAAGACAGTGGGTTATGCGCCCTTACCACTTAAATTTCATTTTTCACTAAAGCGCGTATAGTTTTCTGATCGTGCAAATTAAGACGGTTCTTAATCTTAAGGTGCCCATTTTCCAAAGATATATAAAACATTCCCAAAAGTTCATAGATACTCAATGCGGTGGGTTTACCAGTTAGTGATCGTCTCTCGCTCACCTTTAAAATTTCCTTTTTTCAAATGGCGTTTGGCAAGCTCCTGTTTGATTGCATCAAACGGGATATTCTCGTTAGATAGAAGAACAAGGCTGTGATACAACAAATCGCAAAATTCCTGGATGAGTTCGTCCGCGTTTTTGTTTTTAGCGGCGATGACGACTTCGCCAGCCTCTTCCATGACCTTTTTACATATTTTATCCGTGCCTTTATTGAATAGATAATTCGTGTAGGATTTCTCAACAGGATGTGTTTTTCGGTGTTCAATCACGTTCATCACTTGCTCAAGAATGGCGGTGAGGGATGGAGGTTGACGAACATCATTCGTGACATCTTGATAGATGGGTTCATTATAAAAGCACGTGTCCGCTCCCGTATGGCAGGCCGGACCCATGGGTTCAACGCGGATCATCAGCGCATCGCGGTCGCAATCTAGTTGGATCGCTTTTACGCGTTGTTTATGGCCGGAAGTGGCGCCTTTATGCCAAAGCGCTTGACGCGATCGGGAATAGAACCACGTTTCCCCTGTCTCTAACATTTTTTTATAAGAAATCTCGTTAACATAAGCGAGCATGAGAACATCGCCAGATTGATCATCAATGATGATGGCGGGCAGTAACCCTTTCGAAAAATCAGGATTCACGGATCATCACTCCCTGCTGTCGGCATACCTTTTTAACTTGTTCGATCGTAAAAGTCTTCTCATGAAAAATGGATGCAGCAAGCGCGGCTGAAACATCTGTCTCAGTGAATACTTCCGCAAAATGTTCAGGGGCACCCGCACCGCCTGAAGCAATGACCGGAATCGCCACCGCATCCGTTACAGCTTTCGAAAGCGGTAAATCAAACCCAGTCTTTACCCCATCTGTATCCACACTGGTTAAGAGGATTTCACCGGCTCCAAGTCTTTCCGCTGTTTTCGCCCATTCAACAGCGTTCATCCCTGTATCCTTTTTCCCACCATGGACCATGACATGCCATGAGCCATCGGGCATCCATTTGGCATCGATCGCGATAACAATACATTGGGAGCCAAAGCGCAGAGACGCCTCTCGGATTAATTCCGGTTGTTCGACGGCTGCGGAATTAACTCCAACCTTATCAGCGCCAGCCTGTAAAAGCCTTGTCATATCATCGATGGTTCGCACCCCGCCGCCAACGGTAAACGGTACAAATACGTTTTTTGCCGTTTCTTGGACGATATCCACTATCGTCCTGCGACCCTCATTGGTCGCGGAAATATCGAGAAAAATCAATTCATCCGCACCATTTTCGGAATAATACTTGGCCAAAGCTACTGGATCACCCATATCCCTAAGTGAAACAAAATGAGTGCCTTTGACCACCTTCCCATCTTTGACATCGAGGCAAGGAATGATTCGTTTCGTGATCAACGCCGACTCCCCCTAAGTACGATGCGCCCTTCATAGATGGCTTTACCGACAATCGCTTCTTCAATGCCGATGTCGCTTAAAGCCTGTATATCATCCATATGGCGAATGCCGCCGGATGCGACGATCCGGCATTGGACTTCAGTCTTTAATCGCTGAAAGGCTTCGAGATTCGGACCTGCCATCGTGCCATCTTTTGCAATATCGGTAAAAATAATCGTTTGGGCTCCCATCGTCTCCAATTCTTTACTAAAAAGTAAATAGTCAGTCTCTGTGACCTTTTCCCATCCGCGCGTGGCGACTTTACCCTCTTTGGCATCCACCCCAACGGCAACCGCAGCCCCATATTGTGTGAGAGCCGTTTGCAAAAAAGCTTTATCTTCAATGGCTGCCGTCCCTAAGACAACCCTAGAAACGCCGGCTTCCAAATACCGTTCTACCGTTTGCAAATTGCGGATGCCGCCACCCACCTCAATGGGTATGGAAGATTGGGAACATAAGGCGGCAATGAGTGGTAGTTGCTCCGGCAACCCGGTCCTTGCCCCGTCCAAATCCACGATATGAACCATTTCAGCCCCACTGTCAATAAAGCGTTGGAGCTGTGCTTCCGGATCATCAGCGACTTGGGTGGCTTTCTTATAGTCACCCTGATAAAGACGCACACAGCGGCCGTGGATTAAGTCAATCGCTGGAATGATTCTCATGCTTTTGCCTCATTTCCTAAAAAGATTTTTAACATCGCTAAGCCGACTGGTCCGCTCTTTTCCGGATGAAACTGCATGCCGAATACCTTCCCTTTTCTTACAATGGCTGGCACCGGTAGGCCATACTCGGCCGTCGCAACGATGTATTCTGCATTTGTGTTCACCCCGTAAGAATGCACGAAATAAACGGCTTTCCCTTGGAATGGTCTGAACGCGGCATCATCTTGAACGACATCGAGCGGATTCCAACCAATATGGGGCAAACACAAATGGGTCGGTAATTTCTCAACTGTTCCTGGAAGGATGTCCAAACCCTTGGAAATTCCGCCTTCGGTTCCCGTTGTAAAAAGGAGCTGCATGCCGAGACAAATGCCAAGTAACGGTTTTTCTTGAACGAGCGCCTTTAGAACGCTTCGCAAGCCTCTTTGATCCATTTCATCCACCGCCGCTTTAAAGGAACCGACACCGGGTAAAATAATGTGAGAAGCGCGCCCCAGAACATCTGATTGATCGGTGACCACAGGTTCATAACCTAGGAAACGCAAGGCATTAGATAGACTTGCGACATTACCCATGCCATAATCCACGATGCCAATCATTCGATCATCCCTTTTGTCGAATTCACACCCCGAATCGCGGGATTGACGGTAACGGCCTCACAGAGAGCACGGCCGCAAGCTTTAAACAAGGCTTCGATCTTGTGGTGCGTGTTCTCCCCGTACAAAATTTTGGCATGTAAAGTAATTCCGGCATGATTGCTAAAAGCGCGAAAAAACTCCTTCGTTAATTCCGTATCAAAATCGCCGCATTTCGGATTTTTAAATTCCGCATCAAAGTGGAGATAAGGCCGGCCGCTCACGTCGACGGCCACAAATGCTAAGGTTTCGTCCATAGGCACGTAACAGGCCCCATACCGATTGATGCCCCTTTTATCCCCTAACGCCTCGCGCAACGCTTGCCCAAGAACAATTCCGATATCTTCCACTGTATGATGGCCATCCACATCTAAATCCCCCTCAGCCTTAATTTTTAAGCCAAGGCGGCCATGTCGAGCCAAAGCCGTTAACATATGGTCAAAAAAACCGATGCCGGTTTTAATATCAATAGTTGTGTCATCATCCAAATCACAGGTGACTTCAATCGCTGTTTCACAAGTTTTCCTTAGTTTGCTTGCCTGTCGCATGCCGAAAGACTCCATTCCTCTAAGGATTTTTTCAATGCGGTGAGTTCCGTTTCCGAGCCGGCAGATATTCTCAAACAATGACGCAATCGGCCGTCACCAAAAGCGCGAACCCTGATTTTATGACGATTTAAAAATTGGTATAAATCCAAAGCATCCGGCGTTTCCATTAAGAAAAAATTGGTGTGACTCGGATAGATTTGAACCTTTTTGTGACGGCTTGAGAATTCCTCCAAAATCACTTTTAGTTGTTCGATTTGCCGTTTTTGTCTTTTGAGGGATTCTCGAAGCAACCCAGGTTGGCTTAAAATGGCCGCACCAATGACTGCGGACATTTGATTCACATTATAGGGCGGCTTGATGCGCAAAATGTCATTAATGAGCTCGCGGTTGGCGATGAGAAAGCCAAGCCTTAGGCCCGCCATTCCTAATGCTTTGGAAGCCGTCCGCAAGACGATTACATTTTCATTGCGAATCGCTTTTTCTGTATAAGAACCACCAGCAAATTCGATATACGCTTCATCTACTACAAAATAACCGCCAACGTTTGCCATCGCTATAGCGAGGGTATCCAAGTCGCTTACCTCGTATCGTCTTCCGGTGGGATTACATGGATTGGATAAGAACAAGCATTTTGGCCGCCATTGTTCGATTTCTTGAAGCATAGTCTGAAGCGGTAACGAAAAATCTTCGTTTAATGCGATCGATTGAACCGTTGCCCCCAGCAAGCGGCCATTTTTTTCATACATCGAAAAATCGGGTGAGACGACCATCATGGTATCGGTTGGGTCGAGGGCGAATTGGCAGATTAATGCAATCCATTCATCCGATCCGTTTGCCGCCAAAACATTCTCTGCCGGTAGTCCAACGTAAGCCGCATATGCCGCAACCAGCCGATCGACATTGTCGCTCGGATAGCGATTGATGGCAACGTTTTGTTTGATGACGTTCAGATCTATGTCCTGAAGCAAGTTCAGAAAGTTTTCGTTATTATCCAACAAAGTATACCCTTCAGCGTTTTTCACGTGATAAGGCGTCAGCTCACGAATCATCGCTCTCATGATTCCACCCTCACTTTAACGGCTTCTGCGTGAGCGTCCAGTTGTTCGTAGCGGGCAAAGCGTTCCACATACGGCGCCGCTTCCCGCAGCGCTTTTTCCGAATAAAATAGATAGGTCGTTTTTTTCATAAAATCATCCACTGAAAGGCCCGAAGAAAAGCGAGCCGTACCGGATGTCGGTAATA
The DNA here is from genome assembly GCF_000430685.1 of Tuberibacillus calidus DSM 17572. GTDB lineage: Bacteria > Bacillota > Bacilli > Bacillales > Sporolactobacillaceae > Tuberibacillus > Tuberibacillus calidus. The sequence continues at coordinate 144,891 of NZ_AUMM01000003.1, read as the reverse complement.
CGTGATTGGGGCCAGCAAAATAATCACCAAGCGCCTCAGGGGTAAAATGTCCGAGAAATACAGAACCGGCATTCTTAACCGCTCCAAGCCAGCGCAACGGATCCTTGACTTGGATTTCCAAATGTTCCGGTGCCAAGTCATTGACAAGAGAAAACGCTTCGTTTAGTGAGGCAACCAAGACGATCGCGCTTCTTCGGGATAATGACCTTTTGATGATGTCATACCGGGGAAGGCGAGCGGATTGTTTCTCCAGCTCTTTTTTCGTCTCAAGAATAATTGACGCCGAATCCGTAAACAAAAAGGTACGAGCATCTCCATCATGTTCAGCTTGGGCGATAAGATCTGCTGCGACATAAGCGGGGTTGGCCGAGTCATCGGCGATAATCGCCACCTCTGAAGGTCCAGCAATCATATCAATGCCCACATCCCCATATACAAGCGCTTTTGCCGCAGCCACATAACGGTTCCCAGGTCCGACGATTTTATCGACGGATGGAATCGTTTCTGTCCCGTAAGTGAACGCAGCAATGGCTTGAGCACCGCCGATTTTATAAATGGACTTCACCCCGGCAAGATCAGCGGCGACAATCAGCGCTGGATCCATAACCCCAGAAATTCCGACAGGACTTGTCATCACGACTTCCCGAACACCAGCCAAGACAGCGGGAATCGCGGTCATCAAAACAGTGGAAGGGTATTTAGCTGTCCCACCTGGGACATAAATGGCCACACGCTCCAACGGGCGGAACAGTTGCCCGGCGAGGTGCTCTTCACTCATTGTCATGATACGTGATGTCGGCAACTGTTTTTCGTGAAAACGGCGAATATTGTCCGCGGCTTTTTCCATTGCCTCTAATAACACCTCCGGCACCTTATCCCATGCTGCTTTGCGTTCTGCATCGCTCACTGTCCATTGTTCCGGAACAAAACCATCTAACTCGCGAACAATTTCCCGAAGCGCTTTCTCTCCATCCGTCCGGACTTTCCTTATGATATCAGCAGCAACCCGTAAAACGTCCTCATCCACGCTTCTTTTAGATGGTCTTAAAAAGGCGGTTTTAAATTCTTGAACCGTATAGTCCGCAATCATGCGCCCACTTCCTTTTCCTGAAAACGTTCAAGCAACGGTTTCAACACCTCTCGTTTCACCTTTAAAGCGGAACGATTGGCGATCAAACGCGCTGAAATCGGCCGAATGTCATCATAAACGACCAATCCATTTTCTTTTAATGTCGAGCCCGTCTCAACGATATCGACGATGGCATCAGCAAGCCCTAACACGGGGGCCAATTCGACCGACCCTTCCAACTTCACGATATCGACGGACTCACCTCTTTTTCGAAAATAATTCAGCGTAATATTCGGATACTTCGTGGCTATCCGTTTTTTAGGACCTGTAACGATGTGCCCGGGTTTTCCAGCAAGAGAAAACCGACATTGACCGAAAGAAAGCGGAAAAAGATCAAACACATCCGGTTGGTACTCCAATAAGATATCCTCACCAACAATTCCAAGATCGGCTATCCCGTATTCCACATAAGTCGCAACATCGATGCCTTTAGCAAAAATAAATCGATATCGATTTGTCTCAATGCATAATTTTCGACCTTTGTCGACGAGGGGTTCGGCTTCAAAAAAATCAATAGCTGCTTTTTCCAAACGACCTTTACTCAGGGCTATACAAGGAACCATGTGCATCCACCGCCTTTTCATTCTGTGGGTCTTTCTCTACATATACAACGCGGTCATATGTGCCATCGGCAGAAAAACGGATATCAACGATGGCGTTAGGAAATTGCTGCCTTAATTTTTCGGCTTGAGCCAACGTGTCTTCGGTCGCCACAAGACATATCCGTTCCCGTTTGGGTTCCGGTCGGAGTTCGTCCGCGAGAACATCCACATCAAAAGCAAGACCCACAGCCGTCGTCTTTTTCCCAAAATAGTCATAAAGCGGGTCGTAACGGCCGCCGGAAAAACAAACATTGCCGTTTGCTTTGATAAACCCGCGGAATAGGGTTCCGGAATAATAAGGCATCTTTTTCACGCTCCCCAAATCGATTAAAACATCATCCACACCGCAATCCTGTAAAACGGCTACTAATTTTCTTAAATGGTTAAGGACGGACAGCCGTTCGGGCTGACCACACCATTTCTCCTGATAGACCTCCAAAATGGTGCTCGTTCCGTACGCATCGATTAAATCCATGAAGGCGTTCACCGCTACCGCATCGCCATATTTTGTGACAAGGGAAGCCACTTCATCCTTGCGCTTATCGTGCATCGCTTTTCGCAACTTTTCTTTCGTTTCCTCTTCTAAGCCTAACGGTTGAACAAACTGATCGAAAATCGCTGCGTGGGCAAGTTCAATGATAACTGGTCCGATCTTGAGGTTTTTCAAAAAGGCAACAGCCGTCAAGAGACACTCCACTTCTCCCAATAGTTCCGGTAAATCAATAATTTCAATGCCGGCTTGGTGCCGTTCAAGTCCAGGTTTTCGCAGGTCATATATAGGACCTTGATACGCCCATTTTTGATGCGATATCGGTCGCCCACCTAATGCCCGAGCAATAGCTGTCGTCCAATCTGGACGGAGCACCTCAATCTCACCTTGGGCATTAAACCATTTCATCATATCTTGAAGCATCATACCGACAGATGGATGGATAAACGTCGAGGCATATTCCACGACAGGTGTGGCAATTTCCCTAAATCCTCTGTCCGCTGTTACTTTCCGAAATTTCTCGAGCACAACATGTCGGTTCGTCACCGATGGCCCGATTTCATCTGCACTTCCAAGCGGTAAAAGCATGTCATTCACATCCCAAGCAGCTATTCTTTCATTCACTGGTACATTAGCTAACTAAAGTACTAAAGTAGATGTTTTTAATCTAACATAAAGTCCTGTCGTTTTCAAGAAAAAAATCCAAATGAATTTTGGTTTTTCCAAATAATAAACGGCATGATCTTGAGCGAATCATCCATAATAACTAAGGAGGTTAGCCTCAGACTAATCTTTATCGGAGGGTTTCCGGATGAACAACCAGTTTAAGAACCAAGGCATCAATCAACAGTTGAACAAAATCAATCAAACGGCGCAGCAACTCGCCCAACAAGAGCAACAAAACGCACAACAAACCGCTTCTCAAACCTTTGCCAAGCGTGAAACCCAAGCGGCTAATCAGTTGCAACAGTTGCAGCAAAGCGTACAAAATGTAAAAAATCAATTGAACGCAGCAAATACTGCCTTTGGTTCTCAGTACAACACTGAATTTGCTTCCGCAACGAATGTTCAACAAGTGCGTAAGCAAAATCAACAGTCACAACGTAACAAAAACATGGGTGGATTCGGAAACCAAAATCAATAACGAAAAGAGACGGACCTTACATGGTCCGTCTCTTTTATACGCCCTACAGTTTTTCTTTAAAAAAGGCAACAGTTTTTCGCCAAGCATCGGCTTGGGCTCGATAGTTATCTTCAGAAGTACCGCCGGCCTTTAAGTCATACGACCCGTAAACAAACTTCGTTGAGTCGGTTGTTGGCATCCCAGGATATCCTATAGCATGACCTGCCTTCGGATAACGGCAATGTTTAAACGAATGTTTAAATTGACTCCTCCTTAAACGTTCTATCACTTGTTCGCCAAAAAGAGCAGATGGCCATAAGTGATCGTCTCCTCCAGATATCACGAGAACCGCGCCATTTATTTTTTCTACCGGGATGAAGGCATCCTCAGACGCCGCTTCGGCATGAACTCTATACCACTCCCGATAACTGATCATTTGACCGGCGTTTCTTTGGTCCATAATCATATTTGTAAGCTTTTTTGATTTTTCTTTATTAAAAGCAAACGGCAAAGGTTTTCCCTTTAAAGACCAAGAAGATGGGGCTTGACCGTTATCGGCTTCACCTAACCCCATATGAACGACCGAACTCGGAACATAAGCGGCGACCGCTTTAATTTTAGGTTCCAGACTAGCTAGTAACAATGCCAATTCCCCGCCTTTCGAAGTTCCTACCAGTCCAATTCTATTGGTATCAACATTCGAGCGGTGCGCAAGCCATTCTAATGCGTTTTGAAAATATTCTAAAGGAATATTCACAAGTTGTGATGGTAGACCTTTCATTCCGAAATAAGCGAGGGAAAAAGCGTTAAAGCCTTTTGCTGCCAAAAGCGCTGCTTGTCCTTCCCACAATCCCCCTTCTGAGCCTCCCAATACGATGAGCGTTGGCCGCGGTCTTTTGTCACCATGGTGATAAAAAACGCCGACAATCCCGTTTTCTCGAACATCCTCCCGAATCAGTGAAGGTTGAAGCAAATGTCTCGTGACGGTCACAATCTCTTCAACTGCTCCGTTTCTTCTGAGTGTAACGAACGTTTTTAAAGGTTTTAATGGTGTTCTCACACCGTTGTCCTTAAATCTGTCTCGCTTCATGGACCAAAAAAGCCCCATCGCATCTGGTGTGGAATAGGAACCGAGAATCGGCATAGCCTTCGAAAGATCCACCGTTCCGTTAACATCTGCTTGCACCATAACATGTGCCGACCAATAACCCCCGAAATTATCTCTCATCTCGGTGTAGAGCTCAACGATTTCAAAAGGGTGCAACTGTTTGACTGTCACGGTGATTGGTTCGTCAATGAAACAATCCGTGGGTGTCACCGATAAATGTTTCCCCATGTCACGCCTCCAAGCAGGCCATTTTTTTATCTATTTTACTCCGTACTCCAAATACTGGCAATTTGTATTTTTATTATTTTTAAAATTCTATCCCTTGTATATTCTTAATATCTGTAATGAACATCGTTTGCTCCGCCGTTAAAAAAAAGGCAACGTGTCGGTGCTTATCGAAATGCAGGAATTTCTCAACCGGAATCGCTACTCCGGAAACCAATATGCTTTTTAAAGCGCTACCCGTTGTCATAAGATTCAAGACTGGTATTAGCCCCGCTTCAAAATACTCCTGCATTTGCTTAGCTAAATCCTCATGGGACGCTAACAATGAATGGAAGGAATCTTTCAAACCTGTTAGCTCCTTTTCATTTTGTGACAACTTCTGATTAAGCACAGAGCGGCTGTCATCAAATAAGGATTTCATCGCCTCCAACTGTGCCTTCTGATTTTTTTCAATCAAGCGAAATTGTTCCCTTTCCTCTTCGAGCTGCTCCTCATACAATTGGTTTATGCGATCAAACTCCGACCGAAACGATTGAATTTCAGTTTTGATATCCTGGATGTCCTTTCTCATCCGAGAATCTTGATGATTTACCCGATCCTCAATGGATTGAAAATGGCGTTCTAAAGCTTTTTCCCATGGCGTCACATCCAATCGGTTGGTAATATTCTCAAGGGCGTGAAACAACTCACGATAATGAGTCTGAATCATTTGCAGCTCTGAAGTGAATTCCGTTTGTTTCTGTTGGATATTTTTCAATACTTCGCGAATCTTTCGTACCTCTTTCGCTCTTTTCTTTTGCGCTGAACGGATTTGTGATATTTTTCGATGATGTTTGTGAAAGGTGTCTATTAATTGCCCCAATTGTTTTTTCTGTCTGTTGAAATGGGGGAGTTCAGATAATAGCGAGTGATTGATGTCAAGATTGATGCGATGCTCAAATGGCTCAAGAGATTCCGAGCGCTTAGCTTTTAGACGAAGGCTTTCTTTATCCTCGCGTTTTCGATAAACAGACCGCGACTTTATGGTTGGGAGCTTTTTCGTTTTACATATCGGTGGCAACAACCCTGATTTATAGTAAATTCGGTTCATAGGCATGACCTCGTTTTTTTAATCTTTCTATAGATGTATGTCTTAACGTGTTGTTGCGGGCCATGTAAAAAGCATTTTGGGCAAAAATAAGCCAATGTCCCTCTTTTAGGGCATTTACATTCTATCAAAAAACCATTTTTGTAAATAATAGGTCATGTCAACTAGTTCGGGTATTTCACGCTTGTATATAATATGTTGACTCCTTTTAAAGGAGGTGAGCATTTTGGCGGCTGCTTTAAGCCCCTTATGTAAAAAACTGCAAACCATTGACCCCAATGAGGAAGTGGATACGCTCGTTGTAGACGGTGCCACCTTAACGACAACAAATTTTGTAAATCTTGATGAAGCTCGAGGTCTAGCAACTTTTTTAACGGATACTGGGGTCACGCTTGTGGATTGCAGGGAGCTCAGCGCGGTGAACTTCGTTAATTAGTCAGACCTTTTAAAAAAGGGGGGTAATCTTATGTCAACACCATCATTAAGTCCGATTTGTCAACAATTGTTAACGACAGACCCGAATACGGCCGTTGATTCCATTGTCGTTGACGGTGCGACGGTCACGGTGACAAACTTTGTGACAGTTGATGAGAAACAAGGTCTTGCCTTTTTCCTCACAGCTACAGGTGTCACCGTTGTAGATTGCAGTGAACTCAGCGCAGTGAACTTCACTTAATGAATAAATATAAAAGGTTGGCTCAATACCCGGGCCGGGTGTAACACCCGGTCCCTTATGAATCAACCTTTTCACGGGTTATTCTTCCTCTTTAATGACCTTCCAGACATCGACAACTTCTCCGTCCGTCTCTTGGTCAACCACAAATGAACCATTGTTATAACGGTCAACATGACGAAGATCACTAATGGCGATTTCTATGGAATGCCCCTTTTCAGTGCGCAAAAGGACATGATCCCCGTCCTCAACGATCAATGCGCCGCAAATCCGGTGCGGTTCTTTTTTAAGTTCGCGGAGCATGACAAAGCCCCGACGTGCGCGTACCGATTTTTCCAAGCTGTTATATATGGACATCTTCTTGACGGACCCTCGGTGGGTGGCCAATAAGAGATCCGGGTTAGCTCCGATTGGGAAGATAAGGCCGCAAACGACATCATCGTCATCCTTGAGGTTAATGGCCTTCACGCCTGCTGCCCGAATACCAATTGGGCTTACTTCATCTTCATCGAACCAGAGACCATAACCATTTCGCGTGACGATCAGTATGTTCATCGTTCCGTCAGTTAAATACGCATTCACTAATTCATCGTTGTCCTTTAATTTGATCGCCACAAGCGGTTTCGAATACCGTTGAGCCTTGTATTGTTCGAGGGCTGTCCGCTTGATCATCCCGCCTTTTGTCAGGCATGTGATGAAATGTTCTGCCGAAAAATCACTGACTTTTACGGCGCTAACAACCGCTTCATCCGCAGCAAGCGGTATGATCTGCGCGATATGTTGTCCAAGTTCTTTCCATTTTTTATCCGGTATTTCATGAACCGGTAAATAAAGATAGTTCCCCTTATTTGTAAACACAAGTAAGTGTTCCGTTGTATTAAGGGTGTCCTGAAAGAGTAGGCGGTCCCCATCTTTCATACCCGTCTCTTCCCCATTTGAGGCTGCATAAGAGCGGAGACTCGCGCGTTTGATGTAACCTTCTTTTGTAAGGGCAACCTTCACATCTTCGGAAGCGACCGTTACTTCAAGGTCAATTTTAATTTCCTCGATCTCTTTTTCAATTTTTGTTCGGCGCGGATCACTATAACGGTCCTTAATTTCTTTTAATTCCTTCTTAATAACGCTAATCAGCTTTTTATCTGATGACAGAATCCCTTCAAGTCTCTTAATCGTAAAATCTAATTCATCTGCTTCTTTTTGTAAAGAAACAATATCGGTATTCGTTAAACGATAAAGTTGCAAAGTCACAATGGCTTCAGCTTGGCGTTCCGTAAAACCAAATTTGGTGGATAAATTCTCTTTGGCATCTTTTTTGTCCTTCGATGCCCGAATCAAGGCAATGATTTCATCGAGGATCGAAACCGCTTTGATCAAGCCTTCAACGATATGGCGGCGGTCACGGGCGTTTTCTAGCTCGTGTTGGGTGCGGCGGGTGATGACCTCTTTCTGATAGTCAATATAAGCCTGAAGGATTTGCTTAAGTCCCATTTGCTTCGGCGCTTTGTTATGAATGGCGACCATATTAAAGTTATAAGTAATTTGCAAATCCGTATTCTTGTAAAAATAATTAAGGATGCCCGACGCATCGGCGTCTTTTTTCAATTCGATGACAATGCGGGTGCCCGTCCTGTCGGTTTCATCGCGGACCTCGGCGACCCCTTCAACTTTGCGGTCAAGCCGGAGTTCCTCCATTTTTTTCACGAGATTCGCCTTATTGACTTCATATGGAAGTTCGGTGATGACGATTTGCTCGCGTCCGCCACGTATCGACTCAATCGCTGCTTTACCTCGGAGAACCACTTTGCCTTTTCCTGTTTCGTAGGCTTTTCGGACACCGTCAAGGCCTTGGAGTATGCCTCCTGTTGGAAAATCTGGGCCTTTGACGACCTGCATCAGCTCATCAATGGTGCAATGGGGTTGTTCCATAACCAAAATGGCGGCATCAATCACTTCACCAAGATTATGCGGTGGAATCTCTGTCGCGTATCCTGCTGAAATCCCAGTCGAACCGTTGACGAGTAAGTTCGGATATCGCGATGGCAGAACAACGGGTTCCTCTGTCGAATCATCAAAATTCGGAATAAAGTCCACCGTTTCTTTATCGATATCCCGCAGAAGTTCTGATGCGATCGCAGATAACCGCGTCTCCGTATAACGCATGGCGGCCGGCGGGTCCCCGTCAAGACTCCCGTTATTGCCGTGCATTTCGATCAGCACATTCCGCACTTTCCAGTCTTGGCTCATGCGCACCATCGCATCATAAACCGAAACATCTCCATGCGGATGGTAGTTGCCGATAACATTCCCAACGGTTTTGGCCGCTTTACGAAACGGCTTATCACTCGTGTTTCCATCCCGGTACATCGCATAAAGAATCCGGCGCTGTACCGGTTTCAGGCCGTCCCGGACATCGGGTAAAGCCCGATCCTGAATGATGTATTTACTGTAAATGCTGAAGCGGTCACCGATGACCTCCTCGAGCGGTAAATCTAAAAGTTTCTCGGTATTAGCCAAGGTTTGCCGCCCCTTCCGTCATCGTAAGATTTTCATTTTCTAATATATTTGTTTCCTCATCGAGCCCGAAAGCGACATGTGATTCAATCCATTTCCTGCGCGGTTCAACTTTATCACCCATAAGGACCGAAACGCGCCGTTCGGCACGTGCGGCGTCATCGATTTTGACACGAATGAGTGTCCGCGTTTCAGGATTCATGGTCGTCTCCCATAACTGGTCAGCGTTCATTTCGCCGAGGCCCTTATATCTTTGCACCGTATAACCTTTCCCTACTTTTTTGATGGCTGCTTTTAAACCTTTATCATCCCATGCATATTCAATGACTTCTTTGCGGCCACTGCCCTTACTTACCTTGTATAGCGGCGGTAGTGCGATGTAAACCTTCCCCGCTTCAATTAACGGGCGCATATACCGATAAAAGAACGTTAAAAGCAAAACTTGGATATGGGCGCCGTCATTGTCGGCATCCGTCATAATAATGATTTTATTATAGTTCGTGTCTTCAACGTTGAATTCTGGACCAACACCGGCTCCGATCGCATGAATAATGGTATTTATCTCTTCGTTTTTTAAAATATCGCTGAGTTTCGCTTTTTCTGTATTAATGACTTTTCCGCGCAAAGGCAAAACAGCCTGGAAAGAGCGGTCACGCCCTTGCTTGGCACTTCCGCCTGCAGAGTCTCCTTCCACGAGAAACAATTCATTCTTTTGCGGGTTTTTGGATGAGGCCGGCGTCAATTTCCCACTCAAGACGGCTTCTTTTCGCTTACCTTTTTTGCCAGAACGCGCCTCTTCGCGTGCTTTACGGGCCGCTTCCCGGGCTTGTGCGGCCTTTATCGCTTTTCGGATCAGCATGTCGCTGATCGGTGGATTTTCCTCCAAAAAATAAGTTAATTTTTCGGACACGACAGTATCGACCGCAGATCGCGCTTCACTCGTCCCAAGTTTGCCTTTCGTCTGGCCTTCAAATTGCAGGAGGTGCTCCGGTACACGAACGGAAACAATGCCGGTAAATCCTTCGCGAATATCGGAGCCTTCTAAGTTTTTGTCCTTTTCTTTTAAAAGGCCGCTTTTTCGCGCATAGTCGTTGAACACACGGGTCATCGCTGTTTTAAACCCGGATTCGTGGGTGCCGCCATCTTTCGTGCGGACGTTATTAACAAAAGATAATATGTTTTCGGAATAACCGTCATTAAACTGAAAGGCAATGTCCACTTCTATGCCGTTCTGGATGCCTTCAAAAGAAACGACTGGGTGCAGCGTATCCTTGTCTTCATTTAGATAATCGATAAAAGCTTCCAGTCCCGTTTCGTAATGATAGGTTTCTTTGACACCCGTGCGCAAATCGTCAAGGGTGATTTTTAATCCTTTGAGTAAAAAAGCCGCTTCCCGCAGCCGCTCGCTTAGAATTTCAAAATTAAAACGGGTCGCGCTGAATATGGACGGGTCCGGTTTAAAATGGATCGTCGTCCCGCTTCCTCGCGCTGTACCAATCTTTTCAAGCGTCGTTACCGGTTTTCCGCCATGTTCAAAGCGCTGCCGATATTTAAAACCATCCCGTGTAATGGTGACGACGAGCCATTCGGATAAAGCATTGACGACAGAAGCGCCGACACCATGCAAACCCCCGGCTGTTTTATAGCCACCCTCACTGCCGAACTTTCCGCCAGCATGGAGCACCGTAAAGATCACTTCCGGTGTTGGTTTGCCCGTTTTATGCATACCCGTCGGCATGCCGCGGCCATGATCCCGAACGCTGATGCTATCATCTTCATGGATGGTGACATAGATTTCATTACCAAAGCCGGAGAGCGCTTCGTCAACAGCGTTATCAACAATTTCATAAACCAGGTGATGCAGTCCCCTGGCATCCGTAGAACCTATGTACATTCCAGGGCGTTTTCGGACCGCTTCCAGCCCCTCTAATACCTGTATTGTATCTTCTGTATATGCCGCGTTTGCCATCTAAAAACTCCCTTCCAAACGCCTTCCATCTACTATCATATCAGAACATTTGTTCTTGTAAAGCCCAGTCAAATTTTTCTTTCAGGTTAAACCCATTAACCGATATGTTTCATATGTTCCACTTTTATACAATGATTCATAACAGTCGTGATCCCTTTGGATTGTAAAAAGTCAAAGGCCTCTTGGTCTTCTAATCCCAGCTGGGCCCAAAATACATCCGCACCAATCGCCACCGTCTCCTTGGCCACTTCCATTAAGTATTCAGGTCTACGAAAGACGTTTACAATGTCTACATGTCCCTTTATATCCTTTAAACTTGGGACTGATGGGATGCCGAATACATGGTCGACATTCGGATTAACTGGAATAATGTCATACCCGTGTGTAAGCATATAGTGTGCCACTTCATACGAGGGCTTAGCGGGGTCGGCGGAAAGACCGACGACCGCAATCCGTTTCTTGGTGCGCAAAATATCTTTTATTTCCTCGCTTGTCGGATAGTGAATGGCCATGTGTTAAACCTCTTTTCAAAAAATTCCCTTGTCACTGTATATGACCTTATAAGCGGTAAACGTCTTTATATTTATTTGTTAAATAATCCACCAAGTATTTCGCGTTAAGCGGTTCACCCGTGGCATCTTCCAAAATTTCCGTTGGTGTTTTCAGCGCGCCGTATTGGTGAATGTGTTTAGATAGCCAGCTTAAAATTGGCGCCAAATTCCCCTCGGCCAAGCAATCATCAAAATTCGGCACAGTTTTCAGCATGGCATGTTTGAATTGTGCCGCATATAAATAGCCAAGCGCATAGGATGGAAAATACCCAAAATCTCCTCCCGACCAGTGGATATCCTGCAAAACGCCGTCGCGATCCCGCTCAGGGCGAATGCCGAGATATTCTTCCATTTTTTCATTCCAAACGCCCGGCAAATCTTTCACCTTTAAATCCCCGTTAAACAATCCTTTTTCAATTTCATAACGGACGATAATATGGAGCGGATAAGTGAGTTCATCGGCTTCAATGCGGATGAGAGACGGTCCAGCCACATTAATCGCCCGGTAAAAACTTTCTATGTCGATTTGATCCAACAGCCCACCGGCATAATTTTTTAATGTGTCAAAATGGCGGTGCCAAAAGGGACGGCTGCGGCCAATAAAATTTTCGAAAAACAAGGATTGGGATTCATGGATGCCCATCGAAGTTCCTTCGTAGAGCGGTGTTCCGGCCAGTTCTTTGGAAATATTTTGTTCGTAGAGCGCGTGGCCGCCTTCATGCAAGAGTCCAAAAAGCGCAAACTGAACATCGTTTTCGTTATAGTTCGTTGTCACCCGCACATCACCGGGATTAAGGGTGATTTGGAATGGGTGAAGCGTTTCATCGATGCGACCCGCCTCAAAGTCATAACCGATTTCTTTTAACAGATGTGAACAAAATTCCCGCTGTTTCTCCTTTGGAAAGTACCCGATGAGGAAGTCGTTTTCCGGATCTTCAGCATCTTTAATTTCTTGAACAAGCGGAATAATTTGCCGGCGGAGGTCGTCAAACACCCGGTCGATCGTCTCCGTCGTTACCCCTGGTTCATATTGGTCTAATAAGGCATCATATTTATTTTCCTTATAGCCCCAATAATCGACCATTCGATGTTTAAAATCGATGAGCTTTTCAAGATACGGTTGAAGCATGGAAAAATCAGATTTCTCTTTTGCTTCCGCCCAAACACTTTCTGCTTTTGAGCGAATCATGACATAATTTTTGAATTCATCCGCCGGAATTTTAACAAGTCGGTCATATTCTTTCGCACTTTTTTCCACGGACCGTCGGGTGATTTCCGACAATTCCTTTTGTACGGCCGGCTCGCGTAATTGATCGAGACAAGCTTTCATTTCCGCTGAAGTTGTCAGTTGAAAAACCACTTCAGAGAACGTTCCGATCACTTCCGACCGCCCATCTACCCCTTTTTTTGGGGCACCAGTCCGTAAATCCCAAGCCATTAAGGAAAGGGCTTCTTCATAATGCTTGATCTTTTTGACAAGGTCAAAGTACCGTTTTTCTATATCTTGGATCTTCCCCATTTTTCCCACAACCTTTTTTATGTATTTATGATTCATTTCTTTTAACGGAGGGGAAATTCCTGCTAAATGTCGCCTTTTTTCCGTGGCAGCGGACCAAAAAATTGATAATAATCCGTGCGGATGTTTCCGTTATACAATTTTCGTTTCTTTGACGCTTTTCTGCCGAACAGTTTTTCAAAATTCGGGTGGCTGACAAGAAAATAAAAGGACCATGTATCATATTGAAGCAAAGTCTTACCCATATCTTGATAAAGCCGGCGCACTTCCTCATCCGTCCCGAGCCGTTCACCATATGGAGGATTTCCAACCAATACCCCATATTCTTTGGTCGTTCGAAAATCTTTGACTTGCATTTGTTTAAAAGTAATGAGTTCACTTAGACCGATTTCTTTGGCATTAGCGATCGACAACTCCACCATGCGATGATCGATGTCAAAACCGGAAATATCTAACGGCTGATCGTAATTGGCAAGATCTTCGGCTTCTGTTCGTACCTCGTCCCATACTTTTTTATCGATCCATGGCCAGTTTTCTGAAACAAAATCACGGTTAAAACCAGGGGCAATATTTTGTCCAATCATGGCCGCCTCAATCGGTAAAGTCCCTGAGCCACAAAAAGGATCGACAAATGGCCGGTCAGGCGTCCAGCGCGTGAGATAAATCATCGCGGCTGCCATCGTTTCTTTTAATGGAGCTTTCCCATGGAAATACCGGTAACCGCGCTTATGTAAACCGCTACCGCTTGTATCGATCGACAATGTGGCGACATCTTTTAAAAGCGCCACTTCTATTTTAAATAACGGACCGTCTTCCTTAAACCAATCGATGCGGTATGTCTTCCTTAAACTTTCGACAATGGCTTTCTTAACGATCGCCTGGCAATCCGGGACGCTATAAAGCCCCGACTTTACGGATTTGCCACTGACAGGAAATTCTGCATTAACCGGTAAAAAATCGGCCCATGGAATGGCCTTTGTTCGTTCAAATAATTCCTCAAAACTTGTCGCTGGAAATGACGCGACTTCAATTTTGATGCGGTCGGCTGCTCTTAGCCAAAGGTTCAAGCGTGCCACATCCCGCTCGGTACCGTAAATGGACACTTTTCCGTTTTCCACCGTCACATCGGTGTAACCAAGCTTTTTCACTTCATCAGCCACAATAGCCTCAATACCCATCGCAGCTGTCGCAACGATTTTTAGAGGGGCCGTATTCATGTAAAAACCTCCGGACGCTATTTCTACTCATTTTTTCCATTCATCCCGAAAAAATAAGGCCGCCATTTAGACAGCCCCTTAATCTGAGTATAACATATTGCAACGCGCTTTTGAGTAACATTCATTTCATCGCCATTTTTACTTTGAAAATTTAAAAGCGATCAGCATGTCCAAATGTCGCAAGCATCAAAACCCAGGTCATGATGCTCACTAAAAGTATGTATAATAAAAGCCCTCAAGTCATGAGGGCGTCCGTTCTAGTGTTCACCGCGTTCTATAAGCCATGTTCTGTACCATTGTACTCTTGCGGATTTCTCCTCGTACGCAGGCGGTAATCATCTATCTACGAGCCCGTAGCCCGTCCCTCCTTCCGTTCGTTTCCTTCCAGAGGGTTCCTCTACCAAATTTGAGTTTCTCGCTCGTGGGGTTTACCGCGTTCCACTTCCGCCGTTTCCGACGGAACTTCGTCACTGTGGCACTTTTATAGGTTTACCGCCATATCCGAAGACTTAGGCGGTACACCAGCCGTTAGCCCAGTCAAAACCGGACTACCCTGGCTTATGGTTTCGCCAGGCACGAACACTACGATCATCACAGATCGTGCGAGCATGGACTTTCCTCAACATTCCGTGGGAATGCCGCGATTACCCGAACGCGAATGAACACGTCACGATTTATTATTATAACAAGCATCGACCAAATGCTCAACCGGAAATTATTGTAAAACTAAGGAGGCTAGTCGTGTAGACGACTGCCGAAGACGTGTTTTTCCAAGTTGGATAAACGTTTTAGAATATCGTAATTGGTTTGTCCTTGTGCAGCAAATGGACGGCGTTTCTCCGATTTATAGTTGCTTAATTCTTGGCGTAGCCGTTGGTTTTCTTGCCTTAACCGTTCAATTTCATTATTTAACGTCTCATAGTCTTTAATAATGATATCGAGAAATTGGTCTACCTCTTCCGGTGAATAACCCCGCAATGACGTTTTAAAATCTTTTTCCAAAATATCTTTGGCGGTTAATTGTGTTAATTTACCATCCATTCTCGTCACCTCAAAAAACCTTAATATTTTTATTTTTTCAGACTGCCTATAGCTTGTCAATGTTTTATATCGGTTTATATTACGTTACGATGAAGCCTGTCCACGAATGGATAAATCCAGGAACTTTCTTTATATAGATATTACTACTTCTTCTCGCCATCCTCCACTCTAATAACTAGCTGGCAACGAACGATCAAGCCCATTGATCGCTTCATCGCTTCGATATGGACCGATCATTAAAAGCTATTCATGAAAATAAATACGGCACCAATTATGATAAAGAAGAGATAAACAAGAAGTCGTATCATGATGCCTACCCCCTTCTCGAACATCTGTATTAATCATAAGATGTACAGTCATTCGACAAAAGAGGGATTTCTTCAATTTTTAATGACAAATTCACCAATATTTGGTGGCGATTCCTGGCTAATTTTGCGCTTGCCCGGGGAATAAATAACGAGAATTTCCCTTAGGAAACGTTGATTTTTTCCCTTAACCGGTTGAGCCGTTTTTGGATATCCAATTTAACTTTATGTAACCGTTCTGGACTCATGCCTGTTTTTTTCAAAAGCAATTGATGTGCCTTCTCCGCATAGTAGAGAGCCTGTTCGAAATCCTTGGAAAAGTGTTCGTAAAGTTTTGCGCACTCAATCAATACCGCAGGGTCTTCCACCCACGGTTGGCCTGCCAACGTTTTATAAATCTCTAAGGCTTCCTTTAGTTTCCCCACTTTTTTTAAACAATCCGCACGCAAGCGAACGAAACGGGCCGTATCAGGTGTCAGAGTTATTGCTTCAACTTGATCGAGCATGTCCAAGGCGGTCGCATATTCGCCCAGAGCGTATGACCATCTTGCCAATGCAAATATTTCGTCGTCATGCGGATCAATGTTGTGAAAATGAATCAGATGTGTCAAATGGCTATAAAGCGATAATAACGTTTTGATGTCGTCCGCATTATGGCGGAAAATCCCTTCAACAAGTGATGCTTTGGGGCTTTTTAAAAATTCAAAGTAGAGAAATGGCGCCATGTGCCCTGGAATATCATTTTGACGGTGAAACCCGAGAATATTTTCTTCCACAACAGAAAGTCGCACGGAATCCCATTGATTTTTCCAAAGCCGGCGGCTCGCATGAAGCAAATCAAAGTGGCCAAATGCCGGAAGATGTGGTACGGCATCACGGACAAAAGCCACTCGCGTTTTCACGCGCGGCCAATCAAAGGCCTTTCCGTTGAATGTGACTAAATTGGACAAATCTTTCACATCAGATAAAAAATGATAATAAAAAGCGGCTTCATGACCAGGTCCCGGTAAAAAATATTGGGTGATGATAAGTTCATCCCCATGTATCGCCCCGCAGCCAAGAAGAAAAATCATATGCCCCGCACCGGACGATAACCCCGTCGTTTCCGTATCAAAAAATAATAAGTCCTGAGCGTTTAGACCTTTCGCCGATAATGGATGGCGAATCTGTCCGGTTTGCCAAAGGGAGACCGCTTGAAAAATATCTTTAAGCGGGCGCCTCCCGTGAAGGGCGGTAAGCGGCACACGCGTCTTTCGCACTAAAATCATCTGCTCATCTAACGTTCGCAGCTCTGCGCCTAGCGCATGCGCCGCCTCCTTGACGGCTCGGGTTAAACGGTCATTGGGGGCATGCGGCGATTTTTCCGGGTTCGCCTTTTCCGGCGTATTCAGGTGCTTTTTATACCTTTCCAGTTGTTTTTTAAGAGACATAATGTTTGTCACCTATTAACGTTTTCAGCCATTTTATGATCGTTTGTTTCCCATGCGCCTCGCCCTCAAGGTCTGTGCCGATACAAGACGGGCACCCAGATTCACAGCGGCAGCTTACCGCCATTTGGTAAACTTCCCGAAGTAAGACGTCCATTTTTTCATAAATCCGTTCACTAAGCCCAATGCCGCCAGGATATTTATCGTACAAAAAAATCGTAGCGTGGCCGTTATGAGGGGCCTTAATCATCGGTACGACCTCCAAGTCGGACACATCACACATCACAAATAATGGGGCGGCATGTTTTAACAGATGGGAAAGGCCGAGAAGCGCATTTTCCGCTTCCTTTCCGGCAAATGTCTGTTTATCCTTGAAGGATATCCAAGCAGAAGACGTATGCATTTCTTCCTCCGGTAAATGGATCGGCCCCCAACCGATATTATCATGTGTTTCAAAGCGAATTTTCTTAAACAATGTCGCTTTCGCCCGCACGCTGACATCCCCGTAAGCGCGTTCGATAAGCGCTTCTTCACTGATTTTATCGACTTCCAACACATCAAGTTGAACAGCAAGATTGGCGTCCGTATAATAATTCACATCCACTTTACGGACAAACGCTTTTTTCTCGTCCCAGTCAAGGGTCTCCACTTGATATTGCTCACCTTGATGCATATAAATCGCCTCTTCATGAAGCATCGTCATCGCACCGAAACGATCCATTTCACCAATCACTCTGTTGTGTCCGGTATGGGTTTGGTCAATGATGACGACATTGTCTTGGGCAGCTGAACGCAAGCTGATATTGTTTGCCGGAAAAGCATCATTCATCCAAAACCATCTGCCGCTTGAAAAATGCAACACATCCTGATCGCTGAGGTACGTGCAAATGTCATGGATATCGATGCCATCGAACGTTTCGTGTTCATGAAAAGGGAGTTCATAAGCAGCGCATTTGATATGATCTACCAAAATGATGATGTTATCAGGATTGATGCGGGCTTCCTCGGGATTTCGATGAAAAAAGTAATCCGGATGATGGATGATGTATTGATCCATCGGATTGGACGTTGCCACAAGGACGATGACGGCTTCATCATCCCGGCGTCCGGCACGGCCGGCTTGTTGCCAAGTGCTCGCGACTGATCCGGGGTATCCGGTGAGAATGCATGCTTCTAATTCGCCAATATCCACGCCAAGCTCCAAGGCATTGGTGCTCACGACCCCTTTTATCTCACCGTTTCTTAAACCACGTTCAATCTCCCGTCGTTCCGAGGGTAAATAACCGCCGCGATAAGCGCGGATCGCCGCTCTTTCCTTCCGTCCGGCATTCATGGATTGTAAATAATTTAGTAAAATTTCCACTCTCGTCCGGCTTCGAGCAAAAACGATCGTTTGCACATCATTTTCTAAGAAGGTTTTCGCCAATTCCCGCACTTCTAGGGAAGCGCTCCTTCGAATATTTAGCGTTTGATTCACGACCGGAGGATTGTAAAAAATAAAATGCTTTTTGACGGAAGGCGCCCCGTTATTGGCAATTAACTTCATGGTGGTTCCCGTCAGATACTCCGCATGTTCCTTCGGATTGGCGATGGTTGCCGATGTGCAAATGAATGTCGGATGGCTTCCGTAATAAGCCGCAATCCTTTTCAGCCGCCGAATGACATTCGCGACATGGCTGCCAAAAACCCCGCGGTATGTATGCAATTCATCAATGACGACATAGCGAAGGTTTTCAAAAAGCGACACCCATTTTGTATGATGCGGCAATATAGCCGAATGAAGCATATCCGGGTTCGTCATAACGATGTGTCCTGCTTTGCGGATTTTTTGCCGAATGCTACCTGGGGTATCACCATCATAGGTATAACTGTTGATCGCTACCCCCATCTCCTCTATCATATCATTCATTTCACTTTTCTGGTCTTGTGCCAAAGCTTTTGTCGGAAACAAATAAAGGGCACGCGTATGATGATTTTCTAGGATCGATTGGAGTACAGGTAAATTATAACAAAACGTTTTTCCGGAAGCGGTCGGTGTGACGGTCACGAGATGTTCACCATTTATGGCTGTTGAAAAAGCGTCCGCCTGATGGGTATATAATTGTCGGATGCCCCTTTTATATAATGCTTGCACGAGTTTGTCATGCATTTGCAAGGGAAAATCGACCGTTTTTGCCGATTGTTCAGGAATGGTTTCCCAATGGACGACATTTGGATTTCGCTTCAGCTCATCCAACAGTTCGGACATATTTTTACGTACTTTCATATGTTAAAGCGTTCATTCGGCTGTCAGACCAAATAACGCCCTTCCCCCTCTCACTACATCTCCTTCTATCATAACAGCTGCAGATTTTCGTGAAAACCGATAAAAACGATTAAGAACCGTTTATCTTGATCGTTCGTTTTTGTTTTCCGCCTTGAGAGAGGAGCGATTAACAGGAGGATTGACCAACTCTCACAAACAGCCACCTTACGAAAAACTTCGAATCAAATCGCCAAGATAGCCAATCTCAACATTAAAAAGCTCGGATATCGCAAGTTAAGCGATATCCGATGTCCATTCTAAACTTCATCACATCATGTTGTTAAAACCTTGATGACCTCATCTGCGTTGTTCGTCGGTTTTCGACAGGCAAAATGTTCACAAAGGTAATACGTGGTTTTATGATTGACTAACGTAAAATCTTTCGTGTACGACGCTATTCGATATAAATCTGCCGAGCGGCCTACGAGCGGGATGACCTCCGGTAGATAAACGTTGTTTAAAACGCCTGCCAAAGGTTCATCCGTCTTTTCATCGGTTAAAATCACAAGTTCTTTCGTTCCCTTTCGCCCGAGCATATAAGCCGATAAAAACCAGGCATACCCCATGGGATACGAATTAATTTCCGTTCCAAATGCCTGAAACATTTTATCGACGAAGGCCTCATAGTCCATTTTTCCGGTCCTTCTGGCAAGTTTCAACAACATCATCGCAGCGACGCTGTTTCCCGAAGGAAGTGCGCCATCATAGACTTCTTTTGGTCGAAGAACGAGGCCGGAATCGGCTTGATTTAAAAAGAATCCGAAATGGGCTTCATCCCAAAAGCGCGCAATCATCCGGTCAGCGGTCTCTTTCATTTTCACAACATAGTCCGCCTGCCAAGTGGCCTCATAAAGCGCATCGCAAGCCCACATGAGAAAAGCATAATCATCCAAATAGCCTTGGATATTGACATCACCGTCCCGATAGCGGGCAAAAAGTTCGTCCTTCCGCCACATCGTGTTTTCAATAAAATGAAAGGCTTGCTGCGCAGTGTCAACATACTTTTTTTCTTTAAAAATGCGCCCTGCGGTGGCCAACGCCGCAATCATTAATGCGTTCCAGCTTGTCAAAATTTTATCGTCTTTATGCGGCCGCACGCGTTTTTCCCGAACTTGAAAAAGCTTTTCGTTCAGTACGTCCAGTTTCTTCTCTAATTCCGCCACCGTCATCCCTTGTTCTTGAGCCGTTTCGGTTAATGACCGGCTGATACGATTCGGAATATTGGCGCTTTTATAATTCCCTTTTTCAGTGATGCCGTAGACGTGACAATAAAAACGAGCCTTTTCTTCACCGAGGGCAGAAGCAATGTCCTGAGGTGTCCAAAGATAAAATTTTCCTTCAACCCCTTCCGAATCGGCATCTTCCGCCGAATAAAAACCGCCTTTTTCATCCTGCATGTTACGAACGACATATTGATGGATGCGTTCAACGATGCGCGGCCAGCGAGGATTCCCAGTGACTTGCCAAGCCTCCGTGTAGGCGAGCATCAACATGGCCTGATCATACAACATTTTTTCAAAATGCGGAACGAGCCACTTACGATCGGTGGCATAACGGGCAAATCCCCCGCCGATGTGGTCATGAATGCCGCCATTCGCGATGCCTTCTAATGTTGTTTCAACCATCTCAACGGCGCGGCGATTTTCATACCAACGTCCGTAACGCAATAAAAACAATAATTGATGCGGTGCTGGAAACTTCGGTGCCTCACCAAATCCGCCATAAAGTGGATCGAAGCCGGTTTGAAACGCGCTAAAGGCGTTGTCGATGATATCTTCTTTTATTGGGGCATGGTCGGCCTTCATTTGCTTTAATGTATGGATGATTTTGTCACCTGAACGGTTTATTTCTTCTTTTTGTTTGTGGTACGCACTCGCCACCGTTCCGAGCACGTCTAGAAATCCCGGCTGTCCGTACCGGCTTTCCTTTGGAAAATATGTACCCGCATAAAACGGTTTTTGATCCGGCGTTAAAAACACGCTTAAAGGCCAACCGCCATGCCCGGTCAGCGCCTGACAAACCGACATATAAATGGCATCAATATCGGGGCGCTCTTCCCGGTCCAATTTAATGGAGACAAAATGCGCATTGAGAAGCTGCGCCACTTCTTCATCCTCAAAGGATTCCCGCGCCATCACATGACACCAATGACATGTTGAATAGCCGATACTGACAAATACAGGTTTATCTTCCCTTCTGGCTTTGGCAAAAGCTTCCTCTCCCCAAGGATACCAATCTACTGGTTGAAAGGCGTGTTGAAGCAAATAGGGAGATTTTTCGGCGATTAATCGATTGGGTTTCTTATGATTGGTCATTAGATCACCCCACTTTCTCTTAAGTTTATATTATCCTTCATCGATAAGATTGATATCAAGTTTGGTAACATGTTGAAAAACGGTATGGGGAAAAACAAAAAGGGTTTAAACTTTCGGACCTGTGAATCCTCAATTAGTTAACGATTTCTCAAAAATGCTAAACGCGACCTTTCTCTCGTCTAGACGAAAAAAAGAGTTGCCAACCGCTGATCTTAATGATAAGATAAAAGCACACTACATGTAGTGCCTTATTTCGAAACAAAACTCAATATATTGAATTCTAGCAAATCAGGTGCCTGCTAAAGGCTTAATAGGGAATTCGGTGAAAATCCGAAACTGTCCCCGCAACTGTCAATGCGGACGAAAGGATGGCGCCACTGCATCACGCGTGATGTGGGAAGGCTTCCGAGTAGGATGAAGCATGAGTCAGGAGACCTGCCTGGTTTGCGCTGAGTTTCCATTCTTCGGGGATTGAGAAGGTGAAACGATAGTGACCGGTGTCTTTTTATACCTCTCATTATCGTTTGATCCGCCTCCCCCAGGCGGATTTTTTTATTTGATCCATTGATGAGGAAGGTGAAAAGATCATGGTAATGGAAGTCCGACCGATACATGGCTGGGATAAAGCGCGCCTTACCCGTTTTATTGAAGAAGTGACAGCCCCTTTTCCGGCCTTGGACAAAGAATTGTATTTGGAAAAAAACTTGCGCGCGCTGTCGGCGAATGAAACCATATCCGAAGACGAGCTGATGCATCACCTCATTTTGACGGCGCTGGAAAACGTCGATGAAGCGGGCCGAGATTGGACGTATGTCGCTTCTCGCATCGAACTTCACCGCTTATATACCGAAGCGAGCAAGAATCGAGGATATCATAAAGACCAAAAATACGGCGATTACTATGAACTGCAAAAAATGTTGGTCGCAAAAGGCATTTATTCCCCGAACATCTTAGAAAAATACAGCCGGGAAGAAATAGAAAAACTTTCGCAACTCATCAAACCCGAGCGCGATGATCTTTTTGATTACATAGGGTTACACACACTGAAGAATCGGTATCTCGCCACGGATTATGACAAAAACGTCTATGAACTGCCGCAAGAACGGTGGTTGACCATCGCCCTCTTTTTAATGCAGGACGAGCCTAAAGAAAAACGGGCGGCTCTTGTTTCCGAAGCGTATTGGGCACTTTCTAACCTTTATATGACAGTAGCCACACCGACCTTAGCCAATGCGGGCCTTTCATTCGGCCAATTATCAAGTTGCTTCATTGATACCGTTGAGGACTCTTTAGTGGACATTTATAACAGTAATACTGACGTCGCCCGACTTTCAAAAGGCGGCGGCGGCATCGGCGTTTACTTAGGAAAAATTCGCGCACGCGGCAGTGCGATAAAAGGATTTAAAGGCGCTTCTTCCGGCGTCATCCCGTGGATCAAGCAATTGAACAATACCGCTGTCAGCGTCGATCAACTCGGGCGACGGAAAGGTGCGATTGCCGTTTATCTGGACGTCTGGCATGCCGACATTTTAGCTTTCTTAGATTTAAAACTCAATAATGGCGATGAACGTCAGCGCGCCCACGATTTATTCACCGGTGTTTGCCTGCCGGATGTGTTTATGGAACAAGTGGAAAACCGCGGGGATTGGTACTTATTTGACCCCCATGAAGTCAAGCGTGTCATGGGCTTTCGACTGGAAGATTTTTACGATGAGGAAAAAGGCGAAGGTTCGTTCCGGGAAAAATTTTGGCAGTGCGTCCGTGACAAGCGTTTATCCAAAGCAAAGGTTCCGGCGATTCAAATTATGGCAAGAATCATGAAATCCCAGCTGGAAACCGGCACCCCGTTTATGTTTTACCGGGATGAAGCCAATCGCAAAAATCCAAATAAACACTTAGGGATGATTTATTCGAGCAATTTATGTACAGAGATTATGCAAAATATGTCCCCCACCATTCAATACAAAGAACAGCATGATGGTGACACGATTATTACTTATAAAAAGGCGGGAGATTTTGTCGTTTGCAATCTATCATCGATTAATTTAGGACGGGCCGTCCCCGATGGCGTTCTCGAACGGCTGATCCCGATTCAAGTGCGGATGCTCGACAATGTCATTGACCTAAATACCATCGAAGTCGGCCAAGCCATGGCGACGAACCGAAAATACCGAGCGGTTGGACTTGGCACATTCGGTTGGCACCATTTGTTAGCGCTGAAAGGCATTCATTGGGAATCTGAAAGAGCTGTCGAGCTTGCCGATGAACTCTATGAACGCATCGCTTATCTTGCCATCCGGGCAAGCCATCACTTAGCCGAGGAAAAAGGCGCCTATCCCGCTTTTTCAGGAAGCGATTGGCAAACCGGCAAGTATTTCAGCGAAAGGGGCTATCTTACCGGGAAAAACCGTGAACAGTGGACAAAATTGGCGCAAGCTATCCAAAAAAGCGGTATGCGCAATGGCTATTTAATGGCCGTTGCCCCAAATTCAAGCACCGCCGTGATTGCCGGATCAACAGCAGGGATTGATCCGATCTTTAAACCTTTTTACTATGAAGAAAAGAAAGATTTTAAGCTGCCCGTCACGGCACCTGACCTTGACCATAAAACCTATGACGTGTACCGGCGTTCGGCCTATATCGTTGACCAACGGGCATCCATCAGACAAAATGCGGCACGACAACGCCATATCGATCAGGCGATTTCTTTCAATTTTTATGTGCCTCATAACATTCGGGCAAAGATTTTACTCGATCTTCATCTAGAAGCTTGGAAATCGGGTTTAAAATCCACATATTATGTCCGTTCTACTGCAACGGATATTGAGGAGTGTGAATGGTGCGCGTCTTGATTTGTTATGCCAGTTACAGCGGAAATACAGAGGAAGTGGCAGAGGGCATTCAAAAACGTTTACTTGAAATGGGGATGGATGGGGACCTATATCGCATTCGCCCCCGCTTGACGGATCTTCCTAATCCGTCGGAATACGATGCGTTTGTCATCGGCAGTTTTACTTGGGTAAAAGGCTCGACGCCAAAGCTCGTCAAAGACTTTGTGGCAAAGCTCGGTATCAAACCCCATCCCGTCTTTGTTTTCGGAACCGGGGATACGCAATTCGGCGGTGATGGGCTTTTTTGCCGCGCCGCCGACAAACTGGCACGTTTTTACGCATCCCCCTTCCCGCCATTAAAAATCGAACAAAGCCCGCGCGGTGACCAAGAGATGATTGTCGATGAATGGACGAAAGGAGTGGCTGACTATTGCCGACAAAACTTGATCGTGTCCGCGTCTTAGCACCTGAAAATCCAAATCGCGCCACCGCCCTATTCGGCGGCAAGGCGAGCGGCATATTAAACTGGAATGACCTGCGCTATCCGCATTTTTATGATTTTCGCGAGACGATCCGCTCGTTATTTTGGCGGGCCGGCGAAGTGGATATGACACATGATATCAAGCAATTCCCTGCGTTAACAAATGAGGAACAAGAAGCATTTTTAAAAACAATCGGGCTTCTTGCCACCTTGGATGGACCGCAGACGGATCTTGCGATGCGCATCGCCGATTATGCATCCGATCCTTCGGTGAAATCGATCATGGCGACGATTGCCGATCAAGAAAGCGAGCATAATCATAGCTATGCCTATGTGCTCTCTTCAGTCGTGTCTTTCGAAAAACAAGTGGAAACCTTTGAATTGGGCCGAACCGATCCGATTTTACTGCGCCGGAACGCGCGCCTTATGGAGGTCTATAATGCCTTTGCTCAAGAACCGTCCATCCCCCATCTTTTACAAGCGATGGTTTACAGCGCCATCCTCGAAGGGCTCTTTTTCTATTCCGGTTTCGCCTTTTTCTATCATCTAGCAAGACATCAGAAAATGGTCGGCACCTCAACGATGATTTCTTATATTAATAGAGATGAACTCCAGCATGGTCGCTTTATCAGTGACCTGTTCCGAGCGACACTGGCCGAAAATCCTTCGTATAATACAAGTGCTTTTGCCGAATGGATCTATGCGGAATTTGCTAACGCCGTTGAACAAGAAACGGCGTGGAGTCAGAACCTTTTATCGAAAATTCCCGGCATCGACATGGACGAAATGGCAGGCTATATTCAATACCGTGCCAATAAAATGCTTAGATTACTTGGATTGAGCGACCTTTATGAAGGAAAAACAGAAAATCCGATGAAATGGATTCGCGCCTATGTCGATAATTTTGAAGATACCAAAACCGATTTCTTTGAGCAAAAATCACGGCAATACACGAAAGTCAGCGATTTAAATGGTTTTGATGAATTATAAATCGAGATTGAGGCCTGACCATGATACGAAATGGCAGGAAACAGGAAAAATGAGGCCATATTTCAAACAATAACGAAAATGCGTGACATTTCATGAGCTGGAGGACGCGCAAATGATACGCAGTCGCAGGATATGGTAATAAATGGGTGGCATTTTAGCCAAAAACAGAAAAAGCATATTATTTTGAGGCTACTCGATCAGCCAAATGATACGCAATTTGAAAAAGCATATCATTTTATGAGCCGGAGGTCTCGCAAATGATACGCAATCACGAGAAATGGTAATAACTGGGCGGCATTTCGGCCAAAAATTTAAAAAGCATATTATATTGAGGCCGTTCGATCAGCCAAATGATACGCAATTTGAAAAAGCATATCATTTCATGAGCTGGAAGCCCGGCAAATGATACGGAATCGTCCGAAGTGGAAACCCCTGAGTCCCATTTTGACAAAAAAAGAAAAAATCTATCATCCCGATTCGTATAGTTAGTCGCTCAGTTTTTCATCACCATATGTTTAAGTAGGGTCTGCCCTAGCTTTTAAGGGTTAGACCCATTTTATTCTTCAATGAAGTTTTTGCGTCTAGATTATAAACCGAAACGGTGTCAGATCTCCTCTCATTTTTAAGGGTGAATGCCTTACGCTTTTCAGATCAGTCTGCTAGTTTACTTCCTATTAATCTATTAAACGTCATCATTTTGCAATATAAATGTTACCGTTTTTCAATCTGCTGGTTAATAAGGCTTTGTTATAATTAGCGTGGATGGGCTTTGAAATGGGAGTGATAAACATGATCCATTTTTCCCGTATTCCGGTCGGGGCGGCAGTCGGATGTCATTTACAAGAAGGTTGTAGGTATTGCGCATGAACGGGCGCTCACTCGTCAAAATTGGTTTAGCCGCCTCTGTTTCTCTTTTATTATTGCAACCTCCGACTGCATTTGCCGACACAGGCAGTGAACTGCAACAACAAATCCGGAAAGATCAACAACATCGCCAAGAAGCACTGAATAAGGTTCAAGATAAAAAAGCTGAACTAAATGCCAATCAAAACCAACAATCAGTCATCAGCCATCAAGTTCAGGAGCTTGAACTTCAAATTCAGGCATCTAATAACCAAATTTTAAGTAAACGTCATGATATCGAAACTCAAAAAAAGAATCTTGAAACGCTAAAAAATAATATTGCCATGCTTGAGAAGCGCATTCAAGATCGAAAAGAGTTAATTAAAGAACGCGCTCGCACAGCCTACATGAACGGCGGCTCGATTGATTATCTGGAGTTACTCGTTGATGCTCAAAATTTCTACGATTTTATCAACCGCATGGTTTTCATCAATAAAATTGCCGAACAAGACCGCGCGATTTTACAAAAACAAATGAAAGATCAAAAAGAGCTAGAAAAAAATCAAAAGGTACTTAAGGAAACTTTAGCCAAACTGAACGAAGATCTCCAAAATCTCGAAGCACTTATGGCTACCCTCAAAAGTAAACAAGCGAAACAACAAATATTGCTGAGTCAGCTTAAAGAACAAGCCGGCCAAATTACTCAGGCGTTATCGTCCAATCTAAAACAAGCCGAGCATTACAAGCAACTGGAAGCTCAACATCGGGCGGAATTAGCCGAATGGGAACGACAGCTGAAACAAGATAAAAACATCCCCTCAGTCATTCACCTATTCGTTGCCCCTGCCCAACAGCTTGAAAAATCAACGGGCATCCCGACCTCGATTACACTTGCGCAAATTATTTTGGAAAGCGGAAGCCAAAGCCTTTCTCAACTGGCTAGGGAAGGGAAAAATTTATTCGGCATTAAAGGGACAGGCCCTGCTGGCACCATTTATTTAACCACACATGAGGTCATAAATGGAACAGAGATTACCGTTGAAGCTGGCTTTAAACGCTATCACAATTATTACGAATGCTTAGTCGACCATGCCAATGTACTTTTGAAGCCGCGATATCAAACCTATTTAAAAAATGCTCACTCACTGGAAGAGTATGCCTATGGCATCCAAGACGGCGGCTATTCTACCGACCCAACGTATGCTATAAAACTATTAACCATAATTAAAGATTATGGGCTCAGCCGATACGATCTTGGATCATTTTAAGAGCTTATGGATATCGGTGATTTTTTCTAGTCAGATGTAAAACCTAATTTCAAAAACTGCGGGACGCTATTTCAACCAGGCGTCCCGTTTTCCATTTGATAACAATTGATTGGAACTTAAAAACCTATTTTCGTTTCATCGGTAAGACGCCTTTTAGGTAAAGATATATTTTGATCATAATGAACCATCTGTCCATCACACTGTTGTCTTTTTCGCGTATGATGAACTATCGCTTCCAGAAGGAGGTGATTGTTCATGGGTTTTGGTGCTGCTGGCGGAACATGCGGCTTTGGCGGGGGCTATAGCTTCGTCTTAATCGTCGTCCTGTTTATCCTCTTGATTATTGTCGGTACAGCTTATGTTTGGTAATAAAAAACTAACAGGTGCCTTCACTAGGGCACCTGTTTTCATGCCTTTTTTAAGAAAACATTGCTTTGGCGCGGACTTCCAATTCGCGATAGTTGACTTTCCCACTTCCAAGAATCGGCACTTCATCAATCGGTTCAATCTTGGAAGGGATGTATAAGGATGAGACTTTTTGTTCTTTTATATATTTTCTAAGCGGTTTATCGCTCAAATCGCTGTGAGTCGTAAATAAAATAATTTTTTCTCCCTTTTTAGGATCAGGGATGCTCACAGCGTAGAAGCCGGACTGCTGGTAACACGCCAAAGCCATTTCTTCGAGTTTATTGAGCGATATCATTTCACCAGCGATTTTGGCAAAGCGTTTTAATCGCGATATGATATAAAGATAGCCGTCTTCATCGACGTCAGCAATATCTCCCGTATTATACCATTCCCCGCACGGCACAAAACCTTTTCCATGGATTAAATACCCTTTCATGACATTTGGCCCTTTTAATAGTAAGACGCCGCCGTGGTCGATCCCTTCAATTTTCTCCAATTTATACTCCATTAGTGGAATGAGTTTGCCGACCGATCCTTCTTTGTGATGGGTCGGTGTATTCAGTGAGACAATCGGTGAGGTCTCCGTTGTGCCATAGCCTTGTAAAAGGGTCACACCGAACTCGCGCTCATACAGATCTTTAACATCCTTCGTCAATTTCTCAGCGCCAGCCACCACAATTCGAAGTGTTTTAAGATCTTCACGAGAAGCAAATTTGGCATAGTTTTTAAAAAAGGTATTGGTGGCAACAAAGATGGTGCTTTTATCCTGTCCAATCATTTTCGGTATTTCTTTATAATGAAGCGGTGATGGATAAAGAAAGCTTTTAATATTAGTGATGAAAGGTAATACCGCCCCGACAGTCAAGCCAAATGAATGAAACAACGGCAATGGATTGAAAATACGATCTTTCTCTGTGAGATCGACGGTTGATACTGCCTGTTTGATATTGGCGTAAATGTTTCGATGCGTCAACATGACGCCTTTGGGTTTTGTTTCTGTTCCGGATGTGAATAATATCACATGACCCTGTTTCCGTTTTTTCGAAATCGGTAGCTTGCTTTCAGCTAAACCGCCGAGTTTTTGACCTAAGGTGAGTTGATCCCTAAGGTCTTCGAGATAAATAACTCGTACAATTTTTTCCATCTCGTCGACCACGGAGTATAAATTAGCCACCTTAATAAATTCCCGAGAGGTGATCACTGTCCGCAAAGACGCTGTTTCCAAACAATCGACGATCGTTTCCGCGCCCATCGAAAAATTTAGAATACACGGGTCTTGTTCGTTTTTAAATAGTGCAAATAGAGCAATAACAGTTCCCGTCACATTCGGCAAATAGAGTCCGACGCGCGTTTCATGGCTCGTCATCACTTTGATTTTTCGACTGAGCACGTTAACAGCAAGCAAAAATTTTTCATAGGTCAGCGTCCCGCTTAAGTCTTCAATAATCACGGAATTCGGATGGCGTTTCGCCATTTTTCGCATTTCGTCATATAAATTAACCTGCTCTGGGATAAACAAATCCAAAATAAATCCCCCTATTTTCTTTTACTATAGTATTCTCTTTTAATAGATCTATTATAACATGAAATCGTTATCGCTTTTCGCGCAGCCCGTAAAGAGTCCCCGCTTCTAAAGGGAATGAAAACAGGGGGTCAATTCCAGCGGCAAATACCTCAATGGGGTGGGAATACGCCAAATGGTTCCCATAATAAAAGGGTTATGAGTATGAGAGTCCCATACAGTAAAGCTGTATAGAAAAGTCGCTGGTCGTTTACGGTTTAGCACGAATAAGAGACAGTTATGTATTGTTCGGCGACGCTTTTATATATCTTCCGCTAAGGAATCCCCCGGTTGAAGAATCGGCACCTCGCGATGAATCGTATTCGGGTATTTTAGGCCCGTTCCCGTATTTAGAGCGATGACCACTTCTCCATCTTTGATCCAGCCATTTTCTCTTAATCTCTTGGCGGCAACAAACGTCGCTGCCCCTTCTGGACAAACAAAGGCTCCCTCATGGGAGGCAATTCTCCGCTGTTCAGCAAGGATCGTTTCATCATCAACAGCAACCGCACATCCATGCGTTTTGTATATGGCATCCAGGACTAAAAAATCCCCCAGAGCTTTAGGTACATTGATCCCAAATGCAACGGTATTCGCGTTCGACCAAAATTCCGAGATGGATTTCCCCTCCTGCCATGCCTGAACAATCGGGGCACAGCCTTCAGCTTGTACAGCGACTAAGCGCGGAAGAGGCCCTTCTACCCAACCCATTTGGAGCAGTTCATTTAATGCTTTATAAATGCCAATGATGCCGACGCCGCCCCCCGTTGGGTATAAAATGACATCTGGCATTTTCCACCCTAATTGTTCCGCGATCTCAAGGCCCATCGTTTTTTTCCTTCGATTCGGTACGGTTCCTTTAAAGTGGACGCATCAAATAGCTGTCCCTTTTCAACCGCCTTCGCTACGATTTTACCGGCGTCACTGATTAAACCATTGACCAAAAAAAGATTCGCCCCAGAAGCCTCGCATTCTTTTCTTGTGATTTCAGGAGCGTCAACGGGCATGACAATCGTGGCTTTAATTCCTGCTCTAGCCGCGTAAAGGGACCAAGCGGCACCAGCATTACCGTTTGTCGGCATAGCGAGGGCTTTGATGCCCAGCTCTTTTGCTTTCGAAACACCGACCGCTGCGCCTCTAGCTTTAAAAGTCCCGGTCGGTAAAACCCCTTCATCTTTCATATAGAAATGCGCAATCCCCATCTCACGACCGATCCGCGGCATGGGAATAAGCGGCGTCACGCCCTCTCCTAAGGTGACGACATTGTCTTCAGATTGAACCGGGAGCCATTCATGATATCGCCAGAGCGTCGACGGCCTTGTCATGAGGTCGCTCGGTTTGAGCGAAAAGGCCAGTTCTTCTAAACGGTACTTGACCAGTAATGGTGACCCGCACGCACAAAGTTGGTGAATCTCATCGATGCTATATACTGACTGACACTTTGGACACGACAAATGGGAGACATAACTAAATGGCATCTTCTATCCCCCTCTCATAAGATTTTTATCATAAAAACGAAGGAAAGAGCATTAATTAACTTAGGCATCTAAAAATTTATAAGAAAACTTGCCGGTTGGCAAGCTCATAAAGTGGTAGATGTCGATCTCATTACCCTTTACGTTATCTATGTTATTTTTTACCACTTTATGAACAACATTGTTTCTATGCTGGACTCATCAATAACAGAAATTTCTTTCCAGAAGAAATAAGACCCAACTTGCAAGGATTGCCGCAAGTTGGGTCTGGGAGTATTTTTCTATTGATGCTTATAGAGCGGCCAATTCTTTTTCAAGGGCTTTTTCGACCGGTACATACTTATAACCAAGGTCTTTGGCGACCGCTTCAAAGGTGATTTCACCATTAGCCACATTGACGCCGCGTTTTAAGGCATCGTTTTCGGCGATGGCTTTGAAGACACCTTTATTCGCAATTTGTAAAGCATAAGTTAATGTCGAATTGGTTAAGGCAAGGGTTGACGTTTTCGGCACAGCACCTGGCATGTTTGCTACAGAATAATGGACTACCCCATGTTTCACATAAGTTGGATTGTCATGTGTCGTCACATGATCGGATGTTTCAACGATCCCACCTTGGTCAATAGCAACGTCCACGATCACTGAACCTGGTTTCATGGTTTTGACCATTTCTTCCGTGACAAGCTTCGGTGCTTTAGCACCCGGAATTAAAACGGCACCAATTAAAAGATCCGCTTCTTTAACGGCTTCAGCAATATTGTAGGTGTTGGACATAAGCGTTGTCACTTGGTTACCGAAAATGTCATCCAACTCGCGCAAACGCTCAGGATTGAGATCAATAATCGTCACATCGGCACCTAAACCTATGGCGATTTTTGCAGCATTTGTCCCAACAATTCCGCCGCCAATGATGGTCACTTTACCGCGCGGAACACCTGGCACACCGGATAAAAGAATGCCTTCTCCACCATTGGTTTTTTGTAAAAATTGCGCGCCGATAATCGCAGCCATGCGACCTGCGACTTCACTCATTGGTGATAAAAGCGGCAAGGTCCGTCCAACCGAAACGGTTTCATAGCCAATGGCAATGACGCCACTATCTTTCAAAGCCTGCGTGAGTTTCGGATCTGCGGCTAAGTGAAGATATGTGAAAAGCACAAGACCCGGACGGAAATAACCGTATTCGCTTTCCAGCGGTTCTTTCACTTTCATGACCATTTCCGCTCCGGACCAAACATCAGCGGCAGATTCGATGATTTCTGCACCGGCTTTTTTATATTCTTCATCCGTAAAACCCGAACCAACGCCGGCACCTTTTTCAACAAGGACTTTATGACCAGCGCTGACCATCGAAACGACACCTGCAGGTGTGATGGCGACGCGGTTTTCATTATTCTTAATTTCTTTTGGAACACCAATAATCATAATCCAATATCCTCCTTAACTTCGGTCATGCGACCTCGTTAGTTTCAGTATACCCCAATTTGCAAGCCCTTTCATTGTGTCCATAAGAAAAAATAATGCTCGTCTTTTGTGGATTTCCACAAAAAGTTATAAATGCTTAAAGCGCTCAAGTTTCAGGTCAATATATAAATGTGATTTTCTGATTGGGATCTTTTAAATTGATTTCCCCGATTTCAGCAATGCGCTTTAACCGATAAGCTAGTGTATTAACGTGAACGTTTAACGCTTTAGCGGCCTCATGGACATTATTATCTTTATCCAAAAATGTTTCGATTGTTTCGGTTAAGTTCGTTTGGTGTTTTTCATCATATTCGCGGAGCTTTTCCAAAGCGTGATTTTTAAACCCGTCCTTTGTGCGTTTTTCTAAAAGGACATCGATAAACCGGTAGATCCCCAGATTTTGATAACCAAAGATCTCTTTTACTTCATGCGGAAATTTTTCCTTTATAGCAATAACCGATAACGCTTCCTTGTAAGCTCGTTCCACATCAAGATAGTCCGTATGCAAACTGCTGAATGCCGGGGTAATTTCACCAACGCCGAAGCGTTCCTCCGTTTTCTCGACAAAAGTTTGTACAAATTCTGATAATGTTGTCAGCGGCTGGTCGATATGGTCAAGGGCAATCAATAGTATCAATTTTTGGTGATCAATCGTATAAAGCATAATCTTTAATTGCTGAATCGTTTTTAATAGATATAAAATCTTTTTTTCCTCGCTGCTTGAGATATCCTCTCGAAACTGAAAAACAGCGAGAGCATAGGACGATGATGGGTTGATTTGAAGTCGGTGAAAATTTTCGATGATCGCCTCTTCGGTCTGAAAATGACTCGTTAATAACTTCCAGAAAAATTCCTGTGATCGTTCTTCTTTTTTATCTCGGCGCGCCTGCATGGGTAACAATTTATTTTTGATCGCTTGCGCTGCTCTTTTCAAAAAGGCAAATTCTTCCTCACCCAAAACTCGATCAATTTCCAGCGCCCAAATAAAACCGAGCACCTCATTTTTATGCCAGATGGATACAGCGACGCGGTCACCAAGACCAATATCTTCCATTTTTTTGACGCGAACCGGATCACGGCTGTTTAAAAGGCTCGGAATAATGCCTTCTTTCCAAAGGCTATTGATCACTTTTTCAGGGACGCGTCGGCCAATGATCGTTGAAATGCGCGCCGGGTCCGTCCGCTCATCGTGAGTACTGTAAGCTAAGAGTCGGTGGTTGCGATCTTCAATCGTAACTGGACAATGCAAAAACTCGCTTACCGCATCGGCAAATTCCTCCAAACTATCGAGATTATCCCAAATTGAATCGTATTCCATACGCTTTCCCCTTCTGATTTAGCAGATAACCGTTATTTGTGGTTTTTAACAATATTATACGCCAATTTTTGAGGTGTTTACAAAACACGACTTGTCACACACTAACTATTATGGTATATTGTAAGCGCTACCATCACCTTTCCGGTGACAGCATCAGCACCACACATGAACCCGCAACAAGATTGGAGGAAACAGCAATGAAGAACAACACTCCGGAAAGCGGATTACAACGTGAGTTAAAAGAAAGGCATATTACACTGATGGCCCTTGGATCGGCGATCGGTGTTGGTTTATTCTTGGGGTCGGCTTCTGCCATTGAACTCGCTGGACCTGGCATCTTGCTCGCCTATATACTTTCTGGCATCGTGATGTTTTTTATCATGAGAGCACTTGGTGAGATGGCTATACACAAGCCGGTGTCAGGCTCGTTCAGTCAATATGCCCGTGAATATTTAGGTCCACTTCCTGGATTTATTACCGGTTGGAATTATTGGTTTTTATGGGTTGTTACTTGCATGGCAGAAATCACGGCTGTTGGTATATATATGGGCTTCTGGTTTCCAGATGTGCCGCGCTGGATCTGGGTACTCGCTGCTCTAGTTATTATGGCTCTCGTTAATTTCCTTACCGTTAAAGCCTATGGGGAACTAGAATTTTGGTTTGCGTTAATAAAAATTATCACCATCATATTCATGATCGTTTCTGGACTCGGAATGATTATTTTTGGAATCGGAAATGGCGGATTGGCGACGGGGATTCACAATTTATGGAGCCATGGCGGTTTCCTTCCGCACGGCATCAAAGGGATTTTGCTTTCACTGCAAATGGTCGCCTTTGCCTTCCTTGGCATTGAAATGATTGGGGTAACCGCCGGTGAAGCGAAAAATCCAAAGAAAACCATTGCCAAAGCCGTCGATGCCACCTTCTGGCGCATCCTCATCTTTTATGTCGGTGCTTTATTCGTTATTATGTCGATTTATCCATGGAATGAGCTTGGGACAAAAGGCAGCCCGTTTGTCATGACGTTTGACAAACTCGGCATCCCGGCTGCAGCTGGCATCATTAACTTTGTTGTATTGACAGCCGCCCTTTCATCGTGTAACGGTGGTTTATTCAGCACCGCGCGCATGCTATTTAACTTGGCGGAAAACGGTGAAGCGCCGAAGCGCTTTGCGAAGTTAAACAAAAACGGCGTGCCGGGTTTTGCGGTATTTGTAACGGCTATTGTGCTACTGATTGGCGTTGTACTAAATTATATTGTCCCCGCTAAGGTTTTTGCCTGGGTGACCTCGATCTCGACGTTTGGTGCCATTTGGACATGGGTTGTGATTTTACTTTCTCAGATGAAATTTCGGAGCAGTTTACAAAAATCTAAAGAGCTTTTGGATTACCGCTTGCCTTTATATCCGTTTTCATCGATCTTCTCCATTGTCTTTTTAATTGGCATCGCAGCGGCGATGGCTTTATCGCCTGATACACGAATTGCCTTGGTTGTTGGCCCACTCTGGATCATCATTTTAACGGCCTTTTTCTATGGCAAAGGGTATCATAAAAAAGCCCAGCTAACCAAGGTCAACAAAAAAGTAAGTTAAAAACCGATCAACACTCATTAATGGATGGACAGCCATGACCAAGTGGTTCATGGCTGTTTTTTATTTGTTAATTGAACCCACCTTCCTCCCCTTTCCCATTCGCTCTTGCTTTTTGGTTAAACCACACAAAATCGACAGAGTAGACTGAAATCCTTTTCATCATAACATCCTATGGAAAGTCCGCTCCGCCAGTTTTATAATAAATTTATCATTTGCAAACGCATACAAGGAGTTGTACAGATTGCACATTATCTTAGCCCCTGATTCCTTTAAAGGCTCGCTTTCCGCGACAGAGGTGTGTCAAGCGATGGCCCGAGGTATTAAAAAAGTCGTTCCGGAAGCAAAAATAATTCCTGTGCCGATGGCCGACGGCGGAGAAGGAACAACATCCAGCATTGTTGATGCCACACACGGCACGTTGGTTGAAGGGGTGTCTGTTCATGATCCGCTCGGGCGCCCGATCGCGGCATCCTATGGCATCACTGGCGACGGCCAAACCGCCGTCATTGAGCTCGCCGCAGCTTCCGGCCTCTCGTTTCTTAAACCCGCAGAGTTAGACCCGAGTCAAACGACTACCTACGGAACCGGTGAGCTCATCCGCCATGCGTTAGATCAAGGCTTGAGAACTTTTATAATTTGTTTAGGTGGTAGTGCCACAAACGACGCGGGAACGGGATTGTTAAAAGCACTCGGTTATCGCTTTTTGGATGATAGCGGCAGGGAGCTGCCGGATGGCGGCTTGGCGCTTCAACATTTACATATGGTTGACGATACGGATGCCGACCCGCGCCTTCGAGATTGCTCTTTTCAAATTGCCTGTGACGTGGCGAATCCGCTCGTTGGTGAAACAGGTGCATCGGCCGTCTTCGGACCGCAAAAGGGTGCCACGCCGCAAATGGTTTCGGAATTGGACAAAGCGCTACATCGCTTTGCCGATGTGGTGAAGCAAAAACGCGGCATTCGTTTGCATCACCTTGCGGGTGCTGGTGCCGCCGGGGGTACGGCTGCAGGACTGCTCGCTTTTCTTAATGCCCAACTCTTATCCGGCATCCAACTCGTGAAAAAGACGGTTGCTTTTGATGCATTACTTCAAAATCATAAGCCACACCTGATTTTGACAGGTGAAGGAAAACTTGATGCTCAAACATGTTATGGAAAAGTTATAGCCGGTATTTGTCAAAGTGCCAAATCTTATCATATCCCTGTCATCGCACTGGCCGGTGCCATCGGTGATGATCTAGAACCACTTTATAAAGAGGGGTTGACGGCTGCCTTTGCCATCGCGAACGGACCACTGACTCTGGAAGATAGTTTTGCCAAAGCTGCGCTATTAATTGAAAAACAGACGGAACAAATCATGCGTATCTTTACATTAAACGGAGAAAGAGGCATACATCGAGCTTAATATTCGATGATGCATTAGAGCAAAAATGGCCCGGAGAACTTCCTCTCCAGGGCCATTAACCGTTGAAAAAAAGGTCGCAAATCGTACGGTCTTTTTTACGAGTGGAAAATGTTTCACCGTCTATTCATTTCATTCGGATGTGAGCCTCTGCGGCGATTTCGGTTGAGCTTGCCAATCGCCGCCATCTCCTCTGAGGTTAATTCAAAATCGAAGACATGAAAGTTTTCTTCGATCCGCGATGGGGTGACCGATTTTGGAATAGCAATCGTATTGTTTTGCAAATGCCAACGGAGGACGACTTGAGCCGGTGTTTTACCATGCGACTCGGCAATTTTGACGATCACCTCGTCTTTTAATACCTCCCCGCCTTGTTCCAAGGGGCTCCATGCTTCAACAAAAATGTTATGTTCTGCGCAAAATGCTTTTAATTCATTTTGTTGAAGATAAGGATGGCATTCGATCTGATTCAGAACAGGCACCACATCGCATTCCTTTAAAAGCCGTTCAAGATGTTCGTTTTCAAAATTACAAACCCCGATGGCTCTGACACGACCGTCGTGATAGAGTTTTTCCAATGCTTTATATGTATCGATATATTGATCATATTTGGGTGTCGGCCAATGGATAAGATATAGATCCACATAATCAAGACCTAATCGCGAAAGGCTTTCGTCATATGCTTTCAATGTCTTTTCGTAGCCATGGTCGGCATTCCAAACCTTTGTTGTGATAAATAAATCTTCCCGAGGGATCCCCGATTCCTTAACCGCTCGCCCCACGCCTGCTTCATTGCCATATATCATCGCTGTATCGATCAATCGATACCCGACCTCAAGCGCTTTCTTTACCGCAACCGTCGCTTTTTGGTCTTCCACTTGCCAAACCCCAAAGCCAAGTTGAGGCATTTTAACGCCATTATTTAACGTCACCCAATTCATGATCATCCAACACTCCTTCGTCAACGATATGGTTGAACTTTATTATAGACCAACCAAAAGGATCATTAAAAATGTTTTACTCAGAGTGCAGGGTTAAATGCCAAACAAAGGGACAAAAATTTTTTAGAAAATTGGCTCTGCTAAGCCTTTAAAAAAAGGCGTGGACTTCATTACCCTTATGCTGGACTGAAAATGATCGATTTTTTACCAGTAAAAAATGAAAAAAACGGTGAATGGGCATTAAAGCGTTCACCGTTTTGGGTAAAAATCATTGACGATTTAACACAACATACAAACTAAGATTGTCATCGCTATTGTTTTCTATACTTAGCTGTTCGTCATCGCTACAGTGGAAGGTGTCTCCCTCGCGGATGTCAAAAACAGTCTCATCGATTCGACCTATTCCTTTCCCCTTTACAACAAGAAGAAAAACATGAGCGTTCGGATGGCTATGTGCCGGTACTTGTTGACCGGGCATTAAATTTAAAACGAAGACTTGACTCTTTCCTTCTTTATAAATGGTTTGCTTCGTCATGCGAGCCGAATCGTATACCAAAAATTCATGGATATGTTTAAGAGTCATGTGTATCCCCTTTCAAACAAAATAAATGCGTGCTCGTACTATTAGAATAACCCGATGGCCTGGCGCTTACTGTGAGGTAAATCGCATCACGTAAAGTTTTTCTTTTCTAAAGAGGATTCTCACCCGGCGGTTGTTACACAATAGGGGGGCCATCCCCCTTTTAATCCATCGGGTAAAAGACATAACCAGGCAGACCGAGCACCGGGAGGCTATCTACCCTTTTGGCATCGATTAAATGTTTTGGAATGTGAAAGGTTAAATCTTGTTCTTTTTCTTCGGTTATGGCCTTGATATTGTACCAAAGCACATAATCAAAATCCGCTTTACCAGCCGTTTGAATGAAACAAAATGCTCGCGGAGGAAGGTTCGTCCATGTTTTTTCAGTAGGTTCCAAATTAACCAATTCATGATCGATGGTGGCATATCCGCCGGTTTTAACATCCAACCGTTTGATCTTAGTATCGGAAAGATTGATAAAATAAAGGGAATATGGCTTTCCGTTCGGGTCATGTAGGCGGTCTTGGCATAAGACGAGAAAATATTTAGGATAATATGCCATCGTTACAACTCCTCCATTGATCATTTCTATGTATAAAATAACAAATTAGCTGACCCAAAATGAGGATACCTTACACGGTCTTTCGTTTTGAGGATCGAATCGCTTTAAATGGAGATTTTAACTCCTTCCTTTAAACGGTAGCCATCGTTAGTTATGATTTACCATAATGTTTATCCCTTTAAACTTTTGTAATTTTCTCAATATTCTTATCGACAAATAACCAATATCTAGAACCTCTCATATAAAAGTGAAAGAAAGGCTTGCCAAAAGGCTAGTCATGACACTCACCGGCCCTTCCAGGGAAGGGATGGATGGTATCATTGATGTAAACTGACGAATATAAAAATAAAAAGCTCAACCGAAAGGCTAAGCTTTTAATCTTCACCGATGATCTTTACTTCAGTTTCTAAATCGACGTTAAACTTTTCTTTCACTGTTTTTTGAACATGGCGGATGAGTGAAATATAATCAGAAGCTGTGGCATCAGCAATATTGACGATAAAGCCGGCATGTTTTGTGGAAACTTGGGCACCACCGATTCGCGTGCCTTGAAGACCGGAATCCTGTATCAATTTTCCAGCAAAATAACCGGGTGGCCGTTTAAAGACGCTGCCACAGGACGGATATTCCAATGGCTGTTTCGATTCCCGGCGAAAGGTTAAATCATCCATTTTTTCCTTAATGGCACGGCTGTCCCCTTTTGTTAATGCAAAAACGGCTTCCAATACAAGATAGCCTTTTTGTGCGACAAGACTGTTTCGGTATGAAAACTCAAGCTCGTCATTCCGGAGTCTCTTCATCTCGCCCTGGTTATCCAAAATCAGTGCCGACTCCAACACATCTTTCAATTCCCCGCCATACGCTCCCGCATTCATGTAAACAGCACCACCGACGGTCCCGGGGATGCCACAGGCGAATTCCAAACCGGTAAGCGAATGTTTCAAAGCAAAACGCGACACATCAATGATCGCGGCACCGCATTGGGCAATGATTTTTTCCCCTTCAAGCCGCATATCGGTCAAATCGGTAAGATTTATGACAATGCCCCTGATTCCGCCGTCACGGATAATGAGATTCGAGCCGTTTCCAAGAATCGTATAAGGGATATGATGAGCGAGAGAAAATTTGACAAGGTGCTGAACTTCTTCAAAGTTACTAGGAAATACAAGAAAATCCGCCTTGCCACCTATCCGTGTATAGACATGTGGTTTTAACGGTTCATCTTGCAAAATTTTATGTTCATCAATGAGTTTTGTTAGTTCCCCATAAATTTCCGTTTTATTCATGACGTCCATCCTTCACATCCATTTATGATGTAATATATAAAAAAGTCGAGCGCAAGGCCCCCTTTTCATCCGCATCCCGGGCATCGTCATGAAAATGTCATGATTTGGAGTGCCTTTACCCGAGTAGGTACCGTTTCATTCTTTTAAAGCCTTCCGTCAGCATTTCGATGCTAGAGGCATAACTGATTCGGAAATAGCCTTCCCCATATTTTGAAAAAGCGCTCCCTGGGACAACAGCCACCTTCCCTTTCTTAGCTAAATCGACCGCAAAGTCAAAAGAATTAAGCGTTAGGTAGGACGGCAGTTTGACGAAAAAGTAAAAGGCCCCATTCGGCATCACATATTCGAGACCGAGTTCATCCAAATGTTGACTGACAAAGGATCGCCTCTTCATGTATTCGGCTTTCATCCCTTCGGCATCATTGATGCCTGCCGTTAAAGCTTCAACCGCCGCTTTTTGAGAAATAGAAGAGGCACAAGAAACATTGTATTGGTGTACTTTTATAATATGTTGGGCTAGCCATTCCTGGGCAAACAGAAAACCAATGCGCCAACCTGTCATCGCATGAGATTTTGATAAGCCGTTAATGACAATGGTTTGCTCCGGTATAAAGGAAGCAATCGAAGCATGCGGTGCATCATATGTCAGCTCACTATAGATTTCGTCTGCCAAAACGTAAATGTCATGATCTTTGATGATCTCAGCAATGGCACCCAATTCATCTTTTGTCAACGTCACACCTGTCGGGTTGGATGGATAAGGTAAAATGACTGCCCTTGTTTTCTCCGTTATCGCTTGTTTGATTTTTTCCGCTGTGATTTTAAACGCTGTATCCCTTGTATCAACATACACCGGCGTCGCGCCGCATAAACGTATGATTGGTTCGTAACCGGGATAGATCGGTCCCGGCAAGATCACTTCAGTACCAGCTTCAAGAATCGTTCTTAACGCGACATCAATCGCTTCGCTTGCACCGATGGTCACAATCACTTCTGTTTCAGGATTATATGTTAAACCGTATTTCCTCTGAACAAAAGCACTGGCAGCATGTCGCAGGTTGCGGTCACCGGCATTATGCGTATAAGTGGTCGCATTTTGTTCAATGGCTTGAATACCAGCTTGTTTGACGTGCTCGGGTGTTGGAAAATCGGGCTGACCGATCGTCAGTGAGATCATGCCTTCGACATCCGCGACCATATTCGAAAACTTGCGGATGCCGGAAATTTCAATGGCTGCTACTTCCTTATTAATTAACTGTTTCAAGTTTTCAACCCCTGTGACAATCAACTTTTCTATGCTGTGTTTATCTTACCACGTTGCCATTGGATTGAAAATCGAAAACAAAAGTGACTCATTAAAGGAAAAGTATACAATTTTCTGAAATCCGCATTGCCATTTTAATACAGATATGATATCATATTAATATCAAAAGAAATATTTTAGGGGGGATTCATGATGAAGGAAAAACCGGTCTTTAAAATGAATGGTTATGGTGCCCTTTTGCTTGCATTTATCAGTTTAATTATTGGCGTCTATCTTATCATTAGCGCGCCAGCCATTCCGGTAAAATTACTTGGTGTTCTGCTTGTTTTACTATGTATTGTTGCAGCAACCAGTTTGACGATTGTGCAGCCTAACCAAGCAAAAGTGTTAACTATCTTTGGGACATACCTTGGGGTCATCCGCGATCAAGGGTTATGGATGACGATCCCGTTCACTTTCAAACAGAGCGTTTCCTTGCGGGTGACGAACTTTAATAGTGAAAAATTGAAAGTGAATGACTTAGAAGGCAACCCCATTGAAATTGCCGCGGTCGTCGTCTATAAAGTAAGTGATGCCGCAAAAGCCGTGTTTGACGTCGAAAATTACATTCAATTTGTGCAAATCCAAAGCGAAACCGGCATTCGCCATATTGCCAGCCATTATGCTTACGATACGTTTGAATCAAAGGAAAATCAGTGGACATTGCGGCAAAACAGTGATGAAATTGCCGAAGTCCTTGTGAATGACCTACAACAACGGTTGGCAGTGGCCGGTGTCGATGTCATTGAAGCACGCATCATGCACCTCGCTTATTCCGCAGAGATTGCTTCCGCCATGTTGCAGCGGCAACAAGCACGGGCGGTTTTGTCGGCGCGTAAGGTAATTGTCGACGGGGCGGTTGGACTTGTGAAAGCAGCTATTGATGAACTTACGGAACAAAAAATCGTTGATCTCGATGAAGAAAGAAAAGCACAAATGGTCAATAATTTAATGATTGCGATTGTCTCTGAAAAAGGAACACAACCGGTCATCAATAACGGAACGATTTACTAAGGTCGTGTTTTTATGACGAAGCGAAAAGCCTTTCCTCTTCGCATCGACCAAAAATTATATGAAGTGCTCGCCAAGTGGGCTGAAGACGAGCTTCGAAGCGTCAATAGCCAAATCGAGCACATTTTAAAAGAGGCTGCGAAGAAAGCGGGAAGATTGAAGTAAAACAGCATCAGGTATCGGTTAATTTTGCGCGACGTTTTCAGTAAGTTCACGTGCCAAAACGTTGCACATCTTGAGTCGCGACGTTTTACAGCTCATAAGCTTGCAAAACGTCGCACCGCATCTTTATATTAGAAAAAACATCAATAAAACATTGGCCTGGTCAAGGGTCCCCCTCGGTTCAAATAGGGGGACTCTTCTATTTTTGGCGTTGTGTCGTCCTTCACTCATTTTCTGTCCACTTTTTTTGTAAACAACCGGCATATCGCTTCATATGAAATCCTTCCATGTAAAATCCACACTTAAAATGCCTACCGGGGAGTCTTTCGCAACATAATTTCTATTGGAGGCCACTTTGGGATTGCGAAAGCAGGCAAGATTTTTATAATAGCCGAACGCCTGACAGATGGAGGGCCGGGCGGAATAAATGCCGCAACCATCTTTTTTTTCATCATAAAAAATACAAGTGCCAGGCATTCGCGGCTGGTTTTTTAGTTCCTCACGCAGTTTCTTTGGCATGGATTGAATTTTCTTTTTGATTTTTTTTAGCTCATCCTTGGTGATCGGAACGGGTCCACAACAGAGCCCTCGACAACCTTTACAAGGTAAACTTTCCATCATCTCTCCCCCTAGACAGAACACGTAAATCAATAAATCCTACTCATTTACTTATCCTTGATCTCTGAGCCCAAAGGATATCAAGAAAGACGCTCCTTTACCTGTTTTCGACTGTGATTGGTCTAAGCTTGCGTCAAACGTTGTCTCACCTTTTTTTGTTTGTTGTCGCGAACAAGATAGATCAAATACAGGATGACTGAAACAACGACAGAGCTAGCAGCAACAAGATAGATGTCTGCATAACCGTAATGACTCGCGATCATGCCGAAGAATAACGCACCAAATCCGACGCCTAAATCAAAGCAAGAGAAAAAGGTGGCGTTGGCCATTCCTTTCCGATTCATCGGTGCTTTTTCCACTGCCCACGCTTGCATGGCTGGCTGAATGGCGCCAAAACCGATGCCAAACAGAATTGCACCAAGTATGAGATATAGAAAACTGCCTAGATAGGATAGGCTGAGCATCGCGGCGATAATTA
The DNA here is from genome assembly GCF_000430685.1 of Tuberibacillus calidus DSM 17572. GTDB lineage: Bacteria > Bacillota > Bacilli > Bacillales > Sporolactobacillaceae > Tuberibacillus > Tuberibacillus calidus. The sequence continues at coordinate 100,723 of NZ_AUMM01000003.1, read as the reverse complement.
AAACCGCACCAGGGATAAAGACGGCTTGATGACCTTTCAAGTCATAAATGCGTCCGGAAAACGTTCGTGATAGCATTAAAGCCAGTGCATAAATGATGAAATACCATTCGATGCCGCCAATTCCTTTTTCCTCTGCGTATAGCGGAAGAAACGAGGCAATGCCGCCAAAACACATGGTCATAAAAAACATCAATGAAGCAGGCTTCAACGCGGTTTTCTCAAGGACATCCCAGCGGTTATGAGCGACAGCATTTTTATCAACTGGCTTATAATGCAACATAGAGGCAAAAATGAGGGCAAGCAAACCTCCAAGAGCAGAAAGTAAAAAGGTATACGAAAACCCGATTATTGATACAAGGACCAGTCCGAAGCTAGGCCCGAGCGCTAAGGCGAGGTTTCCTGATAAACCGAAGTAGCCCATGCCTTCACCGCGCCGTTTTGCCGGTATAATATCTGTAGCCACCGTCCCACCGGCTGTTGTGGACATGCCCCAGCCAGCTCCTTGAATGATTCGCATCAGAAAAAGCAACACAATGCTCGATAAAAAGGCGTAGGACCCAACCGACACGACGAAAATCCCCAAGCCGACGAGGTAAATAAAACGACGGCCTTTGGATTCCAATGCATGGCCGACCCAAGGGCGGATAAGCAAAGCGGATAAGGTAAAAATGCTGACGACCATGCCGATCAGTTGATCGCTACCGCCAAGCTTTTCAACAAAAAGCGGAAGCGTTGGCAGCGTCATCTGAAAGCCGATAAAGACAAAAAAGTTGGCGATACAAATAAAAATGAAGTCTTTCGTCCAAATTCTCGGTTTCTCAGGACCTGATTGATATGTTTCTTCCACACAGCATCCCCTTCCAATACGATCGTTTTGACGAACAGCTCACGTATGCTTCAAAATCAATTCATTAATATACACCATTTGTGAAAAAAAAGAATGTGATTTGCTTCGAAATCCGAAAAAAAAAAATTTATCCCCTGCCATGGCACTTTTGCTGCATCCATTCGCGTGTCGCCATCCGTCCGATGTCTTGGGGAAGACGTGCTATTTTTATCAAATCTTAAAGGACGAAAAAAAGGTTGACTAAGGCCGTCAACCTTCTCGTTTTTTCAAAACGATACGTACTGAAGAAAGGCTTTCCTTGCAGATCGTAATGTCTTTCATTCTAAATATGTAAAAACTTCACGCAAACCGGATCCGGGACACGGACATCCTCTTGCCGGAGGGTTAATCTTCCTGATTCAACATCACGAGAAAACAACACGAGATTGCCGGAATTTTGGTTGGCAGCGACTAAAAACCGTTCAGAAGGATCAAGAACAAAATCGCGTGGCCAATCCCCTTCCGTCGGTGTGTGCTCGATCAATGTCAGCTGGCCAGATCCTTCATCCACGCGGAAAGCGGCAATACTGTTATGGCCGCGGTTCGCACAATACACGAACCGCCCATCAGTAGTCAGATGGATGGCACTGCCGTCATTATAACCGGAAAAATGTGTTGGAAGCGTTTGGGCATATTGCTTCGGCAACAGTTTTCCCGTTTCCGCATCATAATCAAGCACGATAATTTCCCCACTCAATTCGGTCATCACATAGGCGTATTTTCCATTAGGATGAAAAGCGATATGGCGCGGGCCGCTACCCGGCTGGACCAATAGGCGGCTTGCTTCTTCCAGTTTGCCGGCTTTCACTTGATATGTCACAATCGCATCCATTCCTAAATCAACAATCACCACATACTTTTCATCCGGCGTCCATCCAGCAAAATGGGTATGAGCGCTTTCTTGCCGTTTTGGATTGGGCCCTGAACCTTCTAGTTTTACGATGGAGGAAGGGTCTTTCAACCTCCCATCCTCTGGATTGAGAGGATAAAGAACAACTTCGGCCTTATGATAGTTAGCCGTCAGCACATATTGCTTTTTTTGGTCAACACTGATATGGCAAGGTGCGGCACCATTAGATGAGCGGTCATTAAGCGCTTTAAGTGCCCCGGTGTTTTGATCAATGGAAAAGGCAACCGCTCCGCCGGTTTCTCCTTTTTTAATGACAGAATAAAGATTTTGGTTATCATCACTGATCGTTAAATATGTTGGATTGTCAAGGACAGCGGCTAACCGTACATCTCGGATTTCGCCTTTATCCGTATCTAAAGAAAAAGAATATAAGCCCTCACTCTCCCCTTTTGTGTACGTTCCGATATAGCCTCGATAGTTTCCCATTGCTTAAATCTCCTTTGATGCAACTTTTTCCTCTTACTTAAAAGAATATCATTTCTCAGCGATGCTAGCCACATGATGGCTTCTAAAAGATGCATCTTTGTTTATCAATAACTATTGTGTTATCTCGACTCTTTCAGCTTTTTCTTCAATCCAATTTCAATATACCCTTCATCAAAGGAGGTTGGAATTTTTGATTGGGTTAATGGAGCGATGAAGCTTATGATGGAAAAATTTTTACAAAAAAACATTTTTTCAGTAAATGAGCAAGAGACTTAACCGTCCTTATGTTCAAGCTAAGTTCCAAATCGCTTGCTTTAGCGTTTCAACCAAAAAGTTGAGGTCATCGTTTGTCAGACAGAGCGGCGGGGCCAATGTGATCACATTGTTAAAGCCCGCGACGGTGTCCCCGTTTTTCCCTATAATTAAACCTTTTTCTTTACAATCATTAATGACTTTGTTAATTTTTTCGGGCGCAATTGGTTTTTTCGTGACTTTGTCTTCCACTAATTCGATCCCGACAAGTAAACCTTTTCCGCGGATGTGACCGACATAGGGATGATTTTCTAACTCTTGCAATGCATTTTTAAGGATTGCGCCTAACTTTTCGGAACGGTTCACCAAATCTTCACTTTCCATGATTTCTAGGTTTTTCAATGCGACTGCACAGGATGCAGGATGTCCACCAAAGGTATTAACGTGTCGAAAATGCGCATAGGTTTCCGTACCTTTAAATACCTCATAGATGTCTTTTCTGACAGCCGTTGCGGAAAGCGGAAGGTAGGCGCTTGTGATTCCTTTTGCCATGGTGATAATATCCGGCTTAATGCCATAATTCATAAAACCGAATTTTTTACCGGTCCGGCCAAAACCACAGATCACTTCGTCAATGATGAGTAATACATCGTGCCGGTCACAGACTTCCCGCACTTTTTGCAAATAATTCTCCGGGGGAACAATGATGCCGCCACCTGTTATAATAGGCTCCATAATCACCCCAGCGACGGTTTCGTCAAGCTCCCAAGTGATGGTCCGATCCAGTTCATCCGCAAAAGCCTGACCCAATTCTTCTAAAGTTCCTTGGTAAGGGCTTCGATAAGGATCCGGGGGTGAGACATGAATAAAACCTGGGCTAAGTGGTTCATAACGCACCTTTCTTTCGGCTTGACCGGTAGCGGCGAGTGCTAGAGCGGTACCGCCATGATATGCTCGGTATCTGGAGATAAATTTATAACGCCCTTGTTCACCTTTTTGGTAATGATATTGGCGAGCGATTTTAAAGGCTGTTTCATTGGCCTCGGATCCGCTGTTTGAGAAAAAATAGACATAGTCATCATCGAGCCATTCAGACAATTTTTCCCCTAATTGGATGGCTGGAATATGGCTGTTGGATAACGGATAATACGGCAGCGTTCTCAGTTGGTCATAGGCGGCTTGTGCCAACTCTTTTCGGCCATAACCGATGTTCACACACCAAAGACCGCTCATGCCATCCAAATAGTCCTTCCCATCCACATCTTTAATCCAAGCCCCCTTACCTTCCTTCATAATCAAAGGAGGGTTATCCGGGTTATACCGGCGCATCGCATGCCAAATATATTGATCGTCTTTTTGAACAAGGTCTTTCAAAGACACATCCACCATGATTTTTCCTCCCCTAAAAAGTTTGAAAGATTCCGCAAAAAAATTCGGGCTAACGGATACCAGTCGCTTCATTTGCTGATTGTTGTGATCATTCATCCGCGACACAAAAGCTTTTGTTAAAGGTGCGCGCTTGAGAAGATCTTGAACGGTTAGTTTATAAGTTCCCTCCGATCACCCTATAGGCAAATACTATGTCTGTGAAACCAAACTTTTATTGCGGATTCTTGTCCTTCACCTAAAATTTTATCACCAATTAACAGAATCGTCGATGTATTCCCATTTTTATATTCGTTGTTCATTTAATATTTTCCTTGATCAACATATTGACCGATTCTCGATAATCTCCGCGTTAACTTTTCCTATTTAGTTGACATAATATTTTTATTATCTTCTTAGACAGATGCTTTTTTCTTTGAAGGAGGATGATCATTCTAGAAAGTCAAATAAATTATTTTCTATGTATATGTGCTACAATCAAGATGAATGAACAATTCCAAGTGACGTTGAGAAATGCCTAGTCATTAACGGCAAAATTCACTGTGGGGGGATGACCTTTGCGTTTTCGGCCTGAATCCAATGAATACAATGCTTATTTCAAACCTTATGTCGATATGGTTCCAGAAGGCGATATCATCGAGATTCTCGTTCAGCAAGAAAAAGAAACAAAGGACCTCTTAAAAAACCTTACGGACGAAGAAGCCCGTTTTCGCTATGAAGCGCACAAATGGAGCATTAAACAACTGATCGGCCATGTTGCTGATACAGAACGGGTGATGAGCTACCGGCTCCTTGCCATCGCTCGCGGAGATACGACACCCTTACCGGGTTTTGACCAAGATGCATATGTCGAACAGGCTGCTTTTGATGAATGGCCATTGGAAGAGCTTTTGAAAAATTTTTCAGCGGTTCGGGCATCTACGGTGCATTTATTAAAAGGGTTGCGCGATGCGGATTGGACCAAAATGGGAGAAGCGAATCAATCTCCGCTTACCGTGCGCGCTTTAGCCTACATCATCGCCGGACACGAACGACATCATCGAAATATCATCCAAACACGTTATCTCCAGTCGCCGCGGTTTCCTCATGCATAATGCATTGAAGCGCAAGCACTAAAACTATCTTTCTCTGAACATTTATATATAATAGTAGAGAAAGAAATGGGCAGTTAGGAGAATGGGTTTTGAAAATTGTCTCATGGAATGTCAACGGCATCCGCGCGTGTGTGAATAAAGGTTTTTTAGATTATTTTCATTCGGTGGATGCGGATATTTTTTGCATTCAGGAATCGAAGTGCCAGGAAGGTCAAATCGAGCTGGATCTCGAAGGCTATTATCAATACTGGAATTATGCTGAAAGAAAAGGTTATTCTGGGACTGCAATTTTTACAAAAAAAGAGCCGCTATCCGTCCATTACGGAATCGGCGAACATATCAAAGATAATGAAGGACGGGTCATTACATTGGAGTATGAGCATTTTTATATGGTCACGGTTTATACGCCCAATGCCCGCCGCGATTTGTCGATGCTTTCACGTCGCTTAATTTGGGAAGACCAATTTCGCGAGTACATAAAGCGTTTAGACAGCCACAAACCAGTGATTTTATGTGGGGACTTAAACGTTGCCCATCAAGAAATTGATCTAAGAAATGCTAAGTCCAATGTCGGTAATTCGGGATTTACGGATGAAGAACGGGAAAAAATGACGGCCCTGTTACAGGCCGGGTTTATAGATGCATTCAGATATTTATATTCTGACCGAAAGGATGTCTACACCTGGTGGTCCTATATGAATAAGGTTCGCGAGCGGAATATCGGCTGGCGGATTGATTACTTTATCCTATCGGAAAGATTAGCTGACAAAATCATAGATTCTCAAGTTCATAGCGAGGTACTTGGCAGCGACCACTGCCCGATCGCGTTAATTATTGAAGAACCTTAATTTCATTTACGAACCTCACTCATTCGGGGGTTGCTCCTTAGACTTTGATTGGCTTCCCCCGAAAATACTTAACACAAGGGTTAAACTTCCAATGAAGCCAAAAGCGTTCATCGCATACAATTTTAATAACCATTGATAGATGGACGGAGTGAAGACTGTTGCCAGGATGTGATTGACGGATGAGAAGGTGGCATCGACGGGAAAAGACAACGCGAGCACAAGACAAGGAAGCGCCACACAGAATAACAGAGATGGCTGATATTTGATTGACCAACTTCGCACGAATAATAAGGAAAAATAGAGACCGAAGACGATTTGAATCAATACGTTGATCCAAATCAATGGAGTAACTTGGTAGGTATCTTGTGAAATCTTTTGTGTGTGTTCTTGAAGCTCAAAACAAAGGATTGAAAGAATGACCAAACCGACCACCCAAAGCAGCTTCCATTGATATGGCCGCAATGTTATTTTTCTCATCTGGGTCCCCCCTACGCCCCCGGCGTATATCGGTATATTCTTTTGTTTTCATCATAAATATGCTCCGCCTTTCGCTTTTATCCTCGTCGCGTCACTCATTCTCTATTTATGTAAAATTTTCAGGAAACTGCCCCCCAAGGATCAGAATGGCCTCCTTTTTGATCCAATCAGAAATGCCTTCAAAGCCGTTTGTACGCAAGAAATGTCGCCCAAATCCGTTGATCGGCAAATCATCGATGATCACAAAATGTTGTATATCATGTTTTTCGATGTAATGTTTTATTTCTTCGCCGCGGCTGCCTAATGATGAAGTGATACCTTTGAAAGCTTCTTCCAAACCATAAGGCTTAAAAAATCGCGTTTTCAATTGTTCAGGCGCATACATTTTACGATAAGTGGAAGTGACAACGATTTTCGCTTTTGTAGCCTGAATGATTTCTTTCAGATTCTCAACGCTTTTGGGATAAAATTCAAATCCCTCATGGTGCTTAGATGGAAACGGATGTTTACCGCACATCATGACCCCATTAAAGTCAAGAAAAACAATTTTATCCATTGAATACCTCCTCCTCTCCATCATAAACAAAAAACCGGCTTGAGAAAAGCCGATTTTTCGCGAATTGTTAGGATACTTTCAGTTGGCTTGCATGAGCTTGCAAGGTTCTGGCATCGTTGAGAATTTCCGTCAATAAGCTCGCCATTTCCGTCACATGGTGGGATTGAATGTCTGTTGAAGCCGCTGTTTCTTGAACGGCAGCAGAAATCGCATGAGCAATCTGTGTGTTTTGCTCACTGACCTTCACAATTTCATCCATAATCCGTTGTTGATCGGCACTAAACTGATCGATATCGTTAATACTTGACATAACTTTATAAATAGAATCTGCCATTTCACTAAGAAGCTTTTCTGTTTCCTTCACTCTTTGAATTTCTTCTTGACCCATTTTTAATTGCTCTTGGTTATGTAAGACAGAGTCATCGACTTTTTCCTGTATCGTTCTTATCATACCATGGATTTCTTTAACGGCCGCGGCGCTTTGGTTTGCAAGCTCTTGGATTTCATGGGCGACGACTGTAAAACCTTTCCCGGCCTCTCCAGCTCTTGCGGCTTCAATCGACGCATTTAATGAAAGCATATTGGTTTTCTCGGCAATTTCGGCAACAACGTCGATGATCCGGCTGATTCCGTCGGCTTGTTCTTTCAAATCCATAACGACTTGCAATGATGATTCGTTCGTTTTGCCGATACGATGAACGCCATCGATTAATTCTTTCATCGAAAGGACGCTTTCAGATAAACTTTTAATGGTTGCCTCAGCTAATTGTTTTGAATGCTTGGCATGTGCGCGGATCGCTTCTGCATGTTCAAGACCTTTTTTCACTTCGTTCAATGCTTCTTGGGATGATTTAGCATCGGACTCCGCGCCAGTAGCTATTTCATTCACATTCTCACTAATTTGCTTAATTTGTTGTGAGACATCATCAGCTGCCGCGTTCAATTGTTCTATACGCGCGGACGTTTTTCCAGCGTATTGTTGAATGTCTTTAACAACCATCCCGAGCTGGTCAATCATCTTGTTAAAGCCAATTGCTAAGGTTTCCAATTCATCTCGTGAATGAGTCAAGGGCACTTCAATATCGAAATGTCCTTCCGCCGCCTTTTGAACAGCTGATTGTAAAAACTGTAGCCTTTTCATTAAATAGCTAGCAAAAAGCCAACCAAGGATCCCTGACCAAATAATCCCAAGTAATAGGGTTATTAGGATAAAGAGCCATTGTGGTAAAACATTTTGAAACCAATGAGAAACATAAAAAATAAACACAGCACTTGTCCCGTACGTGACAATGGCAACACCTACCATGCCGAAAACAAGCTTCTTCACTAATCCCAGCTTCATTTTCCTCGTCCCCTCCTACCTAATTCATCGGAAAAAAGGAGCTAACTTTACAGTTGGAATAAAAAGTAACAATTTTCTTTTTTTGCTGTGTTAAAAATACTGACAAATTCTTTGTAGAGAAGGGTTTAGTAGAGAGAAACTGAAATATTCCTTTAAGATACGCTAGTGAAACGCAAGCCTTTTAACCTTTTTCGATTACAGGCTGCTTGAGGATGGAGTCTTCTGGTTTTGTAGTGATAAAATTTTTTGACACTAAGTGTGACAAATGAAGGCGAATCGCAGTCCGACTCGCCTTCCCACTCACCGATTCCCTATTCCAATACGCGGTTGTTATCGTCCACGGAAAACGGGACCGCGGGTTCAGGGTTTTCATTCGGCATCATGATCCCGTCACCGCCGCAAACCGTGCATGTATATTGCCAAAATTCATCATCGGCTAAGAGCCCTGTGCCGTCACAGGCTTTACAAATGTGATCACGATCCGGCATCTTTTATCCCTCTTTTCTGTTTTTAACTTTTCTTTTGTCGCGCTTTAACCCAGTTAATTAAGCCGCCTTTAAGCATGATATCCACTTGTCGTTCGGATAACGCATGATTCATTTTTAATTGTTTGCCGCTTTCCTTGTGGTGTATGGTCACTTCACGGCCGTTTTGAATTTGCGCTTTTAAATTTGTGATTTTGATTGTATCGCCTTGATTAAGAAGATCATAATCGGATTCGTTCGCAAAAGTCAGCGGCAGGACACCAAAGTTGACAAGATTTTGCCAGTGGATGCGAGCGAAGTCTTTGACAAGGACCACGCGAAGACCGAGATAGCGCGGGGCAAGGGCCGCATGCTCACGGCTTGAACCTTGACCATAGTTGAAACCACCAACAATAGCATGCCCACCTTGCTCTTTGGTTTTCATGGCCCGTTCATAGTAAGTGTCATCAATGATCTCAAATGCAAATTGGCTGATTTTCGGCAAATTGCTCCGGTATGGTAAAACCCTTGCGCCACCTGCGAGAATTTCATCGGTCGAGATGTTATCTCCCATCTTTAATAAAATGGGTACTTCCAGTTCGTCTGGGAGCTCATCCATTTCAGGAATGGACGCGATGTTCGGGCCTTTTTCCAATTGCACTTTGCGCGCTTCTTCGAGCGGTAGCGGAGGATCAAGCAATTCAACATCCACGGTTGGCTCCTTCGGCTCATTGATTCTCGGATAGTCCATGTCAAGCGTTCGTGGATCCGTAATTTTACCCGTTAACGCTGAGGCTGCTGCGGTTTCCGGACTGCATAAAAAGACGCTATCCTCACGGGTCCCGGACCGTCCTGGGAAGTTCCGCGGTGTCGTACGCAAGCTGTTTCGTCCGGTTGCCGGTGCCTGCCCCATTCCAATACAACCATTGCAACCAGCTTGATGAAGCCGTGCCCCAGCCGATAATAAACTCGCGATGTGGCCGTTTTTTACCAAGTCCGTTAACATCTGCCGCGAGGACGGGTTAATATCAAATGATACCCCCGATGCGACTTTTTTTCCTTTGACGATCTCAGCGGCTACCGCAAAATCTCTATATCCCGGATTGGCCGATGAACCAATATATGCTTGGTAAATCGGTTCACCCGCAACTTCTTCCACCGGTACGACATTTCCGGGGCTTGACGGTTTGGCAATGAGCGGAACTAAAGAGGACAAGTCGATTTCGTCATGAAGATCATATTCGGCCCCTTCGTCAGCGACGAGCTCGATCCAGTCATCCTCCCGGCCTTGGCTTTTTAAAAAGCGTTTAATTTCTCCGTCGGATGGGAACACCGTCCCCGTCGCACCAAGTTCAGCACCCATATTGGCAATGACGTGTCGATCCATCGCGCTAAGATGCTTCAAGCCAGGGCCGTAGTATTCAATGATTTTTCCGACCCCGCCTTTGACGTCATATCTTCTGAGCAGTTCCAAAATCACATCTTTGGCGCTCACCCAATCGGGGAGTTTTCCCGTTAATTTGATGCCCCAGATTTTTGGCATTTTAACATAGAACGGTTCTCCAGCGATCGCCATGGCGACATCAATCCCACCGGCCCCCATAGCAAGCATCCCCATACAGCCGATCGCACACGTATGAGAGTCTGAACCGAGCAACGTTTTTCCCGGCTTTGCCAGCCTCTGCATATGAACCGGATGACTGACGCCGTTGCCGGGTCGGCTGAAATACAAGCCGAATCTCCGTGTCGCACTGAGTAAAAATAGATGATCATCGGGGTTCTTGCTATCTTCTTGTATGATGTTGTGGTCAACATATTGGCAAGACGCTTCGGTTTTGGCACGGTCAAGTCCCATCGCTTCGAGTTCCAGCATGACCATTGTGCCTGTAGCATCTTGCGTTAAGGTTTGATCAATTTTAAGTCCGATCTCTTCACCCGGAATCATTCTCCCCGATACGAGGTGGCTTTGGATGAGCTTTTGGGCTACATTATAAGGCATTCCCTTACCTCCTGCCTCTTGCAAATATAAATAAACGCCTATCAAAAAGTTTGGCAGTCGGCTTTCATTTCTATTCATTCCTTACCTTTTTGGACATATTTTACTATTAATTCAGCTCATCCGGGGTGTAAGAGAAGAACACAAAGAAAACATTCAGTTGGCATAACGCAAATTATGAATGGAAAATGCCGATCAACGGTTATCAACTTTTTCAGGATACAAATCGTGATTCATTAAGCGATATTCTGCCATTTTCTCATACTTTGTTCCAGGACGGCCCCAGTTGCAATACGGATCGATCGAAATGCCGCCGCGCGGCGTGAATTTCCCCCATACTTCAATATAGCGCGGCTCCATCACTTTAATTAAATCGTTCATAATAATATTGACGCAGTCTTCATGGAAATCGCCATGATTGCGGAAGCTGAATAAATACAATTTCAAAGATTTGCTTTCGACGCATTTTTTATCGGGAATATAGCTAATGTAAATCGTCGCGAAGTCCGGTTGTCCGGTTTTTGGACATAGAGATGTGAACTCCGGACAATTGAACTTCACGAAATAATCACGATCAGGGTGTTTATTTTCGAATACTTCTAACACCTCTGGGCTGTATTCGAATAAATATTTCGTGCCTTGGCTGCCTAATAGCGTAAGATCCTTTAATTCTTCCTCTTTTCTTTCTGCCATCGTTTTTCCCCTTTCCTCATCGTTTTTTGAATTTACACGCCACGTTTGTTTCCCCACAGGAGGGTGTGCAACTGAGGCAAGACGCGCACGTCATTCAGTTCGTTCGACTGCGCCACTTTTTCCACGAGCCACTCCAGCCTTGCCAAAAGCTGTGTGCGTAGCGCAGCATCGTCCGCTTCTGCTGTATCGGCATTGCCGACTTGCAAATAAAACGGGATGCCCGGATAGCGCCGGTGCACCCTTTTCGCATAGTCGAAATCGTTGTCATCGAACACGACGACCTTTAAGCTCATATAAGACGCCCGTCCCGCATCCGCCAACTTTTTCACGATGTGATCGAGCATGGCAAAATCAGTGTCCATGCCTGAACTTGGCGGTTTTGGCGAAATGGTTACCTCATCGATATGGTACAGCCAGTCCTGCCAACGGCTTCCTTGCGTTTCGACGGCAAGACGAATCCCTTTCTTTTTTAAAAGCAAAACGAGTTCTTCTAGCGCTGAAATAAGAACAGGATTTCCTCCCGAGATGGTCACATGGCTGAAGCGGTTACCGCCAAGTTCATACAGCCGTTCCCAAATTTGCTCCGCCGTCATTAGCCGAATTTCCTCTTTTGCCGACCCGTCCCATGTAAAAGCGGAATCACACCAGCGGCAGCGATAATCGCAGCCGGCGGTGCGGACGAACATCGTTTTTTGCCCGATCACCATCCCTTCGCCTTGGATCGTCGGTCCAAAAATTTCAAGCACGGGAATCGTTTTCGCCATTATCGTACCCCCGCTTTTGGCCGATACACAACATAGCTTGTCGGCGTTTCCCTCACGAACACTTGCAAACACGTTGGTTTATTCGGCAGTGTATCAAGATACGCTTGCACCGTTTCATATATTTTGCGGGCGATGACCTCGCTTGTCGGAAAATCGTTGCTGTTTTTATCATTGAACCAATCTCGGTGTTCATTCATTAGCGAATGATCCAGTTTCCCATGAATAAGCTTTTTCAACTCTTGAAAATTTACTAAAAACCCCGCATCATCGAGTTCGTCGCCTGCCACCGTAATGTTCACGGTGTATATATGGCCATGCATGTTTGCGCATTTTCCCGCTTTCTCATGAGGAATAAAATGAGCGCAAGCAATATGCATATCTTTATTCAATTCGTATCGGTAATTGTGAAATACTTGCGGATAAAGTTGATGTATCATAATTGAGTTATCCCTTCCTTTTCTTTCATATACTCTTCAAGCCCTCGTCTTCGCAACACGCAAGCTGGACATTCCCCGCAGCCGCGAGCGATGATCCCGTTATAACAAGTTAACGTTTTTGTTCGCACAAATTCAAACGCGCCAAGCTCATCGGCGAGCTTCCACGTCTCAGCTTTTGTCAGCCACATTAATGGCGTATGGATAACAAATTGGTTATCCATCGCTAAATTCAATGTTACGTTTAATGATTTAATAAATATATCGCGGCAATCTGGATAGCCGCTGAAATCCGTTTCACATACGCCTGTGACAAGATGGCGCGCACCTTTTTGCTTTGCGAGCACCGCGGCAAACGACAAAAACAATAAATTTCGCCCATCGACAAACGTCGTCGGCAATTGCCCCTCCTTTTGTTCAACGGCGATCTCGCTTCTTGTCAAGGCGTTTGGCGCTAATTGATTCAATAGCGACATATCGAGCACCGTGTGAGGAACATGAAGCTCCTTGGCAATCGCGGACGCCACTTCAATCTCCAAGCGATGGCGCTGGCCGTAATCAAACGTCACCGCTTCTACTTCCGCAAATTGCTTTAGCGCCCAAAATAAACATGTCGTGCTATCCTGGCCGCCGCTAAAGACGACTACCGCTTTTTCCATTTTCATTTTTCTTTGCACTCCCTTCCGTTTTTTTTCAGAAGAAGAGGCATTCTAAAACAAAAAGACTATACCCCCAAGGATATAGCCATCCCTAGTTTTTTATAGAGGGTTGTTCTAGAAACCTCTCCCGTACGTTCGTACGGATTTTTTCTTCTGTTTTTCCTCTTAACTATACCACATTTAGTTTTTGGTTGCATTATTTTTTTATTTTATTGGCCGCCGTAACATAAATGTATAAAGCAGGAATATAGAAAACGACGATATACAGGCCGATCGTAGAGATCCATTTTTCGATGTTTTACAGCGCGATTTCTTACCAAGCCGGTACGCATATAAAAAAAAGTCTTTCTTCAAATTCAAGAAAGACTTCGCGGATGATGAATTATTTCCAAAGCGTGTAAACTTTATTTGTATTTTTAAGTCGATGTTGAACGAGTTTCAAATTCGTTTCATAGGAAAAAATGGCAACCAGCGCTCCAGTTATAAAATATAGAAACACACTGCCTAAAATAAAGCCAAATCCTGTTAAAAGAGCCATGCTGTTAAAGTTCCAACCGATTAAAATAACGCTTACAAAAACAATAACAATACCGATGATCAGAAAAGCATGAGAAAACTTGAATAACATGTTCGTCATTTTGGCGTTTTCGTTCATGTTCAGCACCCCTTTTCTAAATTATCACATAACCGTCACAATTTTGTCAAACATATTTTATAATTTATTCGAAAATTATTGACTACAAATATAGACATTTTTTTCATTTTATGATATAAAAATTTTTTTAATTAAAAACCGGCGAAGTCGCTTCGCCGGCTTGGTTACATCAACTATTTCATTTCCCATTCATCGTAAAAATGCTCGAGGAATTCACACATAAAGCGATGCCGCTTTTCAGCTAAATCTCTTGCCGTTTTCGTATTCATCATGTCTTTAAGTTTCAGCAATTTTTCATAAAAATGATTGATAGCTGTGTTTTTGCCTTTCCTATAGTTCTCCTTTTCAATGTGTTCCCGAGGTTTTATTTCTGGGTCATGGATGAGCTGCCCCGCCTTTCCTGAATAGGCAAAAGCGCGAGCAATACCAATGGCACCTATGGCATCCAACCGATCGGCATCTTGAACGATTTTGCCTTCTAAAGTTCTAACAGGTGGCATACCGCCGCCTTTAAACGACATCGTTTGGATGATTTCCAATACTACATTTATCGTTTTGTCATCAACCATGTGGTGTTTAAGCAAATACTCTACTTTTTGAAGGCCGGCCTCTTCAGATTCATTCAACTTTTCATCGGCGATATCATGCAGGAGGCCAGTTAGCCGGCAGACAAAAACATCCGCGGATTCGATTGCCGCAATTCTTCCCGCCAGTTCAGAAACCCGATGCGCATGCCAATAATCATGGCCGCTGCTGTCGTGCCCCAGCTCATCCTTTACAAACGCGCGGGCCGCTTCCAATAAGTCTTCTTTATTCACAATCATAACTCCTTCTCCATTTTTCTTTATCCTACACCGCACCGCCCCAATATGACCAATTATAAATAGTTTTATCGCCATCATTAATGATATAATAGAACAAACGTTCTACACAAATATGAAGGGGGTCGCCCATTTATGACCATACATTCCGAAAAAGATATCATCCGTTTAATCGAAGCCGATACATGGATGATGGATATTTTAAAAGCGGCAAAATCTTTGAATTTACCCGATTGGTGGATATGCGCGGGTTTTGTGCGAGCTAAAATCTGGGATACGTTGCATGGCTTTAAACAAAGAACAGAATTGTCTGATATCGACGTCATCTATTTTGATCCGGAACACCCCGATGAACATCAAGAAAAGCGGTATGAAGAGAAATTGAGAAGTTTGCTCCCCCATCTCCCGTGGTCTGTAAAAAATGAAGCGCGCATGCATGCCGTTAATCATATTGCTCCTTATACATCATCTGTAGATGCTATTTCTAAATTTCCAGAAACGGCAACGGCATTGGGCGTTAAGTTGGACGTCAATGACCGCGTCATCCTTACCGCACCTCTAGGGATACAAGACGTCATTCAAATGGAAGTGAAACCATCGCCTCAATTTATAAAAGATAAATCACTAGCGTCTATTTACGAACAGCGATTGATGAAGAAAAATTGGAAGAAAACATGGCCAAAAATAAAAGTGAGCCACGTATCGCTCACTTAAATTCATTCTTTTGTGTTCATTCAATTTTGTGTTGTAGAGTACCACGAATGATTCCAAATGAAACGACACCAAAACCCTCCATCGGGATTTTGGTGTCAAAAATTACTTATTGATCTTTTGTTTTGCTAAATAATCGATGAGCCCCATAGCGCTGACCTGCATATCTAATTGGACGATTTTATAAAAATCGTGATTTTCCGGAATTGTTCTTGTTTTAGAAATTTCCTTTATCACCATATCGGCCAATGCCTGACTTAATTTAAAAGGATCTGTTGCGGATGTTTTTTGCGCCATTTCCACAAATCTAGGAATCCAGTGAGCGACTTCAGCGAGCGCTTCGGCAGGATGATCCGACACGCCAAAGTGGCCGTAATAGATCCTCTCAACGCCCAGGTTCCTTACTTTTTCAATGGAAGAAAGCATCGCCTCCGGATCAAATTGGTTCGGCGATGTTGACGGTAAATACACATCTCCTCCAAAGTTTTCTAATCCATCATAACGCACACCAACGGTATCTCCCGTAAATATCCCTTTGGAAGCAGGGTCATAAATACTGAAATGGTGTTTGGCATGCCCCGGCGTGTCATAGAAATGCAAGATTCTGTTGTCGGCAATTTTTAGCGTTCCACCATCTTCCATCACGATCAAACGGTCTTCCGGGATCGGCACAATCGGAGCGAACAATTCATCAAAAGCTTGACCATAGACCGCTTTCGCCCCAGCGATCAGCTTTTCCGGATTCAGCAAATGCCTGTATCCACGGGGGTGAACGATGACTTTGGCGTTCGGACATTCTTGTACCAAAAGGCCGGCCCCTCCCGCGTGATCGAGATGGATATGGGTCACGATGATGTATTGGACATCTTCAAGTTTTTTTCCTAAAGCTTTTAATCCTTCTTTTATGTATGGAACCGAGCGGCTCGGTCCCGTTTCTATCATCGTCAATACTTCTTCATCGATAATATAGCTCCCCGTTCGGGACGGCATTCCCAAATCAAAACCATCAATCAGAAATATGTTATGGCCTAAATCAATAGGTGCTCTCCCTTTCACATGATCACCCGCTTTAAACATTTTTATCTCTTACTTCTTTGTCTAGCTAGCTTGTTGGACGCTTTCCATTTTTTCTTTTCCTCGGATTGCGCTTTCTTACTGCTTTTGCGTTCGAAATAGGCCAACTCTTTTTGCAGTTTTACATAGCTTTGGAATCTTTCAGGCGAAAGGTTGCCGTTTTCGATCGCTTCTTTGACCGCGCACCCTGGCTCGCCGCTATGGCTGCAATCGCGGAATTTACAGTTCAAGGCTAACGTTTCCACATCCTCAAAGCCTTGTGCCAAGCTGTCTGCCACATCCCATAAGGAAAGTTCACGCATGCCGGGCGTATCAATTACGATCCCGCCTGTTTTTAATACGATCAACTCTCTATGGGTGGTTGTATGGCGCCCTCTGTCATCGTCTTCGCGGATGGCGCCGGTTTCTAAGATGTTTTCACCATATATACAGTTTATAAGCGTCGACTTGCCGACACCGGAAGATCCAAGCAATGCCGCTGTCTCACCAGGTTTAATCAGCTGTCTCAGTTCGTCAATGCCTTGACCGGTTGCGGCGCTAACGGCATAAGTAGGTACACCAAAAGCGACGTGTTCAACCGCTTTCATTTTTTCATCGATGTCTTCACACAAATCCGCTTTCGTAAGAACAATGATAGGATTGGCACCGCTGTCCCATGCGGTGATGAGATATCTTTCCAAACGTCTTAAATTAAAATCCCGGTTAAGAGACATAACAAGGAAGACAATATCGATATTGGCGCAGACGATTTGCTCCCCATGGTCAGTGCCCGCTTCTTTTCGGGAAAACTTGCTGAACCGCGGCAAAATGTCATGGATTGTCGCTTGCCGTTCGTTGAGCCGCGCCGACATCACTACCCAATCCCCGACCGCCGGCCGTACTCCCGCTTCGGACTTGGCCAGCAACTTTCCTGACATTTTCCCGAGTAACTCGCCATGTTCACTGAGTATGCGGTAAATGCCTTTATGCTCAATTGATATACGGCCGGCACAAAGCTCATTGGCGTTTGATGTAAATGCCTTCTTAAACTGCTCAAAAGATTCTTCAAAACAAGGTTTCCAACCTAATTCAAATAACGTTGTCAATTTTCTATTCCTCCAGACGATGGTTTGAAATAAAAAAGGAGCCATAAAGACCCCTTTTAAACAAAAATAAGGCCTCTACATGACAGCCCTACTCCACTCGTCCAAAGGATCATGAAGTTAATTTAGACTCGAAAAGAATAGGGCTGTACTATGACAATCAGTGACTTAAAAGCATTAAATTTTTCCATAGTACATCCCTCACTTTCTAAATTTTGTATAGATATCATACACCATTCATTGAGTCTTGTAAACATTTTAAACACATAAAAAACAGTAAAAGTGGCGACACTATTTGAAAAGGGGTGGTAAAAATGCGTCATAAAAATCACAAATCCAATCTTTTAGATTTAACCGTCAATGAAGTTTCTAATCTTTGGTCATCTTTTCAAATGAACAGTATGACTCAAAGACTAACCGAATATTTTATTGCAACTACAGAAGACTCCAGAATAAAGTCAGTCATAGAAAAGATTTTGGATCAATCTAAAAAAAATGTAAATGGACTTAAGGAGATTTTTGTTCAGGAGCACCTTAAAGTACCGCTTGGTTTTACTGATGAAGATGTGAATGTTGATTGCGACAAAGTTTTTTCTGATACCTTTCATTTGTATTTTTGTTATGATATTACCCACTTGTTTATGAGTACTTACCCAATGGCTTTATCCGACTGTACCAAAAACCATATTCGTGAGCACTTTCAAAAAAACATCGACTTTGCGATGAAAATCCAAAATGAAATAGTCCACCTTTTGCAAGAGCTGGGTGTATATTTGATGCCACCCCGTGTCAACATCGACAGCGATGTGGAGTTGGCTGATAATTTACTCTATCTGAATGGTTTTTTTGGTGGTTCAAGACCATTAAATGCCCCAGAAATCGCTAATTTATCAAGGATTATACTTAGAGCACAGTTTTCCGTTATGGTTTTTGTCGCTTTCAGCAAATTAGCCAAGAATAAGGAACTGAAACAACATTTCGGCAAAGGGAGGGATGAGATCGAAAAAGTGCTGAAATCCCTTAAAGAGGTACTTGACCATGAAAATATCCCCATCTCCGCTTCTAGCGACTATCAATTTTTAGATACAGCGCAATCTCCATTTTCCGATAAATTAATGTTATTTTTTGTGAATACTTGTCTAGGCATTTTCTGTTTTGCCATGATCACTCAAGCCATGACTTCAAGTGTCAGAACGGATATCGTGAATCGATTGGACAAAATATCCAATGGGATGAAAAAGTTTTATGAATTTGGCCTCCTTTTGGCGATCAGGGAAAATTGGTTCGAACAACCTCCTCAGACCTTCAATAGAAAAGTGTAATGGCAAGAAATTGATAACGGTCTAACCATTATTAAAAAATCCGAATCATTCAGATCACATCTTTGAATGATTTCGGATTTTTCTACGAGATAAGACATTGGTCCAACCCACTTAGTCATTTTTCATGAATAACAGACGATTTTAGGTAATCTAGATTAAAGCACATATGAAAGTACCTGCACCATGGAATAACCGAGTCAATTACCTTCGTTAATTCTTTTTAGAAATGATATTTCAAAGGTGGTGCCTTGGCCTTTCTTGCTTTTTACCTGGATCGTCGCGTGCAGGGCTTCAGCCAAGTGTTTGACGATCGCAAGTCCGAGGCCGGTACCGCCCGATTCCCTAGAGCGTGCCTTATCGATGCGATAAAAGCGCTCAAAAATGCGCGGGATTTCTTCTTCGGCGATGCCAATGCCGTTGTCTGCCACGGTGAATAAAACGCGATCCTCTTTTTCACAAAGCGACACAAAAACACGACTTCCTTGCGGTGAATAGTCCAACGCATTACTCATCACATTCATCATGATCTGCTTAACGCGATAGGGATCCGCTTCGACGACCGTGTCCCCAGAGAGACTTATATTGATATGAATATCTTTCTTTTGTGCCTTTTCACTGAGAACTAACTTGGTTTCCTCCAATATTTTTCGCAAATCAACCGATTTCCAATCGAGCCTAAAGCCCACTTGTTCGATTTTCGACAACTCCAGTAAATCGTTAATGAGATTTTGTAAGCGATCACTTTCAGTGGCAATAATTTGTAAAAATTTTTCTTGAAGTTCATCTTGCCCGCCGACTTCAAGCAGCGTCTCGGCAAAGCCTTTAATGGACGTGACGGGCGTTTTTAGCTCATGGGAGACATTGGCAACAAAATCTTGCCGCATTTTTTCCAGTTTTTTCAGTTCCGTGATATCGTGAAAGACAGCCACAACACCTCTTATTTTACCCGATCCATGTAAAATAGGGGCGGAATAAACATCGAAATGACGCCTCTCAATGGAAAAATTCAGGACAATTTGGCGGCGGACCGTCTGTTGGGTCTGAAACGTTTCCGCAACGATCTGTTTGATTTCTTCATAGGGCATTAAGTCATTAAAATCCTGAGCAAACAGATGGCAAATGTGAAACGTTTGGATAAATAGATCATTGGTATGGATAATTTTCCCGTTTTTATCAATAAAAACAAGAGGGCTTCCGAGATTTTCTACAAGTGTATTAAGTTGATCCTTTTGATGTTCCAGTGTGTGTTTCGATTTCTCTAATTTGTCCGCTAATTCATTAATATAAGGAACCAAAAGGCCGAAACGGTCTTCGGTCGGTTTCGTTCGAAAAGTATAATCCCCGTCAGCCAGTCTTTTAATGGCAAAAACGACTTTGCCCCACGGTCTTGTAAATCCAAGCACAAATCGATAAGCGATGACCGAAAATAGGACGAGAAGCACACTGGTCACGACGACAGCGGTTGTGACATTCTCAACCCAAGCTAAAAACCAATAAAAAAATAGGCAAGCCCCCTCCGCCAAAGCCATGGCAAGGATGACGTTGATGTGCCATTCGAATTTTTTCATGGTTTGTCCGGCTCCTCCAGTTTATAGCCGAAGCCGCGAATGGTTTTTATATATTGCGGCTTACGGGTATTGGATTCAATTTTCTCCCGTAAATGACTGACATGGACATCAACAATTCGCGTATCCCCAACGAAATCATAATCCCACACTTCATCGAGCAATTTTTCGCGGGGAAGCACACGCCCCTTATGGCGGGCCAAATACACCAACAGTTCAAATTCTTTCGGGGTGAGAACCAATTTTTCTCCTTTAAAAAAAGCTTCATAGCGGTTTGGGAAAATTTCCAAATCCCCGATGGCAATTTTGTCATTGACATCTTGTTCTTTATTGTTCTGACTTATATTGGTGCGGCGGAGAATGGCTTTCACTCTCGCCACCACTTCCCTTGGACTAAATGGTTTTGTCATATAATCGTCTGCACCGAGCTCGAGTCCGAGAATTTTATCAAATTCTTCGTCTCGTGCCGTAAGCATAAGAATCGGCACCATCATGCGCCGCATGCGCAGAGCTCGGCAGACTTCCATGCCGTCCAATTCCGGTAGCATCAAGTCAAGGACAATGAGATCGGGATGCTCCATTTCCGCTTTTTCTAAGGCCATCTTCCCATCGGTAGCGGTGATGACGTCATAACCCGATTTTTTAAGATTAAACTCCAAAAGCGTAACGATTGACGGTTCATCATCAACAACCAATATTTTGTCAGCCATCCTCATGCCCCATTTCCGTTCGTTTTCTTAAACGTACCATATTTATAAAAGCCGTGCCAAGTTTATCCGAATTGCCCCGATAGATATTGTTTCGTCCGCTCGACTTTAGGTGCTTCAAACAATGCGGCTGTCGCTCCGTATTCCTCCAATCTCCCTTGGAAGAAAAATGCCGTGTAATCAGCGATCCGTGCGGCTTGCTGCATGTTGTGCGTGACAATAATGATGGTCATCTCCTTCATCAATTCTAGTAAAAGCTCTTCAATTTTCGCGGTTGAAATGGGATCCAGGGCAGATGTCGGTTCATCAAGTAGAAGTACTTTCGGTTTCAACGCCAAGGCGCGCGCAAGGCAAAGGCGCTGCTGCTGTCCACCGGAAAGAGACAATGCCGATTTCGTTAAACGGTCACGGGTTTCATCCCATAAATCCGCCTGTTTCAAGCTGATTTCAACAGCTTCATCGAGAACAGCTTTCTTTTTCACCCCGGCGCATTTTAATCCATGAACGACATTTTCATAAATGGATTTAGGAAACGGGTTCGGTTTTTGAAAGAGCATCCCGATTTCTTTTCGCAATGCTACGACATCCAAACGGGGATCAAGAATGTTCCATTCTTGGTATATTACCTCACCCGTTGCCCGGGCTTCCGGAATCAAATCATTCATTCTATTAAACGTTCTAAGAAAGGTCGATTTTCCGCAACCGGAAGGACCAATTAAAGCAGTGATGGCACGCTCCGGAAATTGCACGCTGACATCTTTCACCGCAAGTGTATCCCCGTAGTAAATATTTAAATCTTTAACCTGAAATACCGGATTAATTTTCTTTATCGGTGTGACTGAAGCTTTTGGTTTTTCCAATGTCAACATATCATCAGCCCTTCCTTAATTTCCTTTAATGCCGCGTTCAATCATCCGTCCGATGATGCGCGCAGAAAGATTAAAAAGCAGAATAACTAGAACAAGAACCGCCGAGGCACCTGCCGCCACTTGGGCTGCATCCGGAATAATACCAACTGTATTCACCGCCCAAATATGAACCGATAACGTTTCTGCTGTCCGCATCGGATTGAATGGGGAATCCATAGCGAACAGATGCCATTGTCTGAAATGAAGATTCGGGGTCGTCAAACCCGCGGTAAAAATTAATGCTGCCGATTCACCGAAGACTCTTCCGGCTGATAAAATCATCCCAGTTAACAGCGCCGGAAAAGCAGCCGGCAATAAAACGGTTTTTACGGTTTGCCAACGTGTCGCCCCAAGTGCCGCACTTCCATGCCTTTGATGATTAGGAATGGCGCGTAGGGCAGCCTCACTTACCTGGATCATGACCGGCATATTGAAGATAGTGAGTGTCAACGCACCAGATAATATGGAAAATCCCCATCCAAACACATTGACGAAAAGCAACATACCGAACATGCCGACGATAATGGAAGGAAGCGATGCCAACAATTCCACACATGATCGCAAGAACGACGTCCACTTATTGTCTTTTGCATACTCAGCAAAGTAAATACCTCCCAAAAGTCCAATCGGCACAGTAAAAACCATCGTGAGCACAAGCAAATAAAAGGAATTCCACAGTTGATTTTTGATCCCGCCCCCGGCTTGGAAACTGCTTGAGTTCGATGTTAAAAATGACAGACTGATGTGGGATGCACCGCGCAACAAAATGATACCGAGTAAAAAGATGAGAATGCCCGCCATGATCATGGCTGAACCTATCATGAGACCCGTCATCAGCCGATCAACGTGTTTGGCCTTTAACATGGTAAAACCTCCAAATTGTTATCCGATTATGCGTTTCTTTTTCGACCGATCCATCGAATGACTAAAATAAACACATAGGACATTGCGAGTAAAATTAACCCTAACGCCCATAAAGAATGATTGGCGGTGCTCCCTTCCACCGTTTCACCGAGGCTCGAAGTGATGGTCGTCGTTAATGTCGCAGCGGGATATACCAGCGATTTCGGAAACACGGCGGTATTGCCGATGACCATTTGAACGGCAAGTGCCTCACCGAAAGCACGGGCCATGCCCAGAAGAATGGCAGAAAGTATGGCCGGTGAAGCCGCTGGAATCACGACACGGGAAATCATCTGCCAGCGCGTGGCTCCAAGCGCATAAGAGCCTTCCCGCAGCGATTGATCTACACCGAGCAGACCATCCACAGTAATACTAATAATCGTTGGGGCAATCATGACACCGACGACGATTAGACTCGCGAGCAGTCCGAAGCCGATGCCACCGATATGTTCACGGATAAACGGAACAATGACAGTTAAACCGATAAATCCATAAACGACGGATGGAATGCCAACGAGCATTTCAATGACGGGTTGCATCCATTTCCGCCCGCGTTTATTCGCGATTTCCCCCATGAACAGAGCTGTTCCAATGGACAGCGGTGTCGCAAACAGTGCGGCAAGTACTGTAACGGCAAAAGAGCCGGCAATAAGCGGTAGGGCTCCGTATTTTCCATCATGAAGATCCCAAACGCTGCCGAATATCATCGTAAAAAGGCTCACACCATCATGCGTAAATAATTGGACGCCTTTAGTGATCAAAAAAATTGTAAGAGATAAAGATGCCAAGATGATAAAAATAGCAACAGCATAAATGAAAATGTGAGCACCTAAATCCCTTCTATAACGTTTCATTCCCTCAAGCAGCCAATGATTGGTTTGTGATAAGTCCTTTGAATGGGGCGATTGGATGGTCATCCCAAAACTCCTTTCATATATTAAAGGCAGATCTTGTGAAATCTTGTAGATATGGTGAGCATAACGAATGTGATTTAATGGCATATGAAGGTAGTGTAAAAGTTTTGTAAACAAAATCCCTTCAAGCAATGGGTGAGAATAAAGTAAAAAAACAGGCTTTCCTGCTGATGTTTATTGCGGAAAGCCTGTGACAAAGATCCTGTCTTTATTTTTTTGTCAAATTCCCTTCTGCATCACGTTCGACCTTCATACCGGACATGGGAATGTAGCCTTGTTCAGCGACTAACGTATACTGCACGTCATCCGATAGAATATAATCAAGGAATTGCTTGGTGAGCCCTTTCGGTTGGCCTTTGGTATACATATGTTCATAAGCCCAAATCGGGAATTTTCCGTTTTGCACATTTTCGTTGGTCGCTTCGACGCCATCAATGCTTGCTTTTACGACTGAATCATCATTAAAGTATGAGAAGGCAAGATAACCAATGGCCCCAGGTGTTTGGGCGATGATTTTTTTTACGGTTTCGGAAGCATCTTGGGTAATGCCTTTTGCCGGTTTATGACCATCTAGGCCGTATTTCACGAAAGTTGCGAGAGTACCCGACCCGTCAGGACGATTCACCAATGTAATTTTCTGATCATGACCGCCGAGTTGTTTCCAGTTCGTCACTTGGCCGGTGAATACTTTAATAAGGTCTGCTTTAGATAGATTTGTGACCCCGGCGTCTTTGTTAATGGCAGCCGTCATACCGACAACGGCGACTTTATGGTCAACTAGCTCTTCAGCGGGGATGCCATCTTTTTCTTCCGCAAAGACATCAGAGTTACCTATATCAAAATTTCCTTTGGCGACTTCGGAAAGCCCAGTGCCGCTTCCTCCACCCTGGACTTCAATGTTTGTTCCGGCATTTTGGTTCATAAAGACTTCAGCGGCTGCGGAAACTAGCGGCTGCAATGCGGTGGAGCCACCGGCCACAATGGAGCTCGCTTGCTGATCTGCTGCGCCAGTTGTATGGCTTTGACTTTGACTCCCACAAGCGGCTAAACCTATCAAACAGAAAATAGAAACCAATATTCCACTAATGACTTTTAATCCCTTCATTTTTTGACCCCATTTCGTGATTTTTTATTACAATTTCATCATAAAAGGTTTTCATTAAGGGCATTTGAATATCAATTTAATACTTTGTAAAACGATTATTTATGAAACCCCTTTCAAATGTTATAATATTATTGAAATCCCAAATACAAAAAAAGAAGGATGTGAGTGGAGTGGATTGGGGAGTCGTTACGTCTCTAGTCATTTACATGGTGGCGATGCTTGCCATCGGCTATTGGTCATATAGCCGGACGAAAAACCTATCCGATTATATGCTTGGCGGAAGATCCTTGGGTCCTGCAGTCACCGCTTTATCTGCAGGTGCTTCCGACATGAGTGGTTGGATGCTCATGGGTCTTCCTGGGGCTTTGTACGCATCCGGCATATCGAGCGCATGGATTGCCATCGGACTGACACTCGGGGCTTATGTAAACTATTTAATCCTTGCCCCCCGTCTACGCGTATACACAGAGGTGGCGAACGATTCGATCACCATCCCGGATTTTCTCGAAAACCGGTTTTTCGATCAATCGAATATCCTCCGATTGATTTCTGGACTTGTCATTCTTGTCTTTTTTACCCTTTATGTCTCATCGGGGATGGTATCTGGCGGAACTCTATTCGAAAGTGCATTCGGATTAGATTATCACGTCGGAATGATTCTGACAACCGTCGTCGTTGTCGCCTATACCTTATTCGGCGGATTCCTTGCTGTTAGTATGACCGACTTCGTTCAAGGTTGTATCATGTTTTTGGCATTGATTTTAGTGCCCATCGTCACCTTAACTGATGTCGGTGGCACGCATAACATGTTAGAAGATATCCGCCACATTGACCCTTCCTTACTGGATTTATTCCACGGGACATCGGTCATCGGCATTATTTCGCTGTTTGCCTGGGGGCTGGGGTATTTCGGGCAACCGCACATCATTGTCCGTTTTATGGCGATAAAAACACCCGCACAGTTAAAATCGGCGAGACGCATCAACATTGGTTGGATGATTTTTTCACTCGTTGGCGCGATGTTAAGCGGGTTGATCGGTATCTCTTATTTTTCACATCATGGTGGCCCGCTGAAAAATCCGGAAACGGTATTCATTCAATTAGCGGATATTCTCTTTAACCCGTTAATCACTGGATTTTTATTGGCTGCGGTATTGGCTGCGATCATGAGTACGATTTCTTCACAGCTGCTCGTTTCATCCAGCGCAGTGACCGAGGACTTTTATAAAACGTTTTTCCGTCGGAGCGCGACAGATAAGGAACTCGTCTTCATGGGACGAGCCAGTGTCCTGGTTATCGCCCTCATCGCCATGTGGTTATCCTATACACCGAATGACACCATTTTAAATTTGGTTGGCCACGCTTGGGCCGGCTTCGGGTCATCATTCGGTCCGGTGCTCGTATTAAGTTTGTATTGGAGGCGGATGACGCGCTGGGGTGCGCTCTCCGGGATGATTGTCGGTGGTTTGACGGTCATTTTCTGGTTAAATATTCATAATTTGGCTAAACTTTTCCCAGCCATCTCAAGTTGGGTTTGGGCAGAGAAAAATATTTATGAAATGATTCCCGGCTTTATCCTGTCCTTAATTGCAGTTTTAGTCGTCAGCCTGATTACGCGTAAACCCGATCAACCGACCGTCGAGCAATTTGATAAGATGAAACAACGGCTAACGGAAAATGCCTAGTTTTAAATATTCCAGAACTTTTTGCCAATCGATAGCGGTTACTCCTTTCGCCCATCATTGGCTATAAAAAGCGAAGGGTCAGACTCTATAAAGGGTCTGACCCTTTTAATCATTGAAGTGGATAAATGGATCGCGATAAATAAATGGGTCAGCTTCTGTTTCTGATATATCCTCTATATCGTCGGAATCTTCTACTTCTGCATCACTTTCAACTTCCCAAAAATCCATTTTCATTGGAAAAACGGGTGTTTTTTCCAAGGCACGCCCTCCCCTTAAAATAGCGAATGTTAAACGGCAAATGGGCGGATTCCTTTTATAAAGAGCCTGTCAGAGTCCGCGGCCTTTTTTAATCCAAGTGGCAACTTCCACGGTTCTTTTAGCTTGTACTTTAACCGCCTCCGTGACGTCCTGAAGCCAGTTCCCTTCATTATCAACGGACACGCTCGTCCCATACGGATTCCCGCCTGCAGCAAATAAGGCTTGATCCGTATAACCAGGGGCTGCGATAATAGCGCCCCAATGATACATGGATGTATACAGAGACAAGAGCGTCGCTTCTTGCCCGCCGTGCGCATTTTGCGCCGATGTCATCGCACTGACCACTTTATTCGCCAATTTTCCTTGGGCCCAAAGACCGCCACATGTATCAAAAAATTGTTTGGCTTGGGACGCAATGTTTCCGAAACGCGTCGGCACGCTAAATATAAAGGCATCTGCCCAATCCAAATCGTCGTGTTTCACTTCCGGAACATCTTGCGTTTCCTCATGATGCTTGGCCCATGCGGGATTTGAAGCGATTGCTTCTTTTGGTGCGAGCTCAGGAATTTTTAATAGTCGAACTTCCGCGCCAGCTTCCTTGGCCGCCTCTACTGCTACAGTTGCCAATCGGTGATTGGCGCCGGTCGCACTGTAATAAATCACCGCAACGTTGACTTGTGCCATTTTTGTCCCCCTCTCTCAAAAAGATACAATTTTAGAATGTCCCAATCATGCCATATTTAGTACGGAAACTGACATATTCTTTCAAAAAACGGGGAAACTATCATTGTTTAAAAAGACGCCTTCATAAGGAGGTGACCTTCGTGACCAGCCCGTATTGCTGTCCGAATTGTAAAACAAACAAAACCCGGTTTAATCTCATCGCTCAAGTGCCCCAGGCCGTAAAAATGGACCCAAATACCGGTGAGATTGTCAAAGAATATGAGGATGGAATGCTCGATCCTTTCCATCTGCCTTATCGTGGGCCGGAAAGGAAAGTTCAATGTGCGGTGTGCGGATTAATTGATGAGGAACAAGCCTTTATTAAACGTGCAGAATATATGAATAAAAATAAGTTATAAGGGGTGAAGGTTAATGGCTCTTGTTCCATATGATCCGTTTCGCGGTTTAGAGCGCATGAGGAATTACTTCGATCAAATTTTTCCGGATACGCTTTACCCATTCCACATGCAGATGCCCGTTGTCCCCATCGATTTACACGAAACCGAAACAGAATTGATCGCATCATGTGATCTTCCAGGTCTCGAAAATAAGGACGACGTCGATATTGATATCGAAAATAATACGTTGACGATTAAAGGCACCATTCGTCGAACACATGATGTGAACGAAAAAACCTTCCGCCAGCGCGAGCGTTTCGAAGGGAGTTTTCATCGTTCCATTACACTCCCCTATTTGGTAGATGAAAATGCCACCAAAGCGACATATCGAAATGGCGTCTTGGAAATTCGGATGCCGAAACGCCAACAAGCGAGAAAAGGTCGCGTTCAAGTGGATTTTCACTAAACCTCTAACCTTTAGAAAACTTGGCTCTACCATACCTTTTGGGCTTAGGCAGAGCCTCGTTGCCCTTATGCTGGCAAGATAAAGATAACATTTCTTACCAGTAAATAAGCCTCTTTGCAGTGGCAGAGCAATAGCTACCTTTCAGCAGCCAGTTTAACGATAGATTTTCTAACCTGTACGAAAAAGATTGACGGACAAAACTTTCCGTCAATCTTTTTTTATTCATTAATCGATAGTTGACGAATGAACAAAGCCGTATTGAAAAGTTTTTAGACACCTCGTCTCTATGACAGGAGGAAAATTCGCTTTTGAACAAATGCCCATTACAAACATATGATAACCAGTAACGAACGACAAAGGGTGTAGGAACATGCCGGCCATCGTTGGAGCTGTGAAAGTTGTGAGTGTCTCTGGAAGCGGCGTATTTAATATCGGTGATGTCTATCAAATCAACCCCATTTCGACGACCAAGACATTCTCCGGTGCCGGGTCATTTAATACCGGGACCCATATTCACACATCCACTCATCTCAATCAAACACAAGTCATGGACCCCGGTGCTTTTGAACAAAACCAAATTTTAAATATATAGTTTATGGGCAAACACCTAAAGTGATTTGGGCATAAGATGTCACTGAGGTGATGGATATGGTTTTTCCGCCTGATTATGACTATTTTCAGGAGTTCGTTAGACAAACTCAAGATTGGTTAAATGCTTGCCAAAACCGAATGGTCGAATTGGAAAGAAAGGTTTCAGCACTGCAAACTGAACTCGAACAAGTTCGCCATCGGGAGCCAATTTCGATTCATTATAAATTTGATCAATTGAAAATTGAACGTTTGGAAGGAACATTAAATATCGGTTTGACACCGAACGGTTCGGAGGGTAATGTTGATGCATTTGAGGTCGGAAGCGACAACGTCTCCATTAACTTACCCAACGATCCAACAAACGATCAAGTCATGCAAACCCCTGATGAAACGCCTTATCCCATTGACGCTGCTTCGGATGTCGTTCAAGAAGTCCAAGCTTCTCTGAATCGTTATTTTGAAGAACAGGCTATTCAAGATATTAAAGCGATCGAGCAAAAATATCATTATCCACTGGATGACCATTATCGGCAATTTATTTTTAATGATATCAAAAGGCAATTACCCGCCCGCATCAGTTACTACTTAAAACTTATGTTCAATCAATATTCCGACAGATCCGCTTTAATTGAGGAAATAAACCAGCGCCTTCAGACGGATATTGTGAGAGCCATTGACTTATTTATCCAGCATATACCTAAGGGGGATGTTTCATGAACTTTACAGTTATCAATAAAAATTTAAACGTGAATAGTATAAATATTATCGGGGTTGCGACGGCTTCAGTCGTTCTCATCGGCGATGCTGAGCAAATCGGGATGGCCTCTTTATTCGATACACCGCCAGAATCGCTAATCATTGGGCCATCCTTTACCCCGCCAGCCTCGGTGGGAAGGTAAAATGGGCTCATCACGAACCGCCATTGTCCATGATGTGGAAATCATGACCGTTAATATCGGTTCCGTATTCGAAGTGGGGGATACAGAAAAAGTCGTACCGCGAGCGGCAGTACTCGCATTACAAAGGGAGTACCCCTTTTTCTATGGCAATGAAGGCGATTCCCTTGCTTTTAATGTCTTTAAACTGCCGCTTCTTAAAACAAACCTTTACGAAAATGTCAATACCGAAACCATCAATATGGATCCATGCCTGACGGTCAACCACCTACGAATCGTCGGGGTTTCAAACAGCGCTCACGTCCAAATCGGGTCAGCCAAAACCGTCAACTCGGAAGCGAGAGTCTTAAATATACGGCACTTTTTCCGGAATCCTTATGAAACGCAATAATGTATAAGGGGGGGTTCACATGCCGTCAATTGCGGGTGCCATCAAAGTGAATCAAGTTCAGAACGCCGGCGTGTTTACCGTTGGGGACACATTAAATATCTCCCCAAAGAACGTTTCCAAAAACTATGCGGGATCAGGAAGCATCAATACGGGCGATTTAATGCAAGTGAATTCAGGGTTGAGTTCAACCAATACCTACGATGGAGATTTGATGGACGCCGATCAATTCCTTAACAATTAAATAATGGGGTGATGGGATGAATTTTTTTATACAACAAGATATCCGCATCCACTCGATACGAATCAATAGTTTGGTGAATTCCTCCGTTTTGCAAATTGGGTCCTGCGGCCTCATTAAACCCATTTCCAATTTATTTAACACTGGGGGTTATACTCAACCTGCACCGCCGCTGGAAATTCCAACTGCACCGTATGCTCCTGAGACCACCTACCCCATTCTCGTTCCTCTGCCCGGAACGATAACATAAAAGGAGTGAAAGCGGGAGATATTATCTCTAAGAATAAACTGGGTCTGGCAACCCTTATGGTCGTGGTAGAACCTTTGCGACTCTTATGCTGACCCGTAAGATGTGAACTTATCTTACCAGTAAAAAAGGACGATGGCCATGAAAACGATTTTCGCTATTTTCACGATCATGTTTCTTGCCATAACGCCGACGAAAGCCTTTGCTTTTAACCCCGCCTTTGACATTATTGAATTTCGTCATTATCCGTCGTTAAGTGAGCTGAAGGACACATCCGATTTAATCGGTCTTGGTGAAATCAAAGGAGTCACCAACCAATACGTGACTGCACGCCGCATTGCGCAAGGACGTTTAGTCAATTACATTCAGCGGTTCGACATGCGCCAGGCATTTAAAGGAAGGCCGCAAAAGGTGCTGTTACTTAATACAGGGGTATCCCCCCTACCCCCACCGCGCGACCCGATTAATGCCCGTTACCCTGGACCACTAGCCAACGGTCAGTATATTATTTTTTTAAAGAAGATACCAGGAACCCCTTATTATCAGCTCAACGGCGGGTGGCAAGGTTTATACCCCGTCATCCAAGGGAAAACGGTATCGCTATACCATGAAGGCTTTCCGGAACTTCACCAATTAACCCCCGATCAATTTATGGAGAAACTGAGACGGGAATAGAGGGTGCCACTACCTCCTTCCCGTTTCAGAGTGTCATAAATTTAATGAGGACAAACAAAAAGTATGGAATCCCAAAAACGAGAATAGCCTTAAACATCCAACTGCTGAGATTTTCAACAATTTTTTCCGGGTCCACCTCTTGCCATTTGCGCCAAAAAACTTGTTGCCGAACATTTGAGGAATGCAATTTCCGCTCCTGCCAATCCATCTTATTTGTCAACATACCCATACCCTCCGAATCATTTGTTTAATAAAGGATATGCTTGTCCTAATCGGAATATGCGTCATTTGCTAGAAAGAAATTTTACGAGTTTTTTCGGTTTATCATTAAAAGATTAAGAGGTTAAGTTAAGGGATGTGGCTATATGTTTAAAACGATTTCGGTGGCTGGGATTGGCCTTCTTCTATTAAACGGTCTTCACGCGATTAGCGATCACGCTTTTGCCACAAGAGAAGCCTATCTGCCTTTTGTACAATTCAATTTGTTATGCCTTCTGTTGGGAATGATCATGGAATGGCAACGCTTCAGCCGTTTGAGAAAAAATAAAACGGTGAAGGCCAAATTTAAGGTGATTCCCGCACTATTTCTCTTAATATTGTTATTTATTCCCCAATCAACCTGGTCTGCTGTTTACGGAAAACATAGTTTTTGGCTGGATCTATTGATTTCGCCTCTCATGAATCAGGAAACCCATACGGTTATTGGCGTGCTATCTGGTAACTTACTTTTAAAAGGCCTTGATCCTTAATCAATAGTGGGCGTGAAGAGAGCTTCACGCCCAAGTTTTATTGCAAATACGGGGTTAAGGATTTGATGAGAGCTTCCACTTCCTCTTGTTGTTTTTTGTACATGGCTTGAGCATCGGGATCATCCGTTGCGAGCCGATAGACATGTAAGTCAGCGGCAATTTTATGGAGTTGGGCCGCCACAATTTTTCTAGCATTGGGGGTTTCTGTCGGTTTTTTGTCATCGTATAAATCAACATACAGATTGCCTTTGGAATCGATTTGCGCCACGAAAACATCGGAAAAAGTTTTCGCTCCGTGCTTTTGGATTTCTCCATATAACCACTCTTTTGTATAACCAGCCGATTGTAACATGTTATCGAGCACCAAACCATCATGGATGACGATGTACGGCCGTTTTTCCTTTTCCAGTTTCATCCCCAATACTTTGGGGGTGACAGGCTCAAGATCGCTTTTTTTCATGACGCTCAATTCTCCGTTTGTTTCAAACACGGCAAGCTCTACATCTGAAATTTTAAAAGCATTCTTTTGTCGCAAATTCAACATAAGTTGATCAAGTGTTAATTTCGATTTCCGTAAATTTTTTTCATTAATTTTTCCATTTTCTATAAGTATTGTTGGCTGTCCGGCAACAATCGTGGAAATGATGCGTGACTTCAAGGTTAAAAAAGCCACGACGATTGACAGGCCACCCCAAACGACAAGGCCGGCAATGCCATTGGTGATTTTTATGTTTTGGTCAACGGAAAGACTTGCCGCGATCGAGCCAATCGTTATGCCAACAATGTAATCAAAGAAGGTCAGCTGGGAAATTTGCTGTTTGCCAAGAATCCGGCAAATACCGAGCAAAAGAAAAAAAGAAAAAACAGAGCGCAACGCGATCAGTTGATATTCAGCCATAGACAATCCCTCCACGTCACTCACACAGTCATTTTCTTTTATTATTTGGACATGATAAAAAAAAGATACAAAAAGGAGGGACATAAATGGCTTGGCGAAAATTTTTTTACAAGTGGCTACTCTTTTCGCTCATGATTTTCGGGCTTTTGGCGGAACCGGCCGCAGCCCAAGCTCCAAAAGACATCCAATGGCGCATTAAAAACTTGAAGACCTCCATCACGCAAACGGATTGGAATAAAGCCTATGAACAAGCCGTCGATTTAAGAAAGCATTTTGATAAAAATCGTTGGAAATATCAACTATTGGGGGATGAACAAGAATATGAAGGCATTTCCAATGATATCGAAAATTTAAAAGCGGCGATCCTTGCGAGAGATAAAAGCATGGCCCTGATTCTCACATACGATATTAAAGAAGTTTTTGATCAAATATACGAAATGTAAAGAAAACCTGGCTCTGTTCATCCTTTTTCGCGATGACCGAGCCTAAGTCGTCCTTATGCTCGCCGGAAAAATGTTTTCATAACAGCCAAAAAAAGGTTGGCCACGTTTTTTATGGCCAACCTTCGTTTTAATTTTTCGGTTGTTTTTGCTCGCCTAATGTTTTATAAGACGGCTCTTCTTTTTCAATTTGCAGAAGGCGTGTTTCTAACGCTGAGATAATGCCTTTTGTTCGTTCAGAAGCATTTTTAAACGCTTTTTGGGCTTCTGGGTCTTTGGTTTGATACGAGAACAGCTCAAAACTCGCTTGCACGCTTTTTAAATCCGCAATCGTTTGATTGACTTGTTGATAGACCGTCACTTTACTCACCCTTTCCGTCTTAATCTTAATATGGATCAAACGGAAACGGTTTAAACTTCTATAAGGGCATCGCGAATCGTCTTTAATACAAACTCGATGGATGTAACAGTTTCGAGAAAGCGTTTCCTTCGCGTATCTTTTTGGAACGCCGTGACAGATATAATCGTCAAGTTATCATAGGTGTCATTGATCTGTTTCGGGTGAACATATAGCGGACGGTCGGAAGCGATCCATTCCAGAACCAAAGGCTTCCACTCATCAACGAGGTTAAGGACTTCATCAGCAAACGGTTTGACTTCCCCGTAAAAATCAACGGTATACCCATCTTTACGCGTTCTGTTCATAAATTGATCCCTGGCGCGGGCATTGTATGTTAGCAAAGCATCAGTGAGCGCTATCAGACGCTCGCGTTTCTGATCTTCCACGCTCCCCCTCCTTTGCTCCTATCATACCAAAAACGCTAATCGGGATGTCAATTAAACGATTTTTTTCGCTGGGGATAGCGTTGATTCTTCCATATACGCATTCAGTTCACGGTCAATTTGATGAATGTGGCTATCGATGCGCTGAATCGCCTGATAAATTTCATCCAACTCTTTTCGATGTTGTAAGAGCTGATTGGCGACGACTTCATCAGCTTTTTGGCTGATTTTGTGCGCGAGCTGATCCATTTTTAATTCAAGAAAGTCCATTTTATTTTCAAATTCTTCTCTTGAAATCCCTTTTTCCATAACCGAACCCTCGCTTTTAGAGATGGTGATGTATTAAGGATTCGCGGTGTATTTTCAACTTCCTACCGGGACGACAAAAGAAGTCGCCGTTCGATAAAGAAAGTGGCCGTTCGTCACTTTCCGATGAGAGCTGAAAGCAAAGTTCCGAGGCGTGTTAAACGCGCTCGCTTCCTCCTATACCACTTGCTGAGTTCAACTTTTCCGATGTCTGGTGGAAGAAACCAATCGGGGGCGGTGTTACCGTTAAACCAATCCCGCGGCTTGAGCCGTCTGTGGGAAACGACGTTAAACGCTTCTCGCAGTGGGATGTTCTTAGCCGGAGAAGCTCCGTGATAGCGTTCATAATCATAGCGGCTTCCAGTGTGATCGGTTTCCAAAGCGAATGCTTGGATAGCTTTAGATTCCGGATGATGAAAAAGCAGCGTATGTAGCTTTTTCCCAAGCTCAATGCGCTGACGGACATCTTGAAACCCAGTTACAGGAAAACCATAGAGCGCTCCAGAGAAATCTGGACAGACGACGGCATTTAATCGTAAATGGTCAACGAGAAAAAACAAAACCCGATCAAACACCGCTTGGGCATAGTAAGAATGCTTAACAAACGGTGCTTCAATGACATGTTGTTCATTAATAATGAGGGCATATGTCAACCGCCGCACATCCCCTGTCTTCCAAAAGCGTTCCCATTCGTATTCCATAAAAACGGAAACATTAAAGGCTTTTAATAAGTCAAATAAAGGGCGCTTCCATTGTAACGATGCCTTATATAATAATAATTGGGGATATGCGTCATGGAAAATGAGCCAATTCGGGCGCTCGTAAGCATGAAATAAAAGTTGAATGTAAGAATCGGATAAACACCGATAGATGGGTTCGGTTTTCAAATCGGTCATCGACCATCCGGCATTACGGGATACCATGCTAGCCAATAACGCCCATTCCATCGTTGGATAGACTTTAAAAAAATCACGATAAGCGTGCGTACGAGTGATATTGTCAACATTATGTACTTCTGTGACCCGATTTAATTGTTTGATTAACTGATATTCATCTTTTGAAAACGCCTTTCGGCTGCGCCTCTCTATAATATCTTTAACATCCATACGCAAAAAAGCCCCTATTCTTAAAACCTTCAAGGTTTTTTCAACCGATTTTTAAAAAATACGTTATAATAGATGAAGCCCCGCCCGATATAGGAGGTTTTAGAAATGGCATTCCATTATCCAAACGGAAAACCGTTTCATGATCAACCCCGCCGTGATCTTCCCCTAAATTATGGGAATCGCGGCATGACGTTGGAAGAGGACTTAAATGCCACGAATCTCTTTTATCGTGAGCATGGGATCGCGGTCATACATAAAAAACCGACACCGGTCCAAATCGTCCGTGTCGATTATCCGAAACGAAGCGCGGCGAAAATCACAGAGGCCTATTTTAAAAAGCCATCCACGACGGATTACAATGGTGTTTACAAAGGCAAGTATATCGATTTTGAAGCGAAGGAAACGCAAAATCCGACGGCCTTGCCGCTCAAAAACTTTCACCCGCATCAAATTGAACACATGAAGGCGGTGAAAGCACATGGCGGGATTGTTTTTATTATCGTCAAATTTACAACGGATAATGATATTTTTTTGCTGGACGCCGAAATTTTATTTGAGTATTGGAAGGAAAGCCTTAATGGTGGGAGAAAATCCATTCCCAAAAAAACGTTTTACAATGAAGGGGCGTTAATTAGAATTGGCTATGCCCCGCGCATACCCTATTTGGAAGTGGTTGAAGCGCATTATTTAATCTAATATAAGTCATAAAACACCTCTATCCTTCGAATCGTCTCTTTTGATGAGATAGGCCACCTGGAAAGGTTGGATGAAATTATGGCAGAATATCGCTCAAGACAAGAACGTAGACAACTGCAAAACAAACATAAAGGCAAGCAACCAAAAAAAGGTCTGTTTAAAAAAGTCTTTTTATCGCTCGTCCTAATTTTCTTATGCCTAGGACTGGCCGGGTCCATTGCTGTTGCTGTCATCATTAGTCATGCTCCCGCCCTGGACCCGTCTGTCTTAAAGCAACAAATGGGAACACGCATTTATTATGCGGATGGCACATTAATGGATACCGTAGGCTCGGAAAACCGGATCTATGCGCCCATTGAAAAAATTCCAGACGTCATGAAAGATGCGGTCATCTCAATCGAAGATGCTCGCTTCTATCAACACCATGGCATCGACCCGATTCGTATTGGCGGTTCAGTCGTTGCTAACATCAAGGAAGGTTTTGGGGCCGAAGGGGCAAGCACCATTGACCAACAATTGATCAAACTGAGTTACCTAACGCCTAAGAAAACATTGACGCGTAAAATTCAAGAAGCGTATCTTGCGGTTAAACTTGACCGTGAATACAGTAAAGATGAAATTCTCGAAATGTATTTGAACAAAATTTATTATAGTAACGGCGTCTATGGGGTTGGGACGGCTGCTTATACGTATTTCGGGCTGGATGTTGATCATTTAGATCAACTCACACTTGCTCAGGCAGCACTTCTTGCTGGCATACCTAACCGCCCGGGGTATTATGACCCAATCGCCCATCCGGACAACGCCATCAAACGACGAAATCTCGTGTTGGATATGATGGTGAAAAACGGTAAAATTACAAAAGCACAAGCAGAGGCCGCCAAAAAAGTCACCATGAAGGAAATGATGAAAAACCGTCCGAAAGATCAGAAAAATAAAGATCACTATGCTGTTGTCGACATGCTGCAACAAATGTATGTTGACACAGGAAAAATCGATAAAGACCAATGGACACAAGGCGGTTTAAAAATTTACACAACCATTGATAAAAAAGCTCAAGAAACGGTAGAAAACTTGCTCAATGACCCTAATAACTTTGCCGGCACAGCAGCGAACATTCAGTCCGGCATCGCCGTTGTCAACACTAAAAATGGCAACATTTTGGCGGTCGGCGGTGGAGTAAATTATAAATACGGCACGAACTGGGCCCTAGCTGGAAGCACCACAGAAGGTACCGGTAACCAAATTGGCTCCACGGCCAAACCGATTGTGGATTACGGCCCGGCGATTGAGTATTTGAAATGGCCGACGAGTAAAATCTTAGATGACAGCCCGCATACGTATTCTGATGGGCGTAGCGTCAGTGACTGGGATGGAAGATATTTCGGGCCAATGACAATGAAACGGGCGCTTGCTCAATCCCGAAACATTCCAGCCGTTAAAGCATTACAAACGGTTGATAAGGAAGCAGGAGTCGACTCCGTCATCAAATTTGCCGGAAAACTTGGCGTGCCATTTAAACGAAACCATTTCAATGAATCCTATGCCCTTGGTTCCTTTACAGCGAATCCATTGCAAATGGCATCCGCCTATGCAGCCTTTGGCAATAACGGCATTTATAATGAGCCGAATGCTATCAAATACATTGAATATCCAGACGGCCGGCGGGTGGAATTCGATCACTCTAGTCATATTGCGATGCACGATTACACCGCTTACATGATCACGGATATGTTAAAGGAAGTCATTGATAACGGGACCTATAATGGGCCATCATTAAGAGGCTATACGGTCGCTGGTAAATCAGGGTCTTCAAACCCCGGCCCCGATGCACAGAAACGGTATCATTTAACACAAGAAGAGATGAATAAGGGGTACTTGGATTCCTGGTTTGTGGGCTACACACCGAAAATCACCGCGGCGGTGTGGGTGGGCTATGATCAAACCGCTACCGTCAAGGAAGGCGAACGAAAAGGTTATGTCCTGATGACACCAGAGGAAAAAAGAATTTCAGGTACATTATTCGGGAAAATCATTTTAAACCTTGCCTCACAAAATACGCCAGATTGGCAGCAGCCGAAGTCGGTCGTCCGCGTCTCGGTGGAAAAGGATACTGGGCTTTTGGCCAGTGATTTTACACCACCGTCACAAGTCATATCGGCGCTCTTTGTCCGAGGCACGGAACCGTCGAAAGTGTCAACGAAATATCAAAAACTCGACCCGCCGAAAAATGTCAAAGCAAAATATGATAAAAAGAAACAGGCAGTCGTCATCTCTTGGGATTATAAGAAAAAGGATCACATCCATTTTGAAGTGGCGCAAATGGTCAATGGAAAAGCTGAGACGATCGCTACCACTGACAAACATCAAATCGATGTCAGTAACCTAACGCCCGGTGAAACGTACTCCTTTACTGTCACCGCCGTCTATACTGATCCGGAAAATGAAGCCAATAATCTCCGAAGCGACCCGTCCAATGTGACGATACAAATTCCGGTTGGAGAAACAGAGCAACCGAACGGACCACCGAATGGACCAAATGACAAACATTGTGAAAAACACCCGGATGACCCGAAATGCGGGCCGATCACACCACCCATAAACAATAATGATGACAACGGTACGACTGAGAATGGTACCGATACCGGTAACTCCAATAACGGCCATATGGGGGATAACGGAAACAACAATGGCACCCAATCGGAAAAAAACTCTAATAACAGTTACAGACAAAATGATGAATATGATATACGTGATATCTTTCCTTAAACACTAATAAAAGGTTGATCCAATGCGGGGGTGGCAATGCCCCCGATGGGTCAACCTTTTTTTATATTATCAAGATCCGCACTAGGGCAAAAAAAAGCTCAATCCTCACCTAAATGAATTTTCTGTAACCGAATCAAATATTCTTTACTTTTTAACCTCAGCACAAATTAACCCAAAATAAGTCGGCACTTCATACGACAAAAAATCGATCAAACGTTCATTTTCTGGAATGATCCCGGCAAGAATCAGCGTTTGCCAAATACCATCGGGTTTCGCTAGATCGATTTCTTCAGGGCTGAAATGGCTGACGGCCTCCAATCGGCCGGCTTTGATCCGCTCAACAATCTTATCATCAACCTCCTGTGCCAGAGGATGATACCCATAAGGTCCAGAGGCGTCATGGGTATGGCACCAATCGCAACTAGCAATGACGCCAACCCTTAAATCGCTCTTTTCAATCGCTGTACGAACTGCCCTTCCGAAACGTATCAGGTCATCATCAGATACTAATCGCGATGGCGTGATAACCACAATAGGAACGTCCGGCATAAATGCGAGCGGGACAACGGCCCCCCAGTCCAATGGTAATTTCGATAACGGCCCTTCCGATGTTCCGTAATTCAACAAGCCATTTTTAACACCGAGCGCGTCTGCCTCTTCGGAAATCCGCCGTGCCAATGTCCTTTCAACATCCCGGATCATGGTGTACGTTCTCCCGTTTTCTTTTTCATAACCTTCCATCGTCTCACTGTTTACGATGGAGATTTGACCGTCGATGCGGATGCCATGAGGTGTGATCACTACAATTGCTTCGGGCGCGCGCTCCGTCATGCGCCGACCGAGCTCTTCCATACTTTCGCGCGTTTTGGCCATACGATTGAAATGTATTCGTCCAGCAAGTTCAGGTACAATTTCGCCGCCATGAGGGGTAATGCAAGCGTATACAAGTTGTCCCATATCGGTCTCTCCCTTTTCCTAATATCCAAGTTTCTTTCATCATCATCATAATCCCAATAATGGCGAATAACAATGTTAAATTCTTTTGACCTTTTAGGTGTAAGTTATTGTCGATCCATCCTTTTAAATATAAAAGGAATTGTTTCCAAATAGAAAAAAGATGACTCCGAAAGCAAAATGAGTCATCTTTTTCGCTTTTATCTTACATCAAAATAATCCGTGATCATCGGCCAAACCGCTGGAAAACGAAATGCTAAATTCCAGAAGCTGATCCCTCCTAATTCTAAATCACTCACCATTTTAAACATCGCGCTCATCGTTCGTAAATCCTCGAAGTAGACGATGTGTTCTTTGCCGTTTTCATCGGTATAACGGAAAAACGGCGCCTCTTCCCTTTCGTTATAATCAATGCTTTGGTTATAGCGCATGGCTCGATGGATGGCTTGTTGGAAGTTGTGCGCTTTAGCAAATTCTCCTCCTTCTACAAATGGTAAAGTCCAATCATAGCCGTATAACGGAATGCTCATGACAATTTTTCTTGCTGGTATAACGGAACGGGCATAATTGACCACTCGGCGGACTTGTGTGATCGGGCTGACAGGCATCGGTGGTCCACCACTCCAACCCCACTCGTATGTCATGAGGATCACAAAATCAACGGTGCGGCCATGGAATTGATAATCATGCGCTTCATACCATTCACCGGTTTGCACCCCGCTTATTTTCGGTGCCAATGCGGTGGAGACGATAAAATTTTCTCGATGCAAACGATTCGTCAACCTTTCGATAAAACGATTGTAATCACGACGCGTATTTGATCCTAGGTATTCAAAATCGACGTTGACCCCGCGGTATCCCTTTTCCCTCATGATGCGGAGAACATTTTCTATCAAACGATTCTGTGCATCGGTGCTCTTAAAGAGCGCCGTGGCAACATCCCTGTCAAACCCACCTTCGGAAATGTTGGTGATCGCCATCAATGGTTGCACCCTGGTGGTTTTGACTGCTGCAAGTAAATCATTTTCACTCGGATCCGGTTCGATAAGCGTGCCGTTACTCTGGACGTGATAGCTAAAAATAGTTAAATACGTCAAAGCACTTGAAGCTTCCCGGAACCGCTCGACGACACCTTCATGGGGCTCTAAATACCCATTGACGATGATGCGTTTTTTTTCATGTGCAGGGATTTTGACCGTCTCACCAGGACGTATCTCCCCTGATACAAGCCTTGGATTTAATCGGATTAAGTCTGATAAGTCAACGTTAAAACGCTCGGCAATGGCATATAGGGTGTCTCCGGGTTGAACCGTATATTGATTTTGCGTGGGTATAAGAAGCGTTTCGCCGACAACAAGTTGATTAGGATTCTCAAGTTGATTGACAGCTTGGATGGACTCCGGTGTCACGCCATAGCGCCTGGCAAGGCTGTAAAAGGTATCACCACGTGAGAGGACATGGATTTGCATAACTTTCCCTCCATCCATACCAAAACGATATTAGCCTATAGTGTCTATCTATCTTATGCCTAGGGCGGTTGCGCGGTGAATAAAGAAAACGAATAGCGGTAAAGCACGTTGACGGCGAGAACATCCATTTCAAAGACATAAAAAAAAGAACCTTTGTCAGGTTCCTTCAATGGGTTTTCATGCGCTTTTTGCCTTCCGGGCAAAGATCAAGGAGCGGACATTCGGGACACTTCGGGTTTCTTGCTGTACAATGATAGCGCCCGAAAAAGATCAGACGGTGATGCGTATTCGTCCATTCCTCTTTAGGAACAAGCCGCTGTAACGTTTTTTCCACTTCCAAAACGGAATCTGAAGGACGGGCAATGCCAAGCCGCTTGGATACCCTTTCCACATGTGTGTCAACGGCAATGGCAGGTATTCCAAACGCGACTGACATGACGACATTGGCTGTTTTTCGTCCGACGCCGGCAAGGCTTTCAAGTTCTTCGCGGGTTTTCGGCACTTCACCTTCGTATTGGGTGATTAACGTTTCACAGAGTTTACGAATGTTTTTCGCTTTATTTCTGAACAGCCCGATCTGTTTAAGATCATTTTCTAATTCCTCAAGTGGAACGTTGAGATAGTCTTCAGGCGTTTTATATTTCTGAAATAAATGTTTCGTGACCTCATTGACTTTCTTATCCGTACATTGGGCACTTAAAACAACGGCGATGATCAATTCAAACGGATTGCTATGGTTGAGCTCGCATTTGGCATCTGGAAACATCGATTGCAATGTTTGCAAAATATAAGCCATTCGTTTTTTACTGACCGGCATGGTAACGCCCCCAGACTAATTTTCAAGCCAGTTATATAATGGAAACTGAATCGTTTTTGACTGCCCGTCATCCTCCACCTTTTTTCTAGAGGCATAACGGCCGCGGATTTTCTCCCCGTGCGCTTTGGCTTGCTCAAGCGTTTTGACACCATTTTTCTTCCAATCAAAAAGAATGCGGTCAATGTAACGGAAATTCAATTTACCGGAAAGGACGGCCTCACGTAAGGCAGCCTTAATCATTTCGGGAGAATGATGATCGTCATCGATCCACATTGCCAATGTTTCACATTCAATCGGTGACAAAGGCCGGCCGAACTCTTTCTCAAAAATGGTGTAAAGCGCTTCTTCTTCAGCTAATTGTTGATCATTTTTTTGATTCAGTATGTACGCTTCAGCCAATTTCCCCCATAAACGATCCAGTGAATAACGTTCAGAGTAGACGGGGCCTTCCCGATCCTGAACGATTTCGAGCATGCCTTTCTGGACTAACCGCCGTAAGTGGTCGGCGCATTTTACCGATGAAAACGTCATTTTCTCTGCTAATTCATCAGGTGTCGGAAACGGATGGCCTGCATGGATCAAAGCAAAAAGCTGGATCACTAACAGACATTCTTCTTCATTTAAACCGATTTGGCTATAGTAATCCAATAATAGCCGCGGAATCGTCACATGACCTTTTGTCATGAATTCAATAAGTGTTTCTTTCTCCATCATTCGACACCTCCTTTTCATTATACCATCCCAAGCCATGATCAGGGTAAAAAATCTTTTGACCGGCCTTGGCTTTTTACGAAAAGGTAAAGAAAACATGCCCCTGTGAAAAAACTGGCTCTGCTAAAGAAACCTGGCTCTTATGCTAGCCCGTAAAATTCTTACCGGTATAAAAGGACCCTGCCGAAAAGCGGCAGGGCTACAATCTGAAAAAATCGATATTCATTGAAGAACCCCGTTCCTTATGGATAAAGGCGATTCAAAAGGCGCGGGAAGGGGATCGTTTCCCGAACATGGTCAATGCCGCAAATCCACGCGACGGTTCGCTCAAGGCCAAGTCCAAATCCGGAATGCGGAACACTGCCATATTTTCGCAATTCTAAATACCATTCGTAAGCTGGTGCGGTTAAATGGTGTTCTTTATATCGTTCAACCATGAGGTCATAATCATCAATTCTTTGGCTACCACCGATGATTTCTCCATACCCTTCTGGCGCGATTAAATCCGCACATAAAACGACTTCTTCGCGCTTTGGATCGGGCTTCATATAAAAGGCTTTAATTTTAGTCGGGTAATGGGTAATAAACACCGGTTTGTCAAAGCTTTCGGCGATCGCGGTTTCATGAGGTGCTCCGAAATCGTCTCCCCATTCGATATCCGTGAAGCCTTTATCTTTCAGTAGCGCGATGGCCTCATCATATGTAATCCGCGGGAAAGGTGCGGTTACCTTTTCTAATTTAGAAGTATCGCGTTCGAGCGTTTTCAGTTCTGCTTGGCAATTTTCCAACACCGATTGGACTAAGTAAGAGACATATTGCTCTTGTATTTCAAGATTTTCTTCGTGTTCCACAAAAGCCATCTCCGGCTCGATCATCCAAAACTCAATTAAATGGCGGCGTGTTTTCGATTTTTCCGCCCGAAAAGTCGGTCCGAATGAAAAGACTTTGCCAAAAGCCATAGCGGCTGCTTCCATATAAAGCTGACCGCTTTGGGACAGGTAAGCATCTCGGTCAAAATATGTGGTGTGAAAGAGATCGGTCGTTCCTTCGGCTGAACTTCCGGTCAAAATCGGCGGGTCGATTTTCACAAACCCTTTTTCATGAAAGAAATTGTAGGTCGCCCGGATCACTTCATTGCGGATGCGAAGGATGGCGTGTTGTTTCCTTGAGCGCAGCCATAAGTGACGATGATCCATGAGAAATTCAACGCCATGTTCTTTGGGAGTAATCGGATAATTCTCTGCAATTTGGATGATCTCAATATCCTTCAATGTCAATTCATAACCGGATGGTGCCCGCTCGTCTTTACGCACTTCGCCGATGACATATAATGAGCTTTCCTGAGTGAGTGATGAGGCCGCTTCCCAGGCAGCTTCTGACACTTCATTTTTCACGAGAACGCCTTGGATAAACCCAGTGCCGTCCCGGAGCTGTAAAAATTGAATTTTTCCG
The DNA here is from genome assembly GCF_000430685.1 of Tuberibacillus calidus DSM 17572. GTDB lineage: Bacteria > Bacillota > Bacilli > Bacillales > Sporolactobacillaceae > Tuberibacillus > Tuberibacillus calidus. The sequence continues at coordinate 56,111 of NZ_AUMM01000003.1, read as the reverse complement.
CTTGAACGTTTATTGGCCAGCCAGACACCGATTTTTACATCTTGGCCGACGTGTTGACTGACTTCCGAAATCGTCGTTTTGAGCATGGCTCGTCCTCCTATCATTTAGCAAGATCCATTATTTTTGATGTTTCCGGATAAAGGCTTCGATTCGGTCCAGAGCTTCTAAAATTTGATCAAGGGAAGTCGCATAGGATAAGCGGATGTAATCCGGTGCCCCGAAACCTTCACCAGGAATGACAGCAACGTGGGCTTCTTCCAACAGCGCCTGCGCCCATTCTGTCACACTGTTAAAACCGTTGTTTATCGCCGCATCTTTTGCATGGACGAAGAAGTAAAACGCTCCTTTCGGCTTGACGCAACGAAGGCCCGGTATTTTGCTTAACCGTTCATACGCTTTATCCAAGCGCTCTTCAAAAGCTTGGCGCATGACAGTGACGGAATCTTTTGAACCGGTATACGCTTCCAGAGCGGCATATTGTGAAACCGATGCCGGGTTGGATGTACTGTGACTGGCGACTTTCGTCATTGCTTGGATGAGTGCCTCATCCGCTGCTGCATAACCAATCCGCCAGCCCGTCATGGCATGGGATTTAGAAAAGCCGTTGACAATAATGGTTTGATCTTTGATTTCCGGCATCACTTCAACAATGGATGGTGCATGTTCCCCATGATAGACGAGTTTTTCGTAAATTTCATCAGATATCACGATAATGCCGTGGCGCTGGCAAAGTCGACCGATGGCACGCAACTCATCCTCGGTATAAATCATGCCCGTCGGATTACTTGGGGAATTGATAATCACCGCTTTCGTCCGACGATGAATGGCTGCCTCCAACTGTTTAGGCGTGATCTTGAAATCATGGTCTTCAGACGTCTCGATGATCACCGGAACGCCATAGGCCAACTTCACTTGTTCAGGATAGCTCACCCAATAAGGTGCAGGAATGATCACTTCATCGCCGGGATTAAGTAAGGCCTGGAAAATCAAATAAAGCGCGTGCTTTGCTCCATTAGTAATGATGATGTTTTTTTCATGATAAGACAGGCCTTGATCATGCCTTAATTTTTCGACAATAGCCATTTTTAATTCCGGAATGCCCGCAGTCGGGGTGTATTTTGTTTTACCGGATTCTGCGGCCCGAAACGCAGCATCAATGATTGCTTGCGGTGTATTAAAGTCCGGTTCACCAGCACCAAGACTGATCACATTTAATCCTTCCGCTTTTAAGGCATTCGCCTTGGCCGTAATTTGTAATGTGCTGGAGGGGGTAATCGTCTTCACTCTTGACGCAAATTGCACGCCATTCACTCCCATTTAAATATTTTAATGAATTGCCGAAAATATCTCGTTCGATCCGCGATTCAACCCAGCCGCGATGTTTCCCTTGCTGACTTTATTGAATGCTGATTGGATCGAGTAGACTTTGTCCAGTTGAAAAATCATAATAACTGAAAACATAAGCGCCATTTTTATCAATATATGTGATTTCCCAAACCGGCCGCCCGTCCTCCATGCCTAAGCGGGCAGAAATGATTTTCCGGAATGCGACATGTTCACGAAAGGCGTTAAGGATTTCTGCTTTTGAATAACCCGCCGAAACCGGGAGCATTTGAACGACCTTGTGTCCCGGGTCAAAAACCCATATGTACACGTGCTGGCCGTTTTTTAAAACCGCATCAACGATATGATAATCGTCTTTCCCGTGGTAAAACGTCACATCATTCACTCGTTTGACTGGATAGGCAGCTTCGGCGGCTTTCATTGCGGCATCGGCGGCTGAATATTTTTGCGCTATCGCTGCTTGATAAACGGAAACAGATTGCCAGGCGATCACGATAATGACAATAACAAAAATAAATACCCATTTTTTCATGTGTCTCACCTGTTATGTACGGTAAATGGTAAATACCATTTTTTCTCGATCGTCAGGGTCTAATGCCAATCCGAACATCAAGTCATCACTCTTAAGCGTGCGATTCAATAAATCCACAATCTTATATAATTCATCACACTTTTTAATTTTTAACGAAGCGAGCAATTCAATTTTATCACTCAACAGCTTCCCTCCATCTAGCTCACATTATTTGGGATATTCCCTGAAAAATCTACTATTCATATAACGGTTTAGGCCGGTCAAACTAAAAATATCCCGCTGGGAAAATCGCCTAACCAACACCTTTTTACAAACGAAACCCATATGGGTTTCGTTTGTTTGTCACGCCATTTTTATCGTACCATGTTAGGACATATTTCGAAAGCCGCAACGCATTAAAAAATTATGCCGTAAACATTGTCTAAAAAAACGTGGTTCTGCCAAGCCCATTTGGTCATAGCGAGAACCTTAGTTGCCCATAGGCTGGCTTCGGAAAAAGGATCATTTTTGATCAGAACATGTCGATTTGGGCGTAGGCAAGTATTAGTTGCCCTGCTATCGACCCAAAAATGAAATCTTATCTTACCAGCACAAGACCTTTGGGCCATAGTAGAAGTAGCTTTGATATTGACCAGTACAAAAAAAGGTGACGGCGGAGCCGTCCCCATTAGGCTTTCTTCAAACACATCCTCCAATCACCCATTAGTTTATGAATATTGGGGGATGTTATCCATTCAATTAGCGAACAGTATTGGCTTCCTCTTTGCCCATCAATTCAGTAATGCGGTTGTTTTCATCCATAATGGCAATAACGGGTTGATGACTTCGTAATTCTTCTTCGGAAACGAGACCGTATGCAATAATGATGACAATGTCTCCTTTTTGAACGAGGCGTGCTGCCGCACCATTAAGGCAAATCTGTCCGGAGCCGCGTTCACCCGGAATGACATATGTTTCCACCGCGCACCGTTATTATTATTGACGATTTGCACTTTTTCATTTGGAGCAATATTCACAGCGTCCATGATATCTTCATCAATTGTGATGCTGCCGACATAGTTTAAATTCGCATCCGTAACGCGGGCGCGATGGATTTTACTTCTCATAACCGTACGATACATGGTGCCTATCCTTTCATGATGGAATTTCTATAATGACATTATCAATAAGTCGTGCATTGGCATAAAAGACAGCCAAAGCGATGATGACGGTGTCGTTGATTGATTCGATCACCTTTAACTGAGGGTAACTTAACACTTCCACATAATCGATACGGCCGAGTTTCAGATGCTCTTCTAGATGAGCCATGACCGCTTGTCGAATGCGTTCGGCATCCCTTTCCCCCTTTTCAATCAAATGACGTCCTAGGGTGAGGGATTGATATAAATGCACTGCCTCTTTTCGTTCTTCAACGGATAGCCTGACATTTCGCGAACTTTTAGCTAACCCATCAGCCTCACGAACCGTCTCACAAGGTATAAGGCGTATGGGGAAATGAAGTGTTTGGATTAAGCCTTGGACGATCGCCAGTTGCTGCGCATCCTTTTTGCCGAAAAAGGCATAATCCGGTTGAACAATATGAAAAAGACGAGTGAGCACTGTTACCACACCGTCAAAATGACCTGGACGGCTTTTTCCACAGAGCACGTCCGCCCGGTCAGTGACTTTCAATTGAATCATATCGCTGTCCGAATAAATCTCCGATACATCCGGATGAAAGACAATATCAACCCCGCACGATTCAGCTATCCGCAAGTCGTGTTCAAAATCACGTGGATATGTTTCGAAGTCTTCGTTTGGTCCAAACTGTGTAGGATTGACAAAGACGCTGGCAACAACGATGTCCGCTGTTTCTTTTGCTTTATAAAAAAGAGAGGCATGCCCATCATGGAGATAACCCATCGTCGGTACAAAACCGATCGTTCCACCGCTTTTTTTACTTTCGGCAAGCCAGTCTCTCAGATCTTTTACGGTATATGCTACTTTCATTGATTTTTTTGGCCTCCATATAATTGGGACAAGGTTTCTTCCTTCATTTTAAAACTGTGTTCAAGGCCCGGAAACTTTCGCTGCTTGACCTCATCGATATATTCGGAAACCCCTTCCGTAATCATCGTCGATAAATCGGCGTACTGTTTGACGAATTTTGGCACACGGTCAACGCCATAACCAAGAACGTCATGATAAACGAGCACTTGACCGTCTACCCCACTTCCAGCGCCGATGCCAATCACTGGGATGGTGATAGCTTCAGCAATCCGCTCGCTAAGCGCATACGGGACGCATTCCAGAACGAGCATGAATGCACCGGCTTCCTCGGCTTTTTTCGCATCGTCTAACAATTTTTCCGCCTCTTTAAGGTCCTTTCCTTGAACCTTATAACCGCCGAGAACGCCGACGGATTGGGGGGTTAGACCCAAATGAGCGACGACCGGAACCCCTGCCTGCGTCAGGCCTTCAATCATTTCAAAGACACGTCCGGCTCCTTCCAGTTTTAATGCATCCGAACCGCCTTCCTGCATTAATTTCCGGGCATTAGCAAGCGTTTCGGACAAGCTGGCATGATAAGTCATAAACGGCATATCGGTCACAATAAACGTATTGGGAGCGCCTTTTCGGACCGCTTTCGTATGTCTCAGCATGTCGTCAAGCGTAACCGGAATCGTCGAATCGTAACCTAGCGCCACCATTCCGACCGAATCGCCGACAAGCAGGATATCAATCCCCGCTTTTTCCAACAGTTTTGCCGCCGGATAGTCATAGGCAGTCATCATGGCGATCGGCTCGCCATTGGCTTTCATTTTTTTGAAATCAGACGTGCTTTTCATATCCATCTCCTCCTTTTTTTGAGGGGAGAAGGATGGCGCATAAAATGAAAACCTTCCTTGCATCGTTCGCAAAGAAGGAGTTAGGCATGCGCGTTCCATCCCTCTGTCCCAGTCCTTCATGCGGATCAAGGCAGAATGCGTTTGCAGTTGTTAAAGCTTCGTTGAAAGGTACAGCTCCGCAAACGGATGCCGTCCGTCATTTTTAGTTTACTGTTGGGTTAATCCCCTGTCAACCGCAGAAATTTACCCGTTGAATTCGATATCAGTAGAGTAAATGCGATGGATGCGCCCTTCTTGATCTTCTAACAGGAGCACGCCTTCGTCATTAATGCCTCTGGCAAGCCCTTTGACAACCTGGCCGTTGACGTTTCTTGCGGTGATGATTCGGCCGATATTCATTGCATAGGTTTCCCAAAGCGTTTTAATAAGCCCAAAACCGTCTTCAAGATAAAAGTGATAAAAACTTTCCATTTGTTTCATGATGTCTTGAATGAGATGCGCGCGAGAACAAGGCTTTCCTGTAATCATTTGGATGGATGTAGCAATTTTTTTAATATCATCTGGTAAATCTTGCTCTGTGAGATTGACATTCATTCCCATTCCGATGATCACAGCTTTTGCTTGATTTTCTTCAGCCTGTAATTCGGTTAGAATACCTACGAGCTTTTTGCCATTATAAAAAATGTCATTAGGCCACTTAATTTGGCATTCAATCCCCGTCACCACTTTAATCGCTTTGACGATGGCCACGGCCGTCATCAAGGTTAACTGCGGTATTTTGTTGAGGGAAAGTTTTGGCCTTAAAATGAGACTCATCCAAATGCCAGTGCCTTTTGGTGAATGCCAGGTTCGGCCAAGCCTTCCGCGCCCTTCTGTCTGTTCATCGCTAATGACAAGTGTACCTTCAGGAGCACCGTCTTCAGCCAAATGGTGCGCCCGTTTTTGCGTCGATGGCATGGATGGCTCATAAACAATGTGGCGGCCAAATATTTCTGTTTTAAGACCGGCTAAAATTTCCTCAGGCGAAATCCGATTAGGGGTTCCCTTTAATCGGTACCCTTTTTTCGGTATGGATTCAATTCGGTAACCGTCTTTTTCCAATTCCTTGATCTGTTTCCAAACCGCCGTTCTCGAGCAACCAATGGCATCACTCATTTCTTGGCCGGAAATAAATTGGTGTGGATGCTCAAAAAGCATCATCAAAATACGCGCTTTAGTCGAAGGCATGACGTTCTAACCACCTTTGTATCGCATGACGATCATTACTCACTTCACCAAGGATAACCTTATTTTCAATGTGTTCGAGTAAACGTCCTGTCCAAGGACCGCCTTTTTTATCCAGCCAGCGGCATAGGTCCCTCCCATTCACAGCCAGTTGCGAGCGCGACTTAATGGGAAGCTCGACCCAACACTCCGTCAAGATCTCTTGAGATGTAAAGGCATGACCCATGGCTCTTCTTATTTTTTCCACTGAACAAGCCGTCTCAAGACCATATTGATATAAAGTCAGCTTGTCCCACTCATATTGGTTACGCCTTTGAAAGGCGTTCATCAATGAGAGAATGGCTAAAGCCGTTTTGTTGGAAAACTTCCATGTTTTCAGGAACGCATCGGGATTCTTGCAGTCACTACTAATGAGAAACAATGCCCAACGTTCATCCTCCGTATCTAACCATCGAAATGACACATCCAAAGTGCACTCGAGTCGCGGTAACCATTGACTTCCAGGCAGATGCGTGTGAAGCCCCGTGCGAAGGAGGAGCTCCAGGCCGCGCGGAGCGGCATCCTGCATGAGCAGCTTCGTCATTTCTTCGCGGATTCGCTCCACCGCCAAATGCCGGATATATGGGGCACAGGTTGTGATCGCTTTTTCCATCACGCGATCGGGTTTAAGTGAAAGTTGGGCAATAAAACGTATGGCGCGCAGCTGTCGAAGCGGATCTTCCTTGAACCGGGCTTCGGCGTTCCCAACGGTTCGTAGTATACCTTTTTTCAAATCCGCCCGTCCTCCATACGGATCGAGGATTTGACCATTCATCGCCATCGCCATGGCGTTCATTGTAAAATCCCGGCGCGCTAAATCGACAAAAATCGACGTTTCAAAGGTCACTTCGTCAGGATGGCGAAAATCCTTATATCCCGATTCCGAGCGAAAAGTCGTCACTTCATAATTACAGTTCTCGTGACGGACGATCACGGTGCCATGTTTAACGCCGACCGGGAAAGTGACCGGAAAAATAGTCATCACTTGTTCAGGGGTGGCCGAGGTGGCAATGTCAATGTCATGAATCGGCCGTTTGAGCAAGTAATCGCGCACACTGCCGCCAACGATATAGGCTTTAAAGCCATTTTCCTCAAGGATTTTTAATATGGTTTTCGCATGGGTAAACGGATCCGACATGCTGCATCTCCCTTATTTCCCGATGCGGGTATTATGATTTTTGGCCGAGTATTTCTTTATAAAGTTCTTCATATTGGTTGACAATAATACTAGAATGGAACTCGCTTTCGGCTCTTAATTGGGCTTTTTCTCCCATCCTTTTCTTAAGTTCCGGATTTTTTAGAATCTTAAGTGTCCGATCCGTCAAGCGAGCGATGTCACCGACTGGGGCAATAAAGCCGGTTTCTCCGTCTAAAATGACCTCGGGTATTCCACCAGCATTTGTGCCGACGGCCGGAACACCACAGGCGGCCGCTTCAAGAAGCACGAGCCCAAAACTTTCTTTTGATGAGAACAATAAGACGAGATCGGTAATGTTTAGAATTTCCGCGATATTTTCTTGCTTTCCGAGAAAAATAACGTGGCGCTCAAGATGTAAATCCGAGACGAGTTTCTTGACAATCGGCAATTCCGGACCTTCGCCGATCATCAACAGTTTCGATGGCATCACCTCTCGGACATTGGCAAAAACTTTGACAATATCCGGGACTCGTTTGACAGAGCGAAAATTGGAAATATGCGTGAGCACCTGTTCTTCAGGTGCAATTCCTAAAACCGCTTTTAAATCCGGTACATCCCTTTTATAATAGGTCGTTTCGTCAACGAAATTATATATCGGTTGAATCGCTTTCTTTGTTTCCAAAAGCTCTTGTGTTTCCCTGACTAAATCACGGGAAACAGCTGTGACCGCATCCGACTGTTCAATGCCAAAGCGAATCATATGGGATAGCGTCGGATCATAACCGAGAACGGTAATATCGGTACCGTGTAGGGTTGTTACGATTTTTAATTGGCCCCCGACAAGCTGTTTGGCGAGGTACGCACAAATCGCATGAGGCACCGCATAATGAACATGCAACACATCCAAATGTTCGTTTCTTGCGACCTCTGCCATTTTGCTCGCTAACGAAATGTCATACGGCGGATAGCGAAACACCGCATATTGATTCACTTCCACTTCATGAAAAAACATGTTGCGCGAGAAATGGTCGATGCGAAACGGAACGCTTGATGTAATGAAATGTATTTCATGGCCTTTTTCGGCTAACTTTTTACCGAGTTCTGTGGCCACAATGCCAGATCCACCAATCGTCGGGTAACACGTGATGCCGATTTTCATAGGCTGCCCCCTGCGTGTCGCCTGTTTCGGATGATTTCCCGCCAATTAAGTTCACCGCGTTCCATGGCCATAATGAGAATTTCTGCCGTCGCCATGTTCGTGGCCAATGGAATTTCATACACATCAGCAAGTCGGATCAGCGCGTTAATGTCAGGTTCATGGGGCTGTGCGGTGAGCGGATCTCGGAAAAAAATGACGATATCCATGTCGTTTTGGGCGATCATCGCTCCGATTTGTTGGTCTCCCCCAAGTGGGCCTGATTGAAAGCGCCTCACCTTCAAACCGGTGGCCTCTGCGATACGCTGTCCGGTTGTACCGGTGGCAAATAACTCGTGTTTTTCTAAAATGGATTGATAGGCTAATGTAAATTGCACCATATCGTCTTTCTTCTTATCATGGGCAACCAAAGCGATTTTCACCGGTCATTCCCCTATTCCAATATATTTTCCAAACCATATACCAACGTATCGAGTGTCATCACCGTCTCTACCGCAAGGCGCACTCCAGTCATAAATGAGGAACGATTCATCGAATCGTGTCGCAGCGAAAGAAGCTCCCCTTCACCGCCAAAAATCACTTGTTGATGGGCGATGAGTCCGGGAAGACGGACACTATGGATCCGCATACCGCTTAATTCTGCCCCTCGAGCGCCAGTCAAAAGTTCTTTTTCCGATGGATGCCCTTGTTGCTTTTCTCCTCGCACCGTGCGAATCATCTCAGCGGTTTTGATGGCGGTTCCAGAAGGCGCATCCAACTTTTTATCATGATGTTGTTCAATGATTTCGACGTCGGGAAAATAACGGGCAGCCATTTGACTAAATTTCATCAATAGAACAGCGCCAATGGCAAAATTAGGTGCAATAATCATGCCAATACGCTTTTCTTCAGCGATTTTTTGGAAATGGTGGACGCTTTCCTCAGTAAAACCTGAGGTGCCGATGACCGGCCGGATGCCATTGTTTAGTGCCGATGCGGCAAGGCGCATACCTGCCTCGGGATTAGTAAAATCAACGAGAACGTCCGGTTTCGTGCTTGAAAAACAAAGATCACTATCCGTAAAGATGGGAACGTCCACATCTGGGAATTCTTCTAAATCACTCAAAAGTTTTCCGTCATATTTATGGTCAATAGCCCCTACTAATTGGAAGTGGTCGGTCCGCGTGATCATATGTACAGCTTCACGCCCCATTTTTCCCCTTGGGCCGCTTACGACAATGCGTATATTATTCTCCGTCATCTGGCAGTACCTCCTCTATCCTTGTCCAACGATCTTTATCTCGGGTATTGAATTTATGCATCACGCGGTCAAAGGACGCCGTAAGATCGATGCCTAATGAATTAGCAAGACAAATGATGACAAATAGCAAATCGCCTAATTCCTCTTCGACCGTGTTTTCTTTTTCCGTTTTCTTCTTTGGTTTTTCACCATAATAATGGTTGATTTCCCGAGCCAATTCGCCTAATTCCTCGGTCAGCCGGGCCATCATCGCTAAAGGTGAGAAATAGCCTTCTTTAAACTGTTTGATGTAGCGGTCGACTTCATCCTGCATTTCCTGCATGGTTTTGTTCGGCATAATGGGTTCACCTTCCGATCTTTTCATCGCTTGTACTCTTTATATTAACGAAAACGTTGAGACCATGACAATCTTTTTAACCGCAATGATGGGTATCGGTTGACCGCTTTCTCTTTCGCTTATAATACTAAGAGGTAAGAAAAGCGTTGAACTGCGCGGCCATTTTCACTATACTGGCTAAGGAACATTATGGACGGGAGTTGACACCATGCCATTTTCACTTAAGGCCAAAAATATATTTTTTATGCTGATCGGATCGGCGATTTATGCCTTTGGACTCGTTAATTTTAATATGAAAAACCATTTGGCTGAAGGTGGGGTAACTGGGATAACACTTATCCTATATAATCTCTTTCACATTGACCCCGGCATTAGCAACTTGGTTATTAATATCCCATTGTTTATCCTTGGCTTTCGCATGTTGGGGAGAAACGTCTTTGCCTATACGATCATTAGCACATGTGCCCTGTCCTTGTTTTTGTGGGTATTCCAATATCTCACGCCTGTTTCGTTCACCCTTGAACACGATATGACACTTGCCGCTTTATTTGCCGGCGTTTTTGTCGGGACAGGTCTCGGTATTATTTTTCGTTATGGGGGGACAACCGGAGGATCCGATATTCTCGCGCGCATGGCCTTTCGGTATTGGGGATGGTCGATGGGAAAAACGTTGTTTTTTATTGACGTCATCGTCATCACCTTATCCCTTATTTATCTTGATTACAGGGAAGCTATGTATACCATTGTGGCCGTTTTTGTCGGAGCGCGAGTGATTGATTTTATACAAAATGGTGCGTATGCCGCAAATGCCGCTATGGTGATTTCCAAAAAGAATGAAATCATTGCCAAAAAAATCATAGATGAGTTGGATCGTAGTGCCACTTTGTTACACGGCAAAGGCGGTTATTCCAAGCACGATATCGAGGTGCTGTATTGTGTGGTCAGCCGCAGTGAAATTTTTCGTTTAAAAAACCTTATTAAAAGCGTCGATCCCCATGCTTTCGTATCTGTGCATGAAATTCATGATGTACTAGGCGAAGGGTTTACACTTGATGAAAACAAAAAGCCAATTTTTGAAGAGTAAGTTGCTTGATTTAAAACATTTAATGATTAAAAGGTTGGTTCCTCATGAACCAACCTTTTTTGCTGATAAGAAAGTTTTTCATATTCCTGGCCAACATAAGGTGTAAAATGAAGGCTCTGCCATCGTCCATATAGATGAGCAGAGCCAAGTCTCCTTTTTCTCTTTATTCTTCATTGTTATTTGTGCCTAGGAACATGAACACGAAGCGAAGCAATTCCAATACCGCTACCAAAGCTGCAGCAACATACGTTAAGGCAGCCGCGCTTAACACTTTTCTTGCCGGGCTTCGTTCTTCGGACGTAATGAGGCCTAAGTCTGCAAGTTGAGCCATCGCCCGACTTGACGCATTGAATTCAACGGGTAATGTCACAAGTTGAAACAGCACAGCCGCAGCAAAGAAGATGATCCCAAGAACGGCTAATTGCGTGAAATGCAATAGAATGCCGATGATAATAAAGAAATACGATAAGTTGGACCCCAAATTCGCAACAGGCACCAAGGCGTGTCGGAAGCGAAGCGGAGCGTAGTTTTCTTTATCTTGGATGGCATGACCGACTTCATGAGCAGCAACGGCAATGCCTGCAATCGATCGTCCATGATAATTTTCAGAAGAAAGCCTTAACACCTTATCACGAGGATCATAATGGTCCGTCAGCCTTCCGCCGATCTCTTCGATGCCAACATGGTACAACCCATGCTGATCCAAAATCACACGGGCGGCCTGTGCACCTGTATATCCCGTTTGGTTCGCAACTTGGGCAAATCGACTATACGTTCCTTTGACCTTCGCTTGCGCCCATAACGGTATAATCATAATTATCACAAAGTATAACAGGTATATCCCCAATATTAATCCCTCCATGGGTTTTCTTAAGGTCAATTTTAGTCAAACTTGCACCAATTGTCAATTTACGTGCCGTTCACGTTCATCAATGTCACCGTTTCGTCACAGGTATTTCCTTTTGAACGCCTTCACCCCTATATTTTCTCCAGGTGACATACAATAATGTAAGAAGGACAATGCCACCGATGATCACGGACGGCGGCCACATTTCCGGCGTATGAAGGAAGCCGGACACTGCCTCCGAACTGCCAAAAATCTTTTTTAAGTCCTCATAAATCTTTTGGAGATGGGGTAGATGCATCGTTTTATTTTGAACAATCGTCATGCGGTCATTCATGATATGGTTGATCTCGGATTCAAGGAGTTGGGCAGTTTCACGTTTTTCATCAATCACGAGAGACGGATAAATCATTTGATAAAGCGAAAGGAAGTGATTAAAGTCCGTTTGAAACGCCCGGTCTTGATCCTCATTGACATCGCGGATGATTTTTTGGAAGCTTCCGAGCACTTTATCCCTCATCCCCATCCACAAAGGATGTTCGGCATTCACAACCGCATCGACAGCGAGACGAAAAGTGACACCAGCCGCATTCCATTGATCTCTGTCTTCATTATTTTCCAGTGTTTCACGCAGCGTTTCCACTTGTGTTGTGACCGTGCGACTTGCGATGGGAGATATGGTATGGTCGGTTCTTTCGACCTCCTCCCAGGTTTTTTCAAAGGTATTTAATGCGTCAATCGCCATTTCAGCCGTTTGATTCGAAACCGCCTCATAAACACGGTTGGCTAAACCCGTCAATGTTTGTCGTGGCGCAAGATCCGAACGGGCAAATCCATGTAAAGGTATGCTTAAGGAAAACAGACAAACTAAGCAAACTGCCCAAACTTTCATCGGCAAACGTCCCTTCGATCTTCCAATTTGTACTATCACAATATATGAAAGATTGGACAGGTTTATGCCGTTTAATAGAAAGGATCGATTTCCCGTTTAGGGTATTTGAGACAAAGTAAATAAGCCACATAAATGCTAAGCAAGCTTAACCAAAACGTGAGATAACCGATGAGCCGTTCATAATGAATGAGTTGGAAATACCACGGCATCATATGAAAGACGTAGTCAATCATTTCATTATGTAAAAGGATAATGCCGGAGGCCGCCAAATGCCACGGCTTAATTTTAAAATAACGGGCATATAAAACGCCTTCCAACGCCATACACGCATGTGAAAAGATCAGCATATAGTTTCCCCATTCGAGTGTATAGCCAACGAATCCCGTCGCCACATTCATGCCCACCGCCCAGACGCCATATTTAAAGAGATGCGTCACCGCTAAGGCCTCAAACAAAGGTAAATGTTTTTTAAATAAAAAACCTAGTAAGACAATGCAAAAAAACAGGCTGGACGTGGGACTATCGGGGACAAACGGTAAAAAGTAAAACGGTGTTTCAACGAGTTGAACCTTATACCAATAATAACCATAAGCTGTTCCAAGAGCGTTAATAATGAGAAGTAGTAAAAGTACCTGTTTATGGAAAAGCAGAACGCGTAGAGAAACCATCCTGAACCCTCATTTATTTTTTAATTGATGCAAGGTAGCTTCCGTGTTTCACAAGCCATTTATCTCAAAGTATAAGAAAAAAGCTGGCAAAATGCCAGCTCGGAATTATTTTTTACTTACTTCCGAGACGAATTTTGCCAGCGTTTTCAGATCTTCTTCGGAACCTTTAAAAACACCCGGCGGCATGTTGCCCCCACCTTTTGTTGCCATTGATTCGACGACAGCTTCGGGCAAGTTCTGACCGATTAAGGCTGGACCGACACCGCCGTCTAAATTATTGCCATGGCAACCTGCACAGTTCTGACTATATAGCTGATATCCTTTGGAACTTTTATCAACTTCCACTTGTTTTACAATTTTACCTTGTTCCTCAGACAGTGCCCAGTTATGGGAAACGGTGGCTTCCCATGTTAAATAAACAATGGATACGACCGTTAAAAGCATAATGCCTGTTGCAATCGGCCGTTTCACTGGGCGCCTCTCAAAACCGCGATCCAGCCACGGAGCAAGCAGCAATGCTAAAGCTGCAAGCCCAGGGATGATAACGGTCCCAATCAATTTAAAGTGACCGGAGGCATAAGGATATTTTAAGAGTTGGTATAAAAATAAGAAATACCAGTCAGGCAGGGGAATATACCCTGAACTCGTCGGATCGGCTTCCTTTTCCAGCGGTGCCGCATCGGACATCGTCAATATTAGAAAACCGATTAAGAAAACGGCACCAACCATCCATTCTTTTAACAGGAAGTTTGGCAAAAAGACCTCTGTTTTTCCCGGATATTCGGAATAATCCTTCGGAGGGACAAATTTGGCTTTATCCGGTACCCTCGAGTCACCGACGAACTTCATTCCTTTACCACGATGCATGGATTTCCCTCCCTTTTTTCATGAAATAGATGGCCATCATAGCGGCCCGGATATGCCCTGGCGGCGGATCATGAGGAAGTGGGCGGCCATCAAGCCCATTAAAAGCGCTGGCAGGAAGAAGACGTGAATGGCAAAGAAACGAGCCAGTGTTTGGGCGCCGACGATATCACTTCCTTGAAGCAATAGTTTAATCCAATCACCGATAAACGGGAATGATTCAGCAATTTGCAGGCCGACCTTGGTCGCAAACAGTGCTTTCATATCCCATGGCAATAAATAACCCGTAAAGCCGAGGCCAAGAATAACAAAGAATAAAAGGACACCAACGATCCAGTTCAGCTCTCTCGGTTTTTTATAGGCCCCAGTAAAGAAGACGCGCAAAGTATGTAGGAAAACCATCACAATGGTAATGCTTGCGCCCCAATGGTGCATGCCTCGAACAATTTGGCCGTAAGCCACTTGGTTCTGCAAGTAATAAACCGAATCCCAAGCGTTATTAATATCCGGTACATAATACATAGTCAAAAACATCCCGGATAAAATTTGGATGACGATCGTAAAAAACGTCAACCCACCAAAACAATAGACAAATGCCGAAAAATGGTAAGCCGGATTGACATGCTCGGGGACTTCATGGTCGGCTAAGTCACGCCAAAGCGGTGTAATATCCAACCGTTCGTCAATGTAATCGTACACTTTTTGTAACATTTATTAAGCCCCCCCTCTCGGTTTTTCAGCACCAAGATATAACCTACCATCTTTTACTTTCATTTCGTAAACACTAAGCGGCGCAGGCGGGGGAGTACCGGGAATGTTGATTCCGTCCTTCGTGTAACGCCCGCCATGACATGGGCAGTGGAACTGATTAGGGTGGGCCGGATCATCGTTCCATGACACTGTGCAGCCGAGATGGGTGCAAACCGGTGACAAAGCCATAATTTCGCCGTTGTCCTTCTTAAATATGTAGGCAATTTTTTGTTCCTTAAACTTGTGCCACCCATCAACCTTGTCAATCGAAAACGTTTTGCGTTGCGGTTCGGTCGTAATATCCTTGACGGCCATGACATCTACCATCTTACCGCCTTTTTCTTCGCGGAGGAGCGGATCGATCGCGAAGCGAACCATCGGCGTCAATAACCCGGCTGCCATGAATCCGCCTACACCCATTAAAGTGTAGTTTAAAAATTGGCGTCGGGTCACATCATGCTCCTTGTTGCTCATGATTCCCCCCCTATTCTATAGGAATTCAGATAACATTATAAAATTCACATATTACTAGGACATTCCCATGATAGCGCAACCATTTAGGCCATGTCAATAAAATTCAGAGAGTTTTATTCACGAAATTCGCCATATTTCTGTGATTTTCCTCATAATAAAACCAACATTTTCGTCAACAAATTCTTTGAGGTAGCGCTCATCCATGTGCTCAAGCGGGATGGGTGCCGCCCATATCAAGGTTTTCAAGCGCTCCTCATATTTTTTCCACGTCACATCCGCTGTCACAAAAAAGACACATTTGACATTTTCCGACCTAATGACCTCTTCCCAACGGGACAGTCGCTCTAAAGTTTGCTCAATGGGTTCATTTTTGAGGTAAGTAAAGGGGGGCATTAAAACGACACGGCCTTGCAATTGCCGTTCGGTTTCAGAAATAAGGGTCAGAATGAATTCCCCTTCTCTTACTGCAGGGACAAGATCTTCTCCCCACGCCACCGGAACAAGCGGTATGAGCACCGTGTCGATGAACGCTTTTTGTTCCAAATATTTTTGAATATCTGTTGCTATCCATCTCATGAGCGATTCCTCCCACTCCATTGTGTTCATCTATTGATTTGATTTTATCGAAGCCATCGCATCATGCCAAGCATCAGCAATAAACGAGCGGTCCATTCAGATGCATCATATTTAAACATTCGGCATTATGGTTTGTCGTTGTTTAAATGAAATAGTCAAAAAAAAAATAGACCGCCTCTTGGCAGGTCTTGCAATATAAGTAGATAACAGTTATTGTTGGCTAATATCGCGCCATTTGGCAACAAGTTGGTAAAAGGCCACCTCATCCCGTCGGTCCAAAGCCTGATCGATCGCTTCGTAAAGCTTTTGAATTTGAAAATCTCTCATCGCTTCGTGCAAGATACGGTCGGCGATTTGGTGATAGGTTTGTTGCAATTGTTTTAATGCATAGGGATTGTCCTCTAAGACGCAAACATATTCCGAAGAACGGGAGGAATCAGGAAAGATCAGTTTCACATATATCGGTTCAACCGTATCCAGGCGAAGATCGTGAAAGGCTTTTTCCGGCTGATCCGTTTCCACGGTGCCCTTGCGATACATGAATGGTGATGCTTGAGACCGTTTTTCCGAAATCATCATCGCCCGCGGGCAGTCTGTGATCGTGTCAACGAAGCGCAAGATGTTAATCAATTGATTATCACTTAAAATATAATTCAATAACCAGACGCATTCGCGATTCTTTAATTGATAATGCCTTAAAAACCACTTTAGAAACGCTCGCTTATCTTCGATGGATATCGTCTGTTCCACAAGCAACCCCCCTTCACATTATTTCTTCGTACACTAGCGTTTATGCCAAACCTTTATTGGATTAGTTCACCATTCAACCGAAATTCTCCTGCCGGATTCGTTCGACAAAATCCCTCAAAGTCTCATTCGTACCATCGATTTCTAACGCCTGTTCAAAAACCTCAAGCGAAAGTTCCCTTTGCCCAAGCTCCCAGAGCGTTTGCCCATAACTTTCCAAAAAGTCAGGATCACCCCTAAAATAATCTTTAATCGAGCTGAAAATGGACAACGCTTTTTCCAATTCCTCTTCTGCTCGGTAGGCTTCCGCCAGGTACCAAAGGATTTCCGGGTCATCGGCTTCATCTTGCGTCAGTCTTTGAATAATTTCCGCCGTTTTCCCAGCTTCCTTTTTAAGTGTTAACAATTTTTTTAGTGCTTCCGTATGTTCAGGGTTCCATTCCAACAAACGTTCATAAAACCATTCTGCTTTTTCTTGTTGGTTCATTTTAACGGCCAGATCGCCAGCCATTAGCAAAAGCCGTTCGTTTTGTTCATCGACTTTCAACCCATCTTCCAAAACCGAAAGCGCTTCTTCATAAGCTTTTTCCTTCTCATAGGCTTCGGCTAAAACGGGATATAGCGTACTGTAATCCGGATCCATCGCTTTTAACTCGGTTAACGCGCGAATGGCTGTTTGATATTTTTCAATGCGCATGGCCGTGACAGCCAAACCGAAAAGACCATCCGGTGTTTTTTCCCGTTCCAGACCCTTCTTATAATAAATCAGCGCTTCTTCAAATTTACCGTTTAAAGATAAGCACTCTGCCAATTTCAACGGGATATTTTCATGAGCAAGGCTTTCGGCATGAAGCACCGCTTTATACTTGTCTTCTGCTTTCCCGTAATAACCAAAAGAAAAGTAAAATTCGGCAAGAGCAAAGTCAATGATCGGTTCATTTGGCGCTTGTTTTTTCGCCAACATCAAGTGACGATGCGCCGCTTCCTCAAAGCCTTGTGCTTGGTAAAGATCCGCGAGCAACACTTGGGCGCTCAAATAGTTTTCGTCCAGCGGGTGAATTTTTAAAAGCCATTCCACCGCCTCATCTTCTCGATTTAAATCAATGGCGCTTTCCGCGAGGGATAGCAAAATATGTGAATCCCCCTGGTGTTTTTGGGCAAGACGGCTAAGTATTTTATAAGCCTCATCCACCATGCCCCATTCCTCGTAAAGCGAAGCGATTTGAAAGGCGATCTCATCATCAGATTTTGCCAAAAGCGCCTTTAATTTTTGTAGTCCTTCTTCATATTGCCCTGTTTGCACTAATGTCACAGCCAAGGTTAATTCATCATTCATGATCATGCACTCCCATTAATCAGTCAGCCTGCTTTTACCTTGTTGAAACAGTCCAAAAATCGTAATTTAATCATAGCTTTTTATCGCATGACCTTCAAGAAATGCGAAAGCCGTGTGACATACAGGGCGCATCCTTCACCTCCAGAGCCTTGTCCTATTACAAAATATGAAAGTCAATAAAAAAAAGAACCCGTTCTAAAGGGTTCTAATGGAATATGGATGGAGTGGAGAGAAACCATTTGCTTTTATTATACAGGTATAATAGAAATAATTCAATGATATTTCTAAATTTTTAATCGCGTGTAATTGCAGATAAAAGCCGATCAAACCCAGGAAAAGAGACGGCGGCGCTTTCAGCCTCTAAAATAACTAACGGATCAGCACTGATTAAAGATGCGACCATAAGCATCATCGCCATGCGATGGTCGCCATAAGCATTGACGACACCGCCAGAGAGCACTTTGTCAGGGTCGCCTTCAATGATCATGCCGTCATCAGTCGCTTCAATATCGACGCCTAATTTTTTCAGCTCGGAAACCACCGTTTGAATTCGATTGGTCTCTTTAACTTTTAACTCGCCAGCATCTTTAATGACGGTCCGTCCCTCTGCTTGTGAGGCAATGAGCGCAAGAATGGGAATTTCATCAATTAATCGGGGGATCACCGCTCCTTCAATCACAGTCCCTTTTAGGGCGGATGAGCGCACCAATATATCGCAGACCGGTTCACGGTTCAATTCCCTTTGGTTGAAAAGTTCAATGTTTGCACCCATTTGTTTTAAAATCGTCAGCATGCCGGTTCTCGTCGGATTAATGCCGACATTTTCAATCGTCAATACACTGTTTTCTGTAACAAGTGCCGCAGCGATGAGAAATGCTGCCGAAGAGAAATCGCCGGGTACGACGATTTCTGTTCCTATCAACTTTTGCCTCCCTTTTACCGAATGACGGGTCCCGTTGGTGTCGATCGAACCGCCAAATGCTTCGATCATTCGTTCCGTATGATCACGGCTTGCCACCGGCTCCACCACCGTTGTCACGCCTTCGGTTTGCAAGCCTGCAAGCAGGATAGCCGATTTCACCTGGGCGCTGGCAACGGGGGACTGGTAAGTGATCGGTCGCAATGCATTCCCTCTTACTGAAAGCGGCGCTTTATTTCCGTTTTCACGGCCGTCAAAGCGTGCACCCATTTCGGTCAGCGGAATGGAAACCCGGCGCATCGGGCGTTCATTTAAACTTTTATCACCTGAAAGAACAGTATAAAAAGGCTGGGCAGCCAATACACCGAGCAATAAGCGCATCGTCGTTCCCGAATTTCCGACATCAAGCACAGTCTTCGGTTCGCGCAAGTTCTTCCATCCGGTTCCGTTGATGATGACCGTTTTTTCTTGACGATCTATTTGAACACCGAGCGCTTCAAGACAACTTAAGGTATGAAGGCAATCTTCTCCGGTCAAATAACCATGAATCACAGTTTTCCCGACTGCCATGGCTCCAAAAATAGCGGCTCGGTGAGAAATGGATTTGTCTCCAGGAACTTGTACCTTCCCTTTTACTGATTTTTTTCCCAAAACATCACCTTCCATCCAACATTCATTGTGTTTTTACCAGATCACATTCGCTACACGAATCATGCTGCAACTTCCTAATTACAGAGGATTGACGGACGTAACCGCCATACCATCACAAAAGATGTATAAAGTTGCGCTTAACCTACCATTGTCCGAATGCCCATCATTTAATCGTTAAAATAAGTATTATAAGCGGCATTCTGAAGCAATGCTGCAGCTTGATCGCGATCCTCTACGGTCCTAAACGATAACCGTAAAACGCCAGAGATCGCTTCACGCCATTCAATAATTTGTATATTTGTCAAACTAATCCCAGCTTCGGCAAGGAGGCCTGTCACTTTAGCAATTTCACCAGGACGATCGGAGATATCCACATATAAGTCGTTCGTTGAGGGTATAGCGCCTTTTTGTTTGATGGGAAAACCGTCGCGAAAAAACTTTGCCTCACGAAAAAAACTTTGAATGGCTTGAGGATCACCGTTCTTAATCTTCTTTTTTACCCGCCTCATGATGTCTTCCCAAGATTGGAACAAGTTCAGTAACACATCCCGATTGTGAAGGATGATGTCTTGCCAAAGAAACGGGTCCGATGAGGCAATTCTCGTAATATCCCGAAAACCGCCGGCTGCAAATTGCTTCAGGTCCAACCCTTCCCCATTAAACTCCTTTAAATGATGAACAAGGGCGGCTGCGACAATATGCGGAAAATGGCTGAGAACCCCAACGATTCGGTCATGGGTGGCCGGATCGATCGTCATAAATTTCGCCCGCGTCCCTTTGAGAATATCCTTCAGACGGGTAAGGGGCAGAGCGGGTACATCCGCTTCAGGTGTCAAAAAGAAAAACGCGTTTTCAAATAAATCCCCATTCGCCGCCTCCACGCCGCTTTTATGTGAACCCGCCATCGGATGGCCGCCGATAAAAAGATATCGGCCACCCAACACCTTTTTTGCATGTTCACAGACTGTTTTCTTGGTACTTCCGGTATCTGTAATGATGACATCTGGTTTAAGCGTCATGCGGCTTAAGGCATCTAAATTTTGTAAAACGCTGCCAACGGGGGAAGCGAGGATAATGATGTCCGCTTCTTTTGCTCCTGCTTCAAGTGTCGGAGCTTTTTCATCAATAATGCCTAATTCCAAAGCGCGTTCAGCCGCTCGGTCATCAATATCCCAACCAGTAATAAAAACATCTTGCCCTTTTCGAATCGCTCGTCCCAACGATCCGCCGATCAAACCAATTCCTGCAATCAATACTTTCATTTTTTCATCAACTTGTTTCATCATTTAAAAATTCCTTTAAACATCGGATGACTCCGGAATTTTGCTCGGCACTGCCAATGGTAATGCGTACGGCCGTAGGTACCCCGAGTTGCACTCCAGAACGGACGATATAACCGCGGCGTTGCAGATAATCAAAAATCCGATCACCTGAAATGCCGAACTCGATGAGGATAAAATTGCCTTCGGTCGGATAATAAGCTAAACCTGCCTCCTCGCAAAAGGCATAATATTGTTGTTTCCCTTTATTGTTTTCTTCAACGGTACGAGCGATAAACGCTTGGTCGCTTAATGCCGCAAGTGCCGCCGCTTGCGCTACTGATGAAACGTTAAACGGCTCGCGGGCAGGTTCTAATTGATGAATTAAGGCATCTTGAGCAATCCCATAGCCGATGCGCAGTCCGGCAAGGCCGTAGGCTTTAGAAAATGTCCGGGTGATGATTAAATTCGGGTATTGGTCAATCATCTGGAGTGTCTCTGGAAAATCGGCGGCTGTGACGTATTCGCGATAGGCTTCGTCAACAACAACGATCACCTGTTCAGGAACGCGCGCCATAAATGCCGAAAATTCATCGGCGGTAACATAGACGCCTGTCGGGTTATTCGGATTGCAAATCCAAATGAGGCCCGTATTTTCGTCAACTTCCCGAAGCATGCCCTCTAAGTCATGGCGACCGTCTTTCAGCGGCACTTCTCTGGCTTCAGCGCCTTCGATTAATGCATTTCTTTTATAATTAGGAAAAGTAGGTGTTGCCATCACCGCATTTTTTCCCGGATAAAGCATAGCGCGGCTAAACAAATGGATGAGTTCGTCTGTGCCATTTCCAAATATGAGTTGTTCCGGTTGGACGCCGAGATGGTCACTGAGAGCCTCCCTCAACGCCGTAGCATAACCATCCGGATAATAGGATAGACCATTAATCACGTTGGTGATGGCCGCTTGAACGCGCGGCGATGAACCGAATGGATTTTCGTTGGAAGCTAATTTTTCCACATGTGTTAACCCGAGTTCCTGTTGAACGTCTTCAATGCGCTTTCCGGGTTTATAAGGCAAAATATGACGAAGCTGGCTTTTCAATATCTTCACCTACCATTCTTGTATTCCGGTAATAGTTTATGAGTCAGCGCTATTTTGATCGCCTCGATTGCCTCAGATCGGGTGTCATCTTGCTCAAGAAGTGGCAAGCGCTCTTCCACCTCATTGACAATGGCGCTGCCGACGATAAAGCCATCAGCCAATCCGGATAACGCTTCAACTTGAGCACTTGTTGAGATGCCAAAGCCGACGGCAATCGGACATGATGCTGAATGACGGACGGCCTTGAGAAAAGCGATGATCTCCGGATGAAAAGTTTCACGCATGCCCGTGACTCCGAGAGATGAAACGCAATATAAAAAACCTTTAGCGGCTTGGCCGATGCGTGCCAATCTTGATGGACTCGTCGTTGGGCTAACAAGGTAAATAAGAGGTAAGCCTTGAGAGCGGCAAAGCGCGCCCAGGGCTTCGCTTTCCTCAAACGGCAAATCCGGAACGAGCAGGCCGTCTATATCACCGGTTGATAGCATCTGAGACAATTCGTTTTCCCCTAATTGTAGCAAAAGATTGTAATAAGTAAAGAGAATGATGGGAATTTGTAGCCCCTCTTCTCGGAGGCGCCTGACTAACCGAAAAGCTTTTCTTAAGGTCATTCCCCTGGTTAACGCCCTAGCCGAAGCCCTTTGGATGACGGGACCGTCCGCAAGGGGATCGGAATAAGGGATGCCGA
The DNA here is from genome assembly GCF_000430685.1 of Tuberibacillus calidus DSM 17572. GTDB lineage: Bacteria > Bacillota > Bacilli > Bacillales > Sporolactobacillaceae > Tuberibacillus > Tuberibacillus calidus. The sequence goes on along the minus strand of NZ_AUMM01000003.1, from coordinate 33,422 downwards.
TCTCCAGCGCCTGTGCACCAAGCTCTTCAAGCGCAAACGCCATGGCCACGGTGGTTTCCTCATTGGGGTCCCCAGCTGTAATAAAAGGGATAAAATGCATGCGTTCTGGGTGAGATGTGATATAATGCGCCAGTCGCATCATGCGTGACCACCTGCCGTTTTATATTTCATCAAGGTCTCAACATCCTTGTCACCGCGGCCGGAAAGGTTGACAATGAGCGCGCGCCCCTTGCCGAGCTCGCGCGCCTTTTTGGCGGCAAGCGCCAGCGCATGCGCACTTTCTAATGCCGGCAAAATGCCTTCTAACCGACAAAGAAGGGAAACAGCCTCTAAGGCTTCTTGATCGGTAACCGGCTCATAAACCGCCCGGCCTATCGAGGCTAAATAAGCATGTTCCGGGCCGATGCCGGGATAATCCAGGCCGGCAGATACCGAATACGGCTCTTGGATCTGACCATTTTCGTCTTGCAAGACATACGTTAAAGCGCCATGGAGGACGCCCTTTCTTCCCCGAGCTAAAGTGGCAGCATGTTCATCGGTATCAATACCTTTACCGCCCGCTTCTGCCCCAAACAATTGAACGTGATCATCTTCAAGAAACGGATAAAACAGCCCGATGGCATTGCTCCCGCCGCCGACGCAGGCAACAAGGGCATCCGGTAGTTTTCCAGTCGCTTGCAAAAATTGTTCTTTTGCTTCGTCACCTATTATTCTTTGAAACTCACGAACCATTTTCGGGTACGGGTGGGGACCGACAACCGAACCGATTAAATAGAACGTATCCTCAACATGTTCCGCCCAATATCTTAAAGCTTCGTTTGTCGCATCTTTCAGCGTACGGGAACCGGTTTTCGCCGGTACGACTTCACCGCCGAGCAATTCCATGCGAAAGACATTCAGTTTTTGCCTTTCCATGTCGGTCTCACCCATGAACACTTTACAGGATAAACCAAGATAGGCAGCGACGGTAGCCGTGGCAACACCGTGCTGACCAGCACCCGTTTCGGCGATGAGCTTTTGTTTTCCCATCCGCTTTGCCAATAACCCTTGACCGATGGCGTTATTGATTTTATGAGCTCCTGTGTGGTTCAAATCCTCCCGTTTTAAATAGATGTCGGCACCGCCAATATAATCCGATAACCGTTTGGCATGAGTTAAAGGTGTCGGACGGCCGGAATAAGCCGTTAATGTCTGGCGGTATTGTTCGCGAAATGTAGGATCGCCCCATGCTTCATTAAAGGCATGTTCTAATTCTTCAACGGCATGCATCAGCGTTTCTGGTACAAAGCGCCCGCCGAATTCACCGTATCGCCCGCGTACATCGGGATAAAGTTTCATCATTTGCCCCCACCTTTCTTTCGAGATCCTGAATGAGTCGCCTCGATTTTTTTCCCTCACATTCAATACCTGAGGCAAGGTCGATGGCCATCGGGTCAAAAGCCAGCAATTTTTCGATATTATCTGGTGTGATGCCACCGGCAATAAAACACGGTACCCCTTGGCGGCGCGCTTCTTCGGTATAATCAGGGACGTATGTCCAATCAAAACGGACACCCGTTCCTCCCCAAGCATCCTTCACTTTACAATCGATGACAAACCCATCAACGGTATGCTCATATTGTGCCATGAGGCCGCATGCGCCGGGGGTGTGATGAATGGCTTTCCACACTCTTTTATGGAATGTCTTTTGCACTTCAGTGACAAAGGTTGGCGTTTCCTCCCCATGAAGTTGAATGATATCCAATGGAGCGGTTTGCAAAACAACCCTTAACTCATCAAACGTCGGATTGACAAATACGCCAACCAATGGCTTTTTTCTCTGGCCCGCGCGGCGAACCCAATCTGCTACGGCTTCAGGTTTGATGTGACGCGGACTTTTTTGATAGAAAACAAACCCGAGAAAGTCGCTTGCACTTTCAAGACAAACCGTATAATCAGAAAATGAGTGTATCCCACAATATTTTAAGAACGGCCTTGGCATCAGTCATCACCATCCATTAAGCGGCAAATCCCGTCTTCAGGTGAAGCGGCCGTCATCAGTGCCTCCCCGACCAAGATTCCGTGAACGGGATAAGGCAAGATCCGGGAGACATCCTGATGGCTTAAGAACCCGGATTCACTCACAATGATGCTATCCGGCGGCAGATATGGTAATAGATCGAGAGTGTTGGCGATAGTTGTATGAAACGTCTTTAAATTGCGGTTATTGATGCCGATGATCTCCGGTTGAAAAACGTCGAGCACCGCTTTTAAATCTTTCAAATCGTGCACTTCGACAAGGCACACCATGCCCATTTCGCCGGCAAGCTTATAAAAAGTATAAAGACGTTTTGGTGGGAGCGCTGCGGCAATCAATAAAATGGCATCCGCGCCGATTTGAGCACTTTCTTCTATTTGCCGTTCATCGATGATAAAATCCTTGCGCAAGACTGGCAAATCGACAGCCGCTTTGACCGCCTTTAAATCATCGCGGTCGCCCTTAAAATAAGTCCGGTCGGTCAATACTGAAATCGCATCAGCTCCCGCTCGTTCATATCGCGTGGCAATGTCCGCTGGGTCAATGCGCGTTTTAAATGTCCCCTTGGATGGCGACGCCCTTTTGACTTCGGCAATTAAGGCGATCGCGCGATGCGGATGGACTAATGCTTCCCGGAATGATCGTGGTTTGCGAAGGCCGAGCGGAACCGGTGGCGTAAACTGTTCCATTTCGTGTTGTTTCGTTTGTAAAATTTTCTCAAGCATCGGCTAATCCCTCATTTCGCTGAACGCGCATCCGTTGTAATTGCCTGAGGCCTACTCCGCTTGCTAAAGCTTCTTTCGCCATCTCGACACCGCTTTGGAGATCCTTAGCTTTTCCAACCGTATATAAGGCGCAACCTGTATTCAAGCAGACGATGTTTTCCGCTGAGGAATTGGCTTTGCCGGAGAAAGTGGCTTCAATCAACGCAGCGCTTTCCCGTGCGTTTTTGACTTGGAGATCCTTTAACCGTCCGCGCGGGAGGCCGACATCTTCCGGTTCAATGGTGTATTTTTGAACGGTGCCGCAAGCGACTTCAAAAATGGTTGTTGGACCGGTAATAGAAGCTTCATCCATTCCGTCATGTCCCGTGACGAGCAAAGCTTTTTTAGTACCTAGCTGATTTAAGACATGCGCCATTTTCTCTGCCGCCCGCTCGCTGTATACACCCAACAGTTGGAAACGGCTCCCGGCAGGATTAACAAGGGGTCCCAATAAATTAAATATGGTCCGGAACCCCAGCTCTTTTCTCGGTAGCGTTGCGTGCTTCATGGAAGCGTGATAAATGGGGGCGTATAAAAAACACATGCCGTATGCCTCAAGTTGAGCGAGCGCCGCTTCTTTATCATAGGGGATGGTTAAACCAAGGGCTTCGATGACATCGGCGCTCCCGCTTTTGGAAGAGACAGCACGGTTGCCGTGTTTGGCGACGTTGACGCCCATGCCGCTTGTGAGTAAGGCCACTGCCGTGGAGATGTTAAAAGTAGAGGACCCATCACCACCTGTGCCGCATGTATCCAAGACATCGCGGTTTTCAACGATGAGTCGGTCACAATGTTGGCGCAGCGATTCCGCAAATCCGGTTAACTCCTCGGCTGTTTCACCGCGAAATCGTAAAACCGTCAAAAAAGAGGAGATTTGGTTAGGGGTCGCTTCTCCGCGCATGATATCGTCCATCATGGCACGGGAAGCATCTCTTGACAGCGTTTCACCGTCAATTAATCGTTTGAGGCCATCTTGAAAGAGTTGTGACATAAAAAAATTCCCTCCTCGTTTTGGAGAGAATGAGCGTGTCGGAATACGGAACACAGGACTTGATGAAAAGTCCGTTAGGTGACACTGTATAAAAAACTAACTTTTCTTGGCTCATTCTCTGCTCTAAACTCATCTAAACTCAAGCTTCGGGTAAACCCGTTAATCATCTTGTTGTTATCTTATAAGAAAAATTTGCTGGCTGTCAATGAAAGGATGCCTATTTTCTAAAACTCATCTATAATCGACTCCTTTATTGATGTTTTTTGGCGTGTCAACCCTCGCGCTGAAAGGATGCGCTTAGTTTTACCCCAAGCCTTTAAAATGGGCAAAATAAATAAGCCTTTTAATGTCATGCTTAGGACAAATTAAAAAGCCGCGTATCATGATCGATACACTATCTTCACAATATCATCATCTTTAATAATTTCACCCCGACTTTCATCATCTTCAATCATGTAAGCGTCTTGGGGCTTCTGATACTTCTCTTTTGGATATGCTTCCAAAATGGTTACCGTTTTACCATTCTTCAGCAAAACCACATCTAGTTCTTTTTCCTTCATGGTTTACCACCTTTTTTCTTGTCCACATAAATATTTGTTAGTCTAGTTTCATTCGTCACGTTATCAACAATCCAAGCAGTTAATACTTTAGCTGTCTTACCATTTGGCCCTTTTATATCCATAATGACTTCATAGGTTTCACCAAATCATATATCATCTCCCACTTCAAATTTTCGTTAGAAATTGAAGTGGAGGTAGTTCAACAGGCCCAATTTCTGCATCACCACTTTAATCTTGGCTAAAGGGCTTTTTTAAAACTTTATTCCAGATGAGTGAGAAGACAAAAAACACAATGAAACAAATGATTAACTGAAGTAATTGAGCGAGAATCCAGTTATTTATTTTTATTAATTCATCTGAGATTTTTAAAGAAACATAGATTATGAAAAATATTAAAATCGTTTTCGTGTCCATATATGACCTCCTTAAATTATTGCCCAGACAATTCCTTGGGCTATATATCCTTCTGTTTCAGCTACCCAATGCCATGTATATTTGTCTACCCATTTGCTGACTGATTGATGAACAGAATCTAATGGACCAAGTAAAATATAGGTATTCCAAAAACCAACAAATGCAGATTCACTAAAATGTTTTGTTGCTATAGAAGGTAAGTGTCGATAAATATATATTGGAAGGACGGTTGTTACGTATCTTTTACCGAAGTTTTTTTATAAGCTTTGTTCCGAGCGAATATGCACTTAGGAATTGTGGACCTGTATCAGTATCTATTGCTATGGATACTTCTGGATATGTTGAGTTTTCAAGTGCTACTACTTCTGCACTTGGTGCATTAGCTAAAATTTCGTTTGTAGCGTCTTCTACAGCTTGATCCATTTCTTCTTGGGTTATTGGAGTTTGTTCTGGATCATTAGGATCTGGTGTGACTTGAGGCGTAGTTGGATCGGGATCAACAACAGTGGGATCATCATTTGTTGGATAAATGCTTGGTCCAACACTGCTTTGGGCTTTTGCTGGTTTAATAACACCTGTAAACGCAAACATAGCTACTAACATGGAAGTAATTAGCATTGTGATTATTGTTTTCACTACAAACCCTCCTCGTATAATAAGTTTCAAATCCATGGTTGATGTCAATTTCCAGTTCATTTTTACACATTGACAAGTGAATATCGGTTTTGTATTCCGGGCGAGCCCGGAATACAAATTTCGGACTTGGACGCTTCGCTATGTTCCCGGATAATGGTCTTAGGATCGTTTGGGTCAATGCTTAGTCCCCCTGTAGCGATGACTACTTATAAAGTCTGCGTCCCCAGGTTCTTGCCTGAACGTCTAACCCGTAGGCCGTTCCTCCGGATCCCGTGCTGGAAATGAGCAGTTCCAGGCAGCCCACGAACCGGATGAGTTCTCATACGCGAGGCTGATCGATTGGCAAGCCTTCTGGGGATATCCCGAACCATCACGCAGGCCTCGAGGTTTTTAGAGCTCACTTCAATACCGACAAATAAGGGCATGTCGCTTTCACCTCTCCGTATTAGGATCGATGGAATCGTGGCCGCGTCACCAATCGGGTGACTACGAGGCGGATGACAAAATGCTTGCGCGTACAGGCAATCGTTATCTCCGGTATGACCTGGTTGAGGCTGCCAATCTGGTCCAACGACACGAACCTGAATTCCGTGCCTTTTACCAAAAGAAGTATCGTGAAGTGCAGAAACACTCACACAAACGCGCCCTTGTCTTAACGGCAAGAAAATTGGTGCGCCTGATTGATGCGATGCTCCGCAACGATCAAATTTATGCGCCGAAGAAGAAGGTGACGCGATGAGGTAACCTTCATCGATAGCCTTGGTCTCGTTGACTTCCAGTTATTTGCAATATGCTGGAGGCTTGGTTTAGTGCACCCTTTTTTATGACATATGGCCAAAAGAATTTCCCATTCACTTGTTTTTAACTCTTGACATCACACCGTAGTTACTAAATTTTGTTAAGATATATAATTCTATCAATTCAACAAAATACCTGCTAATACTCTGAAGATTCGTTCGACAAAAATCTTCTTTATTTTTACTAACCGTTTGGGCAACAAAGGAAACAGCAAAATAGGGATGATGGGGAGGAAAAGAGAAAGTCATTTTTAATCTTCATAAAATGGCACTATAATATTTGTTTGGGTATAAGAAAAATTCAGACAAAATAATACACGCAACCTCCCTCTATAAACATTGATTTATCAAGGATTTTTACCGTTTTAGGGGCGTCGAAAAAATATTTTTCGACACGCCTTCTAACATCATTTTGAAAACGTGTAATTTTATCACAGTTAATGGGTGTGCTTCGCGGTCGTTACAGGATATTTTTGGATGTAACGATGGGTTACTATACGATGCACTGTGGATCTCTGCGTCGCTTATGATGACGTACCCTCCCATGTCTCCTGGCATCTAAGTGCCCACATTCCTTCGTTCGGTCTAGTCATAAGGCAGAGGCTGGCAAAGCTCCTTTAGGGACTCGTGGTCGAATGGATAATATACCGCCGGCTTCTCCGTGTCATCCTATTGTCTATTAAACGTATGCAGGTGTGTTAGGCAGCCATTTCGAGTTTAGGAATGTCTTGCATCATTCGCTTTGCATCAAACGCCACTTGCTTCGTACTGATAGCGTATAGTACCTTTAATAACTTTCCACATAACACCACGATAGACTGCTTCTTACGCAATGGATTTTCAGGTCTGTTTGTGTAATACTCATGCAATTGTCTAAAGGCCTCATTGTGTCGGATCAAGGGCATCATAACTCGGAATAGAAGGGCGCGCAAACGCCTTCTTCCACGCTTAGATATCCGTTTTTGGCCTTTGTGTTGGCCAGAAGAATGTTCCCTTAAAGTCAATCCCGCTAGTTTCAGTAATTGGCGTGGATATTGGTAGTGGGAGAAGCTTCCTATTTCCGATAACAATTCTACAATAGTAGCGTCTCCCAAACCCGGTACAGTCTTAAGCCATTGATACTCTACAGATTGTTGAACAAGTTCAGTCAGTTGCTGGGTGAGTAACTTAATCTCATCCTCAAGTTGACGGTAACGGCGGACAAGTGTGGCAACTTCAATACGGGCCATCTGATTGCCTTCCGTTACGCCAATGGAGCTTTCGGCAAGTTGAATCAATTTGATTGCCTTCGGCCTTTGTGGCGCCTTCAGTCCTTCGCTTTGACAATAAAGCATTAATACCTCATCCACTTCTTTTCCAACGAGATCTCCTGGAAAAGGTGTCTGTTCTAAAGCGGCGAGAGCCATTTTCCCAAATGACGGAAAAATCTAGGAAGATGCCTATGCTAAATCCATGCATAGAAGATTTGCGGATGACGAATCCGATTTCCTTACTCGATTGAAAAAAGCGCGATCGCTTTGGAACGAGACGAATAAAGATTTATTAAAAGGGAGGCAAACCGACGCATTAAAATACCTAAAGCATTTGCATCATCTGTTTCCCGAAAACAGCACGACACTGAAGACTGTAGCTAACATATCCGGCAATTGATTGACAAGATCCATAAAGGCGATCCGCTTCAAGGGTATTATGATTTTGTTCAATTAAATGTTTTAAACAGCAATAAAAATAAAATAGATTTAATCACCATGGTTCTTAACAAATATCCAGATGGGAGCAAAAAGTATCGTGAGCGGCTAATGAAATATAAAAACCAGTTGGAAAAATCAACGAAAAAATGACCACTTCATTCCTTGATTGTTCCTCGATGACTGGTAGCCTTGGAAGATCCCTTGGATATAAATCCAACACCACTTCCAAGGTTTTTTCTTTTGGCCTCCACAATCATCTTTTTACCCAAATGAGACATATTTTCTAAAAATCTTCTAAATGCTTGCTGACAACGGATTCGGGTAGCGATTGAATCACGGGCTGGCCATATTTTTTTAGTAGAATAAAGCGAAGCGTTTCTCCTTTTCGCTTTTTGTCTTGATACATGCGCTGGATGAGTCGATTTCGGTCAATGTCTTCCGGAAGCCTCACCCTTAGCCCTAATTTTAGAAACCACGCGCGGATGCCATTCGTGTCGAGCTGTATGCCGTAGTGCGCTTCACTGAGTTTTAAGGCAAACAAGAGACCAACGGCAACGGCTTCCCCATGCGACCAACTCCCATACCCCGCTTCTTTTTCGAGCGCATGGCCTAAGGTATGACCCAAATTTAACACCGCCCGCAAGCCTTTTTCTTTTTCATCCTGTGAGACAATGTTAGCTTTGACGGCGATCGCCTTCGCGAGCCACGGTTCGATGTTCTCAACCGTCAATTTACTCTCGTCTTGAAACCTTTCTTTTAATTCAGACAAAAACATTTCGGAATCGAGCATCGCATGCTTAATCATTTCGACAAACCCGCTCCGCCATTCCCTGGCAGGAAGTGTCGACAAGGTAGCCGTATCATAGATGACGGCTTGAGGTGGGTAAAACGCGCCGATCAAATTCTTCCCTTCCTCATGATTAATGCCGACTTTGCCGCCGACACTACTATCATGGGCAAGGAGCGTCGTTGGCATTTGAATATAGTCAATGCCCCGTAAATAAGTTGCCGCCGTAAACCCAGCCAAATCGCCAATAACACCGCCGCCAAGCGCTACGATGGCGGCACCTCGATCAAGACGGAGGCGCACGCATTCATCGATGAGCGTTTTATATACGGCAAATGATTTGGCGGGTTCACCAGCCGGTACCGTGTAGGAATAAACGGGCGAAACTTTATCTAATGCTTGCATGACATCATCCAGATAGTGCGGGGCGACTTTGTCATCCGTAATGACGAAAAAGGCGGTTGGGTTACCTTGGATTAATTCCGAGAGACGGTGTCTTAACCCCTTACCAATATAAACGGGATATTGCCCGGTCTTCGTTTGAATCCATAGAGATTCCATTAAAACGATTTCACCTCTTCACGATACCGTTCGACATCGCGAATAATTTCCTTCATCTGATCGCCGCCGAATTTTTCTTGGACGCTACAAGCTAGCTCCCAAGCAACGGCTGCTTCGCATACGACGCTTGCGGCTGGCACGGCACAGTTATCGGTGCGTTCAATGCTCGCTTTAAAAGGCTCCTTCGTTTCGATATCGATGCTTTGCAAAGGTTTAAGGAGTGTCGGAATCGGCTTCATGACGCCGCGCACGATAATCGGCATGCCCGAAGTCATTCCGCCTTCAAAACCGCCTAACCGATTCGTTTTTCGAGAATAGCCTGTTTCTTCAGACCAAATGATTTCATCGTGGACTTGGCTGCCAAAAAGCTCAGCCATGCGAAAACCTTCGCCGAACTCCACGCCCTTAAAAGCATTAATGCTTAAAACGGCTAGGGCGATTTTGGCATCCAATTTACGATCATAATGCACATGACTGCCGAGACCGATTGGTACGCCTGTCGCGATTACTTCCACTACCCCGCCGACGGAGTCACCGTTCTCTTTTGCTTGATCAATCACTCTGATCATGCGCGCTTCGGCATCCTTGTCTAAACACCGAACCGGGGAAGCTTCGGTTACTTTTTTGATAAAGGCAATGTCTGTCGAAGACGTCCGATCCCATTCGCCGCCAATGGCAACAACCCGACCGGCGATGTCAATACCTAAAGCGGAAAGAAATTGCTTAGCAACGGCACCGACCGCAACGCGCGCGGCGGTTTCCCGGGCAGAAGACCGTTCAAGAACATCCCGCATATCACGATGCCCGTATTTGATAGCACCATTCAAATCCGCATGTCCCGGCCGCGGCCGCGTCACCCTTTTTTTCACTTGGGTGGGGTCGCTGATCGGTTCCACGCCCATGATGTCCGTCCAGTGCGACCAATCTTTATTTTCGATGACTAGCGTGATCGGACCACCTGTCGTCCGGCCGTGGCGCACACCGCTTAAAATTTGCACGCGGTCACTCTCAATTTTCATGCGCCGGCCGCGACCGTAACCTTTTTGCCGCCTTTCCAATTCCCAGTTGATCATGTCTTCTGTTAATTCCAATCCCGACGGACAACCTTCTAAAATCGCTGTTAGCTGCGGGCCGTGTGATTCACCCGCCGTCAAAAATCGCATCCGGATCCCTCCTGTTAAATCAATTTTTTAATGCCACCTCTTCCTTCATCCGTTGGTAAAAAAAGGTCGCTGAAGATTGCAGATGAAATGTATGTGGATGAAAGATTTGCTCCGTGCTTCCGACAAATAAAAATCCACCGGGCATTAGCGATTCGGAAAAAGAGGCATAGATTTTTTCTTTGGCTTGATCGGTAAAATAAATTAAAACATTCCGACAAACGATTAAATCAAAACCGCGTTCATAAGGGTCACTTAATAAATTATGCTTTTTAAAGCGAATCGGTTGTTTCAGACGAGGGGTGATCCGATAGAGTTTTCCTTCTTGTGTAAAGTGCGTTTTGATCTCGTCTTTTGTGCATTCTTGAAACGCCCGTTCATCGTAAAGACCGGTTTGAGCCTTCTCAAGGACTTTTGCATCAATATCCGTTGCCAAAATGGTAAAGTCAGTCAGCGGCAAAAATTTTGACAGAATCATCGCCAAGGTGTATGGTTCTTCGCCTGTCGAACAAGCGGCGCTCCAAATTTTTAGTTTCCCTTTTCGTTTTTCAATTAGTTTCGGAAGGATGTGCTCTTCCAAATAGGTCCATCGCTTTCGGTTTCGGAAAAAGCTGCTGACATTGATCGTCATCCGATCGAGACACTCATCCAATAAACGGGCATCCTGTTTGAGAAGCGTAAAATATTCGTGGAAATCAGCCGCCTGGTATTTGTTCTTTAATGCGGTTAACCGCCTTCTCATTTGCTCTTCTTTATAAAGCGAAAGATCGATCCCCGTCAATTGCTTCATATCGGCGATAAAGCGTTCATACCCGTCCGCCATGTCTTTCCCCTTCTTTATTTATAAAAAAGGTGGCTTTTGGCAAGATCATCATTCAGCAATAAAGTATGCCGAATGTGATGCCGAAAAGCCAGCCTCAGTAATTTGATGTTATGTAAGTGTAGGTTATACCCACTTATCCACCGCTTTTTCGTAACTTAACAATTCATCATCATTAAAGAACAGCTGGATTTCACGCGCCGCGCTCTCTGGGGAGTCTGAACCATGGATAATATTTTGGCTCACTTGTACCCCATAATCACCGCGAATCGTCCCTGGCGCTGCTTCCAATGGATTCGTTTTCCCCATCATCGCGCGCGCTGCAGCAATGACGTTCTCGCCTTCCCAGACCATCGCAAAAACCGGAGAAGAAGTGATGAAGCTCACGAGTTCACCGAAAAATGGACGTTCTTTGTGTTCCGCATAATGTTTTTCAGCCAGCTCTTGAGAGATGTGCATCAGTTTAGCACCAACGAGCTTAAAGCCTTTCTTTTCAAAACGGCTGACGATTTCACCGATCAGATTGCGCTGTACGCCATCCGGTTTAACCATTAAAAATGTTCTCTCCATCAACAATCGTTCCTTTCTTTTCTAAATAAAAAAGGGGAAACCCTCATTATCGCTTATAGTCTACCAAATCCGCGGCCAAGTGACAAACTCGATTTTTAAAGACTAGAACTTTCGCTTTCCAATATAACGGGCGATTTCTTTTAAAAAAGCGGTTGGTTCATCCGGAGTCATGCGATCAAGCACCCGAAAAGCTTTTTCCAAGTAACGATCGCTCACATCTTTTGCTTGTTCAATGGCTGGTGATGTTTTAATGATGCGGATCGCTTCATCCCAACCGATGCCGGTCTTTCGCGCTTCATCCAGTTTTTGTTTCAGCTCTGCGTTAATGGCTGGATTCGTTAAAGCAAAGAGCGCCGGAAGGGTGACATGTCCTTGCCGCAAGTCGCCTCCGGCAGGTTTACCGAGTTGTTTTTCGGTTCCCGTAAAATCTAAAATATCATCAACGATTTGATAGCTCATTCCAATATAATAGCCAAAGCGGTAAAGAAGTTCCACAGTGTTAAGTTTCGCACCGCTCGCAAGCCCCCCCAGCTGACAGCTGATGGCCATTAAAAGGGCGGTTTTCCGCTTAATTCTTAGTAAATATTGACGAAGACTTTGTTGCCAGTTATATTGATCACGAATTTGCACGATTTCCCCAATCGTCATTTCGCGAATGGCATGTGAGAGAATGCCATGAATCCTTTGATCGGACCAACCGCCGATTAAATCAAGGGCTCGCGCAAAAATAAAATCGCCGGTATACATGGCGACCCGGTTATTCCACTCGGCTTTCACTGTTTTTTTGCCGCGCCGGAGTTCAGCGTCATCGATGACATCATCATGTACCAGTGAGGCCATATGAATCAGTTCTAAAGTGACGGCCACATCCAGAACGCGTTCAGTTTGCCCTTCTCCAAAGCGGGATGCGAGAAGAACGAATATGGGGCGGATCCGTTTTCCCCCTGCTTTCAAAAGCTGAAAGGCAGCTTGGTTGACAATCGGTTGCCCGCTTTTCAACACTTGTTCAATCCGATCCTCAATCTTCTGCAATTCAGGTTTTAATGCATTATAAATTGTCCCTAAACTCATGGGCCCTTCACCTTTATCATTGAGTCATACTTTCTTAAAGCGCTTTAAAGTTTCGTTCCCTGATGGATGGCTGCAATGCCGCCGGTTAAAGACGTATAGCGGACGTTTCGGAAACCGGCTTCCCGAAATAAATCGGCAAGGGCTTGTTTATTTGGAAAAGTTCGCGTGGATTCGTACAGCCAGACATATTCTTTATAACTCCCCGCAAACATTTTTCCTAACACCGGCATGATAAAGCGAAAATAAAAAAAGAAAAGCTGTGAATAACCAGGAATGGATGGCTGTGATGTTTCCAGACAAGTCAACGTTCCACCTGGCTTTAACACGCGGTAAATTTCTTTTAAAACTTGAAGATAGTCCGGGACATTGCGCAAGCCGAAACCGATAGACACCCTGTCAAAAGTTCCATCCTCATAAGGCATGTGCATGGCATCGGCGTGATCCAACTTCCAGTTTTTTAGCCCTTTTTGTTCCAGTTTGTGTCGAGCGACCGAAAGCATATTTTCACTAAAATCCAAGCCGACGGCCTGTCCAGTCGGCCCGACTGCTTCACTCAGCGCTATGGTCCAATCACCTGTGCCGCAACACACATCTAAGACTTTTTGGCCGGTTTCAACATCCATGAGTTGTTGCGCTTTTTTCCGCCAGCCTTTATGCTGGTTAAAACTAATTAATGAGTTCATAAAATCATATTTTTTATAAATCTGTTGGAAAACGTGGTGCACTTTCTCGCGTTTTTCTTCGTTCATTAAAACCCTTCTCCCGCCAAAGAATTCGGCGCCACCTCGTCTTGTGCTTTCCAAATCGGGTCAAAAGCATGAAAAATGTGATGATTCCCGCTGGCTTGCCGCATAAGCGCCTCGAGCCGTTCTTTTAATACCAGAAGAAACTCGTCACACCTAGCTAAAAATTCACTTTTTTTCACCATGTCCGCATGAAAAAGCGGCCGAAGGAAAGACGAAGGTCTTCCGGATTGCCAGGTATTTTTCTCTTTAAGAATGCGTTTATAAGCAAAATAGGATTGAATAAACGGCACCCAATCAGAAAGATGTAAAAAGTCGGCCAGAGCTATGATGAGCGATGCTTCAATTTTTTCGATCAAGTGGATAAATTGCGGCCATTGCCACGTGCCTTGAACGAGGCGGACCTTCTCTTCGTTTAAAAGACGGATGCCTCTTGCCAACGAACGAATCATGGAAAAAGCCCCAGCTTCGGATAATAAGCAATAATATTGCGAACTATAGTAATCGCCTGCTAAGACGCTCAATTGTCTTTGTCGCAACGGTTGGCTGAAGTCGGCATTATCAACAAAGTCATGCATATCCAATGCCATTTGCATGAGCATGACCGCTGTGATGCACTGAAGCGCATCACCATATTCGCCGTTTTCTTCAAACATCAAGGCTAGGATTCTAATCTTGTCCTCATCTATGTCCGGTTTTTCTATAAATCGATCAAGAAAGGGGTGCTGCGTCCGCTCATTGATCTGTCTTTTGATTTGATTTATCCGTCCATCTAACGTCATCACGCGCCCCCCGTAAAAGCAAAGATGTTCCATAAAAATCCACTTAAAGTAAATCAATATGAGCTTTACCAGTTATTATTCCCCGGATGTTAATTCACCATGCCGCGTTTGTATAATGGCTTTACCCCTGATTTTGATCGCAGATGTATGTTCCGTGAACTGGGCGACCATAACCTCACCTTTATCGAGCTTTTCTGAATGATGAAAGCGTGTATCTGCTCCTCTTGTTAAACCGATGACATTGACCCCGTTTTCCAACGCCTTTATGACGATAAATTCGCTTAATGCCTCTTCTTTCATATTTCCCTCCGAAAATTAGACGTCAACCCTTGATTAAAGACAATGCTTCTGCACGTGCCGAGGCATCTTTGACAAAAATGCCCCTGACGGCAGAGGTAACGGTTTTTGCTCCTGGTTTCTTAACGCCTCGCATCGTCATACACATATGCTCGGCCTCGATGACGACAATCACGCCGTGTGGGTCAAGTGTTTCGACGATGGCATCGGCAATCGTCGAGGTAATTCTTTCTTGAAGTTGCGGCCGCTTGGCCACCGCTTCGACGGCGCGAGCTAATTTACTCAGTCCTGTCACCCGGCCACCGCGCGGGATATAGCCCACATGAGCCATGCCGTAGAACGGTACGAGATGGTGTTCGCACATCGAATAAAACGGAATATCTTTAACTAGAACAAGTTCCTCGTGATCTTCACCAAATATGGTTGCGAAATAATCCCTCGGGTCTTGGTCCAAGCCTTGGAAAATTTCCTCGTACATACGGGCGACGCGTTTCGGCGTTTCCAATAGTCCTTCCCTATTCGGGTCTTCGCCGATCGCTTCAATGATCATCCGAACCGCCCGTTCGACTTTTTCTTTATCGACAGACACGACTTGTCCTCCTCAAGCGAAAGTCCATATGTATCATTAAAATGATAACACACCCGTCACACGTTAGCAAAAATTTTCGCCCCGTACGCATGGTATTATACGCGCCATTCGTGGATCCAAAGTTTAGGTAAAGCCACCGCCATAATGTTTTTTAGTTCGAGAGCAAATATTGTTGGGTGGGAGATCAACCTTATTCTCATTATTTTTCGTATACCCTTCAGATATTGTCGAGCTTTTTGCTTAAAACGACAAATAAGAAAGCTATAAAAGCAGATAATCGAACCGCTTCATCGGATTTGTCCATTGTGTCACTTGCACAATCCTTGGTTATGTCAATGGGGACAGCTTGGCACTCGTAAGACCTATGGGCAATAGCATTGCCTTAGTTACCCTTATGCAGGCCTAAAAAGCTTTCCCATGCAAAAAAAGAGCCGCCGAAAATGGCAGCTCTTTTGCGCCCTATGTATGGTTTAGTTGACAGCATCCTTAAGGGCCTTACCTGGTTTGAAAGCCGGCACTTTGCTCGCAGGAATATCGATTTCTTCCCCGGTTTGCGGGTTACGACCCTTGCGTGCTGCACGTTCACGAACTTCAAAGTTACCGAAACCGACCAATTGTACTTTACCGCCTTCTTTTAGGGCTTCTGTAATAGCGGAGAATACAGAATCAACCGCTTTGGCAGCGTCTTTTTTGGACAATTGCGTGGATTCAACCACGGCATTCACTAATTCGGTCTTATTCAAAGCCTTCACCTCCTTTGAAGGATTCAGCTTTGTCTTTTCGACAAAAAGCTGGTTTCAACGATATATTAAATGAAGCTCCGCGATATTTCAACGTTTTTTTAATGGTTTTATGCTTTTTTCTCGTTTTTCCAGCTTTTTTATTGGTTTTTTACCATTTATTTCTATTTAATGTCTGTAAAAAAGAAAAGACCCTCGCCGAAACGAGAGCCCGTTTCTATAAAATGATGGCAATGAGGCCGCCCGATCCTTCATTGATGATGCGTTCGAGCGTTTCTTTGAGTTTATAGCGGGCGTTTTCCGGCATTAAGGCTAATTTCGCTGATATGCCTTCCCTGACGATGGAGTTAAGGGAGCGCCCGAAAATATCAGAATTCCAAATCGATAGTGGATCATCTTCAAAATCTTGCATGAGATAACGGACAAGTTCTTCACTCTGTTTTTCAGTGCCGATAATCGGGGCGAATTCCGATTGCACATCCACTTTGATCATGTGAATAGACGGCGCCACCGCTTTCAACCGGACACCGAAACGCGATCCTTGACGGATGATTTCCGGTTCGTCAAGGCTCATGTCATTAATGGACGGCGCTGCGATGCCGTATCCGGTTTGTTTGACCATCTTTAGAGCATCGGCGACTTGGTCATATTCTCTCTTGGCATAGGCAAATTCTTGCATGAGTTGGAGGAGATGGTCTTTTCCTCTGATTTCAACGCCGACGACTTCTTTTAAGATTTGGTCATAGAGATCATCTGGGGCATACAAATCGATTTCCGCAATGCCTTGCCCCATTTCCATGCCCGCCAAATGTGCTTCTTCAATGAAATCAAAATCGCGGAAATGGCCGACAACGCGGTCAACATCGCGCAGCCGTTTAATGTCTTTGACGGTATTTTTAACGGCTTCTTCATAACTTGCGCGCAACCAGTGATCCTCGTTCAGCACCATGACCCAGCTCGGCAGATTGACGTTGACTTCGAGCACAGGGAATTCGTATAAAGCTTCACGTAGAATATTGTTGATGTCATGTTCCGTTAAATTTTCCACGCTTTGAGCGAGTACCGGTATATCGTATTTTTCTGCCAGTTCTTTTCTTAATGCTTGCGTGTCTGGATGGTGCGGGTGGCTGGAATTCACGATCATGATAAAGGGTTTGCCGACTTCTTTTAATTCTTCGACAACCCGTTCTTCGGCCTCAATGTAATCTTGACGAGCAATATCGCCAATTGAGCCATCGGTCGTCACGACAACCCCCAATGTCGAATGTTCTTGAATGACTTTGCGCGTGCCGATTTCCGCCGCCTCTTGAAATGGTATGGGTTCATCATACCATGGTGTATGGACCATTCTTGGACCATTTTCATCCTCGAACCCTTTTGCCCCTGCCACTGCATAACCGACGCAATCTACGAGCCGGATGTTGACTTCCAGCCCTTCATCGACCTTAACCGCCACAGCGTTATTCGGGACAAATTTTGGCTCGGTCGTCATGATTTGCCGTCCGGCACCGCTTTGCGGTAGCTCATCTTGCGCCCGGGCTCGTTCGGAATCATTTTGAATGTTCGGGAGCACGACCAATTCCATAAACTTTTTGATGAATGTCGATTTCCCCGTCCGCACGGCCCCAACAACACCCAGGTAGATGTCCCCACCCGTGCGCTCTGCGATATCTTTGAAAATATCGACTCTTTCCACTTTGAACCCTCCCGATCAACATAATCTTGAAAAGCCATTGTCAATTACTATATAACTATGACTTTGTCCATCAATTATGCCTTTTTGATATAAACACATGTGTGGGTGTTTATCAGATTGAAAGCATAAAAAATCTCTCCCAATACAGATTATTTTGGGAGAGGCGGTTTGATGCCTAAAATTATAGAAAATCGGAAAACCTTTTATGTCAAAGATTTTTATCAGAGCAAAGCCAGAAGACTCCTTCCACAAGCAAAGCGCTTTTCAAAGCCTGTTCTTTCCGGCGGGCTAAATTAGAGTTCGTTGGAACCCTCTACGAAGGAATCTCCCACTTCAAATTTTCATTAGAAAATTAAGTGGTGGTAGTTCAATGGTTTAGTAAAAAGGTGACTTGTCCATTTTTTAACGTATAGGGAAGGGATTCAACCGGTACGAATGCGCTTTTTGAAACGAGCAGCGGACGCAAGTCTTTTCCTTCCTGATATGCCTTTCCTGAAGCTTTAACGGCTTCATAAATGTCTGGTAGGTAATTGATATAAACTTTTGAACGGTTGTCAATCACAAAACCAAGTTGTTTACCGCTGTATGGACTGATGACATATGGCGGGCGTTCATAGCCAAGATCCTGATAGTCGATCGTGTAGACGCCGTTCATCACAATATTTTTAATCGGTGAGAAGTGATGGATGGCGCGGAAATTATTGATCTTCATTTGAATCTCTTCGACTTTATTCGTCAAAGTCAAATCAATGACTTTGACAGTCGGATGGGTTTCCACATCTACTAAGACGTACTGAAAGATGCCGCCTTCTTCATAGGCGTTTGTTGGAGGATTGGCCATATAATGCGCTAATTTATCGAAGTCAATCGGGTACTTTTTATAAATCGGCGTTTTTTCCGTACTGTTTTTGATCGGAAGCAGCCCATTATGGTCCTTTCGGTAGGCATTCACCGCTTCTTGAACAGCCGTCAAATCTGATTGATAGGCTATATGGTTTTGTGCTTTTTCATTGCCGGGATTCAAACAACCCGACAGTATAACTAGGCACATTGCTAAGATGATGTAAATGTTTTTCCGTTTCATACAGACATCCTTTTTCGCTCATCGTAGAGGAAGTGCTCTTGTTCTCTGATTAGACTGGACCTGAAATAACGACGAGAAACATCAGGAGCCCCCCGATGATGAACATAGCATAAGCAATGAGTGATAAGAGATAACGAATCATGCCGGTAACCTTTGCGCGCGAAAACATAATAAGCAGTGCTGAGGCAATCATTAACCCCATCGCCACAAAGGAAAGCCACATACTAGCCATACCCGTGGTCATACCAACTCCTCCTTACAACGGCCCCGCCGCTATCATCATCTCCTCTATAAACTCTATTGTATTTTCAACATTTTCGCAAGAGTTAATAAAGGGGTCAGTCCCCCAACGCTTTAAAGCACTAAAAACACCTCGCATAGAAATAGGTCCCATCGATAGCTATCCCCTTAGGCGCACTTATCCTATATGGGGTCAGTCCCCCATCACACTAATGCATTAAAGCAATAAAGTTACAGTAATAAGCTTTTTTTAATGTTTTGCTTTAGCACTTTAAATTAGTGGGGGACTGACCCCCAAAAAAAATGTCGAAAGAAAGCGGTGCTTTCTTTCGGCGAGTGACTAAAACCTTCCGTTTTTGACAGCCCTTAATAGGATTGTTTTGTGTATTCCTTATACCGTATGCCTTAAAAGATTGTATTGTCGCTGACGTTGGCCCAGTTTTTTACCTTTTCTCAAACATTTTGGCCAAGGAAGAAAGATTCATGGGAATGTTATTAGAAATGATCGATTGCACAATTTTATCTTCTTTTTCTTTGGGAACATCCACATTCGCCAATTTGGCCACTCGGCCGACGATTTGACGCACGGTCGCTTCGTCTTGAAAATTCGCGTTAGCAATGGATTGGGCTAAAGCAAAAATATCTTCTCTTTTGACGTTTGTCCTTTTTTCTATTTGGTCGAAAAATGGATGATTCGGATCCATGAAAGCCCTCCTTTTCCATGCGTTCAACACATTATATGGTGAGGTGAGCTTCCATGTGCGCGCTTTAAATTCTTAAATCTTAAAAAGGGCTGTCACCGCTTTTGATTTTTTCGGAGAGCATTTCAGTAAGATCATTGTATTCGCTCCGCTTATTTCGGCCCATCAGTTCATCGACAGCCGACTTCGGGTCTTTTGCTTCAAAAAGCACTTTGTAAAGCATTTCCGTGATAGGCATCGAAACCTTTTGTTCTTTCGCCAAAAAATAAGCTGCTTTCGTCGTGCGAACACCTTCGACGACCATTCCGATTGCATCAAGCGTCTGTTCCAATGTGTGACCCTGACCGAGCATATGACCGGCGCGCCAATTGCGGCTGTGCGTACTTGTACATGTGACGATTAAATCGCCCATTCCGGCAAGACCGGTAAAAGTCAAAGGGTGGGCACCCATTTGAACGCCAAGCCGGGTAATTTCCGCAAGTCCGCGCGTCATTAAAGCGGCTTTGGCATTATCACCGTACCCGAGTCCATCGGAAATGCCAGCGCCAAGCGCGATAATGTTTTTTAGTGCACCGCCGATTTCCACACCAATCACATCGTCATTTGTATAGACGCGAAAATTTTGATTGATGAACAAGTCTTGAATTCTTTTAGCTGCTCGAACATCCACCGAGGCAGCCGTAACCGTTGTCGGTTGACGGCGGGATACTTCCTCAGCATGGCTCGGCCCGGACAACACGACGACGGCTCGAATCCATTCAGACGGTATTTCTTCCTCAATCATTTCCGATATCCGTTTAAAGGTACCGGGTTCAATCCCTTTTGATGCATGAACGAACGTCACCGGATGCTTGAGGTGGTTTTTTATTTTTCCGAGCACCTCACGCATGCTTTTTGTCGGCGTGACTAGGACGACCGTCTCCGTCTCTGACAGCGCTTCTTCAAGATCTGTCGTTCCATAGATTAAATTGGGTAGGTCGACCCCAGGAAGATACCGTTCATTGCGGTGTTCTTTATTAATCGCTTCTATTTGTTCTCGGTTTCTTCCCCACAACCGGACGCTTCGACCGTTATCGGCCAAGACGATGGCAAGGGCCGTTCCCCAGCTTCCTGCTCCGATGACTGTGACGGTCTCTTTCATCATCACTTACCTCCAATAATCAGTTTAGTTTACGCTTTTTTTTGCTCCAGAGCCGATTTTATTCTCGGTTCCGCTGATCAATCGGCTGATATTGGCCCGATGTTTCCATACCGATATAACAGCGATGATCCCTGCGACGATGACATAAGATGAGGGATAATTTCCTAGGATCAAAGCCACAATGGGTGTGGCGATCGTAAAAATCAAGGAACCTAACGACACGTAACGGGTCAAGACAATTGCCAGAATAGCTAGAACGCCGGCAATCGCTCCGGGAACGAGCAAAAGCATGCTGATCACGCCGATCGTCGTGGCCACACCTTTACCCCCACGAAAACCGTAATAAATCGGCCAGACATGCCCAACAATGGCCGCTAAACCGGTTAAGGCAATCCCCCAATCGGAAAGCCCAAAGGCAAAAGCGAGTAATATACTGACAATGCCTTTTAAAATATCCAATAGGAGTACAGCGACCGCCGGACCTTTACCAAGCACCCTCAACGTATTTGTCGCGCCGGCATTACCGCTGCCAAAGCGGCGAATGTCCTCTTTTTTAATCAGTTTTGTAAGAATGATGCTAAAGCTGATCGCCCCAATGAGATAAGCCAAAATAAATGATAGAGCCGAAAACATCAGGGTACCCCCCTCCCATTAAGTTTCATTTCTTTTTCTAGCGATGAGTTTTATTGGTGTCCCGATAAAACCGAAAGCTTCGCGCAATTTATTTTCCAAATACCGCTCATAAGAAAAATGGACAAGTTCCGGATCATTGCAGAAATACACGAAGGTCGGCGGTTTGACCCCAACTTGGGTGGCATAAAAAATTTTTAAACGGCGCCCTTTATCAGACGGCGGCGGGGTAATGGCAACCGCATCGGCTAAGCATTCATTTAAAGCGCTTGTTTTCACGCGCAGACTGTGATTTTCGGCAACCCGGTCGATCATGGGAATGAGCTGATGCATCTTCTGCTTCGTCTTTGCCGAAACGAACACAATTGGGGCATAGCTTAAAAATTGAAAATGATCGCGAATTTTTCGGCGGAATTGATCCATCGTTCTTTCGTCTTTTTCGACCGCATCCCATTTATTGACGACGATAATAACGGCTCGGCCCGCTTGATGCGCGTATCCTGCAATCCTTTTATCTTGTTCAATAATCCCCTCTTCACCGTTTAAAACGACGAGAACGACATCGGAGCGTTCAATCGCGCGCTCAGCTCTCAGTACACTATATTTTTCGGTTTTCTCATAGATTTTCCCTCTTTTTCGCATGCCAGCCGTATCAATGATCACATAGTCTTTGCCGTTAGCTTTGAATGGCGTGTCGATGGCATCGCGGGTCGTTCCGGGGATATTGCTGACGATTACGCGCTCTCGGCCGAGAATCGCGTTAACAAGCGATGATTTCCCTACATTTGGTCGACCGATTAAACAAAACCGGATCACAGAGTCGTCGTATTCCGATGTGTCACGATTCGGGAAATGCTTAACGATTTCCTCCAATAAATCGCCGATCCCTGTGCCATGGGCGCCGGAAATCGGTATCGGCTCACCGAGGCCGAGGGAATAAAAATCAAAGAGATTATCCTTGCGTTCAGGGTTATCCACCTTATTAACCCCAATAACGACAGGTTTTTCGGAACGATACAAAATATTTGCCACATCTTGGTCGGAACCCGTCAAGCCATCCCGACCATCGACGATGAATAAAATGACATCCGCCTCTTCTATGGCTAATTCGGCCTGTTCGCGAATTTGTACGAGGAGCGGCTCATCCCCTAAATCGATGCCGCCCGTATCAATAACGTTGAAGCGTTGTCCTAACCATTCGGCTTCACCATATATCCGGTCCCTTGTCACGCCGGGAAGATCTTCGACGATGGCGACCCGTTCACCAACGATGCGGTTAAAAATCGTCGATTTACCAACATTTGGTCGGCCGACGATGGCAACTACCGGTAAACTCAATGTACGTCACTTCCTTTGCATACAGTTCCATACCGATACACTCGGTTTTAACAATATGTATGGTATACAAGCCTTTTCATATTACCAGAAACCGAGCAGGTGGGCAATGAGGGTCCTTTACAATCTTTCATGAAAGGGCTTACCGAGCGTCGCTTGCAGTTTACCGGAAAGCAGGCGTAAACCTTCCCAAATGCTCATTGTCAAAACGCACACCGCTACGGTATTCAACCATTCGCTGTTTCCGAGAACATTTTCATAAGGGTAAAAAATCAGCATAAGGAGGCCATTGCCTTGTCCGATTCCGATAATTCCAGTGACAAGCCGCTCATGATACGTTTTGACGATGAACATGGTGAAAACCGCAAGGACAACACTAAATACCCAAGGATCAATGACTAGAAAAATGGCTGGGTCCATTAACCAATAAATATGAATGAGGCTGTAGACGATCGTGACTGTCATATTCGAAAGGCATAATCGGAACACCTGCCATAACGGTCGCCTCATATAAAAAACATACCCTGCAACAAGGAGCAATAGCCATGCGCCGTTGATGGTGACTGCGTCGAAAGAAAAAGTGTAGCCGGCACTAATAATGATGATTAATAAGCCAAACATCATTCGACTTCGACAGGTCGTTTTATTCATCAGAAACGCACAATAAATCCAGAAACCCCATATGATCCAATAAAATAGAACGCTCATTTTGGTTTTCCTCCTGCTTCCATTATCAGTGGAAAAGACGGAAAATAAACCAAATAGGCAAAAATCTCGTCTCATTGGATCAACCCACTCGACGCCCAAAAATAAGGGCAGCCGCCTCCAATAGTCCGAATCTGGACTTAAGAGACGGCCGACTTCGTTTGACCCATTGATTATTGTTTGTATTTTTCCAGTTGTTCTCCGATGACATCACCGAGAGAGAAACCGGTGGATTCTTCGGGTTTTCCTTCAATGATTTCCGACTTTGAGACGGTCGGTTCCTCTAAGGCTCGGATGCTTAGAGAAACTCTTTTGTTAGGCACATTGATGTCCAAAACTTTTACTTTTACGGTGTCACCTTCAGTAAGCACTTCACTTGGCACACCAATATGGCGATGAGAAATTTCCGAAATGTG
This sequence comes from Tuberibacillus calidus DSM 17572, assembly GCF_000430685.1. Classification (GTDB taxonomy): domain Bacteria; phylum Bacillota; class Bacilli; order Bacillales; family Sporolactobacillaceae; genus Tuberibacillus; species Tuberibacillus calidus. The sequence continues at coordinate 9,484 of NZ_AUMM01000003.1, read as the reverse complement.
CACAAGGCCTTCGACGCCAGGTAAAAGTTCGACAAAAGCGCCAAACGGAACAAGCCGTTTAATCTTCCCTTCAAGGACGTCACCTGGCTTAATTTTTTCAGCAGCTTCTTGCCAAGGACCAGGTTGCGTTTCTTTAATGGAAAGGGAAATTCGTTCGTTATCACGGTCAACGGAAAGCACTTTGACTTTCACTTTCTCGCCTTCTTTGACGACATCAGACGGTTGTTCAACGCGATAATGGGCGAGTTGCGAAATATGGACAAGTCCATCGACGCCACCGATATCGACGAAAGCACCAAAATCGGTTAAGCGTTGAACGGTCCCTTCGACGATGTCTCCCGGTTTCAGGGCATCTAATGTTTTTTGTTTCGCTTGTTCAGCGAGTTCGTCTAATACGGCCCGATGGCTCAAAATCACGCGACGTTTTTCCGGATCCAGTTCAATGATTTTGACATCCAATTCTTTCCCTTTATAGTCGGAAAAATCTTCAACATAATGCTTTTCCACAAGGGATGCGGGAATAAACGCGCGGACGCCTAAATCAACGACTAGGCCGCCTTTGACAACATCAGCGATATGTACCGTAAATGTCTCATTGTTACGGAATTTCTCTTCCAAATCTCCCCATGCACGATCGGCATCGGCATCTCTTTTGGATAAAACGAGTTCATCATCGTTAATTTTCGTCACTTTCGCAGTGATTTCATCACCAACATTTAAGGCATCGCTGACCTTTTCTATATGCAGGCTCGAGATTTCACTGATGGGTAAAATCCCGTCCACTTTATAACCGACGTCGACAAGGGCATGTTTCTCTTCAATTTTCGTGACTTTCCCAGTGACGACATCCCCAACAGACAAGGTGTTAAACGTCGTCATTTCATTGTTCAGTTCATCAACCATAGACTGAGGACCTCCTTAAATTCAGCAACGACACAATGACGTTCTCCTTCTAAGCGTTTTTCTTTGGTAAATATATTTTTCCATCTAGAAGGAAGGCATCATCATTTCAACTGCCGATTATAAAAAATTCGCTTTATTTAAAAGTCTAATAAAGCCGTCTATTTGTCAAGTGACGCACATCCGTTTAGGATTGAAATTTCTCATGAAGCGCTTTGATTTCTGCCATAATTGCCTCCGACACTTCATTCGCTCTTGCTTTCGAAAGGCGCATCTCGTCCATTTGCATTGGAGCACCGAAAGCAATTTTCGTTTTGCGAAACAATTTATAGCGGCCGATGACCGCCACAGGCATGACGACGGCATCCGAGCGTAATGCAAGAAAACCGGCACCCGGTTTACCTTCGCCAATTAACCCATCCTTCGAGCGCGTCCCTTCTGGAAAAACGACAAGTGTTTTCCCTTGGTTTAAAATATCGATCCCAGTTTTAAGTGACGCTCGGTCACTTTGACCGCGTCTAATCGGGAAAGCATTTAGCGTCGTGATTAACTTGTTAAATAATGGAATTTTAAAAAGTTCAGCTTTCGCCATGAAACTTAATTCTCTCGGGCTTGCGCAGCCTATGGCTGGCGGGTCCAGCAAGCTGACGTGATTGGCACAAAGAAGTATGCCTTGATCTTCCGGGATTTTTGCAAAGTGGTCTTCTCCAATGACTTCTAATCGATAAAAAAATTTAAAATAGGCCTTAACAAAAATTTTCCCCACGCTGTAGAGACTCACTGAGACCTAACCCTCTCTTTAATCAGATCCATGATCTTATCGGTGACGGCTTCGATCGATAAAGACGTCGTATCGATGACGATAGCATCTTCTGCTTTTTGCAGCTGTTTTTGATCCCGCTCGTCACGCAATGCGATCTCTTTTTTTAATTCGTCAAGAGGGGTATTAATTCCTTTTTTTATTTGCTCTTTATAACGCCTTTCTGCTCTTTCTTCAACGGAAGCCTGCAAAAACACTTTGACATCCGCATGCGGCATGACGCGTGTGCCAATATCTCTACCATCCATCACAACGCCGCCCTTTGCCGCCAGCGCCTTTTGCCTGTCAACCATCACTTCGCGCAGTTCTGGATGTTTTGATACAAATGAGACATGATTGGTCACCTCAGGCGACCGGATGACATCGGTGACATCTTCCCCGTCTAAAATGACAGTTTGTCCATCTCTACCTGCAAATAGATCAATGTGAGTGTGCCGAAGCATCTCGGCTAAAGCAGGACCGTCATTCAGATCCATGTTGTTTTTTAACGCTTTATACGTGACCGCGCGATACATTGCACCGGTATCGATGTAGATGTAGTGGAGTCGGTCAGCAATCCGTTTGGCCACTGTGCTTTTTCCTGCAGCGGCTGGTCCATCAATCGCAATTTGCAATGCCATGTACAAACATCCTTTACATCATGTAAAAAGCAGGAGGCATCCTGCTTTTTTATGTAGTATCATTTTCATGAGTCGGTAAAAGTTTCCCGTCTCAAGCCTTATTTATGATACCATAACCCAATCGGTTCATCCACCGATTCCGTCTGTTTTGATGTAGTCCCAAATACCCCTTCATACCGAACAGCTTTATTCAAATAGGGCGTCCATGCGCGATGCGCCATTAAGAACTGAGCGATAATTAATAAAATCAAATGAATGACGCAAAGCCGAATGAGCCATTTTTCAACCCATTTGGCATTCAATTGTCACACCCCTTTACTCTCAAGTTCTTTTTTTAAATATAAATCCCTCTCAAAACAGTAACGCATCACATGCATCCGTTCCGAGTTCTTCAAATGGATAAACTGAAAGGAAGCAAGTGACCGTCCTTTATCCGAATACACGCGGATCAGGCGGCTTTTATTTTTTAAATAGTACAATCGTCCGGAGGACATCGGTAAAACAAGCCAAAGAACAACTTCCATGTCCGGCTGTAATTTCTCTGATACTTCTTTTGGCAGATAGGCGGATAATCCACCCCCACTTATATCATAAGTCAACGTAGTAAACGGTTTGAATGATCGGTTGACAGGGTGTACGGCGACATCCAGTGCAGCTTCAACACGAAAATAATCACGGCGCTGAATGACTTGCAACTGGTCATCCCCAGGGTAGGATAAGAGTAAAAGTGGAACATTTTCTCGGACGCGTCCGAGCAACTCGGTTTCAAAACGATAGGCTTTTTCTTTTTTATAAAAAGTCGCATGAAAAACAGTACCGAGCAGAAAATAACCGTATTTTTTTGTTTTTACATTCAACGGTATTTCTACATATAAGTGTCGATTGTATTGCGAGGCCACCACGGTTTGGTACCGTTCGCGTTGACCTTCCTCATTGACCCATTCAAGTTCCAGACGATCCCCAGGCGTAAGCATCCTCCATAACCCCCAACACATAATTTTCCATCGATTACCTCTATTATGTCATCTTATCATCGATTTTAGAAGCCTGTACGAAGAAAAAATTCAATACCTAATAAAGGCATTGGCTGCTTTAAAAAGACAAAGTTGACACCCAAGGGCAAGCCCTCTGGTGTCAACCTTCGTTTAGGCATTCATGAGTTCCACTTTTTCTTGTTTACCCGTATTGGCATTGACCAAAATGCGGTACGTGTCGTTTCCTTTAGTAGCGATATATTCATAACAGAGGACATTTTGCTCAAGCTCATTTTCGTAAATGGCTAAATGTTCCTCCTGGACTTTCATATTTTTGTTCAACTCTTTTTTGGCCTCACGACTCGTCAATTTCGGTTTCAAATCGATTTTTTGGTCTGACATGTGTACGAGGTATTCCCTTTGATCAAATCCTAAGATTTCCCCATTATCCAAGGCGACTTTAATCCGCACGGAAGACGGATAATCCCGTACCGCGTCAAACAAACGAACATACGTATAGACACCGACATTATCATACTGATCGCTTTTTACGAGATCCATTTTTGGATACCCGTGAGTCTTTAAAAACTCCTTCGCTAAAAGATCGCCGCGATATAAGCTGTATCGGCGAGCTGAAACCGGGCGCTCCTTGAAGAACCAGATAACATGGCCACCTTTTTCCGTAATGGAAGCGACGACCGTATGATGGGTTTTTGGATCGTTCACTGTTACGGTATAGCCTTTATAATTTGCGCCTTTGCCAATTTTTTGTACTTCTGCGCTGCCATTTTTTATGCCTACAAACGCCTTTAGCTTTTTGGCTGCTTCACTTTCCGAAACAGGTTTCCCGCTTAAATGATTTAGCTTACTTAATTCATCCAGCGAGGAACGTGTGACAGCCGGATCCCATTTATTATCGAACCCTTCGACTTTCTTGTTGACGGTACGCAATCCATCGATGATTTGGTTATCCATCGGTTGCTTTTGTGAAGCGAGGGCCATTTCGACATCCATCCAACGCATGTTTTGGTCGGCGATTTTTTTCTGGACATCGCGCAGGTCATTTTCGATTTTGTCCGATTGACGGTATAAAGCTTCCAGTTGTTGGTATTGTTCCCCTGAGATTTTTTGATCACTGCGCACAGCCGTCTGAAAGCTGAATTTCCCTAAATTGGACAAGAATTCAGCCGTTTGATTAAATGGAAGAAGTGTAAGCGGTAGCTGACCAATATCCCCGCGCGCAAGGGAAGATAATCGCCATACTTCCGAAAGTTCCGGGCGTGCCATATCCATGGAGCTTGCGGCTAAAGCAGTGCCAAGATGGTCGTGGATTTGATCAACATAGTAAGTTAAATTGTGATAGGCCTGCTGATAATTGTTTTCCGCATGAATTAAGACGGCATTTTTATCTTGATGTTCTTTATATCCCCAAATGCCGACAGCCACTAAAGCAACAGCCAAGACGCCGATGATGACGTTACGGACCATTTTTTCACCTCCGTTTTATTTACAGAAAATGTGTTTCCCGATTTTTAAGATTTGCGGTCGGCTCCAAATCCAAGCCGAAGTCGCTTTTGCCGGGTTAAAGTAATACAAAGCCCCATGTGTCGGATCCCAGCCATTAAGCGCATCGATCACCGCTCTTTCGGCTGTTTTATTCGGTGTCAGCCAGATTTGCCCGTCTGAAACCGCTGTAAACGCACCGGGTTCAAAAATGACACCGGCTACTGTATCCGGAAATATCGGACTGTCCACCCGATTTAAAATTACGGCAGCAACCGCGACCTGGCCTATATACGGTTCACCACGCGCTTCACCGTATACCGCATTGGCTAACAGCTTTAAATCTTGTTGGGAAAAACCTTCTGGCAGGTTATTGACGCTGTAGTTGGCATCATTTCCTTCCGCATTGTTAGCGGCCGTCTGACGGCGGCCACCGCCCGCATTTGGGGTCGGCGCGGCCTGTTTTCCGCTCGGTTTTCTTACTTTAGGGTGGGGAGCCGATTGTTTCTCTAATGGGACTCCGCCGTAATACGTAAAATCATTGCCTTTCCGAATATTTGATTTCACATACCACTCGTTATATTTGGAGACACGCACGAGTTTGTTCTTCGTATCGGGACCAGCAAGACCATCTACTTTCAAACCAAATTTTTGTTGAAAGTTACGTAGCGCCCAATAGGTTCCCCAACCGAAGACACCGTCGATTTTACCCCGGTAAAAACCGATATACTGTAGACGGGCTTGAAGTTCAATGACGTCATCGCCGGTAGCCCCTTTCTGGATGACTTGTGGGGAAAAGGCTTGTGCCGGCTTTTCATTCCAAAACGCTGCAAGCGGGATGCTCAAGGTGATGCCTAGTAAAATCATCAAGAGGCGCTTTCGAATTCCATGCATCGCGTTCCAAAACCTCCTTTAATCGGTAAGCAAAAAAATCAAGCCCCTATCATTTGGAACTGGTTAACTCATAACTGTATTTTTTGTCAAAAGCGCTTATTTATTCAAAATGGCGCGATACATGAAAAAAGCATCGCCACCTATTTTTCGTCATAAAAAAAGAACTCAACAATGAGTTGAGTTCCTTAAAAGCGGTCTGTGATTTGCGGATCTCGAGCGAGCCACGCATCTGGTTTTTCATTTAACCGTTTCATTTTGTATAAGGCAAAAATCCACAATATCAACATAAAAGGTAAAATCAGATAAACCCATGATAAACCAGCGGATACCATATAATCATAAATCCCATGCAAGCTGCTCACAAGCAAAAGGGATAATAATAGCCAGCGCTTTGGCGTTTTTGAAAATTTAGCACAGCCAATGTAATAACCCATGATGATGCCAAAGAGGCCATGTCCTGATACCGGTAAAAGCGCCCGCCAAAACGCCACATGAATCCCATAGGCATAGATATAAAACAGGTTTTCAGCCGTCGCAAAACCGAGTGAGACGGCCGTGGCATACACAATGCCGTCATACCGTTCGGAGAAAGCCGCGTGATGATAGGCGGTATAAATGATCATAAACCATTTCAAAAACTCTTCCAATAAACCAGCAACAAGGAAGGATTGCACCCATTTATACTGAAAAAGGTGTTCCGCTTGTAGAGCATATTGAATGACCATCACCGGTAAGACGAGCAAGCAACCGATGATGAATAATTTCACAACCATACCGATTGGTTCAGATTCGTATTTATCTCTGAGATAAATATAAGATAATAGTGCAAGCCCAGGGGCTATCGCTGCTGATATAACGCCAACCATGTCTTCGCCTCATTTGTCCTCCGTTTCCTTTATCGTACCATGCCTATCGTTCATTGACCATCCGTTTTTTTATGCGCGCGCTAATGGTCTTAGCAATCGGTTCACCGTGGAAGCGGCCGTTTTCAATAAAAATTTCGTTCGCATTGTTTCCTGCGGCAATCACACCGGCGATGAAAACGCCGGAAACGTTCGTTTCCATTGTTTCTTGATCATAAATAGGCCGACCAGTTTCTTGGTCAACGCCGACGCCGAGTTTCTTCAGAAAGGCATGGTCCGGATGATAACCGGTCATGGCAAAGACAAAGTCATTGACGATTTCATGCGTTTCTTGGTTTTTCTTATAAATGACGCGGTCTTCGGTGATTTCAATGACATCCGCATCAAAGATCATCTTAACGTAGCCGTGTTTCACAAGGGATTGAAATTCCGGTAAAATCCACGGCTTGATGCTTGGGGAATAATCTGAACCGCGATAGATAACCGTCACACGTGCCCCTGCACGGTGTAGCTCCATTGCGGCATCGACGGCGGAATTTTTCCCTCCGATCACGACGACATCGCAATCGAAAAACGGGTGTGCTTCTTTAAAATAGTGAAAAACTTTCGGGAGCTCTTCCCCGGGAATGCCCATGTAGTTTGGATGATCGTAATAACCTGTGGCGATGACGACAAATCGAGCGGTATAGAAAGCTTTTTTCCCGTTCTTATCCGTCACAATAGAAAAACATTCATCCGCTTCTTTCTTAACTTCAATGACTTCTTCAAACCGACGAATGCGAATGTTTTTGCGTTTTGCGACTTCCCGATAATAGGTAAGCGCCTGATTGCGTTTCGGTTTCGGATGTTCTGTCACAAAAGGCATGTTACCGATTTCTAATTTATCACTGGAACTAAAAAATTGTTGGTGGGTCGGATAACGGTATAAAGACTCGACAATATTGCCTTTTTCAATCACGAGCGGTTCGATGCCTGCTTCTTGAAGGTAAATCGCGGCCGATAACCCGCATGGTCCAGCACCAATGATAATGACATCCTCTCGATGCTCCGACATATCAACACTCCCCATCTTGCCTTTCTCTAAAAGCGAACCGCGGTTCGCTTGATGATAGCCATATAAAAACTTCCCCTAAAATCATAGGGGAAGCATGGAGTGAATGCAAGATATCTGATTAAATCCAACCGCGGAACCGGGAAGCCTCGGCCATTTTGCGGACACCGACCATATACGCTGCAAGTCGCATATTGACTTTGCGATTCTGTGCCGTATTGTAAACGTTGTTGAAAGCTTTAACCAGCACTTCCTCGAGCTTTTCTTCAACTTCTTTTTCCGACCAATAATATCCTTGGTTGTTTTGTACCCATTCGAAGTATGAAACGGTTACACCGCCGGAGCTCGCTAAAACATCGGGTACGATGAGGACGCCGCGCTCAGTTAAAATTTCCGTCGCCCGTAATGTGGTCGGGCCGTTCGCCGCTTCCACGACAATGGATGCTTTGATGTTATGTGCGTTTTCTTCCGTTATTTGATTTTCAATCGCAGCGGGTACGAGAATGTCACAATCTAATTCCAAAAGTTCCTTATTCGTAATTGTATTTTTAAACAGTTTTGTGACCGTTCCAAAGCTGTCTCGGCGATCCAGTAAATAATCGATGTCTAAACCGTCTGGGTCATACAACGCGCCGTAGGCATCGGAAATCCCGACGACTTTTGCCCCAGCATCGTGCATGAATTTTGCCAAAAAGCTTCCGGCATTGCCAAACCCTTGAACGACAACGCGTGCGCCTTCCAATGCGATGCCTTTTTTCTTTGCGGCTTCGCGGATGCAAATCGTCACACCTTTGGCTGTCGCTGTTTCACGGCCATGTGACCCGCCGAGGACAAGGGGTTTACCGGTAATAAATCCTGGGGAATCAAATTCTCGGATTCGGCTGTACTCATCCATCATCCAAGCCATTATTTGCGAATTGGTAAAGACATCAGGTGCCGGAATATCTTTTGTCGGCCCGACGATCTGGCTGATGGCACGCACATATCCTCGACTCAATGCTTCCAGCTCTCTGAAAGACATCTCCCTCGGATCGCACACAATGCCACCCTTACCGCCGCCATAGGGCAAGTCGACGATTCCCGCTTTCAGACTCATCCAAATTGACAGCGCTTTCACTTCTGTTTCTGTAACATCGGGGTGAAAGCGTACGCCGCCTTTCGTTGGCCCAACAGAATCGTTGTGTTGTGCACGGTAGCCTGTAAAAATTTTGATGCTGCCGTCGTCCATGCGGACAGGAATGCGAACCGTTAAAATGCGCAACGGTTCTTTCAATAATTCATACACTTCTTCGGGATACCCCAATTTGGTTAAAGCCTCGTGAATAATGGTTTGTGTTGATTCCAGAACATCAAGTTTTTCTTTATGACTCTGTTCTGAATGATTTTGGGCTACCATTTTATACCTCCCATAACTTTCACCCAATTTTCGCTACTAGCAAAAAGGATCATTGCCGATGCCTTCTGAAATCGGACAATAAATTACACATTAACTATAGTGAATTCCTAACGAATTTTCAACTCGGAAATCAAAAATGTATGTGTCAAGATTTTCTCGACAACCTTTATAGATCAATATCTCCGGCACCCTAATTTTGTACGCCTACCCTACCGCGCTATCGCTTGGTATCCTGTGTGATTTCGTTCATTCAAAGAATGAATCAAAATCACACAGGTTGATATTTTGGGTTAATACTTGAACCCTTTGATAAGCTGTCCCAAAGCGGATGAACTTGGGCCGTTCAACGGGATACGCCCATGCTTCACACCAATGGAAGGGCGCGTCTTTTGATGGAGAATTTCAGCCTTTTTGACGACCCTCTTCACTTCACGGTGTTTCCTTGCGCTTCTCCTCTGATGTT
>NZ_KE387193.1:98345-208606 GCF_000430685.1 Tuberibacillus calidus DSM 17572 | reverse complement strand
GTCTTTTTATCTTTACGTTCTCTTTTCCATCCTTCTTTTCTTTTTTCATTCACAATGGCTTCATCGAGTTGACCAAAGACAATGCCCATCACGTCGGCAAATGTGCTGTACATCAGCCGTTTAAGCTGTTCTTCAAACGAAATAAAATCGCGAGTTTCATTTAACAATTGGTATATTTTTGGTATAATGTTTTCCATGAGAAGGCCTCTCTTCAAATGTATTTGCTTGGTGGCATACATTTATGTTAGAGTGCCTTCTCTATTTTTTTCCATCATTTTGCTTCGAGAAATATTTTACACATACTAGCAGGTTCTTCTTTGCGGATAAATAAGAGAAGTGGATTCTTGCGACTTACCTTGCTATCAGCAAAAAAGAAAAAAGCGTTTGACCGGGATATGTGGGCCAAACGCTTCATTTAATGCTTTAACGTGCTCTTTTGGGGTTTTCGTCAATGGACGGGCGTGGTTGCTTATTTTCGATGTTTTGGCTCGGTGTGAGCGGCCGATTGGGGACTTCAGGGACGATACGTTCGACAATGGCGGATAATTCTTCGGCGATGCCCGACGCCGGTTTGCCATTGCGGATGTGCTTTGCGATATTGCGCAATCTTTGGTAGATATCCGGATCACTTGTGACGACTGCGTTCGCACCATAAGGATCATTTTTCAAGGCATTGGCAACGGCATTTTTTATACTGCCTACCCGGGTCTGATCTAAATTCTTGTCGACGTCGATTCCCACTACGGCATAATCCCCAGCAACGACAGCTGTGGCGTGATTCACACCGGGTATGTCTGTGGCAATCCCGACGAGTCTTTTGGAAATTTCACGCCCGTTGAGCTTTTTCGCCGGCTCATTGACACTTTGCTTGACCTCGTGTACCGCGTTATTCTGTTGTTGCATGTCAGCATTTTGGTTGCCACAGCCGACGAGAAAAGTGATAGCGACACTTGCGGATAACAATCGTTTAAACATCATCCTGGCCTCCTGTAAAGGATCGAATTTATCCCTTAGTTTCCGCAAGGTCGTCTGCCATTATTCTTTTCGTGTCATCGAAAAATAGGGTCGTGCTATCTCATTTTTGTTAGTACGCAGTCAGATGCGGTTACTCCTATGTTTAATAAAAGGATCGACACCGTTAGATGACCGTGATTTTTTCAATTTGAGCCACCGGTTCCCGATCTTTACCGCGGCATAAGAAAATCAGCGGACCTTCATCTGTTAAGAGTTTGCCATCACGACTGAATTGGAAAGCGCCTTCTTCCATTTCTTCTAATGGTACGGTTGCGGTTTGTCCATTCGTCAAGCTGAACTGGATGGCGGTGGCCTCTTCCAGTGGTTCTGCATTTTGAATAAAGATTTTAGCGGGCATGACAAATGACTTTGTCAGCCATTCTTCCTTCCGGTATTTTCGCTTGGAAGCGGCAAGGCGAGGAAGGGCAGCCCCGGCCCGTTCGTCTTTCTGTGCTTTAAGGAATTCGTCGAGATCAAAATTCGGGTCGTCATAATCTTCCACTGAAATTTTCCGGTCATCAAAAATCCAGCTGCTCGGATCTAAGGTAATATGATATTTGACGTGACCGAGGATCGGAACAATTTTCATCGAATCACCTTTCTGTCATGGCTTATATTAATACGTTACCAATCTTTAAGTATAAAGCTCTAAAGGCCTCTTGTCACACCGTTGGTTTTATTTTGTGGATGTACGGCAACCGAGAGCGTCCCTGGGTATATGAAGTGGGATGTTTACGTTCGGATAAATGGACAAAATTCCATATTAAATTCAGATGTAGGGTTAAGGTTTAGAAGCAAGATCATATAAGAATATCTTGCAATTTCCGCCCATAAAAGCTAAGATGAACATAGGATGGTGACTGGAACGGAGGGGATCGGATTGTCGACCGAACTTGAGGCAAGACACCGGGAGAAGGCTTACGAAATTTTAAAGGCCGATGCCCAAAAGATCCTGAAATTGATTGAAGTTCAGATGGAAAACCTTACGATGCCGCAATGTCCTTTATATGAAGAGGTTCTTGATACACAAATGTTCGGTCTTTCGCGGGAAATAGACTTTGCCGTCCGCCTTGGCTTAGTTGAAGAGAAGGACGGAAAAGCCTTGTTGGAATCGCTCGAAAGACAATTGACGGCGCTGCATGATGCGGTCGTTCAAGACAAGTAACAGAAACTCAAACTGCCCGGTCGTCTTGGTGGTTTGAGTTTTTTAATGGGAAAATTTTCAAGAATATTTAAGGTTTTACGGCAGGAATTCTAAAAAAGTAAACGAAATTAATATAAAGAAGTATCAAGTTAGGAGTAATATGATTGAAAAGATTATGGAAGCATTATGATTTTTCACTCGCAGTGACCGTTTTGTTGTTAACCGCATTTGGCATTGTCATGGTCTATAGTGCGAGTAGCATCTGGTCTGTCATTCGCTTTGATTTACCCAGCAATTATTACTTTATTAGGCAGCTAATCTGGGCGGGACTGGCCATACTGGCAGGGCTTTTCGGAATGGCGATACCCTATAAAATGTATAAGCCCCTTGTCAAACCGATTTTATTTGGGACAATCCTCCTATTAATTTTGGTGCTCATTGTTGGGGCGACACACAAAAACGCCCAATCATGGTTTAGCATTGGCGGCTTTAACATCCAACCGGCAGAAGTGGCGAAACTATCGATCATTATTTATTTAGCATCGGTGTTTTCCAATAAGCAAGCGTATATTTCCGACTTCAAATCCAGCGTACTGCCACCGTTACTCGTGGTATCTTTTATTTTTCTTTTAATTACCATTCAACCCGATCTTGGTTCTGCTATGATTGTCGCTGGAATATCCGGAGCGGTGATTATTTGTTCGGGGATTCGGTTGAAGCATATTGTCATGCTGCTTTGTCTTGCTGGCGTGGCGATCGCGATCATTTTTACGTCCTCATTGAGCCAAGAACAAGCTAGCCGAATTTCAGAAGCCTATCACCCATTTGCACCGGGAGTGGATGCTTATCAACTCATCAATTCGTATATAGCCATCACAAACGGTGGCTTAACGGGAAAAGGTCTCGGAAATAGCATAGAAAAAGCGGGGTATCTGCCGGAGCCGCATACCGATTTTATCATCGCAATTATCGCCGAGGAGCTCGGCATTTTTGGGGTATTGTTTGTTCTTTTATGTCTTGCCTATCTCGTGATTCGGGGAATCGTCATCGGCATTAAATGTGAAGATGTTTTTGGCAGTTTGCTTGCCATCGGCATATCGGCTTTTATCGCCGTCCAAACTTTTGTCAACCTTGGGGCGGTGACAGGACTTCTGCCCATTACTGGGGTGACATTGCCGTTTATCAGTTATGGAGGTTCCTCACTCATCATGATGATGTTTTCCGTTGGCGTATTGATTAATATTTCAGCCTTTGTCAATTTGAAACAAAAGTCAGCTAAAGAGGAGGCAGCTTAATGGGGAATAAAATCCGCAAAGTATTGGTAGCTAATCGTGGGGAAATCGCCATTCGCATATTTCGGGCATGTACCGAATTGGGCATTCGTACGGTGGCCATTTATTCCCAAGAAGATTCAGGCTCCTATCATCGGTATAAAGCCGATGAAGCCTATCTTGTAGGAGCTGGTAAAAAACCGATTGAAGCCTATTTAGATATCGAAGGCATTTTGGAAATCGCCCGGACCAATGACGTCGATGCCATTCATCCGGGGTACGGCTTCCTTTCTGAGAATGCCGAATTTGCCCGGCGTTGCCAAGAAGAAGGGATTACATTTATCGGGCCGAATGTCAACCATCTTGAGATTTTTGGCGATAAAGCCAAAGCCCGTGAAGCAGCCATTCGCGCCGGCCTACCAGTCGTTCCGGGCAGTGACGGCCCTGTCTCCAGCCTAAAAGAAGCGAAGGAACTCGCCAAAGCATTCGGCTATCCCGTCATGATTAAAGCGGTTGCCGGTGGCGGGGGACGCGGGATGCGGATCGTCCGCAGCGAAGCAGGACTTGCGGATGCTTTCGAACGCGCAAAGTCCGAGGCTAAGGCCGCTTTTGGCAGTGATGATGTCTACATGGAAAAATTTTTAGACCATCCGAGACATATTGAAGTGCAAATTCTGGCCGACCGTTCAGGTGAAGTCATCCATCTTTATGAACGAGACTGTTCCGTGCAAAGACGGCATCAAAAAGTCGTCGAAGTGGCACCGAGCCGCAATCTTTCGGAACGCTTGAGAAATGAAATTTGTCAATCAGCCGTTCAGCTCATGGAGAGCGTGAACTATGTCAATGCTGGAACGGTCGAATTTCTTGTGACACCCGACGGGCAATATTATTTCATTGAAGTCAACCCGCGCATTCAGGTAGAACATACCATCACAGAGATGGTCACAGGCATTGACATCGTGCAAACGCAAATACGCATTGCAGAAGGCGCTACACTCCATGAGCCGCCGATCAATATACCGTTACAAAAGGACATTCATCCCATTGGCTATGCGATTCAAGCCCGTGTGACGACGGAAGATCCGGCAAACCACTTCATGCCGGATACAGGAAAAATTATGGCATACCGCTCCGGCGGAGGTTTTGGTGTGCGGCTTGATGCCGGAAATGGCTTTCAGGGCGCGGTCATAACGCCTTACTACGATTCGTTGCTCGTCAAGGTGTCAACGCATGCTTTAACCTTCGAGGATGCGGCAGCAAAAATGGTTCGAAATTTAAAGGAATTTCGGATTCGCGGCATCAAAACCAACATTGCCTTTTTGGAAAATGTCGTGACACATCCCGATTTTCTTGCCGGTAATGTTGATACGACTTTCATTGATACAACACCGGAACTGTTTGTTTTTCCGGAAAGTCAAAACCGCGGCACGAAGATGTTGACCTACATCGCGGATACGACAGTTAATGGGTTTCCGGGAATTCCGAAAAAGAAGAAACCGGCTTTTGATCCGCCTGCTGTTCCCGATGTCAAGTTATCTGAGAAGCCGAAACCTGGAACGAAGCAGATTCTTGACGAACAAGGGCCGGAAGGGGTCGTCCGCTGGATAAAGGAACAAAAAGAGGTTTTAATTACGGATACGACGTTCCGCGATGCCCATCAAAGCTTGCTGGCAACACGGATGCGTACCTATGATCTGAAAAAAATCGCTGGGCCCGTCGCGCGGCTTTTGCCGGAGTTATTTTCCATTGAAATGTGGGGCGGGGCAACGTTCGATACGTCGATGCGCTTCTTGATGGAGGACCCGTGGGAGCGTCTGATGGAATTACGCCGCCTCATTCCAAATGTGTTATTTCAAATGTTATTCCGCGGGGCAAATGCCGTCGGTTATAAAAATTATCCGGATAATGTTATTGTCGCTTTTATTAAAGAAGCGGCTGCGGCTGGCATCGATGTCTTCCGCATTTTTGACAGTCTGAACTGGGTGAAAGGCATGACGCTGTCGATTGAAGCGGTTAGAGATGCGGGGAAAATTGCTGAGGCCGCCATTTGTTACACTGGTGACATTCTAAGCGAGACGCGAACGAAATATAATCTTTCTTATTATAAAGACATGGCGCGGGAGCTTGAAGCTAGCGGCGCCCATATCCTTGCCATAAAAGATATGGCAGGGCTTCTCAAACCGGAAGCGGCGTATGTTTTGATCAGTGAACTGAAAGAAACCGTAGATTTGCCCATCCACTTGCATACCCATGATACAAGCGGCAATGGCATCGCGATGTATAGGAAGGCAATTGAAGCGGGAGTGGATATTGTCGATACGGCGATGGGAGCGATGGCCGGATTAACCAGTCAGCCGAGCCTTAATTCTTTATATTACGCACTAGAGGGTACCCCGCGTCTTCCAAAAGGTAATATTGATCATTTTGATGCGATTAGCCGCTATTGGGAAGGTGTCCGGCCGATGTATGAACCGTTTGAAAGCGGTATGAAGGCGCCGCACGCCGAAGTCTATAAACATGAAATGCCGGGTGGTCAATATTCTAACTTAAAACAACAAGCGGAAGCCGTTGGTTTGGGTGACCGTTGGGAAGAAATCAAAGACATGTACGCGCGCGTGAACATGATGTTTGGCGATATCGTGAAAGTGACGCCTTCCTCGAAAGTGGTTGGCGACATGGCATTGTTTATGGTGCAAAACAATTTAAATGAAGACGATATTTACGAGCGCGGCGATTCATTGGATTTTCCCGATTCGGTGATCAGCTTTTTTGAAGGGAAAATTGGTCAACCCCATCAAGGCTTCCCGAAAGAATTACAACAAATTGTGCTGAAAGGTAAACCGCCTATTGAAGGCAGAGCCGGAGAGCAGATGAAGCCGATTGATTTCTCCGAAGTTGCTGAAACCCTTTCCCAAAAAATAGGTCGCAAGCCGAGCAAACAGGATCTTTTATCCTATGTCATGTACCCCAATGTCTTTTTGACCTATTCGGAACGCCTGGATGCATATGGGAAAATGAGTGTGCTTGATACGCCAACCTTTTTCCATGGATTGCGGTTAGGTGAAGAAGTCGCGGTTGAAATCGAAAAAGGGAAAACGCTGATCGTCAAACTCGTCTCTATCGGTCAAGTACAAAAGGATGGCACGCGGATCGTCTATTTTGAGTTAAATGGACAGCCCCGTGAAGTCATCATCAAGGACCGGAGTGCGGACGTTTCAGTTGTGACAGCTCGCAAGGCCGATAAAAACAATCCGAATGAATTAGCGGCCACCATGCCGGGGGCTGTGATGAAAGTGCTCGTTCAAGAAGGCGAAAAAGTCAAGAAGGGTGACCACCTCATGGTGACAGAAGCCATGAAAATCGAAACAACCATACAAGCCCCCTTCGATGGCGTGATTGAAGAGATTTGCGTGAAACCCGGAACGGCGATTCAAACCGGCGATCTGTTGATTGTCATCGAGCCGTCTGGAAATGCAAAATGAGATAAGTGGCTGACTCATTGTACAAGGTCTGGCCCTGCTTACCTCCAAATAAAAGCGGTTTGAAAAAGAACGGCTTGATAAACGGAAGCGGCAGGCGTCCGATCCCTAAGGAGTCAGCCTCTTCCTTTTTTTGTTCATGAATTTGTCGATTTTGTGTCAATTTTGTGTAGCGTATACAAAGCCATTGGATTCGTATATAATTGGAACTAAAGGAACAAGGCGGAGCATAAAGCAAGAATCTATTTATGAACATTTTTCGACAACCTTTGAAACTGTGATGTTTTTAACGGAAGTAAGGAGCAGCTTAAAGATTATCAACAAATCAAACTGTAGCCGGCATTCATAAAAGATGGCTGTAATGTGTTTGGTTTTAGAAAGGAAGCACAAAAATGTCGAAACCGATTACAACGTATGATTCGGCCGGTGTTCTTCTTAAGACAAAGACGAACAAAGCATCGGTGACCTGGCAGGACTTCCTCACTGTTATAAAGCCGGGGATTGTTATTTCTAATCTCATCACGACGTTTACCGGGCTTTGGTTAGCGTTGGACTTTACCGGTCAATCTCTTTTGGGCAATATATGGAAAGTTATAGCCATTCTTGCAGGTGCCGGGTTGGTGATGGCTGGCGGCTGTGCTTTTAATAATTACATCGATCGAGACATCGATCGGCTGATGACGCGGACGATGGATCGGCCATCGGCCACAGGGAGATTTACTGCAAGGCAAATCTTTTGGATGGGGATGACACTATCCAGCCTTGGGGCGATACTTCTTGCTCATGCCTCAATCATAGCTTGTATTTTCGGACTATTGGGTTTATTCGTATATGTCGTCATTTATACCATGTGGCTGAAAAGAACCCATTCCATTAATACAGTGGTTGGCGGTATAGCCGGTGCCATTCCGCCTGTGATCGGCTGGACCGGCATTGATCCGTCTTTATCTAGCCAGATCCCGTGGTTGCTCTTTCTAATCCTTTTTTTGTGGCAGCCCCCGCATTTTTTGGCTTTAGCTGTTAAGCGCGTGGATGAATATCGTAGAGTGGGAATACCGATGTTGCCGGTTGTTGCTGGGTTTACGGTTACGAAAAGACAAATGATCATCTATGTTGCGTTGCTCTTACCGGCATCATTAATGCTTCATAGCTTAGGACCTATTTACATCGCAGCTTCCATTTTGCTTGGCGGATCATGGCTTTTTGTCGCCTTATCAGGATTAAGGGCATCCGATTACACCCAGTGGTCCAAGAGAATGTTTGTGATATCGCTGAATTATATGACGCTTTTATTTATTGCCATGATTGTCTCCGTGCTGTTTAAATCATAATGGGTTTCAAATGGCTTGCGGCCGTCAAATAGGACTCATTTTCATTTTGCAGGCTACAAGTCATTTAAAATAAAAAGAAACAACAAGACTTAGAAGAAAGAGAGGGTACCGACATGAAAAGAAGCTGGTTGTTGCTACGTTTTCTACCGATCTCTGGGCTCGTCGCTTTGCTTAGCGGCTGCGGAGTCAAAGGCGTTTCAGCTTTGATTCCGATGGGAAAAGAAGCAAGAGAACAGGCTTGGTTAATGTATTTAAGCCTCGGGATTATGGTCATTGTTATATTAGTCGTAGCATCTATCTATTTTTACGTCCTGATTCGTTTTCACAAGCGCAAAGGTCAGGAAGATTACATACCGAAACAAACCGAGGGAAACAAAATTCTCGAAATCGTGTGGACCGTTATTCCGATTTTATTGCTCTGCATCATAGCGGTTCCAACTGTTAAACAAACGTTCGCACAGTCTGATACCGATGTGCCAAAATCGCAGAAAAAAGATGTCTTGCAAGTGGATGTGACGGCACATCAATTCTGGTGGGATTTTAAATACCCTGATCAAAAAATTGAAACCGCACAAGATGTTGTCGTTCCTGTTGGTAAAACCGTTATTTTTAAAATTACTTCAGCTGATGTCGTTCACTCCTTTTGGGTACCGGCTCTAGGAGGAAAAATCGATGCCAACCCTGGGCAAACGACGAAGTTAAAATTAACACCTGAAAATGAAGGCGTTTACCGCGGCCGCTGTGCGGAACTTTGCGGTTCCTCGCACGCATTAATGTATTTCAATGTGAAGGTCGTCAGCCAAAGCGAATTCGACCAATGGGTTGACGGGATGAAAAAAGGCCCAGAAGCACCGGCAACAGCAAGTGCCCAAGAAGGACAAGAACTCTTTAAACAAAATTGCATGAGTTGCCACGCGGTTGGCAAGGAAGGCGGTCCGGTAGCTCCGAATCTGACGGATTTCGCGGATCGCAAAATGATTGCTGGAACGTTAGATCATAACAAAGAAAACCTCATTAAGTGGATTACAAATCCAGATGCCGTAAAGCCGGGTGCCAATATGCCGGCGAGAGGAATGAATAAAAATCTGACAGATGAACAAATCCAAAAGATCGCGGATTACCTCTTCACTTTGTCAGTCAAATAATATCTTCGCGGGATAAAGGAGGTTAAACAAAGTGACTGCAAATGCGCATGCTTTGGCCGCCTACAATCAGAGAAAAGGCTTTTTGTCTTGGTTGTGGACGTGGCTGTCAACGGTCGATCATAAGCGAATTGCTATTCTATATTTGTTCGGCGGTGGGCTGTTTTTCGTGATTGGCGGGATTGAAGCCCTTTTGATTCGCATTCAGCTTGCCGTCCCGCAAAACGATTTTTTGGTCGGTTCGACCTATAACGAAGTGGTGACGATGCATGGAACAACCATGATATTCTTAGCAGCCATGCCGCTTGTTTTCGCCATGATGAATGCGGTCGTTCCGCTGCAAATTGGAGCGCGTGATGTAGCTTTTCCATTTGTCAATGCGCTCGGTTTTTGGCTGTTTTTCTTAGGTGGGATCGTTCTTAATACGAGTTGGTTTTTAGGTGGTGCCCCTGCTGGCGGGTGGACAGCTTATGCTCCACTTACGACAGAATTTTTAGGTACCGGATCGGATTTCTATCTGTTAGGCTTGCAGTTGTCCGGAGCGGGGACATTGATGGGCGCCATCAACTTCATGGTGACAATTATTAATATGCGCGCACCAGGGATGACCTTTATGCGCATGCCGCTCTTTACATGGACATCTTTAATTACATCAACATTGATTTTATTCGCTTTTCCGCCATTGACGGTCGGTTTTTTCCTGGAATTTTTCGATCACATCTTTCATGCTAATTTCTTTAATACAGCAAAAGGCGGCAATGCCATTATTTTTGAACATATTTTCTGGATTTTTGGTCACCCGGAAGTTTACATCCTTGTATTACCGGCTTTCGGTATTATCTCGGAAGTTGTCGCAACATTTTCTAAAAAACGGCTGTTTGGTTATACGTCCATGGTCTTTGCGACCGTTTTAATCGGATTCTTATCGTTTATGGTTTGGGTGCACCATATGTTTACCGTTGGACTCGGTCCAATGGCTAACTCTTTGTTTGCGCTAGCAACCATGACGATTGCCGTTCCGACAGGGATGAAAATTTTTAACTGGCTGTTTACCATGTGGGGCGGACAAATCCACTTCACGACGGCCAACCTGTTTGCTGTCGGTTTCGTTCCGACTTTCGTTATGGGCGGGGTGACTGGGGTCATGCTCGCTGTCCCGTCGGCGGACTCCCAGTACCACGACAGCTATTTTGTCATCGCTCATTTCCATTATGTCATTATTGGCGGTGTTGTCTTTGGATTGCTCGCTGGCCTTTTCTACTGGTGGCCGAAAATGTTTGGTAAGATTTTGAATGAAACGCTAGGTAAGATTACATTCTGGACGTTCTTTATCGGCTTCCATCTCACATTCTTCCCACAGCATTTCTTGGGATTGATCGGAATGCCGCGTCGTTATTTCACGTATTTTCCGGATGAAGGTTTTAATACTTGGAACCTTATTAGTTCCATTGGGGCCATTGGCATGGCCATCGGTGCCATCGTCTTAGTCATCAATATCGTCATAACAACCGCTAAAGGTCAAAAGGCTGCTGGCGATGCTTGGGGGATTGGTCGCACCTTGGAATGGTCCATTCCTTCACCGCCTCCGGAATATAACTTCGCCCAAACACCTTTAGTTAAAGGCATCGATACGTTCTGGAAAGAAAAAATGGAAGGCAATAAAAAAGTAACGCCGGCTGAGCCGCTGGGTGACATTCATATGCCGAACCCGACGATTTTGCCTTTCCTCATGTCGATTGCGTTAACGATTGCGGCTTACGGGTTTATTTTCGCTAACCAGACGTCGGCTTCACGTCCGCTTTGCTTAGTGATTGCTGCATTTGGTATAGGGCTCATGCTGTTACTCATGTTAATTCACTCGATAAAAGATGATCCTGGCTTCCATTATCATAAGGAAGAGATCATCGAAATCGAAAAGGGGGCGGAATAAATGTCCGGTGCAAATCATGTTGATATCCGAACACTGAGTCACCCCGAAACCGCAACATTAGAAGGAAAAAATAAATTTTTGGGTTTTTGGTTCTTTTTAGGAGGAGAAACCGTCCTGTTTGGGACATTGTTTGCGACGTTTATTGCCTTGCGCAATCGGGTCGCCACGGGGCCGTCTTCTCAAGAGCTGTTCAGCTTGCCCTTAACCTTTTTGTCGACGATCATCTTGCTTGTGAGCAGCTTGACAAGTGTTTTTGCCGTCCTCGCCATGAAGGAATATAAGATTCGCCAAATGCAGCTATGGTTCTGGCTGACTGTTGTCCTTGGCCTCGCCTTTTTGGGACTTGAGATCACCGAGTTTAAAGAATATGTGCATGAAGGATTAGGCTATACGACCAGCGCCTTTTCTTCATCGTTTTATACGCTTGTTGGCACTCATGGTTGCCACGTGTTGTTCGGTGTTCTTTGGATTTCGGCGTTGATGATCCAGTCTTACAAAAAAGGCATCACGACAGTGACCGCACCAAAATATTATGTCTCTGCCCTGTATTGGCACTTCATTGACGTCGTTTGGGTCTTTATCTTTACCATCGTCTATTTACTTGGCATATTGGGGGGGTAAGCATGGATACCGCAAATCGGCAATCGGAAATGTTGGACTATATTGCCAAACAAAGGCGAAAACGCGATTTGCAGCATTATTGGGTTTCTTTTGCTTTAATGATTGTGTTTACAGTGCTCGCCTTTCTTGCCGTTTATTTTCGGAAAAGCATCAATGATTATTTAATCGCCTTTTTCATCGTGACAATGGCTGTTGTACAAGTGATTTTTCAACTTTATTATTTCATGCACATGAAGGAGAAAGATCACGGTTTTCCGGCACTGTTTCTCTATGGCGGCGCCGTCGTCGTTTTTGTGACAGTGCTCTCCTTTGTCACGATCGTATGGATCTCCTGATTTTTCTTGAGGCTGCCAAATGTCATCTACGGCAGCCTCTTATGTATGGCTGTTCAAAAATTTTAAGTCGATAGATGGGTGTCTTCATTTGACAAGCCATCATTTCCATCATTGTTTAAACGTGTATAAGGGCTATAGGGACGTTGCCATCGCTCAAAAGATTTGTATTGGTTTAAAATTCGTCGTATAAAAGCAAAAAAGGCTCTGCCTTCGCACAAATTGGCTAGGCAGAGCCCTGTTTCTTTAAATGACGGCATCAATCTCTGAAACTTTTGTGTAAAAAGGCGCCAAAACTTGCCCTCAGCTCCGATTTTGATATTCTATAGAAGATGAAGTTACTAAGAAGATTCGGAGGGAAAACCATGTCATTTATCTTAGCCACCATTAGCACCTTGTGCATTCTCATCTCTGCCTTATTGATGGTGTATGGCTGGTATACGATACGCGTTAAGAAAAATCGCAACCGCCATAAGGCGATCATGATCACCGCATCTCTTTTTGCGTTGGTGTTTTTCATGATTTATATGACACGTACGGTCTTCATTGGCAATGTGATGTATAATGGACCGGAAAATTTTAAATTCGCTTACACTGTATTCCTCACAATACATATTATTTTCGCGACGCTCGGGGCGATTATGGGTCTTTTCAGTTTATATCTCGGATTCACAGGCCGCTTTCAAAGCCACAAAAAAGTATCGCCCTACACGGCCATCATCTGGTTCATCTCTGCCGCTACTGGAATTGCCGTCTATCTGATCTTATTTATCATTTGGCCATCGTATCATATGGATACAAATCTTTGGCAAGCGATTTTCGGTCATTAACGCTTTTATTCAAGCATAGAAGAGAATGAAGGCTGATTGTTTAACGGAGGGAATAAAGGTGCAACCGATGATACGGGCGATTAACGTGTCTGATGCGCCAAAGTTTTTAACACTTAGAAGACAACTGGCGAAAGAGACAACCTTTATGCTTCACGAACCCGAAGAAATCGGGGAGGATCCCGTGGTCGAGGAAAAGAAGATCCAACAGATCATCGATGACCCTCATAAAGCCATCTTCGTTTTGGCAAACGACCATGAATTAGTGGGGTATGTGGCGGTCTTTGGGGATAGCTTGAGTCGCATCAAACACCGCGCATCACTCGTTATCGGCATTCTTGAGGCTTATACGGGTAAGGGTTATGGGAAAAAATTGTTGCAAGAAGCGGAAAAATGGGCTAAGGATCACGGTATCTCTCGCTTAGAGCTGACGGTGATGACGACTAATAAACGGGGACTTTGGTTATACGGTACCGCGGGATTTCATGTCGAGGGCATACGACGAAAGGCGCTCATCGTCCGTGGTCGACCGGTGGACGAATATTATATGGCAAAATTGATTTAAAAAATGAAAAGAGGTTGACTCGTGAGGGGTCTTTCCCACCTGGTTCGCTGGTCGTGGTGTTTCCTTTAAGAACCACATTAAATATGGTTTTGGTGGGGCTGACCCCATGCCTTTTGAGTCAGCCTCAATTAGGTTTCTGGTACATAATCTTTAATTTCTTCAAGCGTTTCTTTTAGAACCTTAAGTCGCTCTTCGGATGTTTCAACAATATCGTCCGGGAAGACTTCATCATATTCAACACCGTGCGGATAGTAGTGATGGCCAAGATAAGGGACGCCAAGCTTGACGATACAGTTTGAACCCTCGATTTCACCTTTGACGGCCACACCAGGGACCCTTAGATAATAAACATCACCGGTTTGTTTCTTTTCAAATTTAAAATCGTAGGTTACGCGCTCATAATCCCAGGCTCCACCCCTAATAAAGCCGACTTTAGCCATAATATCTTCAAGTAAACGAAACGGGACAACGCGTCCTTCGATACCGGTCAGATTAAATTGCATGTATGAAACCTCCCTCCATTTATAAACATTTTCATTATACTAAATTAATAGTATTATTAACAATCTTGATTTTCAAAGGGGAACCGATGTTTTTTCTTTCTCGCTTTGAATCGAAAATGATAAACTGAAAAAAACAGACCGTATAAAAATTTAAAATAAAGGATAAAATGTTCTGTTACGAATGTTCAACCCTTTTATAGGATCATCGGTCGGGGAGGTGAAGACATGCGACTCACTAATGTTTTGATTTTCTTTATTGCTCTTATCGTTTTTTTATTTACTTTTCTGTTCGATTTTAGTGAAAAACCGCAAGAAAAGCCGAAAAAAGAACCGAAAACGCATATTGTTCAAAACGGTTTTCAAGTGCCCGAAAGAGGTTTACACACTTTTATGAATCAATCCTCATCGATCGTGACAAAACATTTTGGCAAACCCGACCGAATTGACCCGACCGCCTACGGCTACGAATGGTGGATTTACGGGCGCCATTCGGAAAAATATGTCCAATTTGGCATCGAGCATGGGAAAGTCGTTTCGATTTTTGCGCTCGGAAAAGACTTGCAGACACAACCGTTTGGAATTACAAAAGATGCCAATACAATCTTAAGACATGTTAATCTTTCAGATACGACTTCTTTAACCTATAAAGGTGCGAAAATCGAATTTGAATTTAAAGAAGACGAGTTGATGACGAATCCGCTCATTAAGTTCGGTAATGTATGGGTGCAACTTTATTTTGACCATTTTACAAATCGCCTCATGGCTGTTCGATATGTCACTCCGGAAATCTTAATCAAACAGAGGCCTTATTCCTTTGTATATACCGGCACCATTGTCGAACCGCCAAAACTCACTGATCTACAATGGGCGGATGTCGAAAAAGCCGAGGCGTGGGAAATTTTTGATATGACAAATATCATTAGAATGAGAAATGGCCTGGACCCATTAAATTGGAACAGTGGGGCGACCAAAGCAGCATTTGGGCATAGCAAAGAGATGTATGAAAAAAATTATTTTGGCCACGAATCCAAATGGTCCGGGGATTTGACCGCCCGCTTACAGGCAGAGGATGTTGCGTTTACGGAGGCCGGAGAAAATATTGCGTCTGATTATCCAGATGGGTTGGCAGCGGTTTGCGGCTGGGTAAATAGTGACAACCATCGTCAAAATGTCTTAAACCCAGATTATACGGATTTAGGTGTCGGTGTTTACCATAAATACTATACACAGGATTATATAAAAGCCTTTTAGCACTGAGGGGGAGATGGAGATGTTCACGGATCGACTACAGGCACTAACCGAAGAGGTACAACCAAAGGTGGTGGAATGGCGACGCTATCTTCATCAGCATCCTGAGTTATCTTTTCATGAGGTGGAAACGTCCCAATTTATTTATGAAACGCTTCAGTCGTTCGGAAATATCGAATTGGAGCGCCCGACAAAAACAAGTGTTATCGGCCGAATCCACGGTCGCCCGGGTAAAACACTGGCCATTCGCGCCGACATCGATGCCTTGCCAATAACAGAAAAAAATGCTTTCCCTTTTAAGTCACAAAACCCTGGTGTCATGCATGCCTGCGGCCATGATGGCCATACAGCTATGCTGCTCGGCACAGCCTATGTCCTTTCTCAACTGAAAGACGAATTAAACGGTTCGGTGAAATTGATTTTTCAACATGCGGAGGAACTCTATCCCGGCGGAGCCGAAGAACTCGTGCAAAAAGGGGTCATGGATGATGTTGACTGGGTCATCGGTGCCCATCTTTGGTCACCACTTCCCATCGGAAAAATCGGCATCGTTTACGGACCGATGATGGCTTCTCCTGATACATTTACGATTACGATAAAAGGAAAGGGAGGACATGCCGCCATTCCACATGAGGCGATTGACACGATCGCCATTGGCGCGCAAGTCGTCACGAATCTTCAGCACATTGTTTCGCGCAACAATAATCCGCTCGAACCGCTTGTCATCAGTGTCGCGAAATTTGTCGGCGGCTCAACCCATAACGTCATCCCTGGTTCCGTTGAAATGATGGGGACCGTCCGCACCTTCAATCCGGCGGTGCAAGAAGAAGTAGCCAAACGGATGGAACAGATTATAAAAGGGATTACTTCAGCCCACGGGGCAGATTATACGTTTAACTATATCAAAGGGTATCGGCCAGTGATTAATGCGGAGACAACGACTAAAATAATGGAAGAGCTGGTTCGTGAAATATATGGGGATGAAGCGATCGATTATACGGCACCGAGCATGGTTGGTGAAGATTTTTCTGCATATCAGCAAAAAGCCCCTGGTACATTTATTTTCATCGGCGCCGGAAATCCGGAGAAGGAAAGCACTTATCCACATCATCACGAGCGTTTTACAATTGATGAAGAGGCCTTAGAAAAAGGGGTTACGTTGTTTAGCCGTGCCACCTTCCGTTTCCTCAATCAGGATGCGTGATGAAGGGTTGTATAAAAAGTCGGACACCTGACAATGGTTCCGACTTTTTTCATTGTAAGGAGGATCGCCTCGCTTATTTTTTCGGAATGACAAAAAATGAAGCACTGGCATAAGCTGCCGGGCGTTCTTTCCCTTGGTCGTAGATCTTACATTCGGTGACCCATAGGCTTTTGCCGCGGTGAACGATCTCGGCTTTGCAGCGAATTTCTTTACCGATTATTGGCCGTAAATAGTTGACTTTGATTTCCGATGTGACACTTGTTTGGTCTTTTGGCAAATTTAAGCCGACCAATGTCCCCATCGCGGTGTCAGCGAATGTCGCCGTTATTCCGCCATGTAAAATATGTAAATTATTTAAGAAAAAAGGCGTGAGTTCGATGGTTGCTTCATAGCTGTTTTCTCCGGTCATTTCCCCCCTGTAACGAAACGCCCCATGCAGATACGTTTTCTCCCGTCCGGTTTGGACGTTGTGGATGGCGAAAAGCAGGCGTTCTAAAACGCCAAGTTCTTCAGGCTGAGCCTCGCGCAAAATATTCTCAAAAAGCGCGATGAGTTGGCTGTGTTCGTTGTTCATGGATTTCTCTCCTGATTTTTTATTTTTTTGTTTTTATTTTAACATAATATTTTCTTACCGGATTTTTAAACATTAGGACAGTTGGAACGTAACAGCCCCTCATGACTTATAATAACAAAGAGGAAAGGATAATGAAGGTGATCGTGATGGGACGAAAAACCAATGAGGCGGTCAACAACTTTAAGGCGTTTTTAAGAAGCCATCCTGAAATTATACAAGCGGTAAAAGAACAAGGAAAATCATGGAAAGATGTTTTTGATGAATATGTACTTTTTGGCGAGGACCATGAAATTTGGGAATCTTATGGTGTCAAAAAACATATTATGAAAAAACCGCCCGGTGCTGCCGAAATCATGCGGATTCTTGACTTTATCGGTAATTTGGATGCCAAGGCCGTCCAAGAACATTTAGAACAAATCAACGGGGCCTTAACCAATATTCAGGAACTCATTCAACTTTGGCAACCGCAACAGCAATCTCAGCAGTTTCCCATGCCTATGCCAGGGTTTGGGCCACCGAATGTTAACGGTTTGCCGCCAAGTTCGGGCCAATGGCGAAGGGATTGACAGCCTTGAGGTCGGAACTCACTGCTTTTCTTGATGCACATCCCGATATTCGCTTTTTTATCCGCATGCACCCAATCTGGTACGCTCGGCTCAGTCGGGATCCAACCCTCATCCAGACGTTAAAGGCTGAAGCCGATGACTTTTACGGGCGCTCTTTCAAAAAACGCATGGAAAAATTCAGTGAACAATTGAATATGCTCAATTTGTTGATGGATTTAGCCCAGACCTTCGGCACCGATACAAAAAGTCAAGTGGAGCCGGAGTCATAGGCTCTTTTTTTGTGCTGGTAAATTGTCGAGGATCGCATAAAAATAACGCAGACTTTGCCAGGCAATAGGTTGAAAGAGGCAAGTTATCTTTTTCGAAAGGCATCCTTAATTGCTTGAGACCTGCACTCGTTTTAGCATTTTCTTGAAAATACAATGCATAACACAAGCGCATTTTCTGTATCAAAATTTTTCCGAGTTTTCTATATTATTGAGCGTAGGATAAAGTAGGAAAAATTCATTGGGCATGGTAGAATGGGAACAGGGGGTGACCTCATATGTTTGTAGCGGCCGACCATCTTCGTCTATTAGATCAAGCCGATCAACTCATTCATATGTTAGCTAATTCCGACATTGCGGCCCGCTATCGGGCTTGTAAAGTCCAAATGGCTGAAGACGAAGAGGCCCAAACACTAATTAGAAAATTCACTGCTCTGCGTGAAAAATATAATGAAGTCCAGCGCTTTGGAAGATACCATCCGGATTTTGATCGGGTGATTCGGCAAATGATGGACGTCAAGCGGGAGCTCGATCTCAATGATACCATCGCTTCATATAAGAAAGCGGAAGAAGATTTTGAAAAGCTTTTGGTTGAAATCAGTCGCTCCCTCGCCACGTCGGTCTCACCTTCCATAAAAGTTCCAACCGGTGATCCCTTTTTTGACAGAGGTTGCGGAGGCGGTTGTGGCGCTGGCGGTGCATGCGGATGCCATTAATGGGGCTTAAGGTTCGCCCTTAAGCCGCCCATTTTATGATTTTTATTTTTGTACATACTAATGGTAGCGGATACATTTTTTAAAGATGGAGAGTTGGGCATGTTAACAGGACGAACGGGTCTTATTATTTGGCTGAATCATGTAAAATACGCAAAGGCATTAAAGAAGTTTGGAATCGTGCATTATGTATCAAAAAAAATGGGTTATGCCGTTTTATATTGTGACAGCGACCAAGCCCAGTATGTGATCAATCGCCTTGAGAAACAAAAATTTATTAAAAAAGTGGAGCTTTCCTATCTGAATGAACTAAAGACCGATTATGCCGGAAGCAATAAAGAGCTGAAGAAAACAGAGGAATTAATTTATTAAACAAAGTTAAAGCGGCAATATTGGCATAAAAAAAGGACCCGCAGACCGTTCTGCGGGTGTCTTTACGCATACGTACTGTATGCCAAGACAATGGGAGAGGAGAAACCGGCGGAAAAACTTATGGGGAAACGTAAGTCTCCGCGGTTGGAACAACATCATGGGTGATGTTGTCATTTTCATTATGGACGCAAAGGCTTTTTGTTATACATAAAAATTTAAGCCAATGCGTTGAAATGGTTTGTTGGTCCGTTAATTTATGATAGGATAAGCGATAGAGTTTAGCTTGTTGATTTAAAGGAGAAGGTACCATTGCGAGTTATTGCGGGGTCCTGTAAGTCACGGCCACTAAAACCCGTTCCCGGCCGTTTGACACGACCGACAACCGATAAGGTTAAGGAAACGATTTTCAACATCATCGGTCCTTTTTTTGACGGTGGTCAAGTTTTGGATTTATACGCTGGAACGGGAGGGCTCGGTATTGAAGCATTAAGCCGGGGAATGGATAAAGGCTTTTTTATTGATGTATCGGCACCCGCCGTCCGTACGATTAAAGAAAATCTGAAAGCTTGCGGCATGTCCGAGCGTGCCGAAGTTTATCGCACAGAGGCGGGAAGAGCGCTAGCCATTCTCGCGAAAAGGCGCGAGCGCTTTCAATTAATCTTCTTAGATCCTCCCTATGCGAAAGCGGCTTTTGACAGGGATTTTAAAGCGATTGCAGAAGGAGGTTTGCTTTCAGAAGAAGGGATGATCGTCTGCGAACATGATGCAAAGTTAGACTTACCGGAGCAGTTGAGCGAAAGCATTGTTCAGTGGCGCCGGGAAGTGTATCAAGGGTATACCGCCGTTACTTTCTACAAGCATGTCCAAATTTAACTAAGCCATTATTGGCCATTGTATATAACTAAAGCACATCGTTGGGGAGTGAAATCATGACCATCGCATTATATCCAGGAAGCTTTGATCCAGTCACCCTTGGCCATTTAGATATCATTCAGCGTGGTGCGAAAGTCTTTGATCGCTTGATCGTTGCGGTTTTACATAACTCGGGAAAAAGCCAGCCCTTGTTTACGGTTGAAGAGCGCGTCGAACTGCTAGAAAAATCCGTCGCCGCTTTTCCCAATGTGGAAGTCGATTATTTCGATGGGTTGATGATTGAATATGCCAAAAAGCGTAAAGTCAATGCCGTCTTAAGAGGATTGCGGGCGGTTTCGGATTTCGAATATGAATTGCAAATCACCGCGATAAATAAGAAATTAGATGAAGAGATCGAAACCTTTTTTATGATGACGAGCAGTCACTATTCGTTTTTAAGTTCCAGCATTGTGAAAGAAGTGGCGAAATATAACGGCTCGGTCGCCGGCCTTGTGCCAGAACATGTTGAGCTGGCGCTGAAGAAAAAATATGGTTATCTTTAAGACGCTTTAAAGGAAAGGGAGGGACTTCTAAGGTCTCCCTCCTGAACCGTCACGCGCTTTGTTTATATTGCCGAACCGCGATGCAAAGGATATAGATAATAAGGGTGGATAACGTAATAAAAGACCCCCATTGGATGGCACTCCACCCCCATAAGTTTTTTTCACTGATGTCCTGCCAAATCGAGCCGATGACCGGTATCGCTTTATGGGTTTCTTCGGTCGAGTCCGTAATGGCAAACCATCGAAAGAGCACCCCAGCTGTAAAGGCTGAGATAAGACCATGAAAGAGACGCCCAACAAAGAAAGGTTTGGCATTGAGTTTTACTTCCGCAAGAATGCTTGCGACTTGCGCTTGAATGGAAAAACCGCCAAAGCCGAGGATAAACGAGACGATGATCACCGCTTCAATTAAAGGAACATGAAGCTCGCTTGTGCTTTTGGCTCCGACCGTAATTTCAAACAATCCTGGAACGAGTGCCGAACCGAGTTCTGGTGCCATAGACAGTAAGGTTAAGAGATGTTGAAAGAAAATAGCGATCCACTGTGAGATGCCGAGCTCCATTAAAAGCTGGTTTAATACGGAAAAGAGAATGATAAAACCGCCGACCATGAGCAAGGTGCTGACAGAATTTTGCACGGCGTCCCCCAACATTTTTCCGATCGGCCGTTTATTTTTTATCCGTTCGCGATGCATGCTGGCGAGCGCATGAACAAGAATGGATGGAGAAAACTTCACGCTCGGCGCCTCACTTTGTTCATTTCTTTTATACAAGCGCATGATGAGCCCAACGCTAATGTTTCCGATGTAATGGGCGAGGGCGAAAACGATGCCGAGAGAGGCATTTTGAAAAAATCCGACGGCAATGACCCCGAACATAAATAAAGGATTCGAGAAGTTTGTAAAACTGGCGAGGCGCTCGGCTTCCGTTTTGGAAATTTTTTGTTGCTCGTAAAGCCGTGCTGTAATTTTGGCACCAGCCGGAAAACCCGAACAAAGCCCCATGGCAAAAACAAAAGCACCCACACCGGGGACTTTAAAGATTGGTCTCATCACTGGTTCAAGCAACACCCCGATAAATGTCACAATGCCAAATCCAATCAGCAGTTCGGAAACAATAAAAAAAGGAAGTAACGATGGGAATACGATGTTCCACCACATTTTTAAACCGGAGAGCGCCGCATCGACGGATGTTTTCGGATAAATCACGAGGGATGTAGCGAGAAATAAAGCAAATGATGCAAGGATGATGGTTTTCAGCTTTGAGCTTTTCAACATGTCGAACCCCTCTCGAACGATCTCCTGTTCATGGTTACAGGCAATCAGGCATACGTTTATTTAAAGCGGATAGGATTGTCCTTATTGATAGATATACGCGAACATCCTTTAATTAGACCAATTACGGGGGAATTGGGGATGAAGAAACCGAAAATTGGTGTTGCTCTTGGTTCGGGAGGGGCAAAAGGCTTTGCCCATATCGGTGTATTAAAAGTCTTTGAAGAAGAAGGCGTACCTATTGATATGATGGCTGGATCCAGCATGGGAGCACTTGCCTGTGCGCTTTACGGGGTCGGCCACAATTGGGAGAGCATGAAAAAACTGGCCATCGCCTTTAATCGCCTCCATTATTTGGATTTAACGGTTCCGAAAACCGGTTTAATCAATGGCCGAAAAGTGACCGGTCTCATAAAAGCGATTACCCACCAAAAACGCTTTGAAGATTGCCGTTTACCGATTGGAATCGTGGCCACTGATTTAAAGACCGGTGAAAGGGTCGTTTTTAAAAAGGGGTGGTTATACGAAGCCGTCCGTGCCAGCATCTCGATCCCGGGAATTTTTACCCCTGTTAAGATTGGCGGAAAAATTTTAGTGGATGGAGGTGTCATTGACCGGGTGCCGGCGACAGTTGTAAGAGATATGGGTGCCGATATCGTCATTGCCGTGGATGTCGGCGGTTTTACGCCAAAACAAGATATACGGACGATCTTTGACGTGATTACCTTAAGCATTGATATTATGCAAGAGCAGATTGTGAAACTGCAACAATCGAGCGCGGATATTGTTTTAAAGCCGCCGGTTGCAATGCTTTCGCCAAAAGCCTTGGCCAATATTGATCACCTCGTAGAGATTGGTGAAGAAACCGCACGAGCGCAATTACCGATGATTTGGGAAATGATCGGAGCGTGGAAGGAGAGATTATAAATTGCCCAAGAAAAGAAGCCGAGTTTTATCAATGGTGGTCATCGTCATCCTTCTCATCATCCTAGCCTTAAATATCATACAAGTCCCTTATTTCGTCTCAAAACCGGGCACGGCCGACCCGCTCCGCCCAATGGTTGATGTCGAACATGGTTATAAAGAGAGCGGCACCTTGCGTCTTGTTACCATATACCAAGGAAAAGCCTCAGCATGGCAATATCTTTTAGCTAAATGGGATTTCAATCCCTATACACAAGTCACGAAAGCAAAATACATAACTTATCCAGATGAAAACGAAAAAGAGATGACCGTGCGCGAGTTAGACTATATGAAAAGCGCGCAAGACACCGCCGCCTATGTCGCCTATAAAGCTGCGGGCAAAAAGCCGAAAATTCAACACCGCGGCGTATTAATTTTAAATGTCCATTCGCAAATGCCTGCGGGAAAAGTGCTGAAAGCGGGCGATGTCATACAAGTTTTTAATGGAAAACCGGTCACGCGAATCAGTGACATGCAAGGTATGCTCAAAGGCTTGAAAGCCGGCGATGTTGTGCATTTAACAATAAAAAGGGGGAAAACCGTCAAAGAGGTGAAAACCCGCCTTGCTCCTTTTCCAAAAGAATGGCTTCCAAACGATGTGAAGCATAAAGTTGGGTTGGGGATCCTCCAAAGCGATAACATGGCTTTAAAAGTTCAGCCACCTGTCACTTTCGATACACAAGGTATCGGAGGCCCTTCTGCCGGTTTGATGATGGCCCTTGAGATCTATGAGCAACTTCTTCCTTCCGATTTAACGAAAGGCTATGATATTTGTGGAACCGGCACGATCGATTTTGACGGTCGCGTTGGGCCGATCGGCGGCATCAAGCAAAAAGTCGTCGCAGCTGATAAAGCCGGTGCGGAAATCTTTTTTGCCCCAGCAAGTGACCATGAAGCAAAAGACGCCATGGCCGCCGCAAAAGACATCGGGTCAAAGATGAAAATCGTACCGGTAAAAACCTTTGATGATGCTTTGAAGTACTTACAAACTTTGAAACCAAAACAATAAATTGGAGCGGATCAATCGCGGCGAAATGTTCGCGATGGTCCGCTCTATTCGTTATCGGACAAACGTTTTGCTCGCATGATCAAACCGGATCGGGACGCAGTCAAACTCCGAAGGATCACTAGCTGGTTGGATGAGTCGATAACAATCCGCGGCACGAAGATCGATTGCCATCAACGCCTCCTCGTTTCGACCAACTTTAGAGATGATCGGCACGTTGAGGCGTTTTTTGATGCTATTCAAGTGCAGTTGACCGTATTCATTCATGCCGAGGAGCCGAATGTATGTTGGCGGGGCAAATTGAGCGGCTGGCCGCATTTCGGCTTTTTTCGCACCCGTTAAGATGTGTGTGCACAACCGCTGCAAACGCGTCCATGTGTAGCGCTTCGTTTTTATTCTCTCCATCCAATTGGAAAAGTTTTTTGCTTGCCGTATATGCTTTTTCAGTCGGTTTTCCAGACCTTCTTCTGCTTCGTAAAACTCGGCGATCTCATCGGCGGACGTAGTCAGAATGCGATATTTTAAAAGTGGAAA
Organism: Tuberibacillus calidus DSM 17572; assembly: GCF_000430685.1. Taxonomy (GTDB): domain Bacteria; phylum Bacillota; class Bacilli; order Bacillales; family Sporolactobacillaceae; genus Tuberibacillus; species Tuberibacillus calidus. Next base: position 184,313 of record NZ_KE387193.1, on the reverse strand, counting down.
GAAATCATCCCACCGCCTTAGCGTTCTGTTTTGCCTGGCTTGGGTGAGCGCTTCATAGGTGTATGGCGGCACGAGATTTTGTAAATGATTAAAGTCTTCACCGCTGAAGATCGCGCGACGTATGGCCGTGGCGCTAGCAATATGGGCATCCGAGATCGTCGCTTGGTTATACCCTGCCTTTTGCCTTTTTATTGTTGAGACGCGGATTGCGCTTTTGCGCTTTACGACCGCTTCAACATAATGGAACCCAAGAATGTTGTTTGGCTGAGATAAATCAATGAAATCGTCCCCTGTAAGATGGAGATCGGAAAAAGCGAGATTCAGCGCCTGCGGATAGCTGATGCCGGAGGCGATGCGCTTTTTTAATTGCTGGTTAAAGAAGTCTCGGTTTTCTTCCAGCACTTCTAACGTGCGCAAAAACGGTGCCGTCGACCCGTTTTCGCTGCCGAAGCATAAATCGGTTGTGCCCAATAGATCAAGAATGGATACAGCCCCCCAAGCAAAGACATCCGCTTTTTGGGTGGCGTAAACATAGGGTAATTCGACAACGAGGTCAGCCCCAGCTTGCAATGCCAGACGCGTTCTCGTCCATTTTGATAATAGGGCTGGTTCACCGCGCTGAAGAAAATTGCCGCTCATGACCGCAATGACCAGATCCGCCTCGGTTTGTTTCTTCGTTTTTTGTAAATGATATAAATGGCCGTTATGAAACGGGTTATATTCCACGATGACCCCAGCAATCCGCATGGCCTTCCTCCTCTATTTGCTATTGTAAGAAAACGGTTGTCTGGTTTCAGACAGGATCATTTGGACATTCGAAAAGTTTTCTGATAATAGAATAGGCGTTTTACCCTACTCTGTAAAGGGCAACATATTGACAATCATGCGTGAGTCATCTATAATTACACTTGTTGTTTTAGAGGTGGTCGGAAATGACTTTAAAATGGTCGATTCCGGAAATTATGGAACACCAAAGTAACGGTTTGTCCATTGATACCACCGTATCGGTTGAAGATTTGCGGGAAATGGATGCGGAAATCCGGGCGATATCACCTGTGCACGTAAAGGGCCATGCTGATATCAATCGTCATACCGTCACCTTTTTTCTGACAATCTCAGGAAAGTTAACGCTCCCCGATGCGGTCACGTTGGAAGATGTGACGTATCCCTTTCACATTCAAACTTCGGAAATATTTCGCCTGCTTCCTGGCTCAATGGGCGGGGAGTCTTCAAGCGATTCGGAGGTTCACGATGTGGAAGCGGAAACGATCGATCTGATGCCTTATATTAAAGAGGCCATCTTAGTTGACAAACCAATCCGCGTAACGAGCGGAGATAACCGAAAACAGCCGGCCCCACGCGGTGAAGGCTGGTCATTCATGACGGAATCGGAACAGAAGGAGCAAATGGATCCGCGTTTCGAGAAATTGAAAGATTTGTTCAACGAGTGATTCGATCAAGGAGGTGGCTAACGTGGCGGTACCAAAGAGAAGAGTTTCAACGACTCGCAAAAATAAACGTCGTACACACTTTAAATTACGCGTTCCCGGCATGGTGCAATGCGACAATTGTGGTGAGTACAAATTATCTCATCGTGTCTGCCCATCATGCGGATCGTATAAAGGGAAAACGGTTATTGAAAAATAACACCGTAAGAAAAGCAAGGGTTTTTGCACCCTTGCTTTTTTTTATTGACAAGAAGTAAAAAATTGTTCAGCCCAGCAATAAGGGTAGCCATAGTCAAAAGTTTTGGCAGAGCCGTTTTTTTCCTCAAAAATCGGCTCGCTCTGCATTGACTCACTGCACAAGCTTGGATGCGGAAAAGTTCGCCCGGAAAAATGCTAGAATTTAAAGTCTATCTTCCCTACTAAAAGCATAATATATGACAAAGAGCATGATTGGAGGGATTCTATGTCTCAGACGCGGCAAGATGCGTGGTCCGAAGATGAGGACCTTTTACTTGCGGAAACCGTTTTACGTCATATAAGGGAAGGTAGCACCCAACTTATGGCTTTCGAAGAAGTTGGAAAGGCATTATCGCGGACGGCAGCAGCTTGCGGATTTCGCTGGAATTCACTCGTCCGTAAAAAATATGAAGATGCCATCGCTTTAGCTAAGAAGGAAAGAAAAGAACGACAAAATCAAAAACGGCAGGAAAAAAGGAAAAACCGTCAAGCGAAGTTAAAAAGTGCAGTAGAGAAGCCGGCTGAAAGCGAGCAGCCGATGCGGGAAGATCGCCAAAGCATCACCATTGATGATATTATTTTATATTTAAATGATTTGAAGCAATCAGAAGCGCGCATCCGCCAATTAAAAGCAGAAATTGAAGCATTAAAAAGCGAGCTAGAGAAGGATCAGAAGCAGTTGGAAGTTTTGGCGAGTGAGCGCGATCAAGCTTTGACCAACTTGGCAGAGCTCCAATCGGAATATCAAACGATGTTATCGATTATGGACAAAGCGAGAAAGTTGGCTGATGGTTCTTAAAACCCTATACTTAAAAAAGTCCCTACACATCGCCAAGGGGCTTTTTTACTTTGAGAAACGATACTTTTTTCACACCAGTTTAAAAGACCAACTAAGGCTCTGCCTTTGCCTTGGCAGCGCCAAATTTTATTTATTTTATAGGCAAACATTTGGCAAGCACGACCTGCTGGATATAGAAAGAGGTTTTCCGAACGAATATGTTTATATTATAATAATCTTATAAAAGCTTTTACATTAAAATGTAAGCGTTTTAATGAAGGTTTTAGGCGGCAAAGGTTAACGATGTTTGTGAGGAGGGGAGACCATTTGCAGAAAATCTTAATCGCCAATCGCGGTGAAATCGCTCGCCGGATTATTCGAACTTGCAAGCGGCTTGCTATTCAAACGGTAGCTGTTTATTCCGATGCAGATAGCGATTTGCCATATATAAAGGAGGCCGATGAGGCGATTCGCATCGGTGAGGCGCCGGCGCAAAAATCTTATATGAATCAAGACGCCCTGATTGATGCGGCGATCCAGACAAAGGCTGAGGCGATTCACCCGGGGTACGGCTTTCTTTCTGAAAATCCGGCTTTCGTGAGGAAAGTCGAAGAAAACGGTCTAATTTTTATCGGTCCTGATGCGCGTGTCGTTGAGCTGATGGGCGATAAGGTTAAGGCACGGGAAACCATGAAAGCAGCTGGTGTGCCCGTCGTTCCTGGCAGTGACGGACCGTGTAACAGTGTGGATGCCGCATGCAGTGCGGCAGAAGCACTCGGTTACCCCGTCATGCTGAAAGCAAGTGCCGGCGGCGGTGGCATTGGCATGCAGCTTTGCCGCAATCGCGAGGAGCTCTCGAACGCTTTTAATTCCAATCAAAATCGCGCGAAAGCTTATTTTGGAAATGCGGCCATGTTTGTCGAAAAGGCGATTGAAAATGGCCGGCATATTGAGGTGCAAATTTTTGCCGACCAGTTTGGCCATGTTGTGCATTTGTTCGAGAGGGATTGTTCCGTTCAAAGGCGTCATCAAAAAGTGATCGAGGAGTCTCCATCGCCGGCTTTATCGGAAGCGACGCGTAAAAAAATGACAGAGGCAGCGGTTCGCGCGGCCAAAGCCGTTGGTTACCGCAATGCTGGTACCATTGAATTTATTGTGGATGAAGAAGAAAACTTTTATTTTCTCGAGATGAATACGCGTCTACAGGTGGAGCATCCCGTCACTGAAGCCATTACGGGCCTGGATCTTGTCGAATGGCAAATACGGGTGGCATCTGGAGAGAAATTGCCCTTGGAACAAGTAGAGATTACAAGACAAGGTCATGCGATTGAATTTCGCTTGTATGCGGAAGACCCGGAAACGTTTTTGCCGTCCCCCGGCACGTTAGCGGTTTGGCGTTATCCCGAAGTTCCGGGCATACGCGTGGATACGGGGTATGGTGAAGGCTCGAAGGTGACGCCATTTTATGATCCGATGATTGCCAAAATCATTGCACAAGGAAATAACCGCGAGGAAGCGTTAGAACGGGCACTGGCCTTTTTCGGGGAAATGAAAGTAGAGGGTTTGAAAACCAATCAGCCGCTCTTTACCCGTTTATTGACTGCCTCCTCATTTAAGGATGGGCAATATACAACGGCACTTTTAAAAAAATCGTAAAAGAAAAAGAATAGGAAGGGATTTAATATGAAGCACATTGAAGCAACGATGGCAGGAACAGTTTTAAACATTTTGGTTCAAGAAGGCGATAGCGTCAAAGCGGGCGATACCGTGGCGTTATTGGAATCGATGAAGATGGAAATTCCGATCGAAAGCAACGTTGATGGGGTTGTCTCTGAAATAAAAGCTGGCTCCGGCGATTTTGTCAATGAAGGGGACGTTCTGATCGTTTTAGATTAAACCGAGCGAGCGCTCACTAGGCACGGCCCTGATGCCCGTTTATCATTCAACTTAAGGAGGGAATCGTGTGACGAAAATGTTAGAAGATCAATTGGTGGAGGCGGTTCGCAAAATTGAAGCGGGCGGTGCTGAAAAATACCACCAAAAATTAAAAGAAAACCATAAGTTGTTTGTTCGCGAGCGGTTGCGCCTTTTATTTGATGATGGCGCGTATAAAACGGAAGACGGTCGGTTTGCCAATTTCGAAGCAGGGAATCTTCCTGCTGATGGGGTGGTTTGTGCGATCGGTCAAGTGAACGGTCAAACCGTTTGTGTGATGGCCAATGACTCGACCGTCAAAGCCGGATCATGGGGCGCACGGACCGTGGAAAAAATCATCCGCATTCAAGAAACGGCTCAGAAACTAAAAGTGCCGATGATTTACCTTGTCGATTCCGCGGGCGCTCGGATTACCGATCAATTAGAAATGTTCCCCAACCGCCGTGGTGCAGGTCGAATCTTCTACAACCAAGTGAAAATGTCCGGAATGGTGCCGCAAATCTGCGTATTATTCGGGCCATCGGCGGCAGGTGGCGCTTATATTCCGGCATTTTGCGACATCGTTATTATGGTGGAAGGCAATGCTTCTATGTATCTCGGATCACCGCGCATGGCCGAAAAAGTTATCGGGGAAAAAGTGTCGCTTGAGGAAATGGGCGGCGCAAGAATGCATTGCACGGTCAGTGGTTGTGGAGATGTTCTCGTTCAAACGGAAGAGGAAGCGATACAATCCGCTCGGAAGTATTTGTCCTATTTTCCAAGCCATTATCAGAATAAACCCGTGAAAACGAGCGGCAAATTGCCGAAGGAAGGCCGCAAGATATCGGAAATCGTCCCCGAACATCAAAACGCGCCTTTTGATATGTACGAGTTGATCGATGCGCTCGTTGATGAAGGTAGTTTTTTTGAGGTGAAAAAGTTATTTGCCTCAGAGCTCATCACCGGTTTGGCACGCATCGACGGCCGGGTGATCGGCATCATTGCCAATCAGCCGAAAGCGAAAGGCGGGGTGTTATTTGTTGATTCCGCTGACAAAGGCGCCAAATTCATTCAATTGTGCGATGCTTTTAACATCCCGCTTTTATTCCTAGCCGATGTGCCAGGCTTTATGGTTGGGACAAAAGTGGAGCGGGCAGGCATCATCCGTCACGGGGCAAAAATGATTGCGGCTGTCAGTGAGGCGACGGTGCCGAAAATCTCGGTCATCATCAGAAAAGCCTATGGAGCGGGCTTGTATGCGATGGCGGGGCCTGCTTTTGAACCGGATTGCTGCATCGCTTTACCAACTGCGCAAATAGCGGTCATGGGACCGGAAGCAGCCGTGAATGCAGTTTATTCCAATAAAATACAAGAAATCACCGACCCGAAAGAAAGAGTGCGGTTTGTTCAAGAAAAACAAAAAGAATATAAAGAAACGATCGATATTTATAAACTAGCTTCAGAACTCATCGTTGATGACATTGTTTCAGGTGATGAACTGCGAAATGTCCTCATCGACCGCTTCGCCATGTATGAGTCAAAAGACATGCGTTTTTCCGAAAGAAAACACCCGGTTTACCCGGTATAGTTGGAATAGGAACGCATTGGGATTGTCACCAATCTCAATGCGTTTTTTCGTACTGGAAGAATGTATAGTAAGGACAACGAGCGCCCTGCTCTCATCCAAAAAGTTTGGTAGAGTCACATTTTCTTAAACAAAATCCCTGTATTCCGACTGTTTTAATAGGTAATTCGTGGGAATTGCACAAAAACGGAAAAACGTTTACTATTTTTAAAAAAGCATGGCGTGTGGGGGATGGGCATGAGAATCGGTATTGTTGGCGGCGGGGCCATCGGCTTATTGGTTTACGGCTATTTAAGTCAAATATTTCCGACAACGATCTATGTCCGGCGGCCCGAGCAAAGAGATAAATTGTTAAAAGAGGGGCTTACTGTGGCGAACGGTCCTGGTTTCATCCGGGATGTTCATGTGGCATTAAGCGAATCGGCGTGGGATGAAGATCTCATCATTTTGGCGGTGAAACAGCCGGATTTACCAACTTTGCTCGCCGCTCATCCCAAAGCAGCCGTTTCCGATCAAACGCTCTTGTTTTTACAAAATGGTGCCGGGCATTTGGACTTATTAGAGGATTTGCATTATGAACATCTTTTCATTGGTCTTGTGGAACATGGGGCGGAGAAAACTTCTGATACGACCGTGATCCATAAAGGTGTTGGCACGATAAAAATTGCCCTTATAAAAGGTGACCGACAACGCGTTGCCCCGTTGTTGGCAAACGAAGCTTTTCCAATGACCTTCGTCTCCGATTGGCGAAAGGCGCTAGATGAAAAACTGTTGGTGAATGCCATCATCAATCCGCTGACCGCTCTTTACGGCATTAGGAACGGTGAGTTATTAAGCAATGTGCATTTTAAAAGAGCGATGCGAACGGTATTTGATGAAATCATGCCTTTCCTCACCCTTCCCAATCCGAGCAAGGCTTGGGAACATGTCGTTGGGGTGTGTCAAAAAACATCCGAAAACCACTCAAGCATGCTGCAAGATTTAGAAGCCGGACGAATGACCGAAGTTGGGGCCATTCTCGGACCGATATTGAAAAGAGCCGAGGCGCGCTCTGTGCACCTTCCCGTTGTGCGTTTTCTATATGAAAGCATAAAGGCAAAAGAACACATGCGCTCAGCTCAGTGTTGAGCAACCTTTTTGTGTAAAGCAGACACTCTTGCTATACTCAATAAGCACCAGACAGAGAGAGGAAGTTACCGTATGCTCGTACATAAGCTGAACGTTGACGAACCTTCTTGTTTAATGGAAGATTATCTCCATCATTATGAGCGACTATCGCCTTTTTTTGCCTATGATTACCGCGATCCAAAAACCTATGCTGACCGCCTCACCTATTTAAAGGAACGGCGCTTTGAAAGAGAGAAATTGGTGGCGTATCTCCGCCAATTTAACGGCAAATACCATCCGCCGGAAAAAGTCATAGCGTCGCTGGAAAAGTTGCGAGATGACAATGCTGTCGTTGTCGTCGGCGGTCAACAAGCGGGATTGTTAACTGGACCAAGCTATACCGTTAATAAATGCCTTTCCATCATCAAATGGAGTGAGAAGCTCGAAGCGGATTTGGGCGTTCCGGTCGTCCCTGTATTCTGGATCGCCGGTGAAGACCATGATTTTGACGAAGTGAATCATGTTTTCATACCCGACGCATCCGGTGCACCTAAGAAACACGCCTATCGGCATCCGGGTGCGGGACGAGATTCCGTTACCCAACTCCAGATCGACCATGAACGTTTGACACAATGGCTGGAGGAAGCGTTCCAGAGCTTCGGTGAAACACAATATACGGATATCCTTTTGAAAAAGGTGAAGGCAAAACTCGACAACGCAAAGACATTGATTGACTTTTTTGCGGCGATACTTATGGAATTTTTCGGGGAGTACGGTTTAGTTCTTTTGGATTCCGGTGATCATGCGTTAAGGAAACTGGAATCCGATTATTTTGCACACATGATTGAAGCCAATGCCTCCCTTGCCGAATCCGTCGTCGGACAATTATCAGCCCTAAAAGATCTGGGCTATCCTCCCGCCTTGGATCAAAAGCCGGAAAGTGCGAATCTCTTTTATCACCGTGGCGGTGAGCGGATTTTATTAGAACGTAAAGATCCGACAACTTTTGTCAACGAGCAAAAAGGCGTTCGGCTGACACGTGAGGCATTGCTTGAAATCGCTAAAACCGCTCCTGAACAATTGAGCAATAATGTTGTCACCCGTCCGTTGATGCAAGAATGCTTATTACCGACTGTCGCCTTTATTGCCGGGCCGGGGGAAGTGGCGTATTGGTCCGCTTTAAAGGGCGCCTTTGAAAAAATGGGCATGGTCATGCCGCCTGTTGTGCCAAGGCTGCGATTAACCCTTGTTGACGAAAAAATTTTACGCTGGCTTGGTGAAAAAGGTTTGGCGCTGAATGATGTCTTTACCAGTGATTGGTCGGACATTCGCCAAAGCTGGCTAAACGACCAACACGAATGGGAGATTGACAGGATTTATAAGAATGTGCAATTCGAAGTGGAAAAAGCCGTGCAGCCCCTCTACCAGCTGGCTAAAGAAGTCAATCCGCATGTATTACCCGGGCTGTGTGCGAAAAACGAAGACTATATCCAAAGTCAACTGGCTTTTATCAAAAAAGCCATTGAACGGGAAATCACCAATAAATTTACGACAGAACTCAGGCGCTTTGATCGTGTGAAAGCGACCCTTTATCCGGATGGACAATTTCAGGAGCGCACTTGGAGCGTTATTTTTCTGCTGAATCGGTGGGGACCAGAGCTCATTGATCGTTTGATGGCTTTCGATCAATATCCAATGGATGGCGAGGCGTTTGTTGTCGAATTGTAACCTTTTGTGTGAAATTTAGAGAAAAGACGCGTGAGAAAGCGACAAAATTTAACAAAATTTTTTCGAAAAATCTTGCTGTCAAAGCAGGATTTTTTTTATTGGGAGAGAATAACTAAAATAAAGTGGTACAAAGTGGGGCATTGTGGTAGACTGGTGGTAGGAAGAGGGTAAGTCAGATGTTCATGGGTGAATTCCAACACACGATCGATGAAAAAGGAAGACTCATCATTCCCGCCAAATTCCGGGAAGATCTAGGTCCAACGTTTGTTTTGACAAGGGGTTTGGACCAATGTGTGTTTGGTTATCCTATGGACGAATGGAAAGCTTTGGAACAAAAACTTAAGGCCCTCCCATTTACCAAAAAAGATGCCCGCGCTTTTTCTCGTTTCTTTTTTTCGGGTGCCTCCGAATGCCAGCTCGATAAACAAGGACGTGTAAACATCACTCCATCTTTGCGCGATTATGCCGGGCTGGATAAAGAGTGCGTCATCATCGGTGTGTCGAACCGCATCGAAATATGGAGCAAATCGCGTTGGGAAAGCTATTACGAAGCATCCGAAAGCTCATTTGAACAAATCTCCGAAAGTTTAATGGATTTTGAGCTGTAAAAGCAAGTAACGGAAGGATTTAGACATCATGTTTGAGCATATGAGTGTCCTCAAAAATGAAGCGATTGATGCCTTGAACATTAAGCCGAACGGCGTTTACGTCGACTGCACGCTCGGGGCTGGTGGTCATAGCGAAGCGATTTTGGAACGCTTAACCGATGGTCAGTTATTGGCTTTCGACCAAGACCCGGATGCCCGCAGCGAAGCGCATAAACGGTTATCTCGATATGCCGACAAACTGACGATAATACCTGCCAACTTCCGGCGTCTTAAGGAGGAACTCGAACAAAGAGGGATCTTCGAAGTCGACGGCGTGCTCTACGATCTGGGCGTTTCATCGCCGCAGTTTGACCGGGCCGAAAGAGGTTTCAGCTACCGCTTCGATGGACCGCTCGATATGCGCATGAACCCTGAGAGTGACTTAACCGCTGAAGAAATTGTGAACGAATGGGCGTATGAAGACCTCGTCCGCATTTTTTATCAATATGGGGAAGAACGTTTTGCCAAACAAATTGCTCGCAAAATTGAAACCCGAAGGCAAAAAGAGAGGATCCGAACGACAGAGGAGCTTGTCAACATCGTTAAAGAGGCCATTCCAGCGCCCGCCCGGCGAAAAGGTGGGCATCCAGCGAAACGCGTTTTTCAAGCACTGAGGATTGCTGTCAATGATGAACTCCAAGCGTTTTCGGAGTCTTTGGAACAAGCGGTGACCATCACGGCAAAAGGCGGACGCCTTGCCGTCATCACGTTTCATTCCCTTGAAGACCGGATGTGCAAACAGATTTTTCAAAAATACAGCAAACTGCCGGAACTACCGCCGGGAATGCCGGCCTTGCCGCAAGAGTATGAACCGATTCTGAAAATCATACATCGAAAACCGATTTTGCCATCGGAAGAAGAAATCGAAAGAAATCATCGCGCCCACTCGGCGAAGTTACGGGTGGCAGAAAAAATAAAAAAATAAGGGGAGGAGAACGCTTTGAGTCAACTCGCACGGCAATGGGAAGTCAGAGAACCTTACCGAAAACAACAGCAAATGGAGCAACCAGCCATTTCGCCGCGGCGAAAAATTACAAAAGGTGAGAAATGGCTCTGGGCATTAGGCATTGGCATTTTATTCATGTTGAGCGTGGTGATTGTTTCTAAACAAGCGGAAATCTACCTTACAAATCGAGACATATCTCACGTCCAATCACAAATCGAAAAAGTGGCTGATGATAATAAAAAACTGCATGTGCAAAAGACACAACTCATGGACCCGAAGCGGATCATTGAATATGCCGAAAAACATGGCTATACCTTAAACATTGATAATGTCAAAGTCGTTAAATAAAAGTGGGGAATGGACATGTTTCCTCGAAAAAACCGAACCATTAACCGATGGGCAGCCGTTTTGGCGATCGCTTTTACGCTGCTCTTTTTTGTTTTACTTAGCCGTTTTGTTTATTTGGCAGAAGCTAAATCCGTTCAAGGCCATGACATGACGAAAATCGGTAAAGAGCGATGGATCAATGCCAAGTTGATTGATGCCGAGCGTGGTGAAATTATTTCAAGTGATGGTGATGTGCTGGCTCAAGATACGCCAGCGTATAATCTTTACGCCGTGTTAAGTCCGACAGCGGAATCTCATGTCGTTGACAAAGAGAAAACCGCCGAAGAACTCGCCCCTATTATACACATGTCCGAAAGCGATATTCTGGCCATTTTAAATAAAGACCGCTTTCAGGTGGAATTTGGTTCCCATGGCAGGAAATTGACGATTGACCAAATGGAAAAAATTAAAGCTTTGAAACTACCTGGTATCGGTTTTTTCAAAGATTCCAAGCGGTATTACCCAAACGGGACATTTGCGTCATATGTGGTCGGCTTTACGAGTCATAACGATCAGTTAGATAAGGATGTAGGGATTGTCGGCCTTGAAAAATCTTTAAATGACATGCTAACGGAAGAGGATGGCTCGATTCGATTTTATGGTGACCGAAACGGCGATATCCTCCCCGACGGAACAAAGGAATTGAAAAAACCGCATAATGGTGATGATGTCTATATTACGATTGACAGCCGCATACAGACCGTTCTGGAAAATGCCATGAGTAAAGTGGATAAAGACTATCACCCGGAGCGGATGATTGGCATAGTGGCTGACCCAAAAACCGGTGCCATTTTGGCGATGGCTAACCGCCCGACTTTTAATCCGAATAAAAGGGATATTAAAGATTGGACAAATGACGCCATCTCCGATCCATTTGAACCTGGTTCCGTCATGAAGACATTTACGCTGGCTGCGGCGATCAATGAACATGTTTGGCCGGGGAATAAAACTTATCAATCGGGTCGCTATGCGATCAAAAATGATAAAGGCCGAACCGCCGCCGTTGTCCACGATTGGCAAAGCAATTGGGGCACCATTACGTTTAATGAAGGATTCACCCGTTCTTCTAACGTCGCTTTTTCGATTGTTGAGGAAAAATATTTGAAACCGAACCGTTTTTACGACTATTTAGAGCGCTTTGGTTTTACCAAAAAAACCGGTATTGATTTGCCAAATGAGGCCGATAGCAAAATCAACTTTAAATGGAAAACCGACCAGATTATGTCGAGTTTCGGTCAAGCCTCAGCCGTGACACCGATTCAAATCATCCAAGCTGCCACTGCCATCGCAAATGACGGGAAAATGGTTAAGCCTTATGTCATACAAAAAGTTGTTGATCCGAATGAGAATAAAGTGGTCAAAGAACATCATACAGAGGTCGTCGGTGAGCCGATTACGGCAGAGACGGCACGTCAAGTCCGGGCCATGATGCATGATGTTGTGTGGGATAAAAATGGTACAGGGCGCAATTACCGTATTCCAAACTACGATATTATAGGAAAAACAGGTACGGCCCAAATTACCGTTAACGGGCAATTGCTGACGGGGAAAAACAATTATGTTTTTTCTTTCTTAGGTATGGCACCTGAAAATGATCCGAAATTAATTGTTTATATCGCCATTGATCGGCCGCATTTAAAACCGTTGGAGACGGGCTCAGAACCAGTAGCCGCCGTTTTTAAACCGGTTATGGCGAATGCCCTGCAGTACATGCAGGTCAAACCAAAATTAAACGATACGGAAAACAATGAAAAGAAAGTAAAAACCATAACTGTGAAGGATTTCACTGGAAAATCTTTGCTGGACGCGAAAGCCCAATTGACAGACCTAGGTCTCGATGTCGTGACGCTTGGTAGCGGAACCGTGAAAGCTCAATCGCTTTACGATGGCATGCAAGTTTACCCCGGCACGAAAATCGTTTTGGTCGGTGACGGACCTTACCAAATGCCAGATTTAACGGGATGGTCCATGACGGAAGTGCTTCAGTTTGCCCAAGCGATTGATGCAAAACCGAAGTTAACCGGCAATGGTTTTGTCACCACCCAATCCCCGGCGGCTGGGAGTCTTGTGAAAAACGGCATGACGATCACGGTAACCTTAAACGCAAAGAATCCGGATACTAAAACCGAAAATAAAAATAAATCATGAAGGGCGACCTAGTTGGGTTGGCCCTTTTCATTTCTCGCTGCTTTTCGGGCGGTTCTACCTTGTCCCACATGCGCATATAGTGATACAAGCCTAGTGAAGTTTGGAGGGGCAAAATGTGCGCGTATCCAATGTCACCGTTCGCAAGCGGCTAGTCTTTATCCTTGTTATTGGCATGATCATCTATGGCGTTTTCGCCGTCCGCTTAGGATATGTTCAATTTTTTATGAATGGTTGGCTGACGAAACAAGCGCTTGACTCGTGGAGCAGGCAGATTCCTTATGAAGCCGAGCGCGGCGATATTCTCGATCGTAATGGCGAAATCTTGGCGACCAATGTCAGCCGGCCCTCTGTACTCGTTGTTCCAAAGCAAGTGAGAGATCCAGCGAAGACGGCGGAGAAACTGGCGAAAGTTCTTGATGCTGATAAAGAAAAAATCTACAAAGATATTACGAAGAGGGTCTCGACGGTTTACATCAAACCCGAAGGCCGGAAAATATCGAACGAGAAAGCCGAAGAAGTGAGAAAACTCCATCTGCCAGGTGTTTTTATTGCAGAAGATTATAAGCGCCATTATCCGCACGGTAGCCATCTTTCACATGTCCTTGGCTTCGCAGGGATCGATAACCAAGGGTTAATCGGACTGGAAGCCTATTATGATAATCTATTAAAAGGAGAGCGCGGTCATGTGGCGTTTTTTTCTGATGCGCAAGGTAACCGCATGTCTCAATTGAAAGATCAATATATTCCGCCGAAAGACGGTTTGAATTTGGTGTTGACCATTGATGAGCGCATCCAATCCATTATTGAAAGGGAACTCGACATTGCCGAACAAAAATACCACCCGGACAATGCCATCGCCATTGCGATGAATCCGAACACGGGTGAGATCCTCGGCATGTCGACAAGACCGAATTTCAATCCTGAAAATTATCAAAGCGTTTCACCGGAAGTCTATAACCATAATTTGCCGATATGGCGCACCTATGAACCCGGATCGACTTTTAAAGTCATCACGCTTGCTGCAGCACTCCAAGAAAATTTGGTTGATTTACAAAATGATACGTTTAACGATCCCGGCTACATCACGGTCGCCGGTACGGACCTCCACTGTTGGAAAAGGGGAGGTCATGGGCATGAAACATACCTCGAAGTCGTTGAAAACTCGTGCAACCCGGGTTTTGTCAAACTCGGTGAAATGCTCGGGAAGGACCGATTGCTTTCATATATTACAAAATTCGGCTTCGGCCAAAAAACCGGCATCGATCTTCAAGGTGAAGCGAAGGGCATTCTTTTCAAACCGGATAAAATGGGTCCGCTAGAAGCCGCGACGACCGCCTTCGGACAAGGGGTGTCTGTCACGCCGATTCAACAAATTGCAGCCGTCAGCGCCGCTATTAACGGTGGGTATCTTTATACACCTTATCTGGCAAAAGAATGGATCGATCCCGACACCGGTGAAGTCGTCAGTCAAAATGTCCCGCAATTAAAGCGGCGCGTGATTTCAGAAGAGACGTCGAAAAAAGTGCGTTATGCGCTCGAAAGCGTTGTGGCTAACGGAACGGGGCGCAACGCTTTCGTCGAGGGCTATCGCGTAGGTGGTAAAACCGGAACAGCTCAGAAAGTCCAAAATGGGCGTTACTTGGAAAATAACTACATTCTTTCATTCATGGGTTTTGCCCCGGCCGATGATCCGCAAATCATTGTTTATGTCGCTATTGATAATCCAAAAGGGATCGTTCAATTCGGTGGGACGGTCGCCGCTCCAATCGCCGGGAAGATTATCGGTGACAGTTTGCAAGTCTTGGGCGTACAAAAACGGACGAACGGTCTCGAAAAAGAGTATCGTTGGGGTGACGAGGTCATGGTCACTGTGCCTGATCTCATTGGTCAAAATAAAAAAAGCTTGAGTCAAGGGTACTATGATTTAAAAATTGAAGCCGAAGGCACGGGCGATACGGTCATTAAACAACAACCGGAACCGGGCGTCAAAGTGAAAAGCGGGTCAAAAATAAGAATATACTTAGGTGACAAAAATGATAAAGGCGATTAAAATGTTCATGTAGTCTTCATGAGGGTATCCCATTGGGGCTGTCCGTCAATCGGTTCCAAAGACGGTCCTTATGGGACCCTCTATTGATGTGTATAATGGAATTTAGGTGTTACGCCCAAAGGAGTTGCTCGATGTATGAAACTTAGTCGTCTCCTCGAATCAGGCATCTTATATAAACAGGTCCGTGAGGGAGACCCGGACATTACGACGATTGAGATGGATTCGCGAAAGGTGAGCCCTGGCAGTCTGTTTGCCTGTGTCAAAGGGGAGCGTTTTGACGGTCATGACTATGCCGCGGAAGCCGTCGCTCGAGGGGCAAAAGCTTTGCTCGCTGAACGGGAGCTTTCGATTGATGTTCCGATGATCATCGTCAAGGATGTCCGGCGCACGATGGCTATTCTTGCCGACCGGCTTTACGGTCATCCGAGCCGTGACCTCTCTGTCATCGGTGTCACTGGAACGAATGGAAAAACAACGGTGACCCACTTAATTAAAGCCATTCAAGATGAGGCGAATGTTCCCACAGGCCTCATTGGGACATTAGGTATAAAATATCGGGATAAAACCGTTGATCTAGGCAATACGACACCCGAAGCGCCCGTTCTTCACCGCGCCTTCCGCGAGATGGTCGACCATGACATCAAATCAGCCGTGATGGAAGTCTCTAGCCACTCCTTAGTTCAAGGACGAGTGCGCGGCTGTGATTTCAACATTGCCGTCTTTACGAATTTATCCCAAGATCACCTCGATTATCATAAAACCATGGAGGCCTATCTCCATGCGAAAAGTCTTCTTTTTTCACAATTGGGCAATACATATGATACGGGGTGTTTAAAGGCTTCCGTCCTTAACAATGACGACCCGGCTTCGGAAACCCTTAAAGCGGCCACAGCTGTACCGGTTTGGACATACGGGATCGATCAAGAGGCGGATTTTATGGCGAAAAATATCCGTATGACACCTTCTGGGACGCGCTTTGACATGGTCACGCCAGCTGGAGATGTGGCGATTAGCGTTAAACTCGTTGGGAAGTTTAACGTCTATAATGCGTTAGCCGCAGCTTGCGCCTGCACCCTCAATGGGATATCGTTAACTCAAATTAAAACGGCGTTGGAAAAAGTCGAAGGCATAAGTGGCCGTTTTGAAACAGTGGATGGTCCTCAGCCTTTTACCGTTATCGTCGATTACTCCCATACGCCGGACAGTCTCGCGAATGCATTGCAAGCCATACGCGAATTCGCCCGGAAACGGGTGATTACCGTTGTCGGCTGCGGTGGGGACCGCGATCGGACAAAGCGACCCATTATGGCAAAAGTGGCGGTTGATCACAGCGATATCGCCATTTTCACATCTGATAATCCGCGGACGGAAGATCCGGAAGCCATATTACGTGACATGGAAAAGGGCGTTCCGGAAAGGTCTTATCGCAAAATTTCCGACCGCCGGGAAGCGATCACGGAAGCGGTTCATTTGGCCGAGGCCGGTGACATTGTATTGATTGCTGGAAAAGGCCATGAAACGTACCAGATCATCGGTCAGAAAGTGATCGATTTCGATGATCGCCTCGTCGCTAAGGAAGCAATAAAGGAGCGCTTCAATAATGGGAATTCGCATTGACATTTTAAAAAAGGTCGCCCTCTCCGAGAGAGGAGATTATCATCATTTACGACCGCTTTCCGTTTTTATCGATAGCCGAAAGCACACAC
The DNA here is from genome assembly GCF_000430685.1 of Tuberibacillus calidus DSM 17572. GTDB lineage: Bacteria > Bacillota > Bacilli > Bacillales > Sporolactobacillaceae > Tuberibacillus > Tuberibacillus calidus. The sequence goes on along the minus strand of NZ_KE387193.1, from coordinate 167,632 downwards.
CAAATGGCTTGTTTATTCCCATTGTGGGTGAGCGCTTTGACGGCCACGATTTTCTAGAAGAAGCCATCAAAAACGGTGCGGTCTGTGCGCTTTGGCAAAAAGACCGCCCAGTTCCGGCACAGCTTGCCCATGACTTTCCGTTGTTTTTCGTAGCGGATACAACAAAGGCCCTTCAGCAAATCGCTTCAGAGAGGCGCCGTGAAGTTGACCCGACTGTCGTGGCCGTCACGGGCAGCAACGGCAAAACCACAACGAAGGATATGATTGCAAGCGTCTTAGCAACGTCTTTTAAAACGCAAAAAAATGTAGGCAATCTGAACAATCATATCGGCTTACCGTTAACCTTATGTGCGCTCAATGACGATTGCGAAGTGATAGTCGTTGAGATGGGCATGAATCATTTTGGAGAAATTCAAGTGCTCAGCACCATCGCAGAGCCTGATATTGCCATCATCACAAATATTGGTGAATCCCATATCGAATTTCTTGGTAGCCGTGAGGGCATCGCCAAAGCGAAATTAGAGATTACAGAAGGTTTGAAGGATGACGGTTGGCTCATTGTTGACGGCGATGAAGCCCTCCTTCGTGATGTCACACTGAAACAAAAAGATGCTCGCGTCAGTCGTTGCGGTTTTGGTGCTAGAAATGATTGGGTCATCTCCGATGTTCAAGTTAATGAGAACGGGACGGCATTTAAGATAAATGGAGAGGCGCTTCATATTCCCATCATGGGTCGGCACAATGTAAAAAATGCCGCTTATGCTTTTGTCGTGGCCCGCAGGTTAGGGATGGCGCAAGAGGCTATTCGCACCGCCTTGACAACATTGAAAATTACAGGCATGCGGTTGGAGGCGGATCGAGGACCGGCGGGAACGCTTTTGATCAATGATGCTTACAATGCCAGCCCGACATCTATGAAAGCAGCGCTTGAAACGCTGTCAGCACTTACCCGTTATAAAAGAAAAGTCGCCGTTCTAGGGGATATGTATGAGCTGGGTCATGAGGAGAAAGCGATGCACGAACAAGTCGCAGACCATATCACCGACCACATTACCCATTTAGTGACTATCGGCGACAAAGGGGTATGGATTGCTGAAGCGGCACGGAAAAAATCTTTGGCTACGGATATACGCAGTTTTAAAACAAAAGAAGAAGCCCTTCCATATTTACAGGCTTTGGCCACATCCGATACGGTTATGTTATTTAAGGCGTCCCGGCGAGCTGAACTTGAAACGCTGGTCGCATCACTTAAAGGGGGAAATCATTCTTGACAACGGTAATGATTGTGGCCATCATCGTAAGTTTTCTCGTGGCCGTCGTCTTTGCACCGATTTTTATACCGCTTCTTAGAACATTGAAATTTGGTCAATACATCCGCGAAGAAGGCCCGAAAAGCCACCAAAAAAAAGCGGGTACACCTACAATGGGCGGGGTTATCATCATCTTCGGCTTGATTGTCGGTGCGTTGTATACGGCATCAAAATATGGCTTATTAACGCATAAAGTTTGGTTACTTTTGTTCGTCACGCTAGGTTATGGGTTGATCGGCTTTTTGGATGATTTTATCAAAATTGTTATGAAACGCAATCTTGGTTTGACATCTAAGCAGAAACTGCTAGGGCAGATTGTCGTCGCTTTGATTTTTTATATCCTGCTTCTGCAATTCGATTTTTCTACGGCCGTCGAACTTCCGGGAACGGGTCTCTCAATTGATTTATATTGGGGCTATTTCCTATTGGCGGTGTTGATGATGCTTGCGACATCAAACGGCACCAATCTAACGGACGGTTTAGATGGTCTCCTTTCTGGTACGGCGGCCATTAGCTTTGCTGCTTTTGCTATCATCAGTTATCACGAACTGTATATGGATGTCGCGATCGTCGCCGCTTCTGTCTGCGGCGCGCTGCTCGGTTTTCTTGTGTTTAACGCCCACCCGGCTAAGGTATTTATGGGCGATACAGGGTCACTGGCACTTGGTGGCTTGCTTTCTGGTGTCGCCATGTTAACGAAATCGGAAATCATTCTCATCATTATCGGCGGTGTCTTTGTCATCGAAACGCTTTCCGTCATCATTCAAGTCGCTTATTTTAAAGCAACTGGGGGCAAACGCTTCTTTAAAATGAGCCCGCTTCACAACCATTATGTTTTATCCGGCTGGAATGAATGGCGAATCGTTTCGACCTTTTGGCTTGTTGGACTGCTTTTTGCCGCACTTGGCATTTATGTTAAAATTTGGCTGTAAGTGACTGAAAAGAATCGGGGAGTCAATGATGAAGCAAACGGATCTTTTTCAAAACAAACAAGTGGTCGTCCTGGGCTTGGCGAAAAGTGGTTATGCGGCTGCCAAGACGCTGCTTCGCTTAGGGGCATCCGTAACGGTCAACGATCGGATGCCGCTTGATCATTCCAAAGAGGCGCAAGAACTCGAAGCGCTCGGGGCTGAAGTGTATGGCGGCGGCCATCCGGATGACATCATTACAGATGCGACGGATCTAATGATTAAAAACCCCGGTATACCGTATACCAATCCTTTAGTCCAAAAGGCGATCGCTTACGGCATACCGATATGGACGGAGGTGGAACTTGCCTACCGCCTTTCTGAAAGTCCATTCGTTGGCATTACCGGCTCGAATGGGAAGACAACCACAACGATGCTAACTGGAGAAATGCTCAAAGGTTCACAGAAAACCCCCATTGTTGCCGGAAACATCGGAACCGCCCTTTGCGAAGTGGTTCAAGAGGCTGGGGAGAATGACATCATCGTCAGCGAATTGTCGAGCTTTCAATTATTAGGCACGGAACGCTTTCACCCAAAGGTGGCGGCGTTTTTGAATATATTCGAAGCCCATTTGGATTATCACGGTACGTTGGAAGCCTACGGCGAGGCGAAAGCGCGCATCACGATGAATCAAACGGCTGATGACTATCTTGTCTACAATGCCGATGATGAAAGAGTCATCCATTTTATTCGTTCGACGAAAGCAAAGAAAGTGCCATTTTCGATTAAAGAAAAAGTCGATGGCGCTTATTTATTGGGCGATACGCTGTTTTATAAAGATGAGCCCATCTTGAAGCGGGAGGAGCTGGCGATGCCGCCGGTTCTTCATAATGTCGCCAATGCCTTAGCGGCGCTCGCCGTTGCTAAGACCCTGGGGGTGGTTACGCCATTTATTCAAAACGTGCTCCGCACCTTTACTGGGGTTCGGCATCGCTTGCAATTTATTGAGACGATTGCAGGGCGCAAGTTTTATAACGATTCAAAGGCGACAAATATTCTGGCGACGACAAAAGCGCTTGAAGCTTTCAAGGAACCCGTCATTCTTCTTGCCGGTGGATTGGATCGAGGAAACAGCTTTGATGCGCTCGTCCCTTATCTTCGCCGCGTGAAAGCATTGATCGCCTTTGGCGAGACGAAGGAAAAAATCGCCATGGCCGCAAAGGAAGCGGGTGTGAAAACCATCCGATTTGTCAATAATGTAACGGAGGCGGTCCCATGCGCCTTTGAACTGTCCGATCCGGGTGATATCATTCTCTTATCACCGGCGTGTGCGAGTTGGGATCAATACCGTTCCTTTGAAGAACGAGGAGACATGTTTATAAAATCCGTGCATACGCTAAAGTAGACAGGCTATTTCTACAGTAAAGAGGTGTACGAAATGCCGAATTCGAAAGCGGCACCGGATTTTCTCCTGATTGCGGTCACTTTGACGCTTTTGTCCATCGGACTGATTATGGTTTATAGTGCTAGCGCCGTGTGGGCGTCATATAAATTTGATGATGCCTTCTATTTTGCCAAACGGCAGTTGTTGTTTGCCGGCCTTGGCATCGGTGCGATGTTTATCGTGATGAATATCCACTATTGGACATGGCGGTCGTGGTCGAAAGTTTTGCTTCTCGCTTGTTTTATATTGCTGATTCTTGTTCTCATCCCCGGAGTGGGGCGCGTCCGAGGTGGCGCGAGTAGCTGGCTCGGCGTCGGTGCTTTTTCCATACAACCTTCTGAGTTTATGAAGATGGGTTTGATCATCTTTCTCGCAAAATATTTATCTGAAAACCAGAAGTATGTGACGACCATAAAAAAAGGGTTGGTTCCCACCTTAAGCATCGTTTTTCTCGCTTTTGGATTGATAATGCTACAGCCGGATCTGGGAACCGGAACGGTGCTCGTGGTCACGTGTATGATGATGATTTTTGTTGCCGGCGGCCGAATCAAACATTTCGTTTTTATAGGGATCATGGGTCTTATCGGTTTTGCAGGTTTAATTATATCGGCGCCGTACCGCATTCAACGCATTACTTCTTTTATGGATCCATGGCAGGATCCACTCGGAAGCGGCTTTCAAATCATCCAGTCGCTTTATGCGATTGGCCCGGGCGGCCTCCTAGGGTTCGGGCTCGGGCAAAGTCGGCAAAAATTCCAATACTTGCCTGAACCGCAGACAGATTTTATTTTTTCGATCGTTTCGGAAGAGTTAGGTTTTATCGGCGCCGTTTTCGTTCTGCTTTTGTTCTGTTTGCTTTTATGGCGCGGCATCCGCATTGCGATGGGTGCTCCCGATCTTTTTGGAAGCCTGCTCGCCGTGGGGATCATCGGCATGATCGCCATTCAAGTGATGATCAATATCGCGGTCGTCACTGGATTGATGCCTGTGACGGGGATTACGTTGCCGTTTTTAAGTTATGGCGGGTCATCGCTCACACTCATTCTTGTCTCGATCGGTGTTTTATTAAATATTAGTCGTTTTTCAAAGCTGTAATACATATGTAATATTAATGTGACAAACCCTGTTGATGGACAGGGTTTGTTTATTCTGGTAAGAAAAGTATATAATTTTTTTGGGCGAGCATTAGGGCATAGCTCTGCCATCGCCTTTAAGACTCGACAGAGCCAAGTTTTTTCTATTTTGATGATATCTGAGACAATAAAAAGTTAGTACGTACGAATGTACATATAGGACATGACTTAAGAATTTGGAGGATGAACATGAATATCATTGTTTCAGGCGGGGGTACCGGCGGTCATATTTACCCCGCATTGGCACTTATTCACGAGATTCAAAAACACCACCCCGACGCATCGTTTTTATACATCGGTGCGCGTAATGGACTCGAACAAAAGTTAGTCATTCGCGATAATATCCCGTTTACATCGCTTGCCATTACCGGGTTTAAACGAAAACTTTCATTGGAAAACGTGAAGACGGTGATCAACTTTATTCGCGCTCAGGCGAAAGCCAAGCGGCTTATTCATAAATTTAATCCCGATGTGGTGATTGGCACCGGGGGATATGTTTGCGGCCCTGTTCTTTATGCAGCGGCCAAAAGCGGTGTGCCAACTGTCATCCATGAGCAAAATAGCGTTCCGGGATTAACGAATAAATTTTTAAGTAAATATGTCGATAAAATAGCTGTATCGATGAAGGAAGCGGCGGCATATTTTCCGCAAGAAAAAACCGTTGTCACCGGTAATCCGCGAGCATCTGAAATTTTGAACGGTGACCGAAAAAAAGCCTATGACGCCACAGGGCTTGTCCCAGGCAAAAAGACTGTCTTAATTTTTGGTGGTAGCCGCGGGGCAAGGCCGATTAACGATGCAGTCCTTGCACTTCTCGGAAAAATAAAGGATAAAGCTTACCAAATTTTATATGTGACCGGTGATGTTCATTATGATAAAGTGATAGAAGAAGCAAAAAGAATCGGTCTTGCGCCGAACGTCATCATTAAACCGTTTTTACACAATATGGCTGACGTTTTGGCGGTGACAGATCTTGTTGTCTCAAGAGCAGGAGCAACAACGATCGCCGAGTTAACAGCACTCGGGTTACCAAGCATTCTCATTCCAAGCCCTTATGTGACGAATAATCATCAAGAGAAAAACGCAAGAGCTCTCGAGAAGAGCGGGGCAGCGTTAGTAATCACGGAACAGGAATTAAGCGGCGAGCGCCTTTTAAGCGAGATAGGCCGTATATTGACAGACGAAGAGCGATTAACCGCAATGAAAACCGCTGCGCGTAAAGTTGGCATCCCAGATGCGGCAGAGCGGCTTTACCAGGTTGTTCAAACCGTTATGAACAGTTAGGGGAAAAATGGATCAAGAAATGCAAGAAGCGATCCGAAATAAATGTTATAATAGTCTATATACATGTTGACGATTTTTGGACGGGGTAATTATGACCGATAAAAAAGTGATTCACCTTGATGATCGGATACCGAAATTAAAGGAACGACGCCGCCAAAAGGCCAACCGCCGACTCATCATTTATTCCACGATTTTTTTTCTGCTTATCGCTGTGTTGGTTTACCTCGTTTCTCCCATAAGCAATGTCCGCCATCTCGTCGTTAAGGGCAATCACCATATTTCGGCGGATGCGGTGAAAAAAGCTGCCCACCTCTCCGAAAAAAGTAAAATTTGGGATGTTAACGCGGCAAAGGCGGAAGCGGATATAAAAAAATTAATCATGGTCAAAGAGGCTGACGTTCGAAAACAGTTTCCGGCAACCGTTGATATCCGAATTACGGAATACCGCCGCATCGCCTATCTTAAAAATGGGGATGTTTATATTCCTATTTTGGAAAATGGGGCGATTGTCAAGCAGGATCCCGAACAAATTTTACCAACGGATGCGCCGATTATACACGGATTTAAAGAAGGTGCGGCCCTCGAAAGTTTAGCGAAGCAGCTAACCCGGATGCCGCCGGCCTTAGTACATACGATATCGGAAATCTTACCAGCCGATGAAGCGAAAGGTGAAGATTTGATTGTGCTTTATATGAATGGTGGTCAGCAAGTTTTGGCAGAGATCGGAACTTTGGCTGATAAAATGAAGCTTTACCCGGGGATTATGACCATTTTATCCGAAGATAAAAAGGGTCGAGGCGTGATCGATTTAACGATGGGGGCTTCTTGGCGGCCGCTTTCTGAGTCTAAGGACAAAAAGACTAGTGGCAAATAACAATAAATGACCAAATGACATATTTTCTCAGTGATGAACTTCGTATAGACTAGTATTTAGCTGCGGATGGAAAATCGTGCCCAATGACGGAACTGAAGTGAACATCCATTTAAATAATAGAGAAACAATGAGAAAAATAATAAAAGAAAAAAGGATTCGCGTGACTCTATGTTGAATATTTTTCTATGACTCTATTTCGATGTTTTAAGACTCATGAATATAAATGAGCGAAAGGGCAAGGGAGGTGCCGGGAATTGAACAACAAGGATATTTATGTGAGCTTGGACATCGGTACATCCACAGTTAAAGTCATCATTGGTGAAATGGCAGGAGATGCGCTCAATGTCATTGGCATAGGTAAGGCACCATCAAGCGGAATAAAGAAAGGCTCGATTGTCGATATTGATGAAACCGTGCGTTCCATACAGAATGCCGTTGAACAAGCTGAAAGAATGGTAGGTCTTAAAATTCAAAGTGTCATTGTCGGCGTGAGTGGGAATCACGTTCATCTGCAACCTTGTCACGGTGTCGTGGCTGTATCAAGTGAGACAAGGGAAATCGGTGATGAAGACATCGCGCGTGTTATTGAGGCAGCACAGGTCATCCCGATCCCACCCGAACAAGAAATCATCGACTGCATTCCCCACCAGTTTATCGTCGATGGACTGGAGGAGATCAATGATCCGCGCGGCATGATCGGTGTGCGTTTGGAGATGGAAGGAACGATTATCACCGGATCCAAGACGATTCTCCACAATTTATTGCGCTGCGTGGAAAAGGCTGGTCTCGAGATTGCGGATATTTGTCTTTCACCGCTTGCACTCGGTTCCGTGGCGTTATCAAAAGACGAAAAAAACATCGGCGTCGCATTGGTGGATATCGGCGGTGGTTCCACGACGATTTCCGTTTTCGATCAAGGCATCTTGATGGCCACTTCGGTCCTGCCGGTTGGCGGTAATCACGTGACAAAGGACTTGTCGATCGGATTAAGAACACCGATGGAAGAAGCCGAAAAAATAAAAATTAAACATGGACATGCCTTTTACGGATTAGCGTCTGTTGATGAAAAGGTGAAAGTGTCCAAAATTGGTTCATCAGCCGAAGAAATTCGCACGCAACTGGATCTCGCCTATATCATTGAACCGCGCATGGCAGAGATTCTAGATATGGTCCAAGAAGAAATTCGGCGCATGGGTTTTTATGATTTACCCGGAGGTTACATATTGACAGGGGGCACGACGGCTATGCCCGGCGTTCTCGAGTTAGCACAACACGAACTCGATCACAATGTACGAGTGGCGATCCCGGATTATATCGGGGTTCGTGAGCCACAATATACCGTCTCCGTTGGATTGATCAAATTTGCCTATCATAATGTGAAAATACAAGGAAAAGATGTCGCCAAAGCCGTTTCACCGCATAGTAGTGAAACGCCTCATAAGCGGTTTAACGCGAAACGGTCTGGACAATCCGAGCCGAAAAAGCAAAAAGCCGGCGTCCTTTCCAGAATGAAAAGTCTCTATGAATCATTCTTCGATTAATCTTGCGAGGGAATTATTATATAGGAGGAAATAGCATGTTGGAGTATATGGAGATGGATCAACTCGCAAATATAAAGGTGATCGGGGTCGGAGGCGGTGGTTCGAACGCCATCAATCGCATGATCGAAAGCGGTGTTCAAGGCGTGGAATTCATATGCGTTAACACCGACGCCCAAGCCTTAAAATTATCTAAAGCACCAACGAAATTGCAATTAGGTGAAAAATTGACCCGCGGTCTCGGAGCCGGGGCTAATCCTGATATAGGTAAAAAAGCGGCTGAAGAAAGCCGTGAACAAATCGAAGCTGTGCTCGCCGGAGCAGATATGGTCTTTGTTACGGCGGGGATGGGTGGGGGAACAGGCACTGGTGCGGCTCCCGTCATCGCTGAAATTGCTAAAGACCTTGGAGCGCTTACCGTCGGCGTTTGCACCCGGCCTTTCACCTTTGAAGGGCGTAAGCGGAGCATGCAAGCAGCAACCGGTATCAGCAATCTGAAAGAAAAAGTCGATACGCTGATCGTCATCCCAAATGACCGTCTGCTTGAAATCGTTGACCGCAACACGCCGATGCTAGAAGCCTTTCGCGAAGCTGATAATGTCCTGCGACAAGGCGTCCAAGGGATTTCTGACTTAATTGCCGTTCCTGGTTTGATTAATTTGGATTTTGCTGATGTCAAAACAATCATGACAGAAGGTGGCTCGGCGTTAATGGCGATCGGAGTTGCCAGTGGGGAAAACCGTGCCGTTGACGCTGCGAAAAAGGCGATTTCCAGTCCTTTGTTGGAAAAATCCATTGACGGCGCAAAAGGTGTCATCATGAACATCACTGGCGGTACGAATCTGAGTCTTTATGAAGTAAATGAAGCGGCTGACATCGTCATGAATGCCGCTGACCAGGAAGTGAATATGATTTTCGGGTCAGTCATCAGTGAAGACTTAAAGGATGAAATCGTCGTTACCGTCATCGCGACCGGGTTCGAAGAGTCTCCCGAGCGCCCACAGCCGATCCGCCGTGAACGACCAAACCTCTCCGTAAATAGCAACAAAACGCCAGTATATCGCAATGATTATGAGGCGCCGCGTACCACGCCTTCTTTAAATGATGAAGAGGACGCGCTGGATATTCCGGCTTTCTTGCGCAATCGCAACCGACGCCGTCCTTAATTAAAAGATATTGATCACCCTTTCAAACTCCTTGGTTTGAAAGGGTGATTTATTTTTGTACGGTTAAGCATGTCGATCATTTTTCAATCCAGCTAAAAAGTATTGATCTTGACCTTTGCTCAGAAGGTTTTTCGGAGCTAGCATTTTGGCAGAGGAAATTTTTTAGAATTCTCCCTTTCAAAGACCAATTTTCTTCACCTAACTAACCACCGACAAAACCCCTTCGATTTTTACAAAATAACAATTGATGCGCGCCCCAAAATGACAGACTTCTCCCGTTCGCGTGTTTATACTAAGGACAAACAACATTCGGCGGGTGAGGCGGTTGATAGTCTACTTGGATGTCGTATGGTTGTTAAATGTTTTTATTGATTTTTTGTTATTAAAATTAACAGCCATCGTACTGAAACGGAACGTCCGGCCATGGCGTTTAGCCGCTGGAACATTGTTTAGCTCTCTTATCGTCTTATTTTTATTTACACCGCTGTCTCCGGTTTTTTATCACCCGGTCGGAAAGCTGGTTTATTCCGCCATCATCGTCTGGATCGTTTTCGGTTACCGGCGTTTTTCCTTTTTCATCAAGAATTTTTTTATGTTTTATTTTACCGCGTTTATGCTGGGCGGCTCGCTATTTGCCATCCATTATTTCATTCAGTCTAGTGCATCATATGAGGCGTTTCTTTCTTTCAGTACTCTGCGTTTTGGTGATCCGATCAGCTGGGCGCTTGTTGTCATCGGTTTTCCGGTTTTATGGTGGTTTTCTAGAAAAAGAATGGAGGATGTCGCTCTACGAAAATGGAAAACCGATGGGATATTCCCTGTCTCCATTCGTTTTAATGATCAAACGATTGAAGCCAAAGGATTGATTGATACCGGAAACGGAGTCAATGACCCCGCCCGTCAACTCCCCGTTGTTTTTGTGGAAAACAAAGCCGCTCTGGGGGTTATACCGGAACCCTTAATAACAGGGGATGTAATCTCCGCCGTAACAACCGGCCAAATCCCGGAAGCGTGGGTAAAGAGGGTTTCCATTCTCCCATATCGGGGAGTTAGCGGACATAGCGAATTGACCGTCGCTTTCAGGCCCGATGAAGTGGTGATTGAACATCCCGAAGGACGGCTTTCGTGTCAGAAAGTGCTCGTGGCTTTTACCAATCAGAAGCTTTCCGAGGAAGACGACTTTAACTGCATCCTGCACCCAGATCTCATCCAACAAGGTACCGCCTTGCCGGCATCATAATTGAATGGAGGGGTAAATATGAGACGCATTTGGATTCTGCTTCAAACAAAATGGTACCGTCTGCTTGAAAAAATCGGCCTAAAACCCAAGGAAATTTATTACATAGGGGGAAGTGAAGCCCTCCCCCCTCCGTTAACAAAGGAAGAAGAAAAGGCGCTGTTGGAAAAATTAGCACAGGGGGACAAAGAGGCGCGTTCCACGCTCATTGAGCGGAATTTAAGATTGGTCGTCTACATCGCTCGTAAATTTGAAAACACGAAAATTAATATCGAAGACTTAATCAGCATCGGAACGATTGGTTTAATTAAAGCCGTGAACACCTTCAATCCAGAGAAAAAGATTAAACTAGCGACGTATGCCTCCCGGTGCATTGAGAATGAAATTTTAATGTATTTACGGCGCAATAATAAAACGCGCGCGGAGGTGTCATTTGATGAGCCGCTGAATGTTGATTGGGACGGTAATGAATTGCTTTTATCCGATGTTCTCGGAACGGATGAAGATATCATCACGAGGGATATGGAACGGCAAGTCGACCGGACGCTTCTTAAGCGGGCCATTCTCATGCTCAATGATCGCGAAAAAGAAATTATGGAACTACGCTTCGGCCTATCAGGCGGAAAAGAAAAAACACAGAAAGATGTCGCCGACCAACTTGGCATTTCTCAGTCGTATATTTCGAGGTTAGAAAAACGGATCATTCGCCGTCTCCAAAAGGAATTTAACAAAATGGTATAAGCGTGGGCGTATAGCAGTGCATAATTTTCCCTCCCCCGGAGATACTTTACATGAACAACACTCCGTTTGGGGAGGGAATGAGATGGCACGCAATAAAGTGGAAATTTGTGGTGTCGATACATCCACACTTCCCGTATTGACAAATGAAGAAATGCGCAAACTATTCGTTCAATTGCAAAACGGTGACATGTCAGCCCGAGAAAAGCTTGTTAACGGCAATTTACGCCTTGTGTTAAGCGTGATCCAGCGTTTCAATAACCGCGGCGAATATGTCGATGATCTGTTTCAGGTGGGCTGCATCGGTCTTATGAAATCCATCGATAACTTTGATTTAAGCCAAAACGTGAAATTTTCCACGTATGCCGTTCCGATGATCATCGGAGAAATCCGCCGCTACCTTCGCGATAACAACCCCATTCGGGTGTCACGATCGCTCAGAGACATTGCGTATAAAGCTTTACAAGTTAAAGAAAAACTCATTTCGAAATACTCCCGCGAACCAAGTCCGTCCGAAATCGCTGAGGTTTTAGATGTCCCCGTTGAAGACGTCGTTTTTGCCTTAGACGCGATCCAAGATCCCGTTTCTTTATTTGAGCCGATTTATAACGACGGCGGGGATCCGATCTTTGTCATGGATCAAATCAGCGATGAGCGGAATAAGGATAACCAATGGATAGAAGAAATCGCCTTGCGGGAGGCGATGACGCGATTGAATGAGCGTGAGAAAAATATCCTGTCGATGCGCTTTTTCCAAGGTAAAACGCAGATGGAAGTGGCCGAAGAAATCGGTATATCCCAAGCTCAAGTATCCCGCTTGGAAAAGGCAGCTATAAAAGAAATGAATAAGAACATCCAAAGTTAAGTCAAGGAGTTTACATAAAAATATGGCAAAGTGCAGTATGTTCTCGAATTCCTCGCCTTCTGTGCATGAGGGATTGTCAATCTCATCCATGAACGAAAGCGCCAACGTTTAAGTGGCGCTTTTATTGCTTTTAAAACGAAAAAATAAAACGCAACTGAATTTGATTCGGAATCCCTTTCTTCCTTTTTGACCAAAGACAGAATCAAGAAGGTTGAACGGATTCAAGCATGTCAAGTAAGGATTGTTTTCATTTAATCATGAAAAAAGGTACAGGTAAGCATCGCAACGATCGCCCACCTTGCGTCTTTTTTAGATGACTGGACATATATTAGTTACAAGATCAATCGAAGACTTAAGGAGGAGAAACCCTTGACGAGAATTTCGGAATTTCAAGCAAAAGAAGTGGTCAATGTCGAAGATGGCAAGTTGCTCGGGCATATTGGTGATTTGGACATCAACATTACAACCGGAAAAATTGAAAATCTCATCATTCCTGGGTCGGGCAAAATGCTCGGGATTTTTGGCCGAGAAAGCGAAGTGATCATACCTTGGCGAAATATTGTTCGAATCGGTGCGGATGTCATTTTAGTCCGTTTCTATGAAGCCGCAAACGGATATGAAAAACCGCCCGAGACTTAAACCATTAATGCCCGCAAAGCAAAAAATATGATATGATAAAGACAGATGCTTTTCCTCTGAAGGAGAATGCCATGTCTACAGAAATTTTTCAGAATCACCAGCCTGAATACTTGACGCTTCCACCTATTCACACGAAAAGTGGAACGATTCGGGCCGGCATGACGACAAGAAACGGCGGGTATAGCACCGGTAGGTATTCGTCATTGAATTTCGGTTACCATGTCGGTGACGACCCCGTAAAAGTGACGCAAAACCGCCGCCGTTTGGGGGAGCTTATTGGCCTTGCCCCTGAAAATTGGATTGGTGCGGAACAAGTACATGGACATGCTGTCACTCACGTCACCCATGCTCATAAGGGCAAAGGCGCTTTAGACATTGAAAGCGCCATATCGGGGATGGACGGCCTTTTTACCGATTCACCGGATGTACTTCTTACAGCATGTTTTGCCGACTGCACCCCCTTGTTTTTTTGGAGTGAATCACAACCCGTTGTCGGGATCGCCCATGCTGGCTGGAAGGGCACGACCGGGGAAATCGCTGCTGTCATGGTTCAGAAGATTACCGAAACCTTTGGCTTGTTACCTTCTGACTTGGAAGCCGCCATTGGCCCAACCATCGGATCTTGTTGTTATGAAGTCGATGAAAGGGTGGCCGAGCGCGTTCGTGCCATTTCCGGGATACACCATCCGGATGTATTAATGCCGAAAGCCAAAGGCCATTATCGGTTGAACTTGCCTTTATTAAACAAACAGATTTTGATAAGGAGCGGTTTACCTGAAGCAGCCATCCATATGTCCGGCCTTTGTACAAGTTGCCATACGGATCTCTTTTATTCGCACAGAAAAGAGGGAGCCCCGACCGGCCGCATGATGGGTTATATCGGTATATTTAGTGGTGATTGAAATGTCTGTCGCAGAAAACTTGCACATCATTCAAGAAAAGATCAATGCCTCTTGTCTTAAAGCGGGGCGAAAAGCCTCAGAAGTTGAAGTCATAGCGGTGACAAAATATGTCAACTCCCAAAGAGCCAAAGAAGCTGTTTCTGCCGGCATAAGGCATATTGGTGAAAATCGCCCAGAGGGTCTCATTGAAAAATATGAAGCCTTAAAGGAAGACGGTGTATCGTTCCACTTTATTGGCACTTTACAATCGCGTAAAGTGAAAATGGTGCTACCCTATGCCGATTATATTCATTCACTCGACCGACTCTCCTTGGCAAAAGAGATTGAAAAGCGCGCGGAACAATCCGTCAAATGTTTTGTTCAAGTCAATGTTTCCGGTGAAGCGACGAAACATGGATTGTCCATGGCTGAAACCGTGCCGTTTATCGAGTCCCTCCAAACCTTTTCCAAAATTCAAGTGGTTGGACTGATGACAATGGCACCGCAAACAGATGACGAAAGTCTTTTGCGATCCGTTTTTCGAAAACTTAAAGAATTACAGTGTGACGTTGAGGCCAAAGGTTGGGCCCATGCCCCGTGTCATGAATTGTCAATGGGGATGTCCGGGGATTATACCATAGCGGTTGAAGAAGGGGCTACCTTTGTACGTATAGGAACGGCGCTGGTTGGCAAAGAAGGATAAAGGAGAAGGGCTATGGGGTTGAAAACGACTTTTAAAAAATTTTTCGATCTTGACGATGATTTTGATGAAGTGATAAAAGACGCCTTCGGTTGGGAAAATGAAGAGGATGGTTCTCGCCGTCGCCAAGGCGCTTCTGGTAAGCCTGGAAGAAAACCTTATGTCGAACGCCAAAGTCGCCGAAGCGAATCGAATATCGTCACTTTACATGCCGTCAAAGAACCGCCAGCCAAGACCGAAGTCATGCTTATTGAGCCACGTCATTTCGATGATGTGCAAACCATTGCCGACCATCTCCGAAACAAGCGATCGGTCGTCTTCAATCTGCAGCGCGCAAGCATTGTCGATGCTCGCCGGATGATCGATTTTATTAGTGGGGCTGTCTACGCGTTGGATGGCCATATTCAAAAGCTCGGCCCTGACACTTTCCTATGTGCGCCGGCACATGTGGATATCAATGGAGTTATCTCGGAAGTCATGGAAAAAAGGCTGTGAAAAGCGTTGGGATTGAAGAGATGAGTGGATATTGGAAGGCTCCATCGAACAGTTCATAAGTTTTGTGACGACGTAAAGCTTTCTCATTCATGAATGATAATTGCATCCATTCCGTGAGGTGAATCTTTTGAATGGCCTATTTTTGGTAACAAATATCCTGTCCGAATTGTTGATGATTTATTATTGGGTACTATTGATATACATATTGATGTCTTGGGTACCGAATGTGCGTCAGTCGGCAATCGGCGAGCTATTTGCAAGAGTCTGTGAGCCTTATCTTGAACCGTTTCGCCGCATCATTCCGCCGATCGGCGGAATGATCGATATTTCGCCATGGCTTGCCTTTATCGTTTTATATTTGGCAAGACTCGGCTTGAATCAATTGCCATATTTATTGCTTGGGTGATGGTCTTGATCCATCAACATTTTAATGAAGAAGAACGGCCGTTTGTCGATCGCGTGCTCGATTGGAAAACACGGGCAGAAGAACGCTTTATACCGACCCGCACCGATTTTTTAGACCCGCGAAGACAAGACATCATTCGAAGCATCATTGGCGTATCCGGAGCCGTTCGCGTGATTTTTTCCGGCGGGTATGATCAGGCTGAGAGAAAACGCGCCATCATTCTTCCGCCTTACAGTGACGAAAGCGATTTTTCCCTTGCTTTTTTTGAACTCGTCTACCCGCAGAAATTTGTCCGAATCGAGCATCCGAATCTGCTTGGAGCGCTTCTTTCCCTTGGCATTAAGAGAGATAAACTTGGTGATATTTTAGTCGAAGACGGCCGCATTCAATGGGTTTGCGCAAGAGAAATCCGCGATTATGTGCGGCTTCATCTTACGGAAGTCGGACGGCAGAAAGTCTCATGCCGAGAAATCGAAGCTAATCAACTCATTCAACCGAAGGAAGAATGGGAGGAGAAACATGGCTTTGTCACATCGCTCAGGCTAGATGTGGTGATATCCGAAATCTTCCATCTTTCGCGGGCAAAGGCACAGGATGTGATTTTAGCCGGAAAAGCCAGAGTAAATTGGAAGCTCGTGGACAAACCTTCCCTAGAGCTTGAGGTTGGCGATCTATTATCCGTTCGCGGTTTTGGCCGCGCGCGCCTTGATGCTATAAAAGGGATGACCAAAAGGGGGCATCTCTCGATCGACTACAGCCGTTTGAAATAAACGCAATCATTTTTAAAAAAAAGCAGGAAACAAAACGAGACTTGTCGAATAATTAAACAACTTTACATAGAATCATGGAGGTGCAAGCATGCCGTTAACACCGTTGGATATTCATAATAAAGAATTTACGCGTGGATTTCGGGGTTATGATGAAGATGAAGTCAACGATTTTTTAGATCAAATTATAAAGGATTATGAAGCTGTCATCCGTGAAAAAAAACAGCTTGAAGAAAACGTGCGCAAGTTAGAAGAGCGCCTCAGCCATTTTTCATCAATTGAGGAAACGTTAAATAAATCGATTCTCGTCGCCCAGGAAACGGCCGAAGAAGTCAAACAAAATGCGACGAAAGAAGCACGTCTCATTATTAAAGAAGCGGAAAAAAATGCGGATCGCATCATCAATGAAGCATTGGCCAAATCGCGAAAAATCACGCTGGAGATCGAAGAACTAAAGAAAGAGGCAAAAGTCTATCGCACGCGCTTCCGGATGTTAATTGAAGCTCAATTGGAATTACTAAAAAGCGATGATTGGGACAAACTGAGCGAGTCCATAGAAGAATTTGAAGAAAATGAAGATAATCATGTGCACGGACACGTGAAGGTAAACCCTTGACGAATGCGTCAAGATTTTCATATACTAACCGTATAAAATTGACATGCAAGAAAATAGATGACAAGAAAAGCGATGAAGAGGACAGTCATTATGCAGAAAAGCGCTCGTTCAGCGAATCGGGGAAGGTGGGAGCCCGGTGCGCTCGCATAATGAAAATCACCTCAGAGCTCCGTCACCGAAAAGCGAAGTAAGTGACGGCGCCTTCTTTTGCGTTAAGAAAGCAAAGTGGTTTGCGGACTTCTTTCCGCAGACTATAAGGGTGGTACCGCGGGCCTACTCGTCCCTTAAGGATGAGGGCCTTTTTTTATTGTAAAAAAATTTGGGAGGAATGACAGTGGATTTTAAAGAAACTCTGCTTATGCCGAAAACGGATTTCCCGATGCGCGGAAATCTGCCTAATAAAGAACCGGTATTACAGGCCGAATGGGATGCGGCCAATGTCTATAAAAAAAGTTTGGAACGCACAGAGGGCCGGCCAAAATTTGTCTTACACGACGGACCGCCTTATGCGAATGGCGACATCCACATTGGACATGCGGAAAACAAAGTTTTAAAAGACATGATCGTTCGCTCCCGCTCAATGATGGGCTACCAAGCACCTTATGTACCTGGTTGGGATACTCATGGGCTGCCGATCGAACAGGCGCTCACGAAAAAAGGGGTCGACCGCAAAAAAATGACGGTCGCCGAATTCCGTGAACTTTGCAAAAACTATGCCTACGAACAAATCGACCGGCAGCGCAGCCAATTTAAACGCCTAGGCGTCCGCGGGGATTGGGAAAATCCGTACATCACGCTGCTTCCGGAATACGAAGCGGCGCAAATCCGCGTTTTCGGCGAAATGGCTAGACGCGGTTATATCTATAAGGATAAAAAGACCGTCTACTGGTCGCCAACATCCGAATCCGCGCTTGCGGAAGCCGAAATTGAGTATAAGGACAAAAAGTCGCCGTCCATTTACGTCGCTTTTAACGTCAAAGACGGAAAAGGGGTATTGCCAGAAGACGCGAAGATTGTCATTTGGACGACAACGCCTTGGACCATTCCGGCCAACTTGGGCATTTGCGTTCATCCCGAATATACTTATGTTCTCGTGAATGTCGATGGGCAAAAATATGTCGTCGCTGAAGAACTCCTTGAACCCTTAAAAGCGAAACTCGATTGGTCCAACCCGCAAATCGAACAGCGATTTAAAGGTCAGGATTTGGAATATGTCGTCTGCCGCCACCCGTTTTATGATCGCGATTCTTTGGTCATCTTAGGCGATCATGTCACGCTGGATGCCGGCACGGGATGTGTCCACACGGCGCCTGGCCACGGGGAAGACGACTTTAACGTCGGCAAAAAATATGGTTTGGATATTTTATGCCCAGTGGATGAGAAAGGCGTCATGACGGAGGAAGCTCCAGGTTTTGAAGGTTTATTCTATGATAAGGCCAATAAACCGATTACGGAAAAATTAGAAGAAGTCGGGGCACTCCTTAAGCTTGAATTCATCACCCACTCGTATCCGCACGATTGGCGCACGAAAAAACCAGTCATCTTCCGGGCTACCGAGCAATGGTTTGCCTCCATTAAAGATTTTCGTGAGGAGATACTGAAAGCCATTGAGGAAGTGGAATGGAAACCGAAGTGGGGTGAAGTTCGCCTCCATAACATGATTCGCGACCGTGAAGATTGGTGTATTTCTCGCCAGCGCGTTTGGGGTGTGCCGATTCCGGTCTTTTATGCTGAAGATGGCACGCCGATCTTGACGCCGGAGACGATTGACCACATTGCGAATCTTTTTGCCAAGCACGGATCAAACATTTGGTTTGATTGGGATGAAAAAGATTTATTACCCGAAGGTTTTACGTCGCCGCACAGTCCGAATGGCATTTTCCGAAAAGAAACAGACATCATGGACGTTTGGTTTGATTCGGGTTCTTCGCATGCCGCAGTGCTCGCTCAGCGTGAAGAATTAAAGCGCCCGGCGGATTTGTATCTCGAAGGAAGCGACCAATATCGCGGTTGGTTTAATTCCTCGATCATCACGGCGGTGGCAACAACAGGACATGCGCCGTACAAAGGCATTTTATCGCACGGGTTTACGATTGACAGCGAAGGGCATAAAATGAGCAAATCGCTTGGTAACGTCATCGACCCGCTGAAGGTCATCCAAACGCTCGGCGCTGATATCATCCGCCTTTGGGTCGCCTCGGTTGATTATACGGCGGATGCACCGGTAACCGATGATATTTTAAAACAAGTCTCCGAAGTGTATCGGAAAATCCGAAATACGATTCGCTTTATGCTCGGAAATCTCCACGGTTTTGATCCCGGTAAACATCTTGTTGCGACAGAAGAGCTTCCGGAACTTGACCGCTATATGATGGCGCGTTTGAATGAACTGATTGAAAAGGTTTTAACCGCCTACAATGAATACGAGTTCATTACCGTTTATAACGCGATTCATAACTATTGCACGGTCGAACTTAGCGCCTTTTATTTGGATATCGCTAAGGACGCCTTATATACCGATCCTGAAAACAGTCATCGTCGCCGTTCCATTCAAACCGTGCTTTACAAAACACTTGTAGCGCTGTTAAAAATGCTGTCACCGGTCATCCCGCATACGACGGAAGAAGCGTGGAAGTACTTGCCAGGCGAAAAGGCGGAGTTTGTCCAACTCACCGATATGCCGGAACCAGAAGCCATCGATGATCAAGACGCCCTTGTTAAAAAATGGAACCAAATCATGGCGATTCGCGATGATGTGTTAAAAGCCCTGGAAGAAGCTCGAAATGAAAAAATGATTGGGAAATCATTGGAGGCGGCCGTCATCCTTTATCCAACCGAAGAAAACCGCACCTTGTTAGAGCATCTTCCGGACTTGGATAAACTTTTTATCGTCTCCAAAGTTACCCTTGGCGGAACTTTAAACGATGCGCCGGAAAATGCTCGAAAATATCGGGAAACCGGTGTTGTCGTAGAAGTCGCTCCAGGTGAGAAATGCGAACGCTGCTGGGTTATTTCGACAGACGTCGGTCAAGATCCGGATTACCCGACACTTTGTCCGTCATGTGCAGATACCGTCAAAAAATATTATGCGTGATGACAGTGAGCCGTATGCTTGGCTTTTAAACACTCGGCGCACAAGTCGGCATTCAGAGCGCCCTACATGACTCTTAAACCGAACTCTAACAGGGGTTCGGTTTTTCTTTTACCACCGAATTCTTCCGCTCCTGGTAAACCTTATGTGTGGTAATATTGTCGATTCGGATAAAAAATAATAAAACAGGGTGGCTATCGCCCTAAAACCTCATGCCTCCAAAAAAAGGAGGAGACAGATGGATCCGTATAAAAAACTTAAAGAACAGCTTTTAAAGCGAAAAGAAGAGCTTGAAAGGCAACTGGACTTAAATAATGAATTTGGAATGGAAATCCCGTATGCTTCAAGTCAAGCATCGGGGGAATTGTCCCAATACGACAATCATCCGGCGGACGAAGGCACACAGCTTTTTGAGCGGGAAAAAGATTTTATCTTAAGAAAAATGGCTCACGAAGAGCTGTCAGACATTAACCATGCCTTAGCAAAATTTGAAAATGGCACATATGGTGTGGATGAAGTGACCGGTGAAAAAATTCCCTTGGCGCGTCTTGAGGCCATGCCTACGGCGCGCACGACAAAAGAACATTCACCGAACCAAGAAATGAACGATGACCGTCCGATTGAGGAAAAGGTCATTCGGAATATGGAAGAAGAATACGCAACGGGCAGCGATGAAACCGAATATAATGAACAAAATGCATGGGATCTTGTTGCATCATTTAATGAAAACAGCATGACTTTTGATGATGCATCTTTAATGGACAACGAAGATGGCATGGGGTATGTGGAGCTTGTTGAAGCCATCGGTGCCACCGATATCGAAGGGTACCGAGGCGACGATCATGTCCAATTTATGAGAAACATACAATATGACAAATGGATGAATCAAGATGATGTTGCAGAGGACGACGAGTCGTATTAGCCGTCCTCTTTTTATACGGGGTGAGTCAGTAAATAAATCACTTCTGTAAGCAACAGGCAACTATTTGCGCTATCATCAACCCAAAAAGTTTGTCCTGGTGGGAAAGTTTTCTGTTATCTGTTCGGTATAAGGACAACGAAGGCTCTGTCTACACCCAAACAGCTTGGCAGAGCCAGGATTTCTTTAATAACACTTGGGGCGTGAACTTTTTTTGTGCTAAAATAAAAAAAGTCTGATGAAAATGGGGGAGAAATTGTGATTTATTATGCCATTGGCTTGATTGTTTTAATCCTTGACCAACTGACGAAATGGATCATCGTCCAACAAATGCATATCGGTGAAAGCATCGAAATCATCCCGCATTTTTTATACATAACCTCCGCTCGGAATACAGGTGCGGCTTGGAGCATATTGGAAGGGCAAATGTGGTTTTTTTATTTAGTCACGGTCGTCGTCCTTGCCATCGTCATTTTTTATATGCAAAAATATGGCAGACATAGGCCCTTTCTCGGAGTGGCCCTTGGTCTTGTGATCGGCGGCACACTCGGTAATTTTATTGACCGATTATTCCGTGGCTCCGTTGTTGATTTCATCCATGTGTTCTTGGGAAACTACAGTTATCCCGTCTTTAATGTGGCCGATTCATCCCTTGTGATCGGCGCCATTCTAATCGTCATTTTCACTTTGTTTGATCAGAAAAAGGTGAACGCTCATGAACAGTGAAACGCTTATCGTGAATGAGGAAGATGCCGGTCAGCGGATTGACAAATATGTCTCCGACCGGCTAACAGATTTATCCCGCACACATGTCCAAGAGATGATCAAAACGGGTGCGATCACGGTGGATGACCGTACGGTAAAACCGAACTACAAACTGTCGGAAGGGGAGGCCATCCACATTCGCATTCCCGAACCGGAACCCGTTGACATTCAACCAGAAGCCATTCCATTAGATATCCTTTACGAAGATGAGGATGTCATTGTCATTAACAAGCCAAGGGGGATGGTCGTCCATCCGGCACCTGGGCATACAACGGGAACGCTTGTGAACGCCCTTTTAGCGCATTGCCGGGATTTATCCGGCATCAATGGCGTGCTTCGGCCTGGTATTGTTCATCGTATTGACAAAGATACTTCCGGTGTGCTCGTTTGCGCCAAAAATGATTTTGCCCATCGCGCGTTAGCAGAGCAATTGAAAGCGAAAACGACACACCGTATCTATAAGGCGATCGCCCACGGCTTTTTTGAACATGACCAAGGAACAATTGATGCGCCAATTGGGCGGGATGAAAACGATCGTAAAAAAATGGCTGTCACGCGGCATCATTCTAAAGAAGCGATAACTCATTTTACCGTTCTCGAGCGTTTTGAAAAGTATACCTATGTCGCTTGCCGCCTTGAAACCGGCCGGACACATCAAATTCGCGTGCATTTGGCTTATATCGGGCATCCCGTTGCTGGCGACCCAAAATACGGCCCGCGCAAAACACTTGATATCAACGGCCAGGCACTCCATGCCGCCGAACTTGGCTTCTACCACCCAAGCACAAAAGCATTCATGCGCTTTACCGCCCCCCTTCCGCAAGACATGGCCCGCCTCCTCGACCAACTTCGGGGTCAGTCCCCCACTTCACTAGTGTAATAAAGTATTTTTCCGAATGTTTTAACATTAATTTACGAAAAATATTCGGTTTTATGCTGGTGATTGAGCAAATTTTAACGGTGAGACGAGAAAACCGGAATTTTTTTCGCTTTAACGCTTTAGTATGGTGGGGGACTGACCCCCTATTGACAAGGCGGGTGGGGTGTGCGATACTGTTGATAACAGTGAATGACCTTTTAATTCAGTCCTGTGAGGCTGGGAAGGGAATCGGAGTTATATGTGGCGGGTAGGGCAATCAGCCCGCTCGCCGTTGTTAACGCCTATTCAAAGCTCCCAGCGTGGTCTGGGAGCTTTTTCAATTCGTGAAAAAACATTGAGGTGATCGGCATGGATAAAATTATATTGGATGCTGAAGCGATTCGCCGTGCTTTAACGCGCATTTCCCATGAAATTATCGAAAGAAATAAAGGCGTAGAAGGCGTGGTGATCGTCGGCATTAAAACGCGCGGGATTTATCTTGCTAACCGCATTGCAGAGAAAATTCAACAATTTGAAAACCGCTCGGTTCCGGTCGGCACATTGGATATTACGCTTTACAGAGATGATTTAGTGAAAAAAACCGAGGAGCCGAAGCTCAAAGGTTCAGATATACCGGTTGACATCACGAATAAAAAAGTGATTCTTATTGACGATGTTCTCTATACTGGCCGGACGGCACGCGCCGCCTTAGACGCGCTGATGGATCTCGGCCGGCCAAGCGTCATTCAACTGGCCGTCCTCATTGACCGAGGACACCGCGAATTGCCCATTCGTCCGGACTATGTCGGAAAAAACGTACCGACATCCCAAGAGGAACTCGTTGCCGTGCAATTAACCGAAATTGACGGCAAGGACGAAGTCGCCATTCGCCATCGAACTTAATAAGAAGCATTTTCACCCTTTTAACGGGCAGTCCTGTGAGGCTGACAAAGGGGTTGCTTCCGTGCGGGCTCATTTGCCCGTCGTTTGCGCCAAACCCTTCTGTCACATTCACAGAAGGGTTTTTCTTTTGCCTAAACCATTTCGGGAGGATTAAGCATGCCACATGTTCTTGAACTAACGGATTGGACCTGTGAGGCCATTTACCAATTATTAGATCGCGCACTCGCTATCGAAGCTGGAAAAGACATTCCGAATATGCCTATTTTTGCAGCGAATCTTTTCTTTGAACCGAGCACAAGGACCCGCTTCAGTTTTGAGGTGGCAGAAAAAAAGCTCGGCATGCATGTGTTGAATTTTGCAAGCGACGTCTCGAGTACGAAAAAAGGTGAGACTTTGTACGATACGCTAAAAACGCTTGAGTCAATCGGTGTCAAAATGGCTGTCATACGCCATCCGCAAGAGGGGTATTATCACGACCTGAAAGATCGTCTTTCCATGAGCATCATCAATGGCGGTGATGGCACAGGGCACCACCCCACCCAGACGTTGATCGATCTTTTCACCATCTATCAAGAGTTTGGGCGCTTTGAAGGCTTGACGGTAGCGATGATTGGCGATATCCGTCATAGCCGCGTCGCCCGCTCCAACATACAGACGTTAAGAAAAATGGGGGCGAGAGTCATCTTGTCTGGTCCACCGGAATGGCAGGAAGATAGTTTGGCCACCGATTATGTCTCGATCGATGAGGCGATACAGACAGCCGATGTCGTCAACTTGCTCCGCATCCAGACCGAGCGTCATGCCGAAGCCGGTCGATGGACAAAAGAACATTATCACAAGGCATACGGACTGACGGAAAAACGCGCACAACTGATGAAACCAAAAGCGATCATCATGCATCCTGGACCGTTTAACCGTGGGGTGGAAATTTCTGATGCCCTGGTCGAAGCGAAACCATCGCGGATTTTTCAACAAGTCCATAACGGCGTCCCCATCCGTATGGCGGTGCTTGAATGGGCGCTTACAACTGAAAAGGCGGTGATGTCTTAATGGCCATTTTATTGAAAAACGGACGCGTCTATTTCAATGGCGCGATCACGGAAGCGGATCTTCTCATTGACCAAGAAAGGATTGCAGACATCGGTCAAAACCTACAGGTGGAAAATGCTGAAGTCATGGACCTTAACGGCAAGCTCCTTGTGCCCGGATTCGTCGATCTCCATGTCCATTTAAGGGAGCCGGGCGGTGAACATAAAGAAACGATCAAAACCGGTACAGAAGCAGCTGCCCGGGGCGGTTTTACAACGATCGCAGCGATGCCGAACACAAATCCCGTTCCGGATGATGTCAACACATTGACAGATCTGTACAAACGCATTGAAAAAGATGCCGTCGTTCGAGTCCTGCCCTATGCAGCAATCACTAAAGGTCAGAAAGGTCAGGAACTAACAGATATCGAAAGCCTTCACCAAGTTGGGGCTTTTGCCTTGACCGATGACGGCGTCGGGGTGCAAAGCGCTGGGCTGATGTTCGAGGCGATGGAAAAAGCGGCACGGTCTGGGATTGCCGTCGTTGCCCACTGTGAAGACAATACCCTCCTTTCGGGCGGATCTTTTCATGAAGGCCGTTTCACCAAAAAGCATGGCATTAAAGGCATGAAGAGCCTATCCGAATCGGTACACATTGCTAGGGATGTGCTCTTGGCGGAAGCGGCTGGCTGTCATTACCACGTCTGTCACGTCAGCACGAAGGAATCCGTTCGCGTCATTCGCGATGCGAAACGGGCAGGCATCCGCGTGACAGCGGAAGTCACGCCCCATCATTTACTCCTAACGGAAGACGACATTCCGGGTATAGACGCCAACTATAAAATGAATCCGCCGCTACGCTCTCAAGCCGACCGGGAAGCGCTCATCGAGGGTCTTCTTGACGGCACCATCGACTTCATTGCGACGGACCATGCCCCGCACACAGCGGAGGAAAAAGCGCGACCCATTGATGAGGCACCGTTTGGCATCGTCGGGCTTGAGACAGCTTTTCCGCTCCTTTACACACATTTAGTAAAAACAGGCGTTTTATCATTGGAGCAGCTGATTGATTGTATGACGAAGAAACCGTGCGAAGCGTTTGACCTTCCTTATGGCCCAATAAAAATTGGCGCACCGGCTGATGTCACCGTCATTGATTTGGAAAAAGAACGCACAATCGACCCGGAACAATTTGCATCAAAAGGGCGGAATACGCCGTTTAGAAACTGGAAGGTTTGCGGCTTTCCGGTGATGACTATCGTAAATGGAAAACTGATTTGGGATGAAAGAGGTGTCCGTGTATGAGGCGCATGTTGATTTTGGAAAATGGAGCGGTTTTTACGGGAATGGGGTTTGGTGCAGAAAGCGACTGTGATGGAGAAGTCGTTTTTAATACCGGCATGACGGGGTACCAAGAAATTTTATCCGATCCGTCCTACTGCGGGCAAATTGTGACGCTAACCTATCCACTCATTGGCAACTACGGGGTGAACCATGAGGATTTTGAATCGATCTCCCCGTCCGTTGCGGGACTTATTGTTAAGGAATTAACCGATGTGCCAAGCCATTGGCAAAGTGAGCAATCGCTTGAGGCGATGTTAAAAGAAAAAGGCATTCCGGCACTAGCTGGCATCGATACGCGACGGCTTACGAAAATCATCCGTCAATACGGCACATTAAAAGGACGTTTGACGAGTGACGTGAATGCGGATGTGCAAAAAATTGTGAGCGAACTTCAAACCGCCAAATTTCCGACCGATCAAGTCAGCCGGGTATCAACGAAAGCGGCGTATGCGAGCCCGGGGAGTGGTCCGAGAGTCGTCATTGCCGATTTCGGAATGAAAAAAGGCATTCTTCGTGAAGTCATTAAACGCGGCTGTGATTGTCTTGTCGTGCCGCATAATACGACCGCCCGGGAAATCTTAAATCTTCATCCGGATGGTGTGCTCCTATCCAACGGACCCGGTGATCCAAAAGATGTGCCGTATGCTGTGGAAATGGTGAAAAACTTGTTAGGGAAAGTACCGATTTTCGGCATTTGTCTAGGCCATCAGCTTTTGGCCCTTGCTTGCGGGGCCGATACGGTCAAAATGAAGTTCGGTCATCGCGGGGCTAATCATCCGGTGAAAGATTTGACGACTGGTCATTTTTATATGACATCACAAAATCATGGCTATACCGTTGATCCAGAATCATTGGCGGGAACGGATCTCGTTGTGACCCATATAGCCATTAACGATGGCTCCATTGAAGGTTTGGCGCATACGAAGTTTAAAGCCTTCAGCGTGCAGTTCCATCCAGAAGCAACACCCGGACCAGAAGACAGTGCTTATCTCTTCGATCGGTTTCTCGCCAATCTATCAGCAACCAAGAAAGCGGGGATTCAATATGCCTAAACGCCACGACATTCATAAAATTCTTGTGATCGGCTCGGGGCCGATTGTCATCGGTCAAGCGGCGGAATTTGATTATTCCGGCACCCAAGCGTGCAAAGCCCTGAAGGAAGAGGGCTATGAAGTCATCCTCGTGAACTCCAATCCGGCAACGATTATGACCGATCCGGATATGGCAGACCGCGTGTATATGGAACCACTCACACCGGAGTTTGTCAGTAAAATCATCCGCAAAGAACGTCCGGACGGCCTGCTTGCCACTCTAGGTGGGCAAACCGGATTGAATCTCGCCTTTGAGCTGTCCCGTTTGGGTATTTTGGATGAATACGGCATAGAGCTTCTTGGAACGAAACTGGATGCGATCCAAAAAGCCGAAGACCGCGATGCGTTTCGTGCCCTCATGAAAGAAATTGGTGAGCCGACGCCTGACAGCGAAATCGTTCATTCGCTTGATGAGGCCGAAGCCTTTGCAAAGAAGGTCGGTTTCCCTTTAATCATCCGTCCCGCCTACACGCTCGGCGGCACTGGTGGCGGCATCGCTCATCACTGGGAAGAACTGCGTGAGATCGTCTCCAACGGTTTAAAATTAAGTCCCGTCCATCAAGTGCTTCTTGAAAAAAGCATTGCCGGCTATAAAGAAATCGAATTTGAAGTCATGCGCGATGCCAGTGACGGGGCGATTGTCATCTGCCCTATGGAAAATATTGACCCTGTTGGCATTCACACCGGGGATTCCATCGTAACCGCACCGGTGCAGACGCTGAGCGATAAAGATGTGCAACGATTGCGCAGCGCGTCGCTTCGCATCGTCCGCGCTTTAAAAATCGAGGGCGGTTGTAACGTCCAATTAGCCCTTGATCCAAACAGCCAACATTATTATGTCATTGAAGTTAACCCGCGCGTCAGCCGCTCGTCGGCACTTGCTTCGAAAGCGACGGGTTACCCGATTGCCAAAGTCGCATCGAAAATCGCCGTCGGCTATACATTGGATGAAATTAAAAACGCCGTGACAGGAACAACCTATGCGAGTTTTGAACCAGCTGTGGATTATGTCGTCACGAAAATTCCGCGCTGGCCCTTCGATAAATTTGATTCTGCGAACCGGACGCTTGGCACGCAAATGAAGGCGACGGGAGAAGTTTTAGCCATCGGCCGCACGTTTGAAGAATCTTTCCTAAAAGCCGTCCGCTCGCTTGAAGCCGGATATGATCATCTTTTTGATCAAGACATCGCGCGTTTAACGGATGAAGAGGTGTTGACCGGCATCTTGAAGATGGATGACCGACGTGTGTTTTATATTGCCGAAGCTTTCCGGCGCGGTGTGACCATTGAAAAGATCTGGGCGGAAACAAACATTGATCGCTTTTTCTTGCGGAAAATCCAAAACATCGTGGCCATGGAAAGAAAACTTAAGGACAATCCCCAAAATAACGGGATCTTAAAAGAAGCTAAAGCGATGGGATTTGCCGATGCATTTATCTCCCGCCTTTGGAACATGGATGAATGGGCGTTGTACAAATACCGCATGGAAAAGGGGATTCGTCCGGTTTATAAGATGGTCGATACGTGTGCTGCCGAATTTGAATCGGAAACGCCCTATTACTACGGCACGTATGAAGAGGAAAATGAATCCATCCGAACGGAAAAAGAAAGCGTCCTCGTGCTTGGCGCCGGACCGATCCGCATCGGTCAAGGTGTGGAATTCGATTATGCGACGGTGCATACGGTTTGGGCCATTAAAGAGGCCGGTTATGAAGCGATCATCATTAACAATAACCCGGAAACGGTGTCGACAGACTTCAGCGTCTCGGACAAACTGTATGTCGAACCGTTAACCGTTGAAGATGTCATGCACATCATCGATCTCGAAAAACCGAAAGGCGTCATCGTCCAATTTGGCGGTCAGACGGCATTAAATTTAGCCGGCGAATTGGCACGGCGCGGTGTCAACATTTTGGGAACATCCCTTGATGCCATGGATGAGGCAGAAGACCGGGAAAAATTTGAACGACTAATGGAACGACTTGGCATTGCCATGCCGGAAGGTCGTACCGTTTTTACTGTAGAAGAAGCCGCCGTCGTTGCGCAAGAAATCGGCTATCCCGTCCTCGTCCGTCCATCTTACGTGCTCGGCGGCCGCGCGATGGAGATCGTCTATAACGAAATGGAGCTTCTCACTTATATGGAACATGCGGTCAAGGTGAATCCCGAACATCCTGTTCTCATTGATCGCTATCTTGTCGGCACAGAAGTCGAAGTCGATGCCATTTCCGATGGCGTCGATGTCTATATCCCTGGAATTATGGAACATATTGAGCGGGCAGGTGTTCATTCGGGAGATTCCATCGCCGTTTATCCGCCGCAAAATCTAGCCATTGAGGTTAAGGATAAAATTATTGAGACGACCGTAAAAATCGCCCGTGGTTTAAAGATCGTCGGCCTTTTAAACATCCAATTTGTCATCCATCGAGATGAAGTTTTTGTGCTCGAAGTCAACCCGCGCTCAAGCCGCACGGTCCCTTTCTTAAGCAAAATCACGGGTGTTCCGATGGCTAATCTCGCAACCAGAGCGATTTTAGGTGAATCTTTAGCTTCAATGGGCTATCAAACCGGCTATCATGCAGAACCAGCAGAAGTCTTTGTGAAAGTCCCCGTCTTTTCTTTTGCTAAACTGCGCAGCGTCGATATCACGCTCGGTCCGGAAATGAAGTCAACCGGTGAAGTCATGGGACGGGACAAAACATTGGAAAAAGCCTTATATAAAGGGCTCTTGGCCAGCGGCATGACGATTCCGACAGAAGGTTCTGTTTTGTTTACGATTGCTGATAAAGATAAAGCCGAAGCGATACCGTTAGTCCGTCGCTTTAGCGAAATCGGTTTTACGATTTTAGCGACCGAAGGAACGGCCAAAGCGGTTCGCGATGCGGGCATTCCTGTGACCGTTGTTGGAAAAATTGCCGGTGAACGCCCAAACTTGTTGGAAGTCATCCGCACAGGCGGGGCACAATTTGTCATTAACACATTGACAAAAGGAAAAAAACCGGCGCGGGACGGATTCCGCATTCGCCGCGAAGCTGTGGAAAACGGCGTCGTCTGCTTAACCTCATTGGACACAGCTGAAGCTTTACTCACCGTCCTTGAGTCGCTCTCTTTCTCAACCGTCAGCATGCCGCCGATGAATAAACCCGAAAGCGCGGTGGTTCATTGATGCAAAAGGAAAACATGTTGGTGACGCTTAACCGAGAAATCGCCAAACAAATATATGAAATGCGTTTGTCGGGAAACCTTGTGGAAGAAATTCGGGCACCAGGTCAATTCGTCCATCTTCAACCCGGTTATCACTGTGGGACATTGTTGAGACGGCCCTTCAGCATCGCCTCTGTGGATGAAGCACAAAGGGAGTTGACGTTGATCTACCGTGCAGAAGGCGCCGGGACGAAAAAAATGGCTGAGATTCCGGTTGGTGCCGATGTGGACGTCCTCGGCCCGCTCGGCAACGGCTTTCCTCTTGATGCCTGCAAGCCGAGTGAAAAAGCGCTGTTAGTTGGCGGAGGAGTTGGTGTGGCGCCTCTTTTCGAACTTTCCAAACAACTTAAAAGAAAAGGCGTAAAAGTCACCCATGTCTTTGGCTTTTCGGATAAGTCCGTCATGTATTATGAAGAGGCATTTCGGACGCTCGGCCCCACCTACCTTGCCACGGTCGACGGTTCCGCCGGTACGAAAGGGTTTGTGACGGACTTGATCCAATCGATCGAGCCCGAGTATGACGCGATGTTTGCTTGTGGACCGATGCCGATGCTTCGGGCATTGGAAACATACGCCGAGGATAAGCCCGTCTACCTCTCCCTTGAGGAACGAATGGGGTGCGGCATCGGCGCTTGTTATGCTTGTGTCCTCCACACGGCGGATGACCCGGATGGGGCGAGTTACCGCAAAGTGTGCACGGACGGTCCTGTTTTTAAAGTCGGTGAGGTGGTGCTCGGATGAAGGATACGGCGAATCCTTTGCAACTGGAACTTCCCGGTTTAAAGATGAAAAATCCGATTATGCCGGCATCAGGATGTTTTGCCTTCGGTAAAGAATATGGGGCTTTATATGATTTATATATGCTTGGCGCCATCGTCCTGAAGGCAGCAACGCGTGAGGCGCGTTTCGGCAATCCGACCCCGAGAGTCGCTGAGACGCCGAGCGGAATGCTCAATGCGATCGGTCTTCAGAATCCAGGCGTGGATGCCATCATCCGTGAGGAATTGCCAAGACTATCGGCACTGAATACGCCAATAATTGCTAATATCGCCGGTACCACGGTGGAAGATTATGTGGCAACGGCTTCACGCCTTTCGGACACGAACATCGTTTCCGCATTGGAACTGAATATTTCCTGCCCGAATGTGAAAGAGGGAGGCATTCAATTCGGGACGGACCCACGGATTGCCGCGACGTTGACCGAAAAAGTGAAAACTGTATCGAAAGTGCCGGTGTATGTGAAGCTATCGCCTAATGTCACGGATATTGTGGCGATGGCTAAGGCCGTTGAAGCGGCGGGGGCAGATGGGCTTTCCATGATTAACACCCTCCTTGGCATGCGCATCGATTTAAAAACGATGAAACCGATCCTAGCCAATAAAACCGGAGGGCTAAGCGGACCGGCGATTAAACCTGTCGCCATCCGGATGATCTACGAAGTTTCCCAAGCCGTGACGATCCCCATTATCGGCATGGGTGGCATTCAGTCGGCGGACGATGTCATCGAGTTTATGCTCGCTGGCGCCAGCGCGGTGGCTATTGGTACGGCGAATTTTATCGATCCATTGATTTGTCCCAAAATTATAGAGACGCTCCCCGAAAAACTGGCAGCTTATGGTGTGAAACACATCTCTGAATTGATCGGAAGGAGCTGGAAGTCGTGAACAACCCGATCATTATCGCCCTAGATGTTAGCTCACGTGAAGAATTAGAAAAAGTTTTACCGAAGTCACTTTCAGACTTAAAACCTTTTGTTAAAGTTGGCATGGAATTGTTCTATCAGGAAGGACCAGCACTTGTTAAAGCATTAAAAGAGGAAGGCTTCAAGATCTTTCTAGACCTCAAATTGCATGATATACCGACAACGGTTCGTAAAGCGATGCGCGGTCTCGCCAAACTTGGCGTTGATATGGTCAATGTCCATGCGGCTGGCGGTGCAAAAATGATGAACGAAGCGCTCAAAGGCTTAGAGGAGGGCACACCGTCCGAGGCAAAGCGCCCGCTTTTAATCGCCGTCACCCAGCTGACAAGTACGGACCAAGAGATGCTGGAAAAGGAAATATTGATAAACGAACCAATTGAAGACGTTGTCTGTGCGTATGCCAAGCTGGCCTTTCGCAGCGGGCTAGACGGTGTCGTTTGCTCACCTTGGGAAGCGCAACGAGTGAAACAAGCGACCGCAGAGACCTTTATTACTGTGACGCCTGGGATCCGCCTAGCTTCGGAACAGGCAGATGACCAAAAACGTGTCGCAAGCCCAGGGGAAGCTCGCGCGCTCGGAAGTGACTACATCGTTGTCGGCCGCAGCATCACCCGCAGCGAAAACCCGGTTGAGGCTTATCAGCAAATTTTAAAGGAATGGGAGGACGGCTATGTCCAACGATAAAGAAAAAATCGCCGCACATCTTCTTAATATTAATGCCGTCGTTTTACAACCCGATGACCCTTTTACTTGGTCAAGTGGTTTGAAAGCACCGATTTATTGTGACAATCGCTTAACCCTTTCATACCCCGCCATACGATGCGATATTGCAAACGGGTTTGCAGAAAGGATTCGTGCCCAATATCCGGAAGTTGAAGTCATCGCAGGTGCTGCCACCGGCGGCATTGCCCATGCTGCCTGGGTGAGTGAGAAACTTGATGTGCCGATGGTTTATGTCCGTGGCAAAGCAAAGGACCACGGCAAAAAAAGTCAAATTGAAGGTGTCGTCAAACCTGGTCAAAAGGTCGTCGTGATTGAAGACCTCATCTCAACTGGAACCAGCTCACTGGCCGTAGCGGAAGCATTAAGAAACGAAGGCTGTGAAGTGCAAGCGGTGCTCGCCATTTTTTCCTATGACTTAGAGGAGGCGAAAGCAGCCTTTTCAAAAGCGCGCATTCCATATGAAACGTTAACCGATTATCCGACGCTCATTAATGTAGCCGTTCAAACAGGGAAAATCTCCCCTCAACAGTTAACGTTATTAAAGCGTTGGCACCAAAACCCGAAACATTCCGATTGGATGAAACAACCTCATTAATTTAAAAAGCTGTGGGACTCTCCCACAGCTTTTTGCACGTTTAGCTCGCTGAAGCCGAACGCCGATTTTATGTTTCGGCATTTTGTTCAGCGGTTTTTTCTTTATTTTTTTTTAGTTGGGTGACCAGACGCTCATCCGGTGTGACATAAACGGTTTTTTGATGATCATAAATAACAAAGCCCGGTTTTGCGCCATTCGGCTTATGCACATGTTTCACGAGTGTTGCATCTACCGGCACTTGGCTTGACTGCCGCGCTTTGCTAAAAAAGGCGGCAAGATTTGCGGCTTCAAGCAGTGTCGTCTCGCTTACCCGGTTTGAGCGTATGACAACATGAGAGCCGGGGATGTCTTTTGTATGCAGCCACGTATCACCTGGGGAAGCTAAGCGCGTCGTTAAATAGTCATTTTGCCGGTTATTTTTGCCGACGAGGATCAGCGTTCCGTCAGAAGATATGTAGCGTTCCGGTTCAGGGCGATTGGGTTTCGATTTTCGTATTTTGGCGATCTTCTGCTTAAGGTAACCGCCGACCTCTAATTCCTCGCGGATTTCATCAAGGTCTTTCAAGGATGCAGCTTCCAATTGTTGAAGGATGCCGTCTAAATAAAGGATCTCCTTTTCCGTCGTTTGGATATGCTTTTCAATTTCAGCCCGAGCCGTTTTAAGTTTGTTATACTTTCGGAAATAATTTTGCGCATTTTCCGCCGGGCTTTTTTGCGGGTCAAGGGGTATGGTCATCGGCTTTTGCTGTTCATCATAATAATTGATGACTTCAACTTCGCGGTCACCTTTTTTGATTAAATGCATGTGGCTGGTCACAAGTTCGCCGTACAACTGATAACGAGACGCTGCCCCCGCTTCATCCAATTCCCGTCGCAATTTTTGCAGCTTCCGTTCATTTTTCTTTTTCTCGTTTGCGATCAAGCGGCCAATATCAGCTGTGCGCTGGCGGACAAGATCGTGTTCTGCTTTATACGCATAAAACGTATCAAGCATTGCGCTCGGTGTATCAAAATGTTCCTTTTCCCCCGGAAGATGTGTGAGATCAAGAACATGAAAATCGTCCTTGTGTCCCGGATGGCGGATGATTTGTGGTCGGAAGTCTTGGTTGCAGATTGCCATCTGGATTTCCGTAAATGCGCGGATGAGATTCGCGCGCGACGGAAGTCCTGCGCGGTGAAGCACTTCCTTAGCTAACACGGGAGAGAACCCTTCAAGGTGGTCAACAAGCTGTCGATCAAGTTTTCCGGCGTTAAAATCCAAAACGCTCAGCAACTCCTCGGGTGTGGCTGTTTCCGGATTCAGTTTGCCGGGGTTCGGTGGTAATACATAAGAAGCTCCCGGGAGCACTGTTCGATATCGGTTCATCGCCGGTGAGAGCCGTTTCATGGCATCAATGATTCGTCCCGAGAGCGAATCCACTAAAATCACATTGCTGTGCTTGCCCATCGTCTCAATAATTAACGTCAACTTCACTTCATCGCCGAGCTCGTTACGCGAGCGAAATTCAAAGCGGATAATGCGCTCAAAATCGACTTGGGATACATTTTCTAAAATCGCGCCGTCCAAGTACTTTCGAAGCAGCATGCAAAAAGTCGGCGGCTCCGGAGGGTTTTCATAATTTTTATTGGTGATTTGCACACGGGCATATTGCGCATGGATAGATAGCAGCACTTTATAGTTTTGGCGGTGTGCCCGAATGCCAAGGACAAGCTCGGTTTTATGGGGTTGATGGATTTTTACAACCCTTCCCGTTTTCAGTCGTTCATTCAGTTCATGAACGACGGCTCTTGCCACAATGCCGTCAAAAGCCATACAGCATTCCTCGCTTTCTTGTACCAGTATACCATGCCTTAGTGGGTTTTCCGAACGCAAACCGATTTCTTGTGAATGACTTGTTGCCCCCGCTTATTTTGTATAGAATAAATGATAGATAAGTTCGCCCGTCGACGGGTAGAAGGATCTGTCTGCCATCGGACGAAAGGCAAATCCGATGATTAAAATGCATAACGGGTTTCCGGTTGGTACACCTCGCTTTCGGCGTTGGCGTTTTTCGCGTATTGGATTTTCCATTGGGGGTTGGGGAATATGGTAAAATTAATTAATATCGGGTTCGGAAACATCGCTTCGGCGGACCGCATTATATCGATTGTCAGTCCGGAATCACAACCGATTAAGCGGTTGATTAAAATCGCCCGCGATGAGAATAAATTGATTGATGCAACATATGGCCGGAGAACCCGTGCGGTCATCGTGATGGATAGCGATCACATTATTTTATCGTCGGTTCAACCGGAGACCGTTTCACAACGACTCATTCAACAGGATGAGATTAATGATGACGGTAATTAGCGGAGGCATGACATGACATATAAAGAAAAAGGTTTATTATTTATCTTATCTGGTCCTTCAGGTGTTGGTAAAGGGACGGTATGTAAAGCGCTGAAAAAACGAAAAACAAATCTTGCTTTTTCCGTTTCCGCGACAACGCGCAAACCTCGAGAAGGGGAAAGAGAAGGCGTTGAATATTTTTTTAAAACGCGTGAGCAATTCGAACAAATGATAAAAGACAACTTATTGTTGGAATGGGCGGAGTACGTAGGCAATTATTACGGAACGCCCCTTGATTTTGTTGAGAAGACATTAGATTCCGGAAAAGATGTGCTGCTTGAAATTGAAGTGCAAGGCGCGATGAAAGTTAAAAAGAACTACCCCAATGGCATATTCATCTTTTTAGCGCCGCCAAGTTTGGGTGAATTGCGCCGGCGCATCACTGGACGTGGCACGGAGTCCGAAGATATCATAAACGGCCGAATGACTGTGGCCAAAGCGGAAATTGAAATGATGAAACACTATGATTATGTTATTGAAAATGATGAAGTAGAGCGCGCTTGTGACCGCATTGAAGCCGTTGTGA
The DNA here is from genome assembly GCF_000430685.1 of Tuberibacillus calidus DSM 17572. Taxonomy (GTDB): domain Bacteria; phylum Bacillota; class Bacilli; order Bacillales; family Sporolactobacillaceae; genus Tuberibacillus; species Tuberibacillus calidus. Next base: position 131,492 of record NZ_KE387193.1, on the reverse strand, counting down.
TGGCCGAGCATTTGCGCAGAGCGCGCGTGATGGAAAAATATCTTCAATTAATGGAGGGTGAAGGAATATGATGTTATATCCATCCATTGACAGATTACTGGACAAAATTGATTCCAAATATACGCTTGTGACGCTTGCTGCCATTCGAGCAAGAGAAATTCAGCACGGCGCTGATCTGTTTATCGAAAAAGCAAAGTCCCATAAAGAGGTCGGCAAAGCTTTGGAAGAAATCAGTGAAGGTGTCATCAGTTACGAGTATTAAACGAGTCTTGCAACAACCGAAGGGTTGTTGCTTTTTCACATGAGGACTACATTGATACTAAAACGTGCGAGTGCGGCGTTTTTTCATAGAGGATTGGAGTGGGTGAGGTTGACAGCGATTCAAGGTAAACGGATTCTTATAGGTGTAACCGGCGGCATCGCTGCTTATAAGGCTTGTGTGTTAACCAGTCGATTGACGAAAGCTGGTTGCGATGTCCATGTCATGATGACAAAAGAGGCGAAGCAATTTGTTTCTCCTCAGACTTTTCAGGCGCTTTCCAGGAATCCCGTCCATGATGACATTTTCACAGAAAAAAATGAACATCAAATTGCACATATTGATCTTGCCGACCAGGCGGATCTCATCATTATCGCACCAGCTACGGCTCATACGATCGCAAAGCTCGCACACGGATTGGCCGATGACATGGTTACCGCCGCGGTTTTAGCAACAAAAGCGCCGGTTTGGGTGGCACCTGCGATGAACGTCAATATGTACCATCATCCAGCTGTCCAAAAAAATCTCGAGATCATTCAAACCTATGGATACCGGGTGTTGAAACCGGATAGCGGCATGCTTGCCTGCGGATGGGTCGGTGAGGGCCGTCTCATGGAGCCGGATGCCATTTATGAGGAGATCGAAGACTATTTTGGACAAGCCCATCAAAAAGATTTACAAGGGTACCGGATCCTTGTCACAGCTGGTCCTACGCGGGAAAAGATTGATCCTGTCCGCTTTCTGACGAATCACTCTTCGGGAAAAATGGGCTATGCCATTGCTGCTTGCGCGCAAAAAAGAGGAGCAGATGTTTTATTGATCACCGGTCCGACGGAGCTCGATCCTCCCGCAGGCGTGGAAGTGATTCGTGTCGAATCGGCATTGGAAATGTATGAGGCTGTCATGAAACATTTTGATGAAATGGATGCCGTCATCAAGACGGCGGCTGTCTCAGACTATCGGCCAAAAGCGGTTTCCGATCGGAAAATTAAAAAGACTGAAGATCACCCGAAAATTGAGCTCGTCCGTAATCCGGATATTTTGGAAGAGTTGGGACGAAGAAAAACAACACAAATTTTAATTGGTTTTGCGGCAGAAACCCATGATCTTGACCATTATGCCAAAGGAAAACTTGAAAAAAAGAAATTAGATATGGTCGTGGCTAACGATGTCGCACGGACCGATACGGGTTTTCGCTCTAACGATAATGAAGTGACGTTTTATTTTCGAAATGGCGATATCCGTCACTTACATAAAATGCCGAAAGCCGAGGTGGCGCAAGAGCTTTGTAATCTTTTGACTGAGATGCTTGACAAAAAGAAGGGGTCGGTATGATTGCGGAAATTATTGTTGATTTAGCAAATAGCCAAGTCGACCGACCTTTTGACTATAAAGTTCCGAAAGAGATGGAGACCATCATCGAAACCGGCTCACGGGTCATCGTGCCTTTCGGGTCGCAAAAACGCTTGGGTTATGTCATTGGCCTAAAAGAAATGTCCAATTATAGCAACTTAAAACCTATTGCGTCACTCATCGATGAGACCCCTGTTTTAACCCCTGAATTATTGGAACTGGGTCACTGGCTTGCTCGCGAAACCCTCTGCTTTCAAGTGACGGCCTATCAGGCGATGCTGCCAGCTGCACTTAAAGCAGATTACAAAAAATGGCTTCACCCTCGAAACATGCAGGAGCTGGAAACGGAATATCCGGACTTGCTTGCACTTTTTGAGGGAGGTTCACGTGTTGAATGGTCCGTATTGCAAAGAAACCATCCGGACCTTTTACCTCAAGTCACTCAAGCCATTCGAAAAAGGGTGCTTGAGATAAAAAGTGCCGTCGAAGATCGCGCGAAAGTTATCACGCAAAAAGCAGTTCGTTCCGCCATCCCTAAGCCAGAATTAGCGAAACATCTTGAACATACCGGACGCGCCCCAAAGCAGCAGGCTGTGATCCGTTATTTCATGGAGCTTTCCGATGGAGAGGAAAGATGGTTGCACGAAGTGATGGACGCTCTTCAAGTGGGACGGGCGGTGATCCGCGCCTTAGTGGAAAAAGGCATTCTTCTAGAGTATGAAAAAGAAGTCTACCGCGATCCCTATGAAGGGCAAGCTGGTGCTACCTCACCCTTACCTTTAACAGAGGAACAAGCGCGCGCCATCGCACCAATCCTTGAAGATATCGATGCGAAAAGGCACCGTGTTCATCTTTGTCACGGCGTGACCGGCAGCGGAAAAACGGAAATTTATTTGCAAGCGATTGAAAAAGTCATCAAGAAGGGCATGGAGGCCATCGTCCTTGTCCCGGAAATTTCTCTAACCCCGCAGATGGTAAAGCGCTTTAAGAATCGTTTCGGTTCCCAAGTGGCTGTGCTTCACAGCGGTTTAAGCCAAGGGGAAAAATACGACGAATGGCGCAAAATTCATCGCGGGGAAGTTTCCGTTGCTGTCGGTGCCCGTTCGGCCGTTTTTGCTCCATTTACCCGTCTTGGATTGATCATCATCGACGAGGAACATGAATCGAGTTATAAACAAGAGGAAGCACCTCGCTACCACGCCCGGGATGTGGCGATTTTTCGCGGGCGTTACCATCAGGCGCCGATTATTCTAGGAAGTGCGACACCTTCATTAGAGTCCTATGCTAGAGCTCGAAAAGGCGTTTATGTTCTCGCAACGCTCAAAGAGAGGGTAAACAAGCAGGGACTGCCAGAGGCGGAAATCGTCGATATGCGAGAAGAGCTGCGGAACGGCAATCGTTCCATGTTTTCTGTTTCGCTTCTTGAAAAATTGCGGGAACGCCTAAAAAACGGTGAACAAAGCGTTTTATTTCTTAACCGGAGGGGTTATTCGACTTTTGTCCTGTGCCGCGATTGCGGATATGCCCTGACGTGCCCGCATTGCGATATAACATTGACTTATCATAGAAAAACGCATCAGATGAAATGCCATTATTGCGGTTATATCGAAGCGGTGCCAGCGAACTGTCCAAAATGCCAGAGTCCGTATATCCGCTTTTTCGGGGCAGGAACGCAGAAAGTCGAAGAAGCATTGACAAAATTACTGCCGGAAGCTAAAGTCATACGCATGGATGTCGATACGACCCAGCGAAAAGGCGCTCATGAAAAGATGCTAAAAGCCTTTGGCGATGGGAAAGCGGATATCCTTCTAGGCACGCAAATGATTGCTAAAGGATTGGATTTTCCGAAAGTGACACTGGTCGGGGTGCTTTCAGCCGACACGATGCTCCGTTTACCCGATTTTCGGGCTGCAGAGCGGACGTTCCAATTGTTAACACAGGTTTCCGGACGGGCGGGTCGCCATGATTTGAAGGGCGAAGTCGTTATACAGACTTATGCTCCCGAACATTATTCCATACAGCTTTCAGCCGTTCAAGATTATCTCGCTTTTTATGATCAGGAAATGGTTAACCGCAAGCGACGGGGGTATCCACCGTTTTATTACATTACCTTAATTAGTGTGACACATCCTTCACTTGCTCGCGCCCAAGCCGTTACCGACCAGGTTGCCCGTTATTTGCGCAAACGTCTCTCCAATCAAGCGGTTATTCTTGGGCCCGTCGCTCCAGCCATTGCCAAGATTAAAGATAGATATCGCTCTCAGTGCATGATAAAATATAAAAACGAACCTGAACTCGCAACGGCTCTCAGAAACATTGTTGAACACTATCAACAGGCTTATGTTAAAGAAGGATTAACTTTGTCTGTTGATATTAATCCCAATGCTATTATGTAAGCTTGAAAAGGAGATTTTCATGAACATTGTATTTATGGGGACACCCGATTTTGCCGTTCCGGTTTTAGAACAATTGATCGCAAGTCCTTATCAAGTAGCTCTGGTCGTCACTCAACCCGACCGACCGGTTGGCCGAAAGAAAATTTTAACACCGCCACCGGTGAAAGTGATCGCAGAACAAGCCCACATCCCTGTGCTGCAACCTGAGAAAGTCAGAAAGCCAGAGGCTGTCGAAGCCATTTTGGCCTATAAGCCGGACTTAATCATTACTTGTGCTTTCGGTCAAATTTTACCCGAAGCCTTACTCAACGCTCCGAAATATGGTGCGATTAACGTGCATGCCTCGCTTTTACCTGAATACAGGGGAGCGGCTCCGATTCACAAAGCGATTATGGACGGAAAAAAGGAAACAGGCGTTACGATCATGTATATGGTTAAAGCGCTTGATGCCGGCGACATCTTAACGCAAAAGAAGGTACCTATCGAAGAGACCGATACCGTTGGGTCGCTACACGATAAATTATCGAAGGCCGGCGCCGAACTTCTGATGTCCACCCTGCCCGACTTGATTGAAGGGCGCATCACCCCAATTCCGCAAGATGAAAGCCGGGCGACTTACGTTTCAACATTATCGCGCGAAGATGAGCGCATCGATTGGCATCAAAGCGGCGAAGCGATCTATAATCACGTGCGCGGCATGGATCCGTTTCCCGGGGCATTTACGATGTATAAAAACAAGCCTTTAAAAATCTGGAAAACGAAAAAGGTTGAGGGAAAGATGGACTTACCTCCAGGCACGATCCTTGCGAAGGATGCCGAAGGGTTTACCGTTCAAACCGGAAACCAAACGGCCATCAAAGTGTTGGAATGTCAACCAGCAGGCAAAAAGCGCATGGCAGCAGCTGATTTTTTAAGAGGAGCTACACTTAGCGAAGGAGATGTCATCGGTGAATGACGACCACGGGGTAGCCGTCAGGAGCGCTGCATTGGACGTGTTATTAAAAGTCAGTCGTGAAGGCGCATACAGTCAACTTGCTTTGCATCATGCCATAGAGAAATCCGGGTTCCATTCACAAGATACGGCCTTGTTGACACAAATGGTGTATGGGACGATTCAATGGCGTTTGACTTTAGACTATCATTTAAAACCTTTTCTAAAAAAAGGCGCTCGGACTAAACCTTGGGTCAAGGAGCTTTTGCGCTTATCGGTTTATCAGCTGGCTTTTCTTGATAAAATCCCGCATCATGCTGTTGTCAATGTTGCTGTGGAAATTGCCAAAAAACGCGGCGGTCAAAGAGTTTCAGGCTTTGTTAACGGCGTCTTAAGAGCGTACATCCGAACAGGGGGACCGGATGTTCAAACCATCCAAGACGCATGGGAAAGAAAAGAAATTCTACATAGTCATCCTCGATGGCTCTTGAAGCGGTGGACGTCGCAATATGGGGAAGAAGCGACCGTTGCCATTTGTAAAGCTAATCATACACCGCCTGATGTCACCATCAGGGTCAATCGGTTAAAATGGGATCGGAAGGCTTGCCTTTCGACGCTACGGGAAGCGCATTTTGATGTTAAAGAAGGAAACTTATCACCCGATGCGATCGTCCTTAAAAAGGGGAAAATCATTGACCATCCTATATATAAAGAAGGAAAAGTGACGATCCAAGACGAAAGTTCCATGTTGGTTGCTAGAGCTTTAGACGCCAAGCCCGGCCAACGGGTATTGGATGCTTGTAGTGGACCAGGAGGAAAAACGACGCACATCGCCGAATTAATGGATGATACGGGAGAAATTCTCGCCCTTGATATCTATGAACATAAAATCGGCTTGGTACGGTCACAAGCGGCTCGTCTCGGCCTTTCATCTATTAAAACTATGGTAGCGGATGCGCGACGAACGGGTGAAATCTTTCCGAAAGAGTCGTTTGACCGCATTTTAATCGATGCGCCATGTTCCGGATTCGGCGTGATCCGCCGGAAACCGGAAATTAAATATGAGAAAACAGCCGAGGATGTGGCCTCCATCTCACGACTCCAACGTGAAATATTGGATGCCAATGCCCCACTGCTTAAAAAAAGCGGCGTCCTTGTCTATAGCACCTGTACGATCGATAAGGAAGAAAATGTTTTTGCTGTTCAAGATTTTTTAAAAACCCATCCCGACTTTACGATTGATACATCACTTGTCGAAAGACTCCCAGAAGTGGTGCGCGAGAAAAGCCTATGGTTTGCGGACGGTATGTGTCAAATCTTGCCGCAACATTTTGGGACGGACGGATTTTTTATCGCCGCTTTTTTAAAGAGATGAACTTTGGGATTAAAAGGGGTGGACCTAATGAAAGCCATATATAAAACGGATTGTGGGAAAGTCCGTGCGAATAACGAAGACCATGTCGATGTCTTCCAAAACGATGCGATTCTCCTTGCGGTCGTCGCTGACGGTATGGGTGGTGAAAAAGCCGGTGAAGTGGCGAGCGGCCTTGCCCTACGACAATTTTCGGAGGCTTGGGCGACTGCAGACAACGGCTCGCATATCGAGCGTCCAGAGGACTGGTTGCGGCAATGCATTATCGATGCGAACCAATCGATTTATAACTTTGCAAAAGCGAATCCCGAATGCCAAGGGATGGGGACGACGATTGTCGCAGCAATATGCACCAAAGAATCCGTTATCGTCGCACATGTTGGGGATAGCCGCGCCTACTATGTCAACCGAAATGGAGAGCTCAGGCAAGTCACCGAAGATCATTCGCTTGTTAATCAGTTAGTTAAAGCCGGCCAGTTATCCGAGGCAGATGCCCACGACCATCCGATGAAGCACGTCATTGTTCGAGCATGTGGAACGGATGAGAACATTTCCGTTGATGTCTCGAGCATTGAATGGTCGAAAGGTGAGCAATTGCTGCTTTGTTCGGACGGTTTAAGCGATATGTTGAATGATGGGGAAATCGCTTCCCTTCTTAATCGTGATGAGACCATTGAGGAAAAAGCTCGTCTACTCATCGATAAAGCCAACACCGCCGGTGGTCATGATAATATCACACTAATAATTGTTTTAAATGATGATGGTGAGGAATTATGATCGGTAAAAGACTCAACGGCCGCTATGAAATTTTGTCCCGCATTGGCGATGGGGGAATGGCCGTCGTTTATAAAGCCAGAGATCTCATACTTGAACGATATTGCGCGGTAAAAATGCTTCGGCACGAATTTGTGAATGATGAGGCGTTCATCCGCCGTTTTCGCCGCGAAGCCGAGTCCGTTGCCAGCTTATCGCATGAAAATATCGTAAATATTTATGATATCGGCGAAGAAGATGATTTATATTACATCGTCATGGAATATGTCGACGGTATCACTTTAAAATCTTTTATTAAACAATATGCGCCCATTGCCCCCCGAGAAGCAGTATATATTTTAAAGCAAATCGCAGCAGCGATTGAACATGCTCATCAATACGGCATTGTGCATCGGGATATCAAACCGCAAAATATTTTAATTGATGAACATGAGCATGTAAAAGTGACGGATTTCGGTATTGCTCAACCCTTAACATCAGCAACGATTACTTACACATCGTCCATTATTGGCAGCGCCCATTATTTATCACCGGAGCAAGCAAAAGGCGGAAAAGCCACAGTAAAATCGGATATTTACGCCTTTGGCATCGTGATGTATGAGATGTTGACCGGTCAGCTTCCTTTTCCGGGAGATTCCCCAGTCACGGTGGCTTTAAAACATTTAAACGAAATGTACACCATGCCGACGGAACTCAACCCGGCGATCCCACAAAGCTTGGAAAACATTATCATAAGGGCATTAGCCAAAGATCCGGCGAAGCGCTATGATACGATCGGTGATGTGTATGATGATTTAGTAACAGCATTAAATCCTGAACGTATCAATGAACCAAGAATTTCTCTGATGGATGAACCGGATGATGAAGAAACGACGCGCGTCATCCCGGCTCTCGGACTCAAAGAAAAACCACCTCTAACCGAAACGTCGAGCACGCCACCGCCGCCTAAAAAACCGAAAGGGGATGCGACCTCTGGGGATGCGAAAAAGAAACGCAAGAAAAAGCGCTGGCTCATCACTACCATTGCCGTTTTAAGCGCCGCAATCCTTGCGATTGTCATCTATTTGCTCATTCCCATTTTTGCATCGGGTGGTCATGTCAACGTCCCGGATGTGACAGGTAAAACGTATGATCAGGCCGTGGATAAATTGCGCGCGAAACAGCTTTATGCCGAGCAAAAGAGCATTGAAGTCGATGACAAACCGACTGGGATTGTCATCAAACAAAATCCGGGGGAAGGTACTTCTGTCAAAAAAGGGACAACCATCACCCTTTATGTGAATAAAGGCCCGAAAAAAGAGGCTGTGCAAAATTACGTTGGCTATTCGAGAGATACCGTCGAACAACTGTTGGCAGAAAATAATCCATATAAAGATGTCAAATGGATTGCCCAGCCTTCATCGGATGTACCGGAAGGTCAAATTATGTCCCAAAACCCGGAACCGAATACAAAAATTATTCCGTCTGAGACGGTTTTAGAATTAACGTATAGTACCGGCCCGCCGACGGCCAAAGTACCAGATGTCATCGGTAAAAATCAAAATGACGCCATTTCTACCCTGGAAAATGCCGGTTTTCAAGTCAAAACGGAAAACGGTGACTACTCGGATGAAATCCCAAAAGGTCATGTCATGCGAACAGACCCTGAGGTCGGTCAAACGTTGGAACAAGGTCAAACCGTGACCATTTATTTATCCAAAGGACCTGAGAAAAAACCGGAGACGGTCGTTCAATCCATTACGATTACAGTTGACGGTAACGATCAGGAAAAGGGTCCGAATGATAAAGGCGTTCATGTTCAAATTTACATTACGGATATGAATAACCAACATAAGTTATATGTCAATGAGTCGATTACTCAAACAAAAACATATAATGTTCCTTTGACGATTCCGGTTGATGGAAATGCCAGCTATCAAGTCTACGCGGATGGCGCACTGGTGAAGGAAGATACGATCAAATACAGTGATGTTTATTCCGGTGGATCAAGCGGGGAGGATTAAATGCCGATCGGTAGAATTGTAAAAGCCTTAAGCGGGTTTTACTATGTCAGTGACCGTGATGAAATCTATCAATGCCGGGCAAGGGGGAATTTCCGTAAAAAAAAGATCACGCCCCTTGTCGGTGACATCGTCGAATATGAGCTAATCGGTGCGACGGACGGGTATGTGACGGCGATTCAAGAAAGGAAAAACGCGCTTGTGCGGCCGCCTGTGGCCAATATTGATCAAGCTATTCTTGTTTTTTCTGCGAAACACCCGGATTTTGATGATATTTTATTGGATCGCTTGCTCGTCCACGTTGAGTCCAATGATATGAATGTGGTCATCTGCATCACCAAGATGGATCTCGCACAGCAAGATGCGTCTGACCTAGAAGCTGTCAACCGTTATGCGGAGCGATATCGCACCATTGGTTACCCGGTTTTAATGGTTTCAGGCCTAGTCTCTCACGGAATCGAACAACTTTATCCTTTTATTAACGGAAAAACAAGTGTTTTTGCTGGACAATCGGGTGTCGGGAAATCCACATTGCTCAACGCCTTAAACCCGTCGCTCGCTTTACAAACCGGTGATATTTCCCGCGCTCTCGGCCGGGGAAAACATACAACGCGGCATGTGGAATTGCTACCCGTCGGTGACGGTTACGTGGCAGACACACCTGGGTTCAGCTCCTTGGAGTTCCAAAACATCGAAGCAGAAGATTTAGATCTTTACTTTCGAGAAATGAAAGAAAGAAAAAGCGATTGCAAATTCAGAGGGTGTACGCATCTTTCAGAGCCGGGGTGTGCGGTTAAAATGGCTCTAGAGGCTGGACAAATCGCACAAGAGCGATATGCCCATTATGTTTCGTTTTATCAGGAAATTTCAAACAGAAAGAAGCGGTATTGAACGATGATCACGATCCTTCCGTCCATACTGGCAGCTGATTTTTCAAAACTAGGCGATGAAGTCCGCTCTGTCGAAGAAGCAGGGGTTGAGATGCTACACATCGACGTCATGGATGGCCATTTTGTTCCGAACATTTCAATGGGACCCCTTGTTGTGCAAGCGTTAAAGCCGATCACGCGTTGCGCCATGGACGTCCATCTAATGATTGAAGATCCCGACCGCTATATTTCCGACTTTGCACGAGCTGGATGTGACCGGATTTCCGTCCATGCGGAAGCGTGTCCGCATCTTCATCGCACCATCCAATTGATCAAGCAGTTTGGATTAAAAGCTGGGGTTGCTTTAAATCCCGCAACGCCTATTGATGCCATCCGCCACGTCGTTTCTGATATTGATTTTGTGTTGATTATGACGGTTAATCCGGGTTTCGGAGGGCAAGCGTTTATTCCTCAGATGGTTGATAAAATTGCAGAAACATCGGCGTTCTTGGCCAAGCATGCCCCACACCTCGTCATACAGGTGGACGGCGGCATCAATAAAGAGACAATTAAGGCATGCTATCAAGCTGGCGCGCGAGAATTTGTCGCTGGTTCGGCGGTGTTTAATCAACCCGACAGGACGCTTGCCATTAAGGAATTGCAAGCGTTATAATGAAAAACGGCAAATGAATATCGGTGGGACCACTTGGGGAGTCTTTGAAAAAGGCTGAGAGGGAAGTGTTCACTTCCGACCCATAGAACCTGGATCTGGATCATGCCTGCGTAGGGATTGTGGTTGCTGTTGAGCGTTTATTTCTAAGATGGCTCAACGAATGACCTTTGGACGTACAAAGGGAATGTCCTTTTGGCGGCCGCATGCATTGGGCATGCGGCTGTTTTTAATGATACTGGTAAAAAATAGATCCTGTTTTCGTCCAGTAAAAACGGAAATGAAGGCTCTGTGATAAAAGCCGAGTTTTCTTTATTTACCATTAAGGGGGAGAAACGCATGTCGCGAACGCAAAGAGAAAAGACAATGGTTTTAGTGGAAGGTGCCATCGTGATTGCCATATCAGCGATCTTAAATCTCATTCAGTTTAAAGGTCCATGGGCAGCTGGTGGGGGCATTTCGCTTGAGATGGTGCCACTGATCGTGTATGCCTTGCGTCGAGGCTTTGTTTGGGGGATTTTTGCTGGCTTTATTTATGGTTTTGTCAATTTTATCGAAGGGCCATATTATTTAAATCCCATTCAGTATTTATTGGATTATGGTTTGGCTTTTCTTCTGGTCGGTTTTGCTGGGCTCATCGTTATTAAAGATAGCGATTCCCGCTCGGTCATGTTTTGGAAAGCAGGGTTGGCAACGGTCATCAGCATGGTATTGAAATTCTTAAGTCATTATGTTTCCGGTATTGTCTTTTATGGGTCAAACGCACCGGCTGGTCAACCTGTAGCCCTCTACTCACTGATCTATAATGGATCATATGTGGGCCCGAGCATGATTTTTGATTTAATCGTGATGATTTTGCTGGCAAGTGCGATTCCGAAATATTTAGTAAGGCGGTAATATTGTGGAATATGCGATTCTCGCGGGGGGTCCTCCCGCTCATTTGCCGAATTTACATGATGAGCTTTTTCGAAATGTCCGTTGGATCGGCTGTGACCGCGGGACAATAACGCTATTGGAAAATAGCCTCAAACCGTATAAAGCATTTGGCGATTTTGATTCCATCAATAAAGACGAGCGGGCTTTGCTTGAAGCGCAAGGAACAGAGCTCGTGTTATACCCTTCGGAAAAGGATGAAACTGATTTGGAAATAGCCCTTGATTGGGTATTGACCGAAAAACCCGATCGATGTTGGATTTTGGGAGCCACCGGTGGTCGGCTGGATCACGGGCTAGCCAATATCCAATTGCTATTAAAAGGCATTGGTATCAAAACGGAAATTCTACTCATCGATCAACAAAATATCGTCACCCTTTTACCTCCTGGTGTTTATGATATAGTAAAAGCCCAAAATTATCCTTATGTTTCGTTTATCGCGTTTACACCAAAAACCGAAGGGATCACACTGGAAGGATTTAAATATCCGCTTGACAATCATGATCTCCGTTGGGGGTCCACCCTTTGCATCAGTAATGAATTGCAAGCGGAAAAAGGGAGATTAGCCTTTAAAGAAGGGCTCTTGCTTTGCATCCGCAGCCGTGACCTTTAAAAGTCGGCATTTTCTTAGGGAAACAATAAACTTTTGTGAAATTGATGCATGGTGTGGTACTATTTCGGATTTCATGAATATACTAGTAACATGCATCATCTTATTTATAGGTTTATAGATAAAGAAACGGGGCCAAGCAAGGAGGAGAATTATGAAGTTTTATACCATTAAATTGCCGAGATTTTTGGGTGGTTTCATCCGAGCGATCTTGGGATCGTTTAAAAAAGGGTAAACAAAAAGCACCAATCATCGGTGCTTTTTTGTTTACCTTTATATCCGTTCCACTTTACCAGCCTTTAACGCTTTGGTGGAAACGTAGACGCGTTTAGGTTTACCGTCGACAAGGATCCGTACTTTTTGAAGATTTGCTTTAAATTTACGTTTTGTCTTATTTTCAGCAAACGAACGGTTTTGACCGAATTTCGTCGTTTTACCGGTAACATAGCATTTTTTTCCCATTCCATTCAACCTCCTTAAAACCCCAGACGAAGCTTCGGGGTCAAAGTAACGAAAACAAACACGCTAATATGATACCACTATATCCCTTTCCACGCAAGAAAATGTTCTAAGGATGGGGGTATTGGGTTTTCTCCTTTCCCGCTTTTATTGCCTTTTGCGATAGTGTACAATAAAAAATAGGAAAAGCCTAGAGTTATTGCAAAGGAGGCCTCCTCATGTCTATTGAAATGAGAACGGATTACGGAATGATTGAGATAACCGATCAAGTCATTGCAACGATTGCTGGTGGGACAGCCGTCGATTGTTATGGTATTATCGGCATGGCTTCACAACGGCAGATCAAGGACGGGCTTACCGAGTTGATTGGCCGGGACAATCCGAGTCGCGGTGTGATCGTCCGTCATGAAGATGGAGATGTCGTGATTGATATGTACATCATTGTCAGTTACGGAACGAAAATCTCAGAGGTCGCCCATAACGTGCAAACAAAAGTAAAACACACGCTGGATCAAATGCTTGGCATTGCTGTCGGTGCGATTAACATTTTTGTTCAAGGTGTCCGCTTGGAAAACGATTGACGTGGAACCTTCAATTTGATTTATGCTATAAGTGTGAACAGCGATGGAGTGGAGACGTTGGCCAATTCGCTTCTAGAACATTATAATATAGAGGTTGAGATTTTGAAGGCGCCCAGCCTGTTGTGATGACGTGATCGCCGTCAATTAAAGGGCGTTGGGGAGGAATGCAACGTGAAATATCGAAGCGTTTTTGATATTATAGGTCCGGTCATGGTGGGCCCTTCTAGTTCACATACCGCGGGGGCGGCACGGATTGGACGGGTAGCCCGCCATCTTTTTGGCACATTGCCCGACAAAGTGACGATTTATTTATACGGCTCATTTGCTAAAACCTATAAAGGTCATGGCACGGATATTGCCTTGGTCGGAGGGTTGCTCGATTTTGACACCTTTGACGACCGCATCGTGAAAGCGCTGACATTGGCTGAAGAAATGGGGATGGAAGTGACGTTTCACGAAGAAGCCGTGGAGATGGAGCATCCGAATACCGCCCGCCTCGTCTTGGAAAAAGGCGATGAAAAATTAGAAGTCGTCGGCGTTTCAATCGGCGGTGGCAAAATTGAAATTACCGAACTGAATGGCTATACCCTTCGCTTATCCGGGAATCAGCCAGCCATTTTTGTTGTTCATCGTGACCAATACGGAGCGATTGCCAAAGTCGCTGACGTGTTGGCCAAGCATGAAATCAATATTTCGTATATGGAAGTGTCTCGACGTGCCAAAGGGCGCACGGCTTTGATGGTGATCGAAACCGATCAAACGGTGAGTCAAAGCATCTGTGAGGAGATTAAACATTTGCCGGGCATGTTGAATGTCGTTACCCTCGACTGACACTTTACATCATCTTACTTAAGGAGGACTTCAACATGTTTCGAACTGTCGCAGAACTTTTGCAGATTGCCGAAACCGAAAAGATTCCGATCTCCGAAGTGATGATTCGGATGGAAATAGAAGAATCCGGCCGAAGCCGGGAAGACATCATGGAACAAATGGGTCGGAATTTAGAGGTCATGGAAAAAGCCGTCGAACGCGGCATTAATGAAAACATTCGTTCACGCTCCGGATTGACCGGTGGCGATGCGAAACTGATTCAAAAATACATGGAATCAGGAAAAACTTTATCCGGAGATACATTGCTCGATGCTGTCAGTAAGGCCGTGTCGACCAATGAAGTCAATGCGGCGATGGGGAAAATTTGTGCTACACCGACCGCTGGCTCAGCCGGTGTTGTTCCAGGGGTTTTATTCGGCTTAAAGCCGAAATTGAACCCGAGCCGTGAAGCGATGATCCGCTTCCTCTTTACGGCAGGGGCGTTCGGATTTGTCGTCGCGAATAATGCGTCCATTTCTGGAGCCGCTGGAGGTTGTCAGGCCGAAGTCGGCTCGGCAACAGGGATGGCGGCGGCCGCTGCTGTCGAAATGGCGGGTGGAACACCTGAACAAAGCGCCCATGCTATGGCCATTGCTTTAAAAAACATGCTCGGTTTGATTTGTGATCCAGTGGCCGGTCTTGTCGAAGTGCCATGTGTCATGCGCAATGCTATGGGAGCGGCTCAAGCCATCGTTGCTGCCGATATCGCCTTGGCTGGGGTTAAAAGCGTGATTCCATGTGATGAAGTAATTGAAGCGATGCATGTCGTTGGGCGCCGGATGCCTACCATTTATAAAGAAACGGCAGAAGGAGGCTTGGCGGCGACGCCGACCGGCCGAAGGCTCGCAGAGAAAATCTTTGGATCGCAAACCAGCTCGGGGAGATAACTTGGGATGTTGGAAACGTTACCGGTTAGTGTCATTAAAGGCGTCGGACCCGAAACTGTCCGCGATTTAGAAAGTTTAAACATTATAACTGTCGGTGATTTGCTCGAACATTTTCCCTATCGCTATGATAATTATCAACCTAAAGATTTAGCTCAAGCCGCCCACGGCGAAAAAATAACAATCATCGGGAAGGTTCATAGTGAGCCTTCTCTCCGTTTTTATTCGAAAAAAAAATCGCGATTAAGTTTTCGCGTGTTCTCAGGTAATTACTTAATAACGGCGGTCGTTTTTAATCGGGGCTTTCTGAAAAAAAGGTTATCCGAAGGCACCCAAGTTTTGCTTGTGGGAAAATGGGATGCCTATAACGCGACACTTACCGCTTCTGAGATCCAATTAAATCCGAGCGAAAAGCGAACGGTTGAACCCGTCTACTCCGTCAGGGGAGATTTGACGGTTAAAGGTTTAAGGAAAATCATCCGCAATGCCCTTGACTATGTCAGTGAAAATCCTACGAATGATTTACTCCCTGAAGCGCTCAGGAAGAAATACAAAATCCCAGAACGATTGCAGGCTTTGCGGCAATTGCATTTTCCAACAGACCGCCAATCGTTGAAGCACGCGAGACGCCGCATGGTGTATGAAGAACTTTTGTTGTTTCAATTGAAACTGCAAATACTTAAAACCCGTCATCGGCAGTTAGGCTCGGGGGTCGCCAAAAACTTTGATCCAAAAATAATGGAGCGTTTCATCAACGCTTTGCCATTTTCATTAACGAAGGCACAAGAGCGGGTAGTGGATGAGATTTTGACCGATTTAAAATCGCCATTCCGCATGAATCGCCTGTTGCAGGGGGATGTCGGCTCTGGTAAGACAGTGGTTTGTGCGATCGGTTTATTCGCGGCGGTTCAAGCAGGTTTTCAAGGAGCTCTCATGGCTCCGACGGAAATCTTAGCTGAACAGCATGCCGAACAGCTGTCCAAGTTGTTTCAGCCTTTTGATGTAAAGGTCGCTTTACTCACTGGTGCGGTGAAAGGAAAGGAACGGAGAAAGCGACTTCAAGATCTGGAAAATGGTGACATTGATGTGGTCATCGGCACCCACGCTCTCATTCAAGAGGTGGTCCGTTTTTCCAACTTGGGGCTCGTGGTGACCGATGAACAGCATCGTTTCGGAGTCGAACAGAGACGAGCCCTCCGTTCTAAAGGAGAACAAACCGACGTGCTTTTTATGACGGCGACACCCATCCCGCGGACGCTGGCGATTGCGGCATTTGGGGATATGGACGTCTCCACCATTGACGAGATGCCTTCCGGGCGTAAGAAAATTAAGACAGCCTGGGTCAAACACGACCGATTAGAGGCGGTTTTGACCTTTATAAGAAAAGAATTAAAAGCAGGCCGGCAAGCCTACGTGATCTGCCCGCTTATTGAAGAGTCGGAACAATTGGATGTGCAAAACGCCATTGATGTACACAATTACTTAACGCAATTTTTTAAAGAATTTCATGTTGGCCTTTTACACGGGCGTATGTCCGGGGAAGAAAAAGAGGCTGTCATGACAGCTTTTAAAAGCGGCGACATCCATGTCCTCGTCTCAACGACAGTTGTTGAAGTCGGCGTCAACGTTCCCAATGCGACTGTGATGGTCATTTATGATGCCGAACGCTTTGGCCTTGCGCAATTGCACCAATTGCGCGGCCGGGTCGGGCGCGGGGATGCCCAATCATACTGTATCTTGATTGCTGATGGCAAATCGGAAACCGCTCGGGAACGGATGAGAATCATGACGGAAACGACGGACGGCTTCAAGCTTTCAGAATATGATTTAAAACTTAGGGGGCCGGGTGATTTTTTCGGGTATAAACAAAGCGGTCTTCCCGATTTTAAAATAGCGGACCTCATTCACGATTATCGCGCATTGGAAGTTGCCCGCCGCGATGCGGGCGAAATGGTTTCATCAAAAGCGTTCTGGGAGGCGCCTGAATACGAAGGATTACGGGAGCGTTTAGAGCGTGACGGCCTTTTGGAAAGCGAACGATTTGATTGAGTCAACAAACAAAGCGCGGAGGAGAAGGCGAAAAAGGATGACCTTCATCAAATAAAGGTTTTTCATCTTGTCATTGCCTTCTTTCTTGATTCCTCCCCGCTTTCTTTATATACTTAGTTTAGTACCTAGTCATAAAAATTGGTGTAAAATTTGGCTGCATTTCGGCTGATGCTCACGGTTTGAACCGTGTGACATCGATTTCGGTGGTGGCAAAATGAAAAAAAGAAAGAAAGAACGACAAGAATTACTCCAAGCGGCCATTCAACAAAATCCATTTGTAACAGACGAGGAACTGGCTAACCTTTTTCAGGTGAGCGTGCAAACGATTCGACTTGACCGCTTGGAATTGGCGATCCCTGAACTGCGCGAACGCATTAAAACAATGGCAGCCGCAAATTTGGATAAATTTCGAGCGCTTAATCCTGATGAAGTCATTGGCGATGTGGTCGATCTTAAACTCGACCAATCCGCCATCTCCATTTTAGATATTCGCAAAGAACATGTTTTTTCCCGAACGGGTATTGCTCGCGGTCATCATCTTTTTGCTCAAGCGAATTCCCTTGCAGTGGCTGTCATCGATGATGAACTGGCCCTAACCGCAAAATGTGAAGTCGTTTTTAAACGGCAAGTCAAAGAAGGCGAACGGGTCGTTGCCAAAGCTAAAGTGATCCGAGCAGAACGTGAATTTACGATCGTTGAAGTGAAAAGCTATGTTGAGGGAGAAGTCGTCTTCCTCGGTACGTTCACGATGTATCGATCACAAAAGAAATGAGGAGGAAAACAACGCGTGAGATTAGCCATTGATGCCATGGGAGGGGACAATGCCCCAGAGGAAATCGTCAAGGGTTCCCTTGCCGCTCTTAAGGCAAATCCTCAAATGCATATTACGCTGGTGGGTGATGAGGCGAAAATCAAACCGCTTGTCGGAAGCGAGCCACGCCTTTCCATCTTACATACACCGGAAAAAATCGAGGCGACCGACCAACCCGTCAAAGCGGTTCGCACCAAAAAGAACGCGTCCATGGTCTTAGCCATTCAGGAAGTGAAAGAAGGGCGCGCCGACGCCGTGATTTCCGCGGGAAATACTGGGGCGCTGATGGCTGCTGGGTTGTTCGGAGTCGGACGAATCAAAGGAATCGATCGACCAGCCTTAGCCCCAACACTACCGACGATCAAGAAGGGTAAAGGTTTCCTCTTACTGGATGCGGGTTCCAACATGGATGCTAAACCTGAACATTTACTTCAATATGCGATTATGGGTTCGATTTATGCTAATAAGGTGTTGGAAATTGAAACGCCAAAAGTTGGCTTGCTGAATATCGGTGAAGAACCGGGCAAAGGTAATGAATTAAGCAAGCAAGCTTATGAATTGCTGCGGGAAGCACCGATTCATTTTACTGGTAATATCGAATCGCGTGATCTTATGAACGGAGATGTCGACGTCGTCGTCTGCGACGGCTTTGCTGGAAATCTTGTTTTAAAAAGCATTGAGGGTAATGCCTTAGCCTTTTATTCCATCATTAAAACCGAGCTTTTGGGCTCCTTTTATTCAAAAATAGCTACAGCACTTTTATATCCAAAATTTAAAAGCATTAAAAAAATGATGGATTACTCGAGCTACGGGGGAGCATGCTTGTTTGGTTTAGCAGCACCGGTGATTAAAGCCCACGGCTCTTCCAATGCCAAGGCGATTTTTACGACGATTCAACAAGCCTGTCGCATTGTCGAAAAAAATGTCGTCGGCACGATCTACGAAACCGTGTTAAAAACGAAAGACAAATGGGATGTGACGAATTAGTCACGGAGGAGGTTGTTTTAGATGGGGAAAATTGCTTTTATTTTTCCGGGACAAGGCTCCCAAGCTGTCGGGATGACTGAGAGCCTCGTCGCTCATGATCCTGATGGTAGTCAATGGCTTGACCGAGCCGACGCACGACTAGGTTATGCTTTATCCGATATTATTAAGAATGGGCCAGAAGAACGTCTGACGTTGACGGAAAACGCCCAACCGGCGATTTTGACAGCAAGCATGGTTGCTTTATCTTTATTGCAAAAAGCCGGGATCACCCCTGATTACGTTGCCGGCCATAGCCTTGGCGAGTATAGCGCCTTGGTGGCTGCTTCCGCTCTGTCGTTTGAAGACGCCGTATATGCGGTCAGGCAGCGCGGGCTGTTTATGGAAGAAGCCGTTCCAGCTGGGGTAGGAGCCATGGCGGCCATCCTTGGATTAGCCGCCGAAGATCTCGAAGCGATTTGCGCCGAAGTGTCCCAACAAGGCGATACGGTGGAAATTGCCAATCTAAATTGCCCTGGACAAATCGCGATCTCCGGAACGAAGGAAGGGGTGGAAAAGGCGTCCGCACTTGCCAAAGAAAAAGGGGCCAAACGCGCCATTCCATTGAATGTCAGCGGTCCGTTCCACTCTTCGCTTATGAAACCGGCGGCCGAAAAGATGAAGGCGGTATTGGCGGAAATCACCGTTAAAGATGCTGAAATTCCTGTCGTTGCCAACGTCACGGCTGATTTTGTCACTGAAAAAGACGACATTAAACGTCTGCTTATTGAACAGCTTTATTCACCGGTTCGCTGGATTGAAACGATTCAAAAACTGCGATCGCTTGGTGTGGATACGTTTGTTGAAGTCGGTCCCGGCAAGGTGTTATCGGGCCTGGTCAAAAAAATCGATAAAACCGCTACAATGTATGCGACTTATGACCAGGATCAATTGATCAAGACGATCGAAGCGTTAAAAGGAGGAGAATAAGACGTGGGAAAAACAGCCTTAGTGACTGGTGCTTCACGCGGCATTGGCCGCGCCGTGGCACTCGAGCTCGGCCGCATGGGGTATCGCGTGGCCGTAAACTATGCCGGCAATGCCGAAAAAGCGAATCTTGTCGTTGAAGAAATCAAAGCGTTAGGAACCGAAGCTTTTGCGCTTCAAGGTGATGTGAGCTCTGCGGAAACCGCGCAAGAGATGGTAAAAACCGTCACGGAAACCTTTGGTTCTTTGGATGTCCTCGTCAATAACGCCGGGATCACGCGGGATAATTTATTGATGCGCATGAAAGAAGAGGACTGGGATGCCGTCATCAATACCAATCTAAAAGGCGTCTTTAATATGACTAAAGCTGTATCGCGGGTCATGATGAAACAAAAACATGGTAAAATTATTAATATGGCGTCAGTTGTCGGTATCATCGGCAATCCCGGCCAAGCGAATTATGTCGCGGCCAAAGCCGGAGTGATCGGCTTGACGAAGTCTTCCGCGAGAGAATTGGCGGCGAGAAACATCACGGTAAATGCCGTTGCCCCGGGTTTTATCACTACGGACATGACGGAAGCTCTGCCGGAAGACGTTAAGAAAGCGATGCTCGCCCAAATTCCGCTCGCGCGTTTCGGGCAGCCTGAGGATGTCGCCAAAGTTGTCGGCTTTCTTGCCTCAGAAGCGAGTGACTATATGACGGGACAAGTCTTGTGTGTTGACGGCGGCATGGTCATGTAAGTGATTGACTCAATGGACAATCCGCGGTTACAATATTGGAGACAGGTTATTGCCATTTTCAATTTTAATTGATAGAATCCCTGAGGGGAGGTGACAAGCGTGGCCGAAGACATTTTTGAACGCGTCAAAAAAATTGTTGCAGATCGATTAGATGTCGACGAAGCCGATGTCAAACTCGAATCTTCCTTCAAAGAAGATTTGGAAGCTGATTCTCTCGATGTTGTTGAACTCGTTATGGAATTGGAAGACGAATTCGATCTCGAAATTTCCGATGAGGATGCTGAAAAAATCCTGACTGTTGGCGATGTAGTGGAATACATAAAAAACCATCAGTAATTTCAGGAATGAATGAAGTCCCGGATGTTGTCCGGGACTTTTCCAATAAAATGAAGCATGTTATGTTCACAAGACGGTTCGTCAATAATAAAACGTAAGCTTGTGTGCGAGGTGTTAGATTTGACTAAAAACAGGGGCGGCCTACAACAATCCGATCGAAAACAGCTTGACAAGATACATACCTTTTTAAACGACTACCAATTGACCTTTGAGAACGAAGCGTTGCTAAAACAAGCTTTTACCCACTCATCCTATGTCAATGAACACCGATTAACAGTCAGGTCGGATAACGAACGGCTCGAATTTTTAGGGGATGCCGTATTGGAACTGTTGGTGTCCCGTTTTTTATTTAAAAACTTCCCGGACATGAAAGAAGGACAATTAACGAAGCTAAGAGCTGCGATCGTTTGTGAACCCTCTCTCGTGATCTTGGCCAATGCGTGTGGTTTCGGTGAAATGATTTTTCTTGGTAGAGGAGAAGAAGCGACAGGAGGGAGAACGCGTCCGGCGCTTTTAGCGGATGTGTTTGAAGCTTTTATCGGGGCTTTGTATCTCGATCAAGGCATTGATGTCGTCGACCGTTTTCTCGAGACCGTGATGTATCCTAAAATTTCCGCAGGTGTTTTTTCACAAATGGCCGACTATAAAAGTCAGTTACAAGAAATGGTGCAGCGTCAAAACTTAGGTGTGTTGGACTATGAGGTCGTCTCGGAAAAAGGACCCGCCCATCACAAAGAATTTGTCTCAAATGTCTGCTTAAATGGAAAGGTATTGGGAACTGGTAAAGGAAGAACGAAAAAAGAATCCGAACAGATGGCGGCACATGTTGCGATTCAAAGCCTTAAAAAAGAAAACAGTTGACTCAAATGAACGGGGTCCCGTCAAAAAGATTTTTGATCATCATTGATGGGATAAACCGTTTGAGTCAACTTTTTTTATTCTTTACGAATTGAATTTATCACATGAACTATAGGTCAAAGTATTCAACCGTCAAGTGGCATTTATTTTCTTAACGCTCTGAGTTCATCTAAAATGCCTTCCCTCTCAAGGACGCTGAATGACGGTTTTTTCATGATCATTTGATATAAGGCGTAAAGATCCTCATAACGGTCAAACGAAATGGCTTCCGCCTTAAGAACATCGCGATTGACGAGTTGCAGTTTATCTTTGATACCTTCCAGCATCGTTTGTATATTGGCCAGGTTAGCCGTTTTTAAATCCATGATCGTTCCTCCAATTTCCGTGATTAATAAAAGCGTGCCACATATCAAGTGATTTGTAAAATAATATATGTTTTACAACCAAACCACATGTGTCCATTGTATCTCGTCTTTATTTCCTCCTTCTGTTAGTATAAAATAAAGGGGCTAGTGTGCACGGGAGGATTTTTCATGTTCCTGAAACAATTAGAAATCATCGGTTTTAAATCGTTCGCCAACAAAATCACGATCGATTTTTCACAGGGGGTTACGGCGGTTGTTGGCCCGAACGGCAGCGGAAAAAGCAATATCACGGATGCCATCCGCTGGGTCTTGGGTGAACAATCGGTCAAATCGTTGCGCGGGTCAAAGATGGAAGACATCATTTTTAGCGGTAGTGAAGAAAAACGGCCGCTCAATATGGCGGAAGTCACCCTCGTTCTCGATAACAATGACCACTACCTGTCTTATGATTATAGTGAGATCAGCGTCACACGCCGTGTGTTTCGCTCTGGTGAAAGTGAATTTTTGCTGAATGGGCAAAAATGCCGGTTAAAAGATATTGTGGATTTGTTCATGGACTCAGGGCTCGGCCGAGAAGCCTATTCTATCATTGGACAAGGCCGGATTGATGATATTTTAAACAGCAAGGCTGAAGAAAAACGGAAAATTTTTGAAGAAGCCGCTGGTGTTTTAAAATATAAGCTCCGAAAGCAAAGCGCCGAGCGAAAGCTGGAAGAGTCCCAAGAAAACTTAAACCGCGTAGAAGACATCATCTATGAACTTGATTCACAAATCGAACCACTCGAAGAGCAAGCGTCCGTGGCCAAGGATTATTTGGATAAAAAGGAACGCCTCGAGGCCATCGAAGTGGCGCTTCTCGCCCATGACATCGGCGCGACCCATGAGAAATGGGAACAGCGCGCCCAATCCGTTGAATCTTTAAAACAAAAGGCGCTTGATGAGTCTTCCGCTATTTCTAAACAGGAAGCAGAAGCCGAGCGCCTCAGGACGTATATCCAAGCCCTCGATGAATCGATTGATGAATTGCAGGAAGCGCTGCTTTTGGCGAGTGAACTCCAAGAAAAATATGAAGGTGAAAAAAAGGTCCTGGAAGAGCGGCGCAAACACGCGAGAGAAAATGCCGAGCGGTTTAAGCGCCAAATCGAAGACCTTGAGGCAAGAAAGCAACGGGAAGAAGAAGCGTTGATTAAGGAAAAAAAAGCGCTCGAAGCACAAAAAGCGCAGCTTGCCCAACTGGAAGCGGCTCTAAGGGAGAAAACCGAGGCGCTGGATCATTTTGAAAGAGATTTGGAGCAACGTCTTGAAAAGCTGAAAAATGATTATTTTGAACAACTCAATCAGGCTGCTGCCATGCGCAATGAAAAACGCTATCTTGAAGAACAACTGGCGCAAATTGAAAAGAAAGCTTCTCAGCTTGAAAATGAACAAGCAGGTATTCGCGAACAAGCTTCATCAGTGGCAACGGAGAAGAAAACCGTTGAAACGGAACTTCGCGCCAAATCGTCTGAATGGCAAGCCATTAAAGAAGAATTGAACCGACTTTTAGCGGAGCTTGATCAAAAGCGAGCCGACTGGGAAAGGCGGCGCACAGCTTTACAGAAGGCCGATCAATTGATCGACCAAGCGGAAGCGCGCCGCGGGATGCTTGTGGAAATGGAAGAGGCTTACGCCGGCTTTTTCGGTGGCGTTAAGGCGGTTCTAAAAGCAAAAGGCAAGCCGTTAAAAGGAATTAAAGGCGCGGTCGCTGAGCTTATTAAAGCGAACCGGGCTTATGAAGTGGCGATTGAAACCGCTTTGGGAAGCGCGATGCAGCATATCGTTGTCGACCGCGAAGAACATGCGCGCGAGGCGATCCAGTTTTTAAAAGCGAAGAAAGCGGGTCGAGCCACTTTTCTGCCGCTCTCTGTAATCAAACCGCGCTGGATTCCAGACCGCGAGCTTCAAGCCGTGCAAGATCATTCCGCGTTTGTCGGCACAGGGGCCGCGCTTGTGGAATACGATCACGCCTATCATGCGGTGATTGGGCATTTGCTCGGATCGATTGTCGTTGCCAAAGATTTGAAAGGCGCAAATGAACTTGCGCGATTGCTTGGTTATAAGTATCGCATCGTCACTTTAGATGGCGATGTCGTCAGCCCCGGTGGCGCCATGTCCGGCGGCAGCCGAAAAACGACTGGCGTCAATCTTCTCGGTCGCGGCCGTGAAATCGAAAGCCTTACAAAACAATTAGCGGAAATGAAAGAAAAGCGCACCGCACTGGCTCAGGAAATACAGACGCTGAAGGAAGCGCTGCAAGCCGATGATAAGCGTCGGCAAACATTGGAAAAACAAGAAGCTCTGTTAGCTGATGAGGTGCGAACGCTTGAAGCAAAAGCCAAAGAAATGGGATTCGTCGAAAAAAGCGTGAATGAACGCATCGCCCTCTACAATCGGGACCAAGAGCGCTTTGAACAGGAAAAAGCGGAACTTACCGCGCGCCTTGATGCCCTCACTAAGGCGTTAGCTGAAAGCGCAAAGCAGGAAGAAGCCGTCAATCGGGATATTGAAAAGTTATCCCATCAAAAACAACATCAAGAAGAAGCGAAAGTTGAGCTTCAAAATGAAATCACCGAATTAAAAGTGGCTTATGCCCGCCAAAAAGAAGTGGTGGCCACCCAATCCGAACGCACGGTCCAACGTTCAGAGCAGCTCAAGATGATTGCCAAGGAGCTTGACCAAGCCAAATCGGCGGTCGCCTCACTGGATTCTTCACTTCAAGACCAAATTCGCAATCAAGAAATACTGGTCCAAAGCATTGAAGAAGGGCGAAAAGACAAAGAGCGGCTGAATGCTTGGATTGCCGAAAGGCGGAAGATGCGCTTAGAATTATCCGAGACATTGCGCATTGGAGAAGAAGAACTCAAGGAATTAAAACGGATATATAAAGGGACAGAAGAAGCGCTGCGCCGCGATGAAATAGCCTTAGAGCGGCTCGATGTCGAACTCGATAATTTGCTTGACCGTTTGCGGGAAGAATACCACATCGGTTATGAGATGGCAAAAGAGCGCCATCCGCTGACCATGGAACCCGATGAAGCTCGTAAACAAGTGAAATTGTTAAAGCGGGCGATCGATGAACTCGGTCATGTCAACCTCGGCGCCATCGAAGAATTCGAACGGGTCTCGACAAGACTACGCTTTCTGAAGGATCAGCGCGAAGATCTCCTGCAGGCCAAGCAAACGCTGTTAAACGTCATCAATGAAATGGATGAAGAAGTTCGGAAGCGCTTTGGGGATGTGTTCGAACGCGTCCGCGAACAATTTCAAATCGTCTTTAAACAATTGTTTGGAGGCGGTCATGCCGATTTGCAGTTAACAGACCCAAATGACCTTTTATATAGCGGCGTTGATATTTTAGCCCAGCCGCCCGGAAAGAAATTGCAACAACTTTCATTATTATCCGGCGGCGAGCGGGCGCTCACGGCCATCGCCCTTTTATTTGCGATTTTAAAAGTTCGTCCAGTCCCGTTTTGCGTATTGGACGAAGTCGAAGCGGCGCTTGATGATGCCAATGTCGACCGCTATGCGGATTTTCTACGAAATTTTAGCCGTGAAACCCAATTTATCGTCGTCACCCACCGAAAGGGAACGATGGAACAAGCCGATGTATTGTATGGCGTGACCATGCAGGAATCCGGTGTATCCAAACTTGTCTCGGTACGCTTGGAGGATACAGAAAAATTGGTCGGCTAATCACGGGAGGAGTTTACATGAGCTTTTTTAAAAAATTGAAAGAGAAACTCGCCGGGCAAAAAGAGAGCGTGACATCAAAATTTAAGGATGGCTTGTCTAAAACCCGCCATTCCGTCGCGCAAAAAGTGAATAACCTCGTGAAACGCTA
The DNA here is from genome assembly GCF_000430685.1 of Tuberibacillus calidus DSM 17572. Taxonomy (GTDB): domain Bacteria; phylum Bacillota; class Bacilli; order Bacillales; family Sporolactobacillaceae; genus Tuberibacillus; species Tuberibacillus calidus. The sequence goes on along the minus strand of NZ_KE387193.1, from coordinate 105,541 downwards.
CAGAAAAGTCGACGAGGAATTTTTTGAAGAACTGGAAGAGATCTTAATAACCGCCGATGTCGGTGTTCATACCGTTATGGATTTGATTGATGAATTAAAAGATCAAGCCCGATCGCGAAACATCAAAGAGACGAGCGAACTACAAGATGTGATCATTGAAGTATTAGCCAAAATGTTAACAAAAGACGAGGAAGAAACAAAACTTCGCCTGAACCCGGATGGAACGACGGTGATTTTAATGGTTGGTGTCAATGGCGTCGGCAAGACGACGACGATTGGCAAGCTCGCTAACCGTTTTAAACAGGAAGGAAAAAGCGTGCTTTTGGCAGCGGGCGATACTTTCCGCGCTGGAGCGATCGATCAATTGGAAGTCTGGGGCAAGCGCGCAGGGGTTGATGTCATTAAACATCAAGAAGGTTCCGATCCCGCAGCTGTCATTTATGATGCGCTGCAAGCGGCCAAATCCAGGAAAGTCGATGTGTTAATTTGCGATACGGCTGGGCGCTTGCAAAATAAAGTCAATTTAATGAAGGAATTGGAAAAAGTCAAGCGCGTCATCAGCCGTGAATTTCCAGGAGCACCGCACGAAGTCCTTTTGGCGCTCGATGCGACCACCGGCCAAAACGCCCTCTCTCAAGCAAAGGAATTTGGCAAAGCAACAGACGTCACCGGCATCGTGTTAACAAAGCTGGATGGGACAGCCAAAGGAGGCATCGTCTTTGCCATCCGACATGAATTGGATTTACCTGTTAAATTTGTCACACTTGGTGAAGGTATTGATGACATCCAGCCTTTCGATGCCGATGCCTTTGTTTACGGTCTATTTTCCGAAATGATGACAGAAGCGGGTGGCGATGCCGAATAGGGTCGCCACCGTTACGTTTCCGATGGACGAACACTGCGATCGACGTGCGAACAGGCCCTTATAAACTCATGTGAAAAAGCTGTTAAGAAAAAAGACTTGACACACATGATAATTGCCGATATGATAGGGATGTAAAGTGTCAGTACTTTACGGGAAGTGGTATCATGCTGCTGGAGAAAACGATGCGCCTTAACGCCCTGTATGACTTTTATCAACCGCTTTTGACACCGAAACAGAGGGAATATATGGATCTTTATTATGCCGATGACTATTCCCTCGGTGAAATCGCTGAAATGTTTGGGGTCAGTCGCCAAGCGGTATACGATAATCTCAAGCGGACGGAAAGCGCATTGGAAGCCTTCGAAAAAAAGCTTGGCCTGTATGAGAAATACAACCGCCGCACGAAGCTGCTTCAGGAATTGAAAGAGGCGCTTCTAGCCAAGGCGCCCGATATCAAAAGAAGTGTTGAGATCATTCGCTTACTTGAGAACCTGGATTAGGAGGCGGTTAACATGGCATTCGAAAGTTTAGCCGACCGACTTCAAGAAACGTTTAAGAAAATCAGGGGTAAAGGCAAGGTTTCCGAAGCTGACGTCAAAGAAATGACGCGGGAAGTGCGCTTGGCACTGCTCGAAGCCGACGTTAACTTTAAAGTCGTTAAAGACTTTATTAACAAAGTGAAAGAACGGGCCGTCGGTCAAGAAGTTTTAAAAAGCTTGACACCGGGGCAACAAGTGATTAAAGTTGTTCAGGATGAGCTTACAGAACTGATGGGCTCAGAAGTCAGTAAGCTAAAGATCGCTCAAAAGCCACCGACCGTCATCATGCTGGTTGGCTTGCAAGGCGCCGGTAAAACGACGACAACCGGAAAACTTGCCAATTATGTGCGCAAGCAGCTGAATAAAAACCCGCTTCTCGTAGCCGCCGACGTTTATCGACCGGCAGCGATAAAGCAATTGGAGACGCTTGGAAAACAATTAAATATGCCGGTGTTCTCCCTCGGCGACCAAGCCAATCCTGTGGATATTGCCAAGCAAGGCTTGGAAAAAGCAAAGGCTGACCATCACGACATCGTTTTCATCGATACCGCAGGACGTTTGCACATTGATGAGGCGATGATGGAGGAATTGCGGCAAATTAAAGCCGCCGTTAACCCTGACGAAGTCATCCTTGTGGTCGATGCGATGACCGGTCAAGACGCGGTGAATGTCGCGGAAAGCTTCAATGAAAGCCTCGATATCACAGGGGTAATTTTAACGAAGCTGGATGCCGATACGCGCGGTGGGGCTGCCCTGTCGGTAAAGGCCGTTACCGGTAAGCCGATCAAGTTTGCCGCAACGGGCGAAAAACTCGATGCTCTTGAACCATTTTATCCTGATCGCATGGCCAGCCGCATCCTCGGCATGGGCGATGTGCTGTCCTTGATTGAAAAAGCCCAAGCGAGTGTGGATGAAGAAAAAGCCAAAGAAATGGAAAAGAAGCTGCGCGATTTAAGCTTTACCTTGGATGACTTTTTGGACCAACTCGCGCAAATTCGGAAAATGGGGCCGCTCGAAGATTTGTTGGCAATGATGCCAGGTATGAATAAGGTCAAGGGCTTAAAAAACGTCAAAATTGACGAAAAGCAACTGAGTCATATCGAGGCCATCATTCGCTCGATGACCCCACAAGAAAAAGCCGACCCCGATATCATTAACGCCAGCCGCAAAAAACGGATTGCCAATGGCAGCGGGACATCGATTCAGGATGTCAATCGCTTGCTGAAGCAATTTAAAGACATGAAGAAAATGATGAAGCAAATGATGGGCATGACAAAAGGCAAGAAGAAAAAAGGCTTGTTTAATCTGCCCTTTATGTAATGGATGTAACGATGAAGCCATCGTTCACATAAACAACTAAAACACTAAGAAACATATTAGGAAGGTGTCACACAATGGCAGTAAAAATTCGTCTAAAACGCATGGGGGCTAAAAAACGCCCGTTCTATCGCGTTGTTGTTGCAGATTCTCGTTCACCGCGCGACGGCCGGATTATTGACCAAATCGGGACTTACAATCCGGTAGCTCAACCGGCTGAAGTCTCTATCAATGAAGAAAAAGCTTTAAAATGGCTCTCCGACGGTGCTCAGCCTTCGGATACCGTCCGCAATTTGTTCTCCAAACAAGGCATTTTAGAGAAGTTTCATAACCAAAGAAACTCTAAATAAGGAAACGGCAAGTTTCTCGGCGGATTTCAGCATCCGGTCGAATTATTATTTGAGGTGATGTTGGATGGATGAGCTCATTAAAGGGATCGTCGCGCCATTTGTCGACCATCCCGATGATGTCCGAGTTGTACGAGAACAAAATAACGATGAAGTGACATATATTTTAACTGTTAACAAAGCGGATATGGGTAAGGTCATCGGTAAGAAAGGCCGCATGGCAAGCGCGATCCGCACCGTCGTCCACGCGGCGGGACTGGCTCATCACGAAAAGGCAACATTGACCATCAGAGAATAAAACGGGGGAAGGAGGCATCCTTCCCTTGTTATTTTACTGGGTAGAAAGTCGAGCATTTTTTCGGCTAGCATCATGTTAATGAACGAGCTAGCTTTGCCTAAAAAGGTTTAAATGCTGACTACTCAACATGATCACATACATAAAAGGCGCGCGGCTTTTCATCGCACACATGTATTGAAAAGAGGTGTCTACAGTGAAGGAATGGTATCTTGTCGGAAAAATCGTCAATACGCATGGGATTCGCGGTGAAGTACGCGTGATCAGCCATACGGACTTTCCCGAAGAGCGCTATGCGACGGGCAGCCATTTATACGTCGGGAAGAATCGTACATCGGAAAAGTTAGAAGTGGTTGTCGAAAGCCATCGCCGGCATAAAAATTTTGATCTCCTCAAATTTGAAGGTTTTAACAATATCAATGATGTCGAACGGTTTAAAGGGCAATCCTTATACGTGAGTGAGGACCAACTATCGGAATTGGGAGAGAACGAATTTTATTACCACGAAATCATCGGCTGTGAGGTTTTTGATGAAAAAGGCGAGCGGCTTGGCACCATATCCGAGATTCTCTCACCTGGCGCAAATGATGTCTGGGTCGTTAAAAGAAAAGGCAAAAAGGATCTTTTGCTGCCTTATATTGCTGATGTCGTGAAATCGGTGGATCCGGCGACCAAGCGTGTGGACGTCGAACTCATGCCGGGGTTGGTCGATGATGAAGATTGATATTTTAACCTTGTTTCCGGACATGTTTACCGGTGTTTTTCAAGAATCCATTTTAAAAAAGGCGTCTGAACGTGGGCTTGTTTCATTCCGCGTCACGAATTTCCGCGACTTTGCGGATAACAAACATCGAAAAGTTGATGATTATCCTTACGGCGGTGGGGCCGGCATGGTCCTTATGCCACAACCGCTTTTTGATGCGGTTGATCATGTTAAAGCGCAAACGGCGTCGGATGCACGCGTCATCCTTATGACGCCGCAAGGAGAACGGTTCACGCAAAAAAAAGCGGAGGAGCTGGCCAAAGAAGAGCACTTAATTTTTATTTGCGGTCATTACGAAGGATATGATGAACGGATCCGCGAGCATTTAGCGACCGATGAAATTTCGATCGGTGATTTTGTGTTAACCGGCGGGGAGCTCGCGGCAATGGTCATTGTTGACAGCGTCGTACGGCTTTTACCGGGGGTTCTGGGAAATGAAGCATCACCCGTCACCGATTCCTTTTCAACGGGACTCCTCGAGCATCCGCAATATACGCGACCGGCTGATTTTCGCGGCATGAAGGTGCCGGATGTGTTATTATCAGGAAACCATGCACGCATAGAAACATGGCGAAAAAAAGAGTCATTGCGCCGCACTTTGGAGCGCCGGCCGGACCTCCTCGAAAACTACGCGTTGAATGAAGTGGAAAAGGCATTGCTTGAGGAAATCAAGAACGAAAAATAAGAGAGAGGCTCGGACAAAACCTTCTCAACGCTTTTGTCCCGGCCTCTTTTTTCATGATGTTTTTTCATCTTATTCAACAACAGAAATTTTATATTCAGTAAACCATACATGAAATTGCCCTAAGAAGGCCAAAAGTTGCGGTCCAGTCATCAGTTGACCAAACCACGGGATTTGATAGACGGCTCCACCAGTCCTTAATAACTCCCGCAATTTTTCCCCTTTAAAAAACTCGTGAAGCGGAGAACTTTTGTCTTCTAGAATTTTTCCCAACCAAACAGTAACGCCTTTTGTGTATGCAGGATGATGCGTTTTCGGGTAAGGACTTTTCTTTCGATAGAGTATCTCTTTAGGTAAAAGGTCTTCTAAAGCCTTTCGTAAAATACCCTTTTCCCTTCCATCCGCCGTTTTCATTTCCCAAGGGATATTCCAGACATATTCAACGATGCGATGATCAGCAAATGGAACCCGTACTTCAAGCGATGCGCCCATGCTCATACGGTCTTTTCGATCCAGCAAAGTGGTCATAAACCAAATCATGTTCAAGTAAAAAAGTTTCCGCCGATCGGATGCTTCCTCGCTTTCTGCATCCAATAACGGTGTTTCCCGAACCGTTTCCTTATACCGATTTTCGATATATTCATCCATATTTAGCTTACTCAACCAATGATCCGCTAGTAAATCTTTTCTTGCTTCTAATGAGCGAATCCACGGGAAACCCTGCACGGATTGGGCATGCTGTTTATAAAACCACGGGTAACCGCCAAAAATCTCATCGGCACATTCCCCGGAAAGACTGACGACAAAATCTTTTTTGATTTCCCGACAAAACCAAAGAAGGGACGAATCGATATCAGCCATGCCGGGGGTATCCCGAACGATAACCGCTTCCGTTAAATACTGGATCAAATCGTCGTTGGAGATGACACAATGGTGATGGATGGTGTTAAATTTTCGGGCAATGACATCGATAAAAGCACGATCTGAATGAGGTTGGAACTCCGAACTTTGAAAAAAGCGGTCATTATCTTCATAATCAATGGAAAAAGTATGGAGTTCTCCTTTCCCTGTTTCCGCAAAATGGTTGGCGGCAATGGCTGTAATTGCACTAGAATCCAAACCACCAGATAAAAAGGTACAGACCGGTACATCCGAAACGAGCTGTCTTTCAACCGCATCTTTAACTAAAAATCGTACCTTCTCAATCGTTTCTTCCAAAGAGTCGGTATGTGCTTCACTTTTGACTTGCCAATAACGCCAAACTTTCAAACCATCCCGGGAAAAGGTTAAGGAATGAGCAGGCCGCAATTCAACGATCTCTTGAAAAATGCCATGGCCAGGGGTGCGAGAAGGACCCAAGGCTAAAACTTCTGCCAGCCCATCAAGACCAATTTTTGTTTCGACCTCTGGATGGGCGAGGATCGCTTTAATTTCCGACCCAATTAATAAAGTACCGTTTTTTTCCCGATAAAAGAGCGGTTTTACCCCTAAACGGTCTCGAGAGGCAAAGACTTTTTGTGCGGCTTGATCCCAAACGACGAAGGCAAAAATTCCATTAAGATAATGGACGCACTCCTCCTTCCATTCCATATAAGCGGAAAGCAGAACTTCGGTATCGCTGTGGCCTTTAAAGGTATGACCGCGTTTTAATAACTCTTTTCGAATGTCTTCGGTATTATAAAGTTCGCCATTATAGATGATGGTGCAAGTATTTCCCTTAAACGCTTTTGTCATAGGCTGTTTTCCACCAACAAGATCCACCACTGCCAACCGTTTATGGCCAAAGGCTACCGACTGATCAAAAAAATAATTGGTGTCATCCGGCCCACGCTTCGATAATGTTTCCGTCATTTGTTTGATCGTCTCACGTTCACCACTTACATTTCTTCGGAAGTCAACCAAAGCCGCAATTCCACACATACGATTCATCCTTTCGTTTCAGATGGAAATGATAAAATAGCATATTTTTTTTAGGCTTGTTCGGTGATTCCTTCTAGAAAAAAATGAGATTGGGACAAAACCAGCTTATATGATGGAAAAACAATCTGGTAAGTTGGCTGTTTTCCATTTTATGGAGCGTCTGCTCATTTTCCGTCGGCTAGAGCCCCAAAATTGCGCATAAATTGGGTTTTTGCTCATTTTCGGTGGCTGTTCGAACTGAAACTGCTTATATGCTCCAATTATTTACAGTTTCCGCACTCGTTTTTTTAATTCCTTGAATGTTTGCGCGGTTTGTGTAGCGCATGAATGGTTTTGAAGCTGGAAGGTAAGTGAATAAAAAAAGTGGATTCGGTTGTGACGCTGCACCCCCGCAAAGCCTAGGAAAATGGGGGCTTTGCGGGTGCGCGTCGTTGGGGGCCCCATAAAGATCCGGAATGGCTTTTCCGC
>NZ_KE387193.1:0-97916 GCF_000430685.1 Tuberibacillus calidus DSM 17572 | reverse complement strand
CGCAAAGCCTGAAAATGGGTGCTTTGCGGGTGCGCGTCGTTGGGGGCCCCATAAAGATCCGGAATGGCTTTTCCGCCCTTTGCTTCGCAAAGGCGGCATGCGCCGCTTCCGCCGGATGACCGGTCGCTTTCGGACAAGCAAGCTTGTCCTGCGCTTCCGGGTCATCCGGCTTGCGGAAAAGCCATTCCTTTGTATAGTAAGTCTGGCGGAAAAGCTTTTTTGATCTTGCATGGGGGAGTACTCTGTGATATCCTAATATTTGTGGTTTTGTATCGAATACGGTGTTCCGCTGTAACGGCTTGTGAACGTTATATGAGCATTGGTTGGAAGGAGGGGCAATGAGATGCAAGAGTTGCTCAACGAGATTACGAAAGATCAGTTGAAAACGGATTTGCCCGATTTTCGTCCTGGTGACACGGTGCGCGTACATGTTAAAGTTGTCGAGGGCTCACGTGAACGCATTCAGGTTTTTGAAGGTGTCGTGATTAAGCGCCGCGGCGGCGGGATCAGCGAAACGTTTACGGTTCGCAAAGTGTCCTATGGTGTCGGCGTCGAAAGAACATTCCCTGTTCATACGCCGAAAATCGAAAAAATTGAAGTGATCCGCCGCGGTAAGGTTCGTCGCGCGAAATTGTATTACTTACGCAACCTGCGCGGTAAAGCGGCTCGTATTAAAAGCCGATAATCGAAGAAAGGGAAAGGAGCTTGCTTGCCAAGCTCCTTTTTTCCTATGGAAAGGTCAACATGTCCGATGAGAAAGGGGCCGGTGAATGACGAACGGAAAAAATGGCTCTTGGGGATTGCTGAAACCGATTGCTGTTGCTATAATGCTTGCGGCATTGTTGCGCTATTTTTTCTTTGCCCATATCGTTGTGGAAGGCCACTCCATGATGCCTTCTTTTAAGGACCGCGATCATGTCATCATATGTAAAATCTGTTATAAAGTCGCAAAACCTAAACGGTTCGATATTGTCGTTTTTCATGCCACACAGAAATCAGATTACATAAAAAGAATTATCGGACTACCCGGTGAGACGATCGAATATAAAAATGACGTTCTTTATGTCAATGGCAAGAAGATAAAAGAGCCGTATTTGGATCAATATAAAAAAGAAACGACTGGTCTTTTAACTTATAACTTTAAAACAAAAGTACCGAAGGGAATGGTGTTTGTTCTCGGGGATAATCGACGCAACAGCCGGGATAGCCGGTATTTCGGACCGATTCCCATGGATGAAATTATCGGCAAAGGATGGCTTCTTTTCTGGCCGTTAAAAGATTTTAAAGTGATTCATTAAGCATTGTTTTTTGCATTCTACAAATAACTGACGTTAGGAATGAGGGTGAGGCATGACCATTCAATGGTATCCCGGCCATATGGCGAAGGCCAAACGCCAAATGATCGAAAAAATTAAGTTGATTGATGTTGTTGTGGAGTTGGTGGATGCGCGGATCCCGCAATCGAGTCGCAATCCATTAGTTGATGAAATCGCGGGATCAAAGCCGCGCTTAATGATTTTAAATAAAAGCGACCTCGCAGACCCTGATAAAACTGCGGTGTGGATCGATTATTTTCGTGAAAAAGGTTATGAGGCGTTAGCAGTGAATGCCCAAACCGGTGAAGGCACAAAAGCGATCCCCCAAGCCGTGCGGCGATTGACCGCAGAACGGCGGGCGCGCTCCGAACGCAAAGGCATGAACCCACGCGCTGACCGTGCGTTGATTTTGGGCATCCCTAATGTCGGCAAATCCACTTTGATTAATCGACTCGCCGGCAAAAAGATTGCTAAAATCGGTGACCGCCCCGGCATTACGACAGCGCAACAATGGGTGAAGATCGGCAAAACGATGGAATTATTAGATACGCCCGGTATTTTATGGCCGAAATTTGATGATGAGGCCATTGGGTTGCGTCTTGCTGCGACGGGAGCGATTAAAGACGAAATTCTTGATTCGCAGGAAATCGCTGTTTTTATCCTCCGTTTTTTATTGGAAAATGACCCGGTTGCTTTGAAGGAGCGGTATCAATTGTCGGCTCTGCCGGAAGATGACATCGTCTTTTTATTTGATGAAATCGGAAAGCGGCGCGGGTGCATGATAAGCGGCGGTGACATCGACTATGACAAAACAGCTGAAATCATTATCCGCGATTTTCGCACACAAAAATTAGGACGGCAAACTTTAGAGTTACCAAACCGCGTATGAATGCCAAAAAGCTAAAACGCGGTTTTTTTCTGTCGATAATATTGTTAAAGGCGTGTTAGTGGATGCACAAAAAGACGATTAAAGAAATTGCCGATCGCTTGGCGAAGACAACGAGCTTGTCACAAGAAGAAATTGAACAGCTTCGCCGTGACGAACGCATCGGTGTCCAAAAACTATTGGAACGTTATTTGCGAAAGCAAGAAAAAGATAAAATATTACAAGAGCAATATGAACGCATGCTCGTTTTTGAAAAGAAGTGTTTGGAAAAAGGTTGGAAGCTTGTTGCCGGCATTGATGAGGCTGGCCGCGGTCCGTTAGCCGGCCCGGTTGTTGCAGCGGCTGTCATATTAAATCCTGATGCTCCTATTTATGGGCTAAATGACTCGAAACAACTCACGGCAAGACAAAGAAAAGGGCTGGCGCAAGAAATTGAGGCGAAAGCCGTTGCCATTGGGATCGCCGTTATTTCTGCAAAAGAGATTGATGATTTAAACATCTACCAAGCAAGCCGTCGAGCGATGGAACAAGCCGTCGCCAAACTTCCAGTTACCCCCGACGCGCTTCTCATTGATGCCATGAAGATCGAAACGGACATCCCTCAACTTTCGATTGTAAAAGGGGATGGGCGAAGCGTCTCGATCGCTTCCGCCTCCATCATGGCTAAAGTGACCCGCGATCAAATGATGGAAGACTTAGGAAGGCGTTATCCCGAATATGGCTTTGACCGCCATATGGGTTATGGAACGAAGGAACATTTAGAAGCGATACAAAAATATGGGCCGTGCCCTGAACATCGTTTAAGCTTTTCGCCATTTAAGACGGGATGAGGGAAATAGAATGAATGTATTGCCATCGGTAGGGCGTGCGGAGCCGATTCATCATCGAAATCCGCGCCTTCAGGACGGAGAAGTTTTAAGAGGAAAGGTGATCCAGCTTTTAGGAGCGGAAGAAGCGGTTGTGGAAATCAACGGCCGCATGATTAAGGCGGCAGTCGAAGTACCTGTCAAACCTGGTTCAGGTTATCTTTTTCAATTTTTTCGTGAACCCGAAGGCTTTCGATTAAAGATTATTAAGGAATTGGGCCAAGAGAATCAGGGACGCAAGGAGACGGCTGAGGCGCTTGTCCGCTATTTTGGTCTTCCGTCAGATGCTCGCTCTACGGCATTAGTCCGATTATTCTATTTATATAATGTCCCGATGAACAGGACTGTTTTAAAACAAGCTCTGAAATGGCTCGGGGAAACCGACAGTGATAGCGGCTTTCAAGCTTTAAAAGTGATTTTAGCGAAAAAGTGGCCGCTTTCCGAGTCTTTATTTAAAGCACTATCTGCTTCCGCAGCGCAAGCGCCTGCCGGTTCCATGAAAGCCTTGCTACAAGTATTAAAACAATACGATGCAAGGCATCCATCGCAAAAAGCAATTTTGGACTTTTTGGAAAACTGGCCGGGTACAAATATAGCCGTTCGTATCGATGAACTCCTTGAGCATATAAGGGCAATGGGTCGTGATGAAACGCAGATGGCTACGCTTCGGGATTGGTTTGTGGCTCGCTATCCCGAATATAAAGAACAAATTCTCAGCCATTGGCCGGAGGCAAAAACATTTTTACCGAAAATGAAAACAGAGCAAGATCTTCGCACCCTCACCCTATTATTAGGGCTTTCCATTCGCGAAGACGAATGGCTGCCGATGTTTATCAATGACTTTTTCCCTTATCGCAAACCGTTCAGTGGGGAATGGTTAAAACATCTTCTGTTTCGCATGGGTTATTTTTATGAGGCAGAGCTTTTGAAATCGGTGAAAAATGAAAACCTTAACGCCCTTCAATGGCAAAATAGTTTAAAAGGTTTACTTTTATCTTTAACCCAAAAGAATGACGGTCATGACCTAATCGGGCAGCTGTTAAGCCAAATTACTGGCGAACAATTACAGTCTGTACAAGTGGATCGCTCTTTTGTTCAATTATGGCTCGCTTTTCCGCTTTATTTCGGTTCGGATTTGCGCGATGTGCATTTATTTTGGGAAGCAAGACGCAACCCGGATGGGAGCGTCGAGCCCGATTATTGTCGGATTGCTCTAAAGCTTGAATTGTCCCAATTGGGTGAGACAGTTGTCAGTATTCTCGTGCAAAAGCGGCGCGTGTCGGTAACGGTTTATAATGAACAATCGATGGTTGATGCGCTCATCGAACAAAAGGTCAGCCCAATGAAGACCCGCCTGAAAGAGTTGGGCTATGAGCTCGTATCGGTAAAACATGTGACAAGCGGACTGAGTGAAGCTAAAGCGATTTTTACCCCACATGCCGGAAACATGGATGTGAGAATATGAAAGAAGTGAACGATCAACCGAAACAGGCCGTGGCATTAAGGTATCGCCCTGACAGAGATGATGCCCCATATGTAAGTGCCAAAGGAGTTAGGGAAACTGCTCGCAAAATGATTGAAACGGCCAAACTTTATGGCATTCCCATACAGGAAGATGAAACGTTAGCCAGTTTACTTATGACATTAGATATCGGTGAAGCGATTCCACCAGAGCTGTATGAAGTCGTCGCGGAAGTCTTTCGGTTCATCTACAGCCTGGATCAAAGCCTTCCCAGAGCTCACCCCGCCAATGATGGTCGAAAGATGGCACACCAATAATCGCTATAAGTAGACAAACAGCGGTTGTGTTATATAAAATGATGAAGTAATGGCTTTAACTAGTTGATAGGAGGTTGCAACAGTCATGAATATTCATGAGTACCAAGGCAAGGACCTCTTAAGGCAGTATGGTGTGGCCGTTCCAAACGGAAAAGTGGCCTTCACGGTTGAAGAAGCCGTCAAAGCTGCAGAGTCCTTGAATACAGAAGTTAAAGTAGTCAAAGCGCAAATTCATGCCGGCGGCCGCGGCAAGGCGGGCGGTGTCAAAATTGCCAAAACCCTTGATGAAGTGCGTACATATGCCGAAGAACTTCTCGGCAAAACACTCGTCACGCATCAAACCGGTCCAGAAGGTAAAGAAGTCAAACGCCTTTTAATTGAAGAAGGCAGCGACATTAAAAAAGAATATTATGTCGGATTAGTTCTTGATCGCTCCAAATCCCGCATCGTTTTGATGGGGTCGGAAGAAGGCGGCATGGAAATTGAAGAAGTAGCTGCCAAAACACCGGAGAAAATTTTCCGCGAAACGATCGACCCGGCCATCGGCCTCCAACCGTTCCAAGCCCGTCGACTCGCCTTTAACATGAATATCCCGAAAGAATTGGTCAATAAAGCCGTCAACTTCATGTTGGGTCTCTATAAGGTTTTCGTTGAAAAGGATTGCTCGGTTGCTGAAATCAACCCGCTTGTCACAACAGGTGATGGACAAGTCCTGGCGCTTGATGCCAAACTCAATTTCGATGACAATGCGCTTTACCGTCATCCGGAAATTCTTGAATTACGCGACCTCAGCGAAGAGGACGAAAAAGAAATTGAAGCTTCGAAATATGATCTGAACTATACCGCACTCGACGGAAACATCGGGATGATGGTTAACGGTGCGGGTCTTGCCATGGCCACCATGGACATCATTAAGTATTATGGCGGGGAGCCCGCGAACTTCCTTGACGTAGGTGGCGGCGCATCTGCGGAAAAAGTTGCGGCTGCGTTTAAAATCATTCTGTCCGACCCGAACGTCAAAGGGATTTTCATTAATATTTTCGGCGGGATTATGAAGTGCGACGACATTGCCAAAGGCGTTATTGAGGCATCGAAACAAGTGGGCTTATCCATACCGCTTGTCGTTCGTCTTGAAGGCACCAATGTTGAACTCGGTAAGAAGTTATTGAATGAATCCGGATTGGATATTACCGCTGCTGAATCGATGGCGGACGGTGCTCAAAAAATTGTCTCTCTTGTTAAATAATTGAAGAGAACGACTTTCCACGATTAAACTGCAGAAAGGTGGCAACGGAAAATGAGTATCTTCATAAATAAAGATACAAAGGTCATTGTTCAAGGGATTACCGGTAAACAAGGCCTTTTCCATACCCAGCAAATGCTGGAATATGGCACGAAAATTGTCGGCGGGACTTCGCCCGGAAAAGGCGGTACGGAAGTTGCCGGCGTGCCTGTCTTTAACACGGTTAAAGAAGCCGTTGAAAAAACAGGGGCAAACACATCGGTCATTTACGTTCCGCCGGCATTTGCGGCAGATTCCATCATTGAAGCCGTAGATGCGGAGCTTGACCTTGTTATTTGTATTACAGAAGGCATCCCTGTCCTTGACATGGTCAAAGTAAAACGCTATATGGAAGGCAAGAAAACCCGCCTGATCGGGCCAAACTGCCCAGGTGTCATCACGCCTGAGGAATGCAAAGTCGGCATTATGCCAGGCTATATTCATAAAAAGGGTCATGTCGGCATCGTTAGCCGTTCTGGCACTTTGACCTATGAAGCCGTTCATCAGCTCACACAAGCAGGTATCGGTCAATCAACCGCCGTCGGCATTGGCGGGGATCCCGTTAACGGCACCAACTTCATCGATGTTTTAAAGGCTTTTAAAGATGATGATGAAACCTATGCGGTTATCATGATCGGTGAAATCGGCGGCAATGCGGAAGAAGAAGCCGCGAAGTGGATTTCCGAAAACTTAGACAAACCGGTTGTCGGCTTTATTGGCGGACAAACCGCACCGCCCGGAAAACGGATGGGGCATGCCGGTGCGATTGTTTCCGGCGGCCAAGGTACGGCAAAAGCGAAGATCGAAACACTGAATAGCTATGGCATTAAAGTAGCCGAAACACCAGCTGTCATCGGCGAAACCTTGATTTCCGTATTGAAGGAAAAAGGTTTATACGAAAAATGCCTGATTAAATAAATGTTTTAAAAGCTGATTCCTTTTTAGGAATCGGCTTTTTTTCACGCTTGCCCCAATGGCAAGCTTTCTTCATCGATGATCATGGGAAAATTTCTCATTATTTGCAGGATTTTAGGAATCGATGTCGAATGGTTTAAAAAAACGTGTCAAAAGAAATGAGGTTGTCTTGTTGAATTTTCGCGAAAGACTCATTCACATTCACCATTGCCGTGGGGCAGGATGGCAAACGATCCGAAAGCTATTGTCAATGGATCCCGAGCTCCGCATGCTTTATGACCTCACTGTTCAAGACTTCCACACCGATTTACACCTACCTTTAGGTCGGGCAGAACGTCTCTTCCACGATCTTCATCACCTTGACATGACCGCTCTTTTGACCCAATACCGGAATAGCGCTATACATATTATCACGGTCTTTGATGACGAATACCCCGAATTACTAAAGGCGATTTATGATCCTCCATGGGTGCTTTATACTTTGGGGAGGATGGATTTGCTTAAGGCTCAACCTACTTTAGCCGTCGTCGGGACGAGACGCCCATCAGCGATGGCGTATCAAAACATGCGCGAACTGCTTTCGCCCCTTATACAACGCGGGTGGGTCATTGTCAGTGGAATGGCGCTTGGCATCGATGGTTTTGCCCATGAGCTGAGTTTAAATGGAAAAACCATTGCTGTTCTTGGCTCTGGACTTTATCACCCGTATCCTGCTAGTCACCGACGCCTATTTGAAAAACTAACCGCAAAGCAACTCGTCATTAGTGAATACCCGCCTCATACCCCTCCACACCAATGGCAATTTCCCGTTCGCAATCGCATTATCAGCGGTCTTTCCCGCGGCGTCCTTGTTGTCGAAGCCAAAGAAAAAAGCGGCTCCCTTATTACCGCTGACCAAGCCATGGAACAAGGCAGAGACATTTTTGCTGTTCCAGGCCCTGCGTTCGACCCGCATTACAAGGGGACGCATGGTCTCATCCAGCAAGGGGCCAAACTTGTGATGAGTGCTGAAGACATCCTTGATGAATTCGGAGAGTTTTGAAAATCTAGGTTTAATGGTGACTTTTTTGTAAAAAAATATTCACTGAAAAGTTAACTTTTGCTTTTTTACGTTTGACAAAAAGAAATTCAGTCATTAAGATAAGTGAAGATTTGATACTTTTTTAGAGAGAGGGGGAGAACGCAGTTTATGGCAGATTATCTTGTCATTGTGGAGTCTCCTGCAAAGGCAAAAACCATTAAGCGGTATTTAGGAAATAAATACGAAGTGAAAGCATCCATGGGCCATGTTCGCGATCTCCCGAAGAGCAAAATGGCTGTGGACGTCGAAAATGACTATCAACCGACTTATATTACCATCCGCGGCAAAGGCCCGGTGATAAAAGATCTTAAGGCAGCCGCCAAAAAGGTGAAAAAAGTCTATTTGGCTGCCGACCCTGATCGCGAAGGGGAAGCGATCGCTTGGCATCTTGCCCATATCCTTGAAATCGATGAACACTCGGATTGCCGTGTCGTCTTCAATGAAATTACTAAACCGGCGATCCAAGAAGCCTTTAAACATCCTCGCCCGATTAACGACAATTTAGTGGATGCCCAACAAGCGCGACGTGTGCTCGATCGGTTGGTCGGTTACAATATCAGCCCATTGCTTTGGAAAAAGGTGAAAAAAGGCTTGAGTGCCGGCCGTGTTCAATCCGTCGCGTTAAAACTGATCATTGACAGAGAAAAAGAGATTAAAAATTTTGTGCCTGAGGAATACTGGACGATTGACGGTCGTTTTTCGATAAACGGTGAAACGTTTACCGGACAATTTTACGGCATGAATAATGAAAAAACGGAATTAAAATCCCAGGATGACGTGAACCGGGTCTTAGAGGCGCTTTCGGGAGAAACCTTTAAAGTCGCATCCGTCAACAAGAAGGAACGCTACCGGAATCCGGTTCCGCCGTTTATTACATCGACGCTTCAACAAGAAGCGGCGAGAAAGCTTAATTTTCGAGCGAGAAAAACGATGATGGTGGCCCAACAGCTCTATGAAGGGGTCGATATCGGTCAACGCGGAGCGACGGGTTTAATTACGTATATGCGAACCGACTCCACCCGCATTTCAGAGGTGGCACGCGCTGAAAGCGCCGAGTACATCCAAGAAAAATTCGGTGAGGCTTATGTCAATCGCTCCGTAAACAAAAAGAAAAAAGCGGAGAACGCCCAAGATGCCCATGAAGCGATTCGCCCGACCTCTGTGCGAAATACGCCAGAAGATTTAAAACCCTATTTATCACCGGATCAATACCGCTTGTATAAATTGATTTGGGAGCGCTTTTTGGCGAGCCAAATGGCGCCGGCCGTCCTTGATACGGTCAGGGTTGATCTGCAAAACGGTCCCGTTCTATTTCGCGCCACGGGTTCAAAAATCAAATTTCCGGGGTTTATGAAGGTTTATATTGAAGGAACGGACGATAACCGGGAAGAAGAAGAAACCTTCCTTCCTGATTTGGAAGAAGGAAGCACCGTCAAAAGTGAAAAAATTGAACCGAAGCAGCATTTTACTCAGCCGCCCCCGCGGTATACCGAAGCGCGGCTTGTAAAAACCATGGAAGAGCTCGGTATCGGCCGGCCGTCAACGTATGCTCCGACCATAGATACGATTCAACGGCGTCATTATGTCGTTTTAGAAGACAAAAAATTCGTTCCAACAGAACTCGGGGAAGTCGTGTTGGAACTCATCTTAGAGTTTTTTCCAAAGATCATTGATGTCCATTTTACCGCCAAAATGGAAGCGGAATTGGACGCCATTGAAGAAGGAAAAGTGGAATGGATTACCATCATTGACCGATTCTATAAAGAATTTGAAAAGCGTTTAAAAATTGCCGAGCAGGAAATGAAAAAGGTGGAAATTAAAGATGAGCCGGCGGGGGAAAAGTGTGAGCGATGCGGGCACGAGATGGTCTATAAAATGGGCCGTTACGGAAAATTTCTCGCCTGTTCCAACTTTCCGGAATGCCGAAACACGAAACCGATTTTAAAGACGATTGGCGTGACCTGCCCAGCGTGTCATAAAGGCGAAATCGTCGAAAGGCGCAGCAAAAAGCGAAGAATTTTTTACGGCTGTAACCGCTATCCTGAATGCGACTATGTATCGTGGGATAAACCGCTGGCAAGACAGTGTCCGAAATGCGGCCATCACCTCATTGAAAAAAAGGGGAAAAAAGGTGTGGCTGTTCAGTGCCCAGCTTGTGATTACACAGAGGCCTGATTCAAGCATTCACAAATCAAATAAAAATTTTTACAAAATCTTCATTCCATCCGGATGGTTTGGTAAAATAAGAGAGGCTCAGATTCAAATACAATTCAAAATTTTGTCAAAAGCGTGTAAAATCCTTGCATAGACTCCTAATATTATGATAATATTTAGGAGTCTTTTTAGTGTCACCGCGCAAGCCGCACGTTTTTGGGCCTTACATAAATACTTTCAGATGAAGGGAGGACAATCTTTGAAGGAATCCATGACCTTTCATGCCACCACCATATTTGCGATTGAGCATAATGGGCAATTTGCCATGGCTGGAGACGGTCAAGTTACATTAGGGGAAAAGGTGGTCATGAAACATTCCGCCCGTAAAGTCCGTCGTTTATATGGCGGGAAAGTAGTCGCCGGTTTTGCCGGTTCCGTTGCCGATGCGTTTACGCTTTATGAAAAATTCGAAGCGAATCTTGAGAAGTACGGTGGGAATTTGCGCCGGTCCGCTGTTGAACTGGCCAAAGAATGGCGCGGTGATAAGATACTGAGGCAGCTGGAAGCGATGCTGATCGTCATGAGCAGGGATGGCATGTTACTCATCTCTGGAACCGGTGAAGTCATCGAACCGGATGATGGGATTTTGGCCATTGGCTCTGGCGGCCATTACGCGCTAGCTGCTGGGAGAGCCTTAAAACGCTTCAGCAGTGATTTATCAGCCGGTGAAATCGCCCGCCATGCGCTTGAAATAGCCGGTGAAATCTGCGTTTTTACAAACAACAATATCGTTGTGGAAGAGCTCTAAATCCTTAAGGAGGCGCTTTTCTTATGTCAAAGGCTTTAACCCCGAGACAGATTGTTGAAAAGCTCGACCAATACATTATTGGTCAGGATAAGGCTAAAAAGGCTGTGGCCATTGCCCTGAGAAATCGTTATCGCCGGCAATTATTGGATGAGAAAATGCGGGATGAGATTATGCCCAAAAACATTTTGATGATCGGGCCGACCGGCGTCGGTAAAACCGAAATAGCCAGAAGGCTTGCGCGACTCGTCAACGCGCCTTTTGTCAAATTGGAAGCCACCAAATTTACGGAAGTCGGCTATGTCGGTCGAGATGTTGAATCCATGGTCCGCGACTTGGTGGAGACGTCCGTGCGCCTTGTTAAAGAAGAAAAAATGGCTGGCGTCAAGGAAAAAGCTGAGGAGTTAGCCAATGAAAGGTTAGTGGAGCTTTTAGTCCCTTCTGCCAAAAAGGCCACATCACCAAAAAATCCTTTTGAAATGATTTTCGGTGGTGCCACTAATTCGGCGTCTACGGATGACGATGAAGAAAAAGCAAGTGTGAGAGAAAGGCGGAAGGAAATTCGCCAAAAGCTTGCGCGCGGCGAACTTGAGGATCAGCTTGTAACAATTGAAATCGAAGAACAACAACAAGGTATGTTTGACCTCTTCCAAGGGGCCGGAATGGAGCAATTAGGGTTCAATATGCAAGATGTGTTAGGAAATGTCTTGCCTAAACGAAAAAAAAGGCGTAAACTAACTGTTCGTGAGGCCAGAAAAGTCTTGACACAGGATGAAGCGCAAAAATTGATCGACATGGACGAGGTCACGCAAGAGGCCGTTTCACGGGCGGAGCAATCGGGGATTATCTTTATTGACGAGATCGACAAAATCGTCGGCAAAAATCATCAATCCGGGGATGTATCTCGGGAAGGGGTCCAGCGCGACATTTTACCGATCGTCGAAGGTTCAACCGTCATGACCAAATATGGTACCGTCAAAACCGACCATATTCTTTTTATTGCAGCAGGAGCCTTCCATATGGCCAAACCATCGGATCTCATTCCGGAACTACAAGGTCGTTTTCCGATTCGCGTCGAATTAAACAGCCTTACCGTTGATGATTTTGTGAATATATTGGTCAAGCCGAATAACGCTTTATTGAAGCAATATAAAGCATTGTTAAAAACAGAAGGTATAGATGTTGAATTTTCTGACGATGCTATTCATAAGATTGCATCCATTGCCTATGATGTGAACAAAGAAACCGACGACATAGGTGCGCGCCGGCTGCATACGATCCTTGAGAAATTACTGGAAGATTTGTTGTTTGAGGCGCCTGACATTCATCTCTCCCACATCACGATTACGCCAGAATACGTTGATGAAAAGCTTGGAACAATCGCAAGAAACCGCGATTTAAGCCAATATATTTTGTAATTACATACTAGGAGGATTTGAAAAATGAGTCTTTTAGAAAAAACACGTAAAATCAACAATATGTTGCAGAAAACCACAACACCCGTGAACTTCAATGAAATGGCGGAAACGCTGCGCGATGTGATCGATTCCAACATCTTTGTTTTGAGCCGCCGCGGAAAATTACTCGGCATGGCGCTAAAATTGGAAATCGACAACCCGCGCATGCAAGAAATCTTTGAAAAACGTCAATTCCCGACGGAGTATACGGAAAGCCTATTCTCAATCACGGAAACTTCCTCGAATTTGGATATTAACAGCCCGTACACGGCATTCCCAGTGGAAAATAAAGAATTGTTCCAATCTGGGTTGACAACCATCGTACCGATTGTCGGCGGTGGCGAACGTTTGGGCACGCTGATTCTCTCCCGCCTGAAGGAATCTTTCACAGAAGAAGATTTGATCTTGGCAGAATACGGTGCGACGGTTGTTGGCATGGAAATTTTGCGCGAGAAAACCGAAGAAATCGAAGAAGAAGCTCGTGAAAAAGCCGTTGTTCAAATGGCCATTAGCAGCTTATCCTACAGTGAATTGGAAGCCATCGAGCATATCTTTAATGAACTTGATGGTAAAGAAGGCTTACTTGTCGCAAGTAAAATTGCTGACCGCGTCGGCATTACCCGTTCGGTCATCGTTAATGCTTTGCGTAAATTAGAAAGTGCTGGGGTTATTGAATCGCGTTCCCTTGGCATGAAAGGTACTTACATCAAAGTATTGAACGACAAATTCTTAGTGGAATTGGATAAAATTCGTGGAGAATAAATAAGCTTGACAAAGAAATTGACGCGCGTGAGCGTTTCGCTATGAAACCTCATATGGCGTCAATTTCTTTTTTTATACAGGTAAGAAAGTGGATCGATTTATGGCTAAGCCGCTGGCACTGCCCCAAGTTAAGGCTTGGCAAAGTTAGTTACTTTAATTTATCCTCCATTTCCTCACGCATATGTTAGGCGTCCCAAACCTTGGGACTGACGGGAAATACCTCGCCCCGTCACCCTCGTGGCCAGAGTATTCCCAAGAATCTCCCTCCTTATTGCGTTGAAGGTAATCGCGACCCTCGGTTTTCCACAGACACACTTCTGTGAATATCCGCGATTTCGACATGATATGACATTTACTTCATAAATTAAACAAAAAAAGGAATGAAAATAGTAATTAAGACCCAAAGGTGTCCGGGACTATTGTATCGAATATTGTAGATTAAGAAATATTTTAATGACAAAATGTCAAATCTTGTTACAATATTGATAGATAAACAGTAGGGGATGAAAGTGAGGGCTTGCCATGGACCTTTTTTACCAAACAACCATTCCGCTGTTAGAGACGGCTTTAAACCGTTCAAGTTTAACGCAGCGCGTCATTTCCCAAAACATTGCCAATGTCGATACACCGAACTATAAAGCCAAACGGGTTGTGTTCAACGATCATTTGGAGATGGCGATTCGGGCTCTGCGCACCGATCCGCGCCACTTCAGTTTTAAAGGTGACACAAGCATTGGCCGAATTGAAACAGATAATAGCAGTACAGTACAGAATAACGGCAATAATGTCGACATGGATTCCGAAATGATAAATCTAGCCAAAAATCAAATTGCCTATCAAGCTTATTCGGAAGCTATCAGCCGTAAGTTTAATGAGTGGAAAATTGTTTTACAAGGAGGTCAAGGGTAATGGGTATGTTTGACGGCATCAACATTTCTGGTTCGGCGCTGACCGCTCAACGTTTACGAATGGATGTCATCTCATCGAATATGGCCAATGCCGATACGACGAGAGCACGGCAGGTCAATGGTGAATGGGAGCCTTACAGACGTAAAATGGTTTCATTCCAAGCAGAACCCCTCGCTTTTAGTGACCATTTAAACCTCGCTTTTAAAGAGCGTGCCGGACTATCCGGTGGTGTGCGCGTCAATCAAATTAACGAAGACCCTACCCCTTTTAAATTAGTTTACGATCCATCGAACCCTGATGCGGGTCCTGACGGATATGTCAAAATGCCCAATGTTGACCCGCTGCGTGAGATGGTGGATCTCATGAGTGCCACGCGTTCTTATGAAGCCAATGTCACGGTTTTAAACGCTAATAAAAATATGCTTATGAAAGCACTGCAAATCGGCAGTTAATGATCGATAACGAACCCTCGCAGCTATTTTGGAAGGAGAAAGAGAAATGACGTTCCCCATTCAAGTCTCATCGCTTACGCCGACTTCGTTTACGTCGCCTTCTACGAATAAGACGAGCGCAAGCGATGTTCAAAACACTTTTTCGAAAATGTTGAGCCAGGCGTTTAATCAAATCAATCAGTCCCAAAACGAGGCCGATCAATTAGTGACACAAATGGTAAACGGAAACGTTAATGATTTACATAATGTGATGATCGCCGTGGAAAAAGCTGAGATCATGCTCCGGCTTGCAGTTCAAGTTCGCGATAAGGCAGTTAGTGCCTATCAAGAAGTGATGAGAATGCAAGTTTAAGCCACATTTGGAGGAACCGTTATGAGAGAGAGAATGACAACCCTCCTAAGGAGTATGAAGCTCCGGTGGGAAAAGGTCACAAAGAAACAAAAAATCTGGCTTTTGGCTGGAGTGGTTCTTGTCATTGCGGTCATCGCGGTCGCCGTGGCATTATCCAACTATAAACATTACGTGCCGTTATACAGTGATCTGTCACCCGAAGAAACCGGCCAAATTAAGGACGTTCTGGATAGTAAGGGCATCCCTTATAAAATTAGTTCGGATGGGACAACGATCAGCGTTCCTGACGATCAAGTCAATAATTTAAAAGTAGATTTAGCCGCTGAAGGTCTTCCGAAAACTGGTCAAATTGATTATTCCTTCTTTGGAAAAAATGCGAACTTTGGAATGACCGATAAACAATTTGACGTCTTGGAACGAGCGGCTGTGCAAACGGAATTATCCAATTTAATTTCGGGGATTTCTGGCGTACAATCCGCCAAAGTCATGATCAACATGCCTGAAAAAAGCGTCTGGGTAACCGATAAGCCTGACCAAGCTTCGGCATCCATCGTTTTGAAGTTGAAACCCGGCTATACGTTGAAACAAGACCAAGTGGAAGGATTATTCCACCTTGTTTCGAAAAGCGTTCCGAATCTACCTGAAGATAATATCGTCATCATGGACCAGTATTTTAACTATTATGATAAGAACTCTTCAAATAATGCCGATTCAACTTTGTCGGTCTATCAGCAACAACAGCAAGTAAAAAATGATATTGAAAAAGGGATTCGGAATCGCGTGCAGCAAATGCTTGGGATGATGATGGGTAGCGACAAAGTAATGGTCAACGTCACGACTGACATTGATTTTACGAAAAAGAAGACTTCGGAGGACCTTGTTGAACCTGTTGACCCCAATACGATGCAAGGTTTGCAAGTTTCAACAGAACATATTACGGAAACGTACAAAGGTCAAGGTGCACAAGGTGTCGTTGGCACTGGTGATAACCAAGTGCCGAACTACCCATCTTCAACGAACGGCAACGGTGATTATTCACATGTCGAAGACCGCGTGAACAATGTTTTCAATAAAATCCATAACGACATTGAAGATAGCCCCTACAAGATTAAGGATATGGGCATTCAAGTTATGGTCGAGCCGCCGAACCCGAATGATCCAGCATCGCTACCGGCTCAGCGCGTCCAAGACATCAAACAGATTCTAAACGCCATTGTGCAAACGACACTTAGCGAAAATGGCGAAAACGGACTAACCCAAGATCAAATCGACGCGAAAACCGTAGTGACCGTAGAGAAATTCAACGGTAAAGCTCCCGAAGAGCAACCTGTTAAAACAGGACTACCGCTCTGGGTGAAAATTGCAGGTATCGCTATGGCTGTCGTATTGGTAGGATTCATCATATGGCTATTTCTTAAAAGAAGAAAAGCGCGTGAGGATGAGGCACCTGGTACTGTCATCCCATTTGATGTGCAGGAGACAAAAGATCTCATCGCTGCAAGTACTGAAATCAAACCTGAAGATGAGAAGAAGCAGCAGTTGGAGGATTTGGCACGAAAACATCCCGAGGAGTTTGCCAAACTGCTGCGAACGTGGATTTCAGAAAGTTGACATACTTTGCTGTCACTCTATTTATCTATTTTTCTTATTGATTGATTGGAGGCTTTGTCTTGGCGATTAAAAAAGGATTAACGGGCAAAGAAAAAGCGGCCATCCTCCTGATCTCCCTAGGTGCGGAGGTTTCCGCCCAAGTACTTAAACATTTAAGCGAACAAGAAATCGAACAACTGACACTTGAGATCGCCAATGTCCGCCGTGTCAACCAGGATGAAATCGATGAAGTAATCGAACAATTTCACCAAATTGCTCTTGCCCAGAAGTATATCAGCCAAGGCGGCATCGGTTATGCGAAACAAATATTGGAAAAGGCGCTTGGCAAAACCGCAGCCACAGATATTATCAATCGTCTGACGTCGGCATTACAGGTGAAACCGTTCGATTTTATGAGAAAAGCGGACCCACAACAAATTTTGAATTTTTTACAGCACGAACATCCGCAAACGATCGCATTGGTATTATCTTATCTTAATCCCGCGCAGTCCGGTCAGATATTATCCTCATTAGCGCCGGAATTGCAAGCGGAAGTGGCGCGGCGCATCGCTTTGATGGATCGCACCTCACCGGAAATCATCAATGAAGTGGAAATGGTGCTCGAGAAAAAGTTTTCATCTACGGTTTCCCAAGACTTCACGAAAGCGGGCGGCATTGAAGCTGTCGTCGACGTCTTGAATGGGGTGGACCGAACGACGGAACGAACGATACTCGACGCTTTAAGTATTCAAGATCCGGACCTTGCAGAAGAAATCAAGAAGCGCATGTTCGTCTTTGAGGATATTGTTGGTCTTGATAACCGGGCCATTCAGCGCATCATTCGCGATGTGTCAAATGATGATTTACTGCTCGCCCTTAAAACGGCTAGCGAAGAAGTGAAGAATGTGATCTTTCAAAACATGTCCGCACGGCGCGTTGAAACATTTAAAGAAGAACTGGAATATCTCGGTCCTGTTCGTCTCCGCGATGTGGAAGAAGCCCAAACAAGGATTGTCACTGTTATCCGGCGGTTAGAAGATACGGGTGAGATTGTGATCGCCCGCGGAGGCGGTGATGATGTCATTGTCTAATATATACAAATCCGTTTCATACGGTGAGGTGCGTCCCATTCAAGTGACGTCACCTCAACCAAAACGGATCATAGCAGAACACCCACCCGAAAACACGGCACATGACATCATCCAACAAGCGGTGAGAAAAGCAGAAGCCATCCATAGCGAGGCGGAACGCGAACGCGTGCGAGTGTTAGAACAACTCCAAAGAGATCAAGAAGCTTGGCAATCGCAAAAAGAGAGTGAAAGAGAAAAGGCGCGTCAAGAAGGTTATGAAGAGGGGTTTCGTCAAGGTATAGAGAAGGCGGAAGCCGAATGGGTCCACCGCCTTGAAGAAGCGAAAAGATTGATACAGCTCGCAGAGGAAGATTACAAAAAACATCTGGATGAATCGGAAAGAGTGCTCCTCGATTTAGCCATCGCGATTAGCGGCCGGATTGTTACGCAGGTATTGGCAAGTGACCCGGAAGCTTGGATCGATTTAGTCAAACGTGCCATACGGGACGTTAAGGATCAGACGGTGGTCCAAGTTCACGTTTCACCCGTTCGTTACGAAGCAACCTTGGCTTTTAGTGAGACGTTGCAAGCGGCTTCTCATGATGCCCGAATCCAAATTTTCCCCGATGAATCACTAGGGGAGAATGATTGTTATATCGAAACGCCCTACGGACGCGTGGATGCTTCCGTCGATCGACAGCTTTCCATTATTAAGCAAAAGCTCAAAGAATTTCTGGAGGCGGATTTGAATGGGAATTGACGCCCTTATTTCTCGGGTGACTGACATCGATCCGTATTACCGATTGGGGCGCGTTTCCCGAGTGGTTGGTTTGATGATTGAATCGAAAGGCCCAAAGGCGTCCATCGGGGATCTTTGCAAAATTCTCATCGGCCGCGATCATCCTCCAGTGTACGCTGAAGTCGTTGGTTTTAACGATGAACATGTGCTGCTGATGCCCTATACAAATATCCACCGGATTGCACCAGGGTGTTTAGTAGAGTCAACGGGAAGACCGCTTGCTATCAAAGTTGGTGACGCTTTAAAAGGCCGTGTCTTGAATGGTCTCGGCATGCCGATGGATGGAGGCGAGCTACCGGCAGATTTGTGCGAATATTCAACCCACCAACCGCCGCCAAACCCATTGGACCGCCCGAGGATTCACTCCCCTTTGACTGTCGGCATACGCTCGATTGATGCGCTTTTGACGGTTGGCAAAGGGCAACGCATGGGCATTTTTGCAGGGAGCGGGGTTGGCAAAAGCACGACCTTGGGGATGATTGCCAGGAATACATCAGCAGATTTAAACGTGATTGCATTAATCGGCGAACGGGGGCGGGAAGTATTAGAGTTTATTGAAAATGATCTTGGCGAGGAAGGGTTGAGGCGTTCCGTTTTGGTTGTGGCAACCTCTGATCAGCCAGCTCTCATGCGAATTAAAGGAGCTCTAACAGCAACAGCGATTGCCGAATATTTTCGCGCGCAAGGTCAAGATGTCCTTTTGATGATGGATTCTTTGACAAGGGTGGCCATGGCGCAGAGAGAAATTGGACTAGCCATTGGCGAACCGCCAACGACAAAAGGCTATACCCCCTCTGTTTTCGCCTTGTTGCCACAGCTTCTGGAGCGAGCCGGAACGAGCCGTGACGGTTCTGTCACCGCTTTCTATACCGTTTTGGTTGATGGCGATGATCTCGATGAACCGATTAGCGATGCGGCTAGAGGAATCTTGGACGGCCACATCGTTTTAGACAGGCGGTTAGCAGAAAAAGGCCAATATCCCGCTGTCAATATTTTAAAAAGCATCAGTCGCGTCATGACATCAATTGTATCGAAAGAAGAACGGGAAGCGGCCAACCGTTTCAGAAACTTGCTCGCTCAGTATGAGGAGGCGAGCGACTTGATTCAAATCGGCGCCTACAAAGCCGGAAGTTCTGCGGAGATTGATGAAGCGATTCGCTTTTATCCATCCATCATACGCTTTTTAAAACAAGACGTCACAGAAAATGTCACCCGTGATGCAGCTGTTCAGCAATTACTCTCGGAATTCGGAAGAGGGGAATAAAATGGCGTTTCAATATCGATTTGAAAGACTTTTAAAGGTGAACGAAAGCGAGAAAAGACAATTGGAACAAATTTATCAAGACCTCTTTCGTTTGCTCGAAGAACAAGGCAAAAAACTCGTCGACTTAATGAAACGAAAAGAAATGCTGATCAAGCGGTTTGAAGGCGAAAAGAAAAAGAAAATGTCCATCATGGGTGTGCGCGAACATATTCACGCGCTTGAAAACATTGGTCACAAAATCCATGCGGAACAATGTCAATACGAAGCGCTCCGCACCCGCCTTGAACGCTTAAAGGCGGAGTTAACCGATAAGGCGATCGAAATTAAGAAATATGAAAAGTTGAAGGATGTACATTTCGCTCATTATGAAGAAGAACGGAAACGCAGTGAAGCAAAGCAAATGGATGAAGCGGCTCAGCGTGCCGTTCTTAAACAGTAAGGGGATAGATAGATGACCGATTCCATTGGATTAAAGATCATTAAAGGCGTCTTGGTCGTCATGATACCCATCCTTTTTATTCTCACTTTTGCCATTTTATTTTTAAAAATTGCTGGCTTTGATGTCAAAGAGGAAGCTCACCAGCTTATGAAGCATCTTCCTTTACTTTCTCATACCGCAGAGAAAAAAGAGGCATCTTCAGCAGCTGCGTCTACCATCGCTGCACTGAAAAGCCAAGTTCAGCAATTACAAAAGGACTTAGAGGCGAAAAATCAGCAAATTGCAAGTCTTAACGGCCAAATTAAGGATTTAGAGACAAAGGACAACGCCGCATTAACTGAGCAAACGCCAAATCAGGAAACGCAAGCAAAATCCGAAACGATCGCCCAAGTCTATCAATCAATGGATCCGGCAAAGGCGGCAGCCATTCTATCTGCAATGAAAACGAGTGAGGCGGCCAAATATCTAAACATGATGAACAATTTAACGAAAGCAAAGATATTGGAGCAAATGCCCGCTGATCAAGCAGCAAAAGTGACGCCTCTCTTAAACGGGTCGACTCAGAAAGCGGGATCAGCTAACGGTGGAGCTTCAGGCAATTAAACATGCGCCGTGAAAGGAGGTGAAAACATGACGAACGGAATGGCCATCTATCCTAAACCGCCTCAATTTCTGCCAAGTAGCGGACCGCTGTCCAAGACATTTGGAACTTTTGATGCGCAAACATCGTTTAAAGCCACCCTCGTTGGTGCTGATGATAAGCAAAAAGGTTCAGCAAACCTTCTTATGGCAATGAAAGATCTTGTACAAGCGGTGCAAGCATTTGGTAATCAATTGAAAAATACGGATCTTCCGGCGAACGTGAAAAACGATTTTCAACAATGGCTGGGTAAACTGCAAAAAATAACGGAAGAGGCTGTTAAGGCACCAACTTCATATGCTCTCATGCCGGGCAAAGGTCTATACGAATTAAAACAGGCTTTGACGGAGTGGGGATTTGCGATTAAGGAGTCTGGAGAAGTTAACCCTTCTATAAAGCAGGCGGATTGGGAAAATTTATTGGAAAAATTCAAGGCACTACTTGAAAACTTTTTTTGGTTTCCGATAAATGGTAATAACCCGCCTCTTATGATGGCTTTCGGAACGCCAATCTCATCGGATGCTGAAGACGTCACAAATGGGTTCACACGAAACATGATAGACCGTTTTCTTGCTAAACCGACAGCAACGGTTTCATCCGCAAACGTCCCAGATGGGCAAAGGCTAAAAGCTGCTATAAATGTGAGCTTCGATCGCTCGCTACATGTACTAAGAAACGGACAAAACGGTACTGAGGCAAAAGAAACTTATCGCCTTCTCGGCCATGATCCAAGTGAGCAAGCACTTTGGTTTAGCGGTCCTATGAATGAAGTGCATCAGTGGGCCGTTCATACAAACGGGAAGCCGCCTGCTATCGATACACAAATCATCGATGCCGTCAAAGCATTGATGGCAAAAGGCATGCTGAAACCGTTACCTCAAGGTGGTTTGCAATTATCCATTCAGCTAAAACCAGAGCATCTTGGTACGATCAATCTGGTTTTGACGGAAAAGGATGGCGGACTGACAGCGGTTTTAACGGCTCACAATGAAGTAACGAAAGATCTCATCGAATCACAGCTTTCGCAATTAAAACAATCATTAGCAACACTTGGTATTCAAATCCAAAAAGTGGATGTTTTGAATGCGTATGCCTTGCCATCAAATGCCTATACGTCGAATGGGTATCCTGGCGAGCATCCCGGCTCCGGCCGGAATCATCAAGAATATAAAAACCAGGAGCAAAATCAGGATTCTGAGGATACAAAGCCTTTTGATGATTGGTTAACCGAAAGGGGGATCCGCTTATGAATATCGATCCAACGCTGTTATGGGGATCATCGACGCCCCAACGGCAAACCGGTTCACAGATTCTTGGCAAAGACGACTTTCTTAAACTTTTAATCACGCAACTGCAAATGCAAGACCCTTTACAACCTATGCAAGATAAAGAGTTTATTTCACAAATGGCAACATTTACCTCATTGGAGCAAACCAATAACATGACGAATTTGCTCACCCAATTTGTGCAAAGTCAAACGCAAAATTTGCTCAGTTCGCAGGCAGAAGTGATTGGCAAAACGATTACTTGGACGGATCAAACGGATGATACGAATGATGAACAAACCCTTTCTGGCATCGTCCAAGCAGTGACACTTAAAGATGGCAAGCTTTTATATGTCACTCAGGATGGTCAAGAAGTTGACCCACAAGCGGTGATACGCATTGAAGTGACGCAACAACCCGTTCCAGCTACATCGGGAACGGAAGGGGCATAAGTGATGGCGGTCGGGCCGATTCACCCATATGTCAGCTATCCGAGGATCAAAGCGCCGCCTGCACAACCGTCAAAACCAACGACGCAATCATTTCATCAAGTTTTTAACGAAGCGGTTACCCAGCGTGAAACCACTTTAAAAATAAGCAAGCATGCCGCACAACGCATGGCCGAGCGACAGATCACGTTTACACCGAAGGAATGGGAAGAAATTTGCCAAAAAGTCCGTGAAGCGAAATCCATGGGCATTAAAGAATCGCTTGTCGTCACGAAAAAAGAAGCGCTCGTTGTCAGTCCGCAAAACGAGACCGTTATTACGGTGCTTCATCGACATGAAGCTTCAAAACAAATTTTTTCAAATATTGATGGGGCGATCCTTTTAGATTCTTAAAGGCTGGACCATCTGGGAGCCTTTGGCACATGCTGAAGGACAGAGGCTGTGCCCGAAGATCGTCTCAAAACAGGGGGTATCATAATGCTTCGATCCATGTATGCCGCAATCAGCGGTTTGAAAAATTTCCAAACAAAACTGGATGTTATTGGGAATAACATTTCTAATGTCAGCACCTATGGTTTTAAGAAAGGGCGCGTGACGTTTCAAGATCTTTTAAGTCAGCAAGTCTCCGGTGCAAGTGCCCCGTCCTTTAATCGCGGTGGTGTCAATCCGCAACAAGTCGGCCTCGGGTCTAAGATCGCAAGCATTGACACGATTACGGAGCAAGGCAACTTGCAGACGACAGGCCGTTCCTTGGACCTTGCGATCTCAGGTGATGGGTATTTCGTCGTTCAAGATGGTTTTAATCAATATTTTACCCGTGCCGGCAATTTTTATCTTGACCGGGACGGCAGCCTCGTGAATGCCGATGGCTTGAGGTTAATGGGGTACGGTTTAGACGCCAACGGGGCTTTAGATAAGACTCGGTTGCAAAAACTTACCATCAATGAACAAGCCATTCATCAACCGATGACGAAATTCATCACGTTGACAGGGAATTTAAAACCCGATGATTTTATTGACCTTGCAACAGGTACGGCAAAGGCCGGTAATTTTACCACAGATTTCAAAATTTTTGATGCGAACGGCAAAGGTCATGACGCAACAATTGTCTTGGATACGCCAACATCTTCTCAAATTGACCCAGCCGATCCGTCAAAAGGGTATTATGTCAAGTCTTTGACATTTACCATTACCGCTGCCGGTGATGGGACGCCACATACAGGTACGATCAACTTTAAACCGGACGGGACCGTCGAATCCATTACGCCGACGTCAGATACATTTAATTTCGGGGCTGATGGGGTCGTAAATATTCAAAACTTAGACTTCGATACACTTACCTTGTTGAGTAATATGCCTGAGAATGCGGATATTGTCGGCGATGTCGCCACGTTGGACAGCTTTAGCATCGGTTCATCCGGCGAAATCTACGGCGTCTTATCCGATGGCTCTGTGCAATTGTTGGGGCAAATCGTTCTTAGCCAATTCAATAATCCCGGTGGCTTGACGAAAGCCGGCAGCAATCTCTTTAAAGCGTCCGCAAACTCAGGTGAGCCAATGATTGGCACGGCCATCGATGCGGGATCAACCATTCAACCTGGGGCGCTTGAGATGAGCAATGTCGATCTATCGGAAGAATTCACCGGAATGATTGAAGCCCAACGCGGATTTCAAGCGAATGCCCGCGTTATCACGACTTCAGATCAAATTTTACAAGAATTAGTCGATTTGAAACGATAAAAGGAGGGCGGCCGGTTTGGGAAGGGGGTAAGCCTTTATGAAATCCCCCTCCCGGCCATGACAAACATGATCGTGTTAACGCGGCTGAATGGTAAACCTTTTTCCTTGAATGCGTTTTTAATTGAACAAATCGAGGCATTGCCGGATACGACGATTACTCTAGTCACGGGTAAAAAGATTATCGTTAAAGAATCAGAAGAAGAAGTCCGAGAAAAAATCGTTGCGCTATATCGCACGATCGGTTTAGTTTTCGCCCCGCAGATGCACAAGGAGGATGACGCGTGTTCAAAAGCAAAATCGTGAACTTCTTAATTTTATTCATGGCTTTTGCCATTATCGTAGCTATGGGTGTATTTTATTATCTTAACAATAAAGAAGCAGCCGCCGCGAAACCTCCCGCCATCAATGATATTGTGGATCACTTGTCGGTAGAAACGGAAGAGATGACAACGAATCTGAAGGATGATAAATTTATCCGGATTAAATTCATGATGCAAGTCTCAAGCAAAAAGGCGAAAGAAGAATTGGAAAACCGCCAATTCCAAGTGAAAAATACGATTTTGTATCTTTTAGCCAATATGACCGAGAAGGATTTGAATGGTCAGGAAGGTTTAAAGAAATTGGAAAGTGAATTGGAGACGAAGCTGAATGCCTTGATGGAATCCGGAAAAATCGTCCATGTCTATACAACCGAGAAAATCATTCAATAACGGGTGAATCACCGGCTTATGTACATAAGGGGGGGTGAATCCTATGGCCGAAATTTTATCACAATCCGAAATTGATGCTCTGCTCTCCGCCATTTCGACCGGAGAAATGGATGCGGAAGAACTAAAGAAAGAAGAGTTGAAGAGGAAAGAGAAAATTTATGACTTTAAACGGGCCTTGCGCTTTTCAAAGGATCAATTTCGTAGTTTAACGCGCATACATGAAAATTTTGCCCGACTGTTAACCACCTACTATGCTTCACAATTGAGATGTTATGTACATATTACGGTTGCATCCGTCGAGCAACTCCCTTATGAAGAATTTGTACGTTCCGTTCCTTCGCTCACCATTTTAAACGTTTTCGAAGCGCCGCCGTTAGAAGGACGCATGTTGATTGAAGTGAACCCGAACATTGCTTATGCGATGCTCGACCGTCAACTCGGCGGAATCGGTTCGAGCTATAATAAAATCGATAATCTCACCGAAATTGAAACAAAACTGATCTCGCAAATTTTTGAGAAAAGCTTGGAACCTTTTAAAGAAGCTTGGTCATCGGTTATTGAACTAGAGCCGACCATGCAGGCGTTTGAGGTGAATACGCAGTTTTTGCAAATGGTTTCACCAAATGAGACCGTTGTCGTCATCTCCCTTTCTGTGACGATCGGTGAGGCGAGCGGCATGATGAATATATGTATTCCTCATGTGGTACTTGAGCCCATCATTCAAAAACTATCACTCCATCAATGGATGACTGAGAAAAAGAAGCAACCGACATCAGCAGATACCGCCCAATTGACCCGGCATATCAAAGAAGCAGCCGTCGATGTTCAAGCGATCCTCGGTACCACTGTTTTAAAGATACAAGATTTAATAGCATTAGATGTTGGGGATGTCATCCCTCTTAATCGCCGGATTAACGAGCCGCTGATCTTAAAGGTCGGCGAGATGCCGAAGTTTTACGTTCAACCCGGCAAATTCAAAAATAAATTAGCTGTTCAAGTTATGGATATCTATGAGGAAGGGATTGAAACGGATGAGCCACAATGATGGGATGCTCTCACAGGAAGAAATTGATGCCCTCTTGGGAGGAGCGGGTTTGGCTAATACCGCCGATGATGGATCTGAAGAAGCCTATTTAACTCACATGGAAATGGATGCGATTGGTGAAATCGGCAACATTTCCTTTGGCAGTGCATCGACCGCTTTATCGACGTTACTGAATCAGAAAGTGGAAATTACGACGCCGACCGTCTCCATTATTAAAAAGGAGAATTTTAAAGAGGAATTCCCGTACCCGCATGTTTCCGTTAGGGTGGAATACACCGAGGGCTTTAAAGGTGAAAATGTCTTACTCATTAAGGAACAAGATGCCGGTATTATCGCCGATCTCATGCTTGGCGGAAACGGAACTCCAGCAGCGGAAATCAATGAGATACACCTTAGCGCCGTCCAAGAGGCGATGAACCAAATGATGGGCTCATCCGCAACATCCATGTCCATGATGTTGGATAAAAAGATCGATATTTCACCACCACAAATTGAAATTTTAAATGTACAGGAAGATAAGGGAACCGAACAAATCCCTGATGAAGATGTATTCGTTAAAGTCTCTTTCAAACTGAAAGTCGGCGATTTGATTGATTCGAACATCATGCAGCTTATGCCGATTGACTTCTGTAAAGAGCTCGTCAATACCATGGTGATAAATGACTCGGATATCAACCATGACCCGTCCGCAACAGAACATGAAAAGGCTTCGTCCCCTGAAACCCATTCGCAGGCTGTTGAAGGTCAAAGCGAACCGGTTTCTGAAGCGTCGATCGTGCCAGATGCTCAAGCATCTTCGAAAGGAACCAATCGACTGACGCAGTCATCGTCCGTACGTGTGCAACCAGCCGCTTTCAGTGAATTCCAAACGCTGGATACAAGCTTTACGGCGTCAAATAATATCGATTTGCTGCTCGACATTCCGCTTACCGTAACGGTCGAATTAGGACGAACAAAAAAGACCATCAAAGATATTTTGGACTTGAGTCCTGGAGCTGTCGTGGAATTAGATAAATTGGCCGGCGAACCAGTTGACGTGCTCATCAATCATAAACCGATTGCAAAAGGTGAAGTGGTCGTCATTGATGAAAATTTCGGCGTGCGCATTACAGAAATCATCAATAAGCGCGACCGGCTGGAAAAATTAAATTAGAAAGACATGTTTTGGGGAGGACCTTACAATGGGAAAACGCATTCTTATCGTAGATGACGCTGCATTTATGCGGATGATGATTAAAGATATTTTGGTTAAAAACGGGTTTGAGGTTGTCGCTGAAGCGAGCGATGGCCGGGAAGCGATTGAAAAGTATCAAGAATATAAACCCGACCTCGTAACGATGGACATTACCATGCCGGAGATGGACGGCATTACGAGCTTGAAGAAGATTCGGGAGTTGGACCCGCAAGCCAAAGTGATCATGTGCTCGGCGATGGGGCAACAAGCCATGGTTATTGATGCGATTCAAGCCGGTGCTAAAGATTTTATTGTTAAACCGTTCCAAAATGATCGCGTGATCGAAGCGATCAATAAAACCCTTGGGTAGTGTAAGGCGATGGCAGAAAGTTTTAGACGGCTTATATTGGGCATTTGCTTAGCTATAGCAGTTCTCTTCCTTGTTCCTGAAGCATCGATTCATGCCGAAAGTCATCAATGTGAAACCGTTAGCGATTGCTTGCAAAAGTCATCGGATCAAAAAAGCGAGCCGGCATCCGATCAAAATAAAAAGCAAGTCACAACGGATCAGGCGGAGACGAATACCAGTAGCTCTCCGTCAACATTTATGACGTTGATTAAATTAATCGCCTCCTTAGCGATCATTTTAGGCTTAATTTATGGATTATATCGCCTGCTTGCCAAACGAGCCAAAGTCTTTAAACAAACCGGCCCGATTAAAACTATCGGCGGCGTATCCGTCGGACCGAATCGCTCCGTTCAATTGATTCGTATTGGCGAGGAAATTTTAGTGGTTGGTGTCGGCGAGTCCGTCCAGCTTTTAAAAGAAATAAATGACCCTATAGTGGTCGCAGGATTATTGGAAGAAGAACATGAAGTAGCGACTAGCATGCCCAAGAATGTCTCAAAAGTGCTTCATTGGGTAAAGGAACAAACTGGCCTATCAAAATCAGAGGGGCAAAAAGAGGGCAGTATCACACAAAGCTTCAGCGATGAATTACAACGATTGTTGAGAACGCGCACCGATGAGATCGAGAAAAGAGTCAAGAAAGGACATAAACCATGATACCGGGCATTGACACGGATTTTCTGTCTCAGCAACCACATGATGTCACTTCAACAATGGGCTTGCTTATTTTGCTGACCGTGTTGACGCTGTCTCCGTCTATTCTTATTTTGATGACTTCTTTTACCCGAATTGTCATTGTTTTATCATTTGTCCGGACGTCACTGTCTACGCAAAACATGCCGCCGAACCAGGTGATTATCGGACTGGCCTTATTTTTAACCTTTTTTATTATGGCGCCGGTAATCGGCGATGTGAACAAAAACGCCGTTCAACCGTACTTGGATCATAAAATTACCCAAAAAGAAGCGATCAAAAGGGCAGAAGCGCCACTGAAAAGTTTTATGGCTAAGGAAACTCGACAAAAAGATTTGCAACTGTTTTTGGATTACGGGAAATACAAACAGCCAAAGACTATTCAAGACATTCCCCTGACCGCGCTCATCCCGGCGTTTACAATCAGTGAGTTAAAAACCGCCTTCCAAATGGGGTTTATGATCTTTATTCCGTTTTTAATCATTGATATGGTGGTAGCCAGCGTCATGATGGCGATGGGGATGATGATGGTGCCTCCGGTCATGATTTCTCTGCCTTTTAAAATTTTATTATTCGTCATGGTCGATGGATGGTATTTAATCGTAAAGTCGCTTTTGGTTTCTTATTCTTAGAAATGTTCGCATCATGTCGACCTTCGAAGCCGCAAAGGTTGTGAATGTTCGATGAGCATGGAATTTGTCATTAATATTGCCGAGCGTGCCGTCATGACGACGCTCTTTATCGCTGGTCCTCTTTTGATTATTGCGCTCGTCGTTGGTTTAGTCATTAGCATCTTCCAAGCGACGACGCAAATTCAAGAGCAGACGCTCGCTTTTATCCCGAAAATTATCGCCGTCCTCGTCGGGCTCGTCATTTTCGGACCTTGGATGCTTTCGCAAATCTTATCCTATACCGAAAATATCTTTCTAAATTTGTACAAATTCGTAGGTTGATATGGAAATCATACAAGCACTACCGGCATTTTTGCTCGTACTCGTCCGTTTAACATGTTTCTTTCTGACCGCGCCTGTTTTTTCATATCGAACCATTCCAGCCCCATTTAAAATCGGACTGGCTGGAGTATTTGCCTATCTGATTACTTTAACACTTGACCCCGCTCAGTTCATGATCAACAGCCATTACGCTTTATTAGTGTTGAAAGAAGCCACCGTTGGGTTGACGTTGGGGTTTATGGCTGGTTTGCTTTTTTACGCGGTCTACACGGCTGGGGCGTTTATCGATTTACAAATGGGCCTTTCCATAGCGAATTTAATTGATCCAAACAGCGGTGTCGCCACACCCCTGACAGGACAATTTTTATACATTATCATGATGGTTTTTCTATTTACAGTCGATGCCCATCACATGCTTCTTAATGGAATATTTTACAGCTTTCAAATGCTTCCACTCGATCAACTTTCACTGCGATTTGATGGAGGCGTCGTCCATGAGATGGTACTTGTTTTTGTGAAAATGTTTGCCATCAGTTTTCAAATGGCATTGCCGATTGTCGGATCGCTCTTTCTCGTTGATCTAGCCGTTGGGATCATGAGCCGGGCTGTCCCGCAGCTTAATGTTTTTGTCGTCGGTTTGCCGCTGAAAATTGGCGTCGGTTTAGTCATATTGTTCATCCTTATGCCGCTTTATGTGATCATCTTCCGGGAGATCTTTCAATCATCGACCGATCTATTGCATGAGTTGATGACACTTTTGGGGAGTTCGCCATGATGCGTTTAAACATTCAATTTTTTGCCGAGGAAAAAACCGAAAAGGCGACGCCGCGAAAACGGAGCGAAACGCGGAAAAAAGGCCAGGTGTCCAAGAGTAACGACCTTGTCGGGGCCGTCACATTATTTACATTGTTTCTGACTTTTCTCTTTGCCATTCCTTGGATGGGCAAACAGCTGGCCACGATGATGACGGATACCTTTTCAAAAGGGCTTCTCGAGCCGCTTTCTGAAGAAGGAATTCACCAGTTATTTACCGAACTCGCGTTACAATCCGGAAAAATCGTTGCACCGATTTTATTGGTAAGTTTCGTTACCGCGATTTTCGCCAATCTCATGCAAATTGGTTTTATTTTTTCAGGAGAAGCCATCAAGTTTAATTTCAACCGCATCGACCCGGTTAGCGGTTTTAAACGCATCTATTCCATAAGAGCCATCGTGGAACTGCTCAAATCGCTCCTAAAAATAGCAGCAGTCGGATTCTGCACATTTTTCATCATTTGGATGCATGTCGATGACATTATGAGTCTGGCGCGGAAACCTCTTGCGGAATCGCTCGGCATAATCGGTCAAATCACTTTTCAAATGGGACTTTCAGCAGCCATTGTTTTATTGTGTTTAGCGCTTTTGGATTTTATCTATCAACGATTTGACTACGAAAAAAATATCCGCATGACCAAGAAAGAGGTTAAGGATGAATATAAAAAAACTGAGGGGGATCCGCTCGTCAAATCCAAGATTCGGGAAAGGCAGCGGCAAATGGCAATGCGCCGGATGATGCAAGAGGTGCCGAAAGCCGATGTCATCATAACGAACCCGACACACTTAGCCATTGCCCTCGTTTACAAAGACGGCGAAATGGATGCACCGACGATTGTGGCCAAAGGCGCCGATTTTGTCGCTTTAAAAATTAGAGAAATTGCAAAAGAAAATGGTGTGCCGATAGTGGAGAAGAAAGAATTGGCGAGAGCATTGTACCCGCTTGAAATCGGCATGCAAATACCGGAAACGTTTTTCCGGGCCGTCGCTGAAATTTTGGCTTATGTCTATCAGCTTAAAGGAAAAAGAGTCGAGTGAAAGGGGTGAGGTGAGATGAAACCAAGAGAATTGATTGTGCTATTCGGTGTTATTTTAATTGTTCTCATGTTAATTATTCCTCTCCCAAATGTATTGCTCAGTTTCTTAATTATTGTCAATATTTCTCTCGCCCTCATCGTTATCCTTGTCTCTATGAATATGAAGGAACCTTTGGAATTCTCCATTTTTCCTTCATTATTGTTATTGCTCACTTTGTTTCGTTTAGGGCTCAACGTTTCAACCACTCGGGCGATCCTTGGAAAGGGCGATGCCGGCGTGGTCATTGAAACGTTCGGAAATTTTGTTATCGGCGGAAACGCACTTGTCGGGTTCGTCGTGTTTTTGATCCTCGTCATCATCCAATTTATTGTGATCACAAAAGGGGCCGAACGGGTATCCGAGGTGGCCGCACGTTTTACATTGGATGCGATGCCTGGGAAGCAAATGGCCATTGATGCCGACCTCAATGCGGGCCTTATCAATGAACAGGTGGCCAGGGAAAGACGGGATAAAATCGAACGAGAAGCTGATTTCTACGGAGCAATGGATGGGGCAAGTAAATTCGTTAAAGGTGATGCGATTGCAAGCATCATCATCGTGACGATCAATCTCATCGTCGGCATGATTATCGGTATGGTTCAACAAGGCATGTCACTCAATGATAGCGTTCATCATTTTACTTTGTTATCCGTCGGCGATGGTTTAGTGAGCCAAATTCCGGCACTATTAATATCAACCGCAACCGGCATTGTCGTGACCCGCGCGGCTTCCGACGGCAACTTGGGGCAAGACATCAGCCGTCAAATGTTGGCCTATCCGACGATGTTGTTTGTCGCAGGTGGTGTCATTCTGTTGTTGGGACTGACGCCCATTGGTTTTATGGTCACGGCACCCGTCGCCCTTTTACTATTTATTGGTGGCTATCTATTACGAAGGAACATGGCCAATGCCCCGATGGCAGAGCAAGAAGCGGCCATCGGACTGGAAGAAGAGCATTTTAAAAATCCGGAAAATGTCGTCGACCTTCTGCAAAACGATCCGATTGAATTTGAGTTTGGTTATGCCCTGGTGCCCTTGGCTGACGCCAATCAGGGTGGGGATCTCCTCGACCGCATCGTGATGATTCGTCGGCAAATCGCCTCAGAGCTAGGCTTAGTCATTCCGGTTGTCCGCATTCGGGATAATATTCAACTTGAGCCGAATGCCTATCGATTAAAGATAAAAGGGTCGGAAATTGCCCGTGGCACGCTTTTCTTAGATCATTACCTCGCGATGAGTCCTGGTGAAGATGATCCGACGATCACAGGGATCGATACGACAGAACCGGCTTTCGGGCTTCCAGCAAAATGGATTCCAGAGGGTATGAAAGATCAGGCGGAGCTCGCCGGCTATACGGTTGTCGATCCGCCATCCGTCGTTTCGACCCATCTAACGGAGGTCTTTAAGCAATATGCCCACGAATTATTAGGCAGAAAGGAAACGACACAGCTCATCAACCATTTACGGGAATCAGATGCAACATTAGTCGAGGAAGTGACTCCCGACTTATTATCCGTCGGCGAAATACAGAAGGTGCTTGCTAATTTGCTGCGAGAACATGTGTCTATACGAAATTTGCCCGTCATTTTTGAAACGCTAGCAGATTATGCGCGGCTGACAAAAGATACGGATTTACTGACGGAATATGTCCGCCAAGCGTTAAGCCGACAAATCACACAGCAATATGTCAGAGGCGACGTTTTAAAAGTCATTACCTTGACACCCAACTTAGAGGAAAAGATTGCTCAATCCATACAGAAAACCGAGCATGGCAATTATCTTGCGCTTGAGCCGGATGTAACGCAAACGATTTTAAATGAAGTGGCTCAACAAATACAAATGCAAAAAGATTTGGATCAGGAACCTATTTTACTTTGTTCACCCGTCATCCGTCCGTATGTAAAACAGCTCATCTCGCGCGTTTTGCCGCAGGTCGTTGTTCTTTCCTACAACGAATTGGAGCCGACGGTTGAGATCCAAAGCATTGGAGTGGTGAATGCGGCATGAAGATTACCAAAATAACCGCCCCAACAATGCCGGAAGCGATGGCGAAGTTAAAGAAAGCTTACGGCAGTGAGGCTGTCATTTTATATACGCGAAATGTTAAAAAAAAGCAATGGTTCGGCATGCGCCAAAAAAATGCCGTCGAAGTTGTCGCAGGTATCGAGCAAGGTTTGAATACTCAAGCCGTAAACATGTTACGTGAAAAGAGTGAGCCGATCGACGTGAAACCCTTTCAAACAGAGAGGCAGCTGGATTCGGCAACCCCTGAGCCATCTAGGTGGAAGATACCGGAACCCGAACCGATTCAAAAACTCTGTCAAACCCTCAGCGAGCAAGGGGTTGGGTCACGTCATGTCGAAGCAATTGGTAAAGAATTATTAAAATATTGGTATTCGTCAAGTCAAGAACCAACCGAAGCATTGATTTTGCAAAAGCTTAATGATTTGCTTGCGGAAAGGCTTTCCTCCATTGACTTTTCGGGGCTCCGCTACAACCGAAAAGGTTTGATTCTCGTTGGTCCAACCGGTGTC
This sequence comes from Tuberibacillus calidus DSM 17572, assembly GCF_000430685.1. GTDB lineage: Bacteria > Bacillota > Bacilli > Bacillales > Sporolactobacillaceae > Tuberibacillus > Tuberibacillus calidus. The sequence continues at coordinate 64,236 of NZ_KE387193.1, read as the reverse complement.
GGGAAAACGACAACAGCTGCCAAATTAGCCTCAAAGGCGGTTCTTGATGACGGTAAAACGGTGGGGTTTATCACGACGGATACCTATCGGATTGCCGCCGTAGAACAATTAAAAACGTATGCCAAAATTTTAAATGTGCCGGTCGTTGTCGCTTATAACATGGATGATTTTAAAAAGGCGCTTACGGACATGAAGGATAAAGATTTTATCATCGTCGACTCAGCGGGTCGAAATTATCAACAATCCCGATTTGTAATGGAACTCAAAACGTTGATTCCTTTTGATAACGGGATGGAAACACATTTGGTATTATCGGCTACTGCTAAACCGTCTGACCTTTCCAGAATCATTCGCCAGTTTCAGGATATTCCGATCGATAAATGTCTATTTACGAAGGTCGATGAAACAGCCGAGGTCGGCTCTCTTCTTCATGTGCTGCTTGAACATGGGATCGGTGTCTCCTATTTTACGAATGGCCAAAACGTTCCTGACGATTTAATGGAAGCAGAAAAAGACGCCTTTATCCGCCGAGTGATCGAAGGTGTGACGAATGGTTGACCAGGCAGAAGCGCTTAGAAATAAAGTCCGCAAGCTGCAAGAAAGTAGCACACGGGTCATTGGCATCTTAAGCGGAAAAGGAGGCGTTGGGAAATCGGTTTTTGCCGTTAACTTTGCTTTAGCGCTTCATCGGCATGGAAAAAAAACATTGTTGATTGATTTAGATATTGGGATGGCGAATGTCGATATTCTATTAAACCTTTATACGGCTTACCATTTTGTCGATATGATAGACAAAAGGCTACCCATCGAATCCGTCATTGCTCAACATCCGAGCGGTTTGTCTATCATTTCCGGCGGGAGTGGATTGAGTCATCTCTTTAATCTGGATGAAGAAAGTTTCCGCTTCTTTCTCGAGCAATTTGCTCATTTAAAAAGAATGTATGAATACGTCATCTTTGACCTACCAGCAGGGTTTAATGCGGACACCCATCGTTTTTTAAGCGCGGTTCATGAAGTGATCCTCGTCACCACAACTGAACCGACTTCGCTCGCTGATGGTTATGCCGCTATTAAACTCATGACAAAAAATCATATTGATGTACCCATTTTCTGTGTTATTAATCGCTACGATAGTCTCCAGGAAGCCAAAAGGATTTGGTTCAACCTTGAACAGACAACAGCTCGATTTCTTGGAAAAACGTTAACTTTGCTTGGCACTTTGCCAAGAGATCGAGCAGTCGTTCAAGCCGTTAAAAATCAAAAGCCGTTTCTCACCGGTGACCCAAAAGCCAAGGTGAGTATCGGACTAGAGGCATTGACAAAAAAGTACTTACAGCAGGAAGCTTATCAAGCACCGCCGTCTTTCGATAGTTTTATTCATCGTTTGAAGTCCCTTTTTAGATCTAAAGGATGATGTACATGGACCCGATCAACGTTTTAATCGTCGATGATTCAGCCTTTATGAGAAAACTGTTATCGGAATTTCTCTCGGAAGATCCAGCCATTCGCGTCGTCGGCAGCGCCCGCAATGGGCGGGATGCGCTCAGGAAAGTAAAAATGCTTGCCCCCGATGTCGTTACTTTGGATGTGGAATTACCCGATATTAACGGCATTGACGTTCTGCGCTCAATTATGAAAGAGGAGCCCTTGCCCGTCGTGATGGTTAGTAACTTTACTCAAAGAGGGGCAAAGACGACCTTGGATGCGATGGCGATCGGGGCTGTGGATGTCGTGGCCAAGCCATCAGGGGTGATTTCACCGGATCTTCATCTTGTGAAAGAGGAATTGCTTGTAAAGGTGAAAACAGCGGCTTCGGCCAATATCAAAGGACAGGTGGCTACGATTCAAGCTTCAGGGAAGACCACTTCGAATCCTGTTCTTCGGGCAAAAGATGGCATGCGTCTTATCGCGATCGGCGCCTCTACCGGAGGACCGCGGGCGCTTCAAACCGTAATCGGCGGATTGCCGGATAACCTACCAGCACCAGTGGTCGTCGTTCAGCATCTTCCACCATTATTTACGACGACATTAGCGGAGCGACTAAACGGTTTGACCCCATTAACCGTTAAAGAAGCAGAACACGGAGAAATTTTGCAAAATGGGACGGTCTATATTGCGCCGGGCGGGTATCATATGAAACTAAAAAACAATGACCGGATGCTCACGGTTGTACTAGAAGATTCCGCCCCCGTGCATGGATTGAAACCCGCTTTTGACTCCCTTTTAGAGTCTCTGGCAGGGATGGAAGGCTTATCGCTCGTTCTGGCCGTTTTAACGGGTATGGGAAATGACGGGGCGAGAGGCCTATCGCGTTTTAACTCTGAGTACCCGCCTTATGCGATTGCCGAATCCGCCGAAACGGCTGTCGTGTTCGGTATGCCCAAGGCGGCCATCGGAACGGGCCGCATCCATGCGGTGTTGCCATTACCCGATATCGCCCAAGCGATTGCAAACCATTTCCATATATAGGGGGAAAAAGGAATGGATACGAATCAATATTTGGATCTTTTTCTTGATGAAAGCCGCGAGCACTTACAAAACATGAATGCCAAGCTCCTCGAATTGGAGAATAACCCAGGGGATACTGCCATTGTCAATGAAATTTTCCGTTCCGCCCATACTTTAAAAGGGATGAGCGCCACAATGGGGTATGAGAGCATGGCCGATCTTACCCATAAGCTTGAAAACGTGTTGGATGCGATCCGACATGGGGAACGGGCGGTTAATGAAGCGATCATGGATGCGCTCTTTGCTTCCGTCGAACGTTTGGAATCGATGACAGAAGCGATCGCCAATGGTGCTGGTGACACAAAACCCGCGGAAGATCTCATTGAACTTTTGTTAAAAGTGTCCGAGTCATCTGTTCAACGTTCTGAGGCGCAATCGGGGCCAAATCCAGAAGAGCAAAACGATATGAGTGACTATAATACATACGAAATGAATGTCATCGGCGAGTCTTTGTCACAAGGATACAGCGTCTTTAAAATCGCCGTCACCTTAAGTGAAAGCTGCCTTTTAAAAGCGGCAAGGGCTTATATGGTCTACCAAATCGCCGAACAAAGCGGTGACATTATAAAATCCGAACCTTCCATTGAAAAACTGGAAGAAGGGGCATTTGATACCCAATTTGTTTTCACTCTAATTACAAAAGAACCGCTCGATGACATTAAGGAGAAGATTCTAAAGGTATCCGAAATCGACCGTGTGGACATCGAACCGGTGACAGTTAAAAAGGACAGCAAACCCGAGGATGAAAAATCAGGAAAAGCACCAATACGAAAAGCTAACGCCCATTCAAGCGGTCAATCCATTCGCGTCAACTTGAAGCGTATTGATACCTTGATGAATCTGTTCGAAGAGCTTGTTATTGAAAAAGGCCGTTTAGAAGGCTTGGCTAAACAGTTCAAAGACGCTGAACTGACAGATATTACCGAAGACATCGCTCGGACCACACAAGCTTTGCAAGATGTCATCCTGAATTTACGCATGGTGCCCATTGAGCAAGTGTTTAACCGCTTCCCGACGATGGTCCGCAACGTCAGCAAGGAATTAAATAAGAGAATCCGCTTAAATATGGAAGGAAAAGAAACAGAACTCGATCGCACCGTCATCGATGAAATCGGTGATCCGCTCGTCCACCTCTTGCGCAACTCGATGGACCACGGCATCGAAACGCCAGAAAAGAGAAAGAAACTAGGAAAACCGGAAGAAGGAACCATTGACCTCAAAGCCTATCACTCTGGCAATCATGTCTACATTGAAATCAAAGACGACGGCGCGGGGATTAATCGTGAAAAGGTACTTAATAAGGCCATTAAAAATGGTCTCATTAATGAATCTGACCGCGAGCATTTAAGCGACCAAGAGGTCTATCAACTGCTCTTTCGCACCGGTTTTAGTACAGCCGATGTCATCTCAGACATTTCCGGGCGCGGTGTCGGGCTTGATGTTGTGAAAAGTAAAATCGAATCGCTCAGCGGTGAGGTGTTCGTTGAATCGGAGGAAAACAAAGGGACGACCTTTACGATTCGCTTGCCTTTAACGCTATCTATCATTACGGCGCTATTCGTTCAAATGGGGGATGAACATTACGCCATTCCGCTTGCAAATATTCTCGAAACCGCAATGGTTAAAGAGGATGACATCATGAATGTCCATGAAAAGGAAGTGTTAGCTTTCCGCGACAGCGTCATCCCTTTTATAAGACTAGCGGATGCTTTTGCAGTACCGGGAGAACGTCCGTCCGGGAAATTTATTCCGACCGTTATCATTCGCCATGGTTCAAAACATGCCGCCTTAGCCGTCGATCGCCTCATCGGCCAGTCGGAAATCGTCATCAAACCTCTCGGGCGTTATCTCGGTGATGTCGAAGGATTTAGCGGCGCCACCATTTTAGGCGATGGCCGTGTGGCACTGATCATTGATGCACAAGCATTTATTCATTAAAAGGGAGGTACGGTAACGTGGCAGAGAAAAAAGTGATCATTTTTACGCTTGGCGGGGAAAAATACGGAGTCGATGTGGAACAAGTCCTTTCGATTGAAAAAATGACGACCCTCACCCGCATTCCTAATACGGAAAATTTTATTAAAGGCATTATCAATATACGAGGGGTCATCTATCCAGTCATTGATCTTCTGGAACGGTTTCAGATTGGCACGTCGATTATCAATGAAGAAACCCGACTTTGTCTTGTGCAATTGGACGAGATGAAAGTGGCTTTCATTGTCGATGGCGCTGAAGATGTGGCAACGATTGATATGGAAAAAATCGAACAGGCTCCGCATCTTGTCGGTGGTGTCCACGCAGAATACATCAATGGGATTGCTAAATTAGAAACTGGCATCTTGATTTTATTAAATCTTGAACGCGTTCTTCGAGACGACCATATTGAAAAAATTAAACAAATCGAGGGTGCGTAATGGATTCCCTTTTTTTACTGAATGAAGGTGAATTGGATCTTTTGAAAGAGATCGCCAACATCGGTGCAGGCCATGCGGCCTCAGCACTGTCTCAGTTAATTGGCCAGGTGGTCGAAATGAAGGTGCCTTCGGTCAAAGTTAGCCGATTTTCGGATTGGCTTAGCGACCATGAAGCGGAAATGACCGTCGCCTGTGCTTACATCCATATGAGCGGCGATTTAAATGGGCATTTTTACTTGTCATTTCCATTAGAAGAAACCCGTCAGCTGTTAAAAGCAATGCTCGCTTCGAGGGATGTGAACATGGAAGCGCTAGGCTTTCCTTCCCTCGAAACATCCGCATTTGGTGAAGTGGGGAATATCTTAGCTGGATCGTATCTAGCCAGCCTGTCCGACTTTACGCATCTTAACATTCAAACATCTCCGCCGACGGTTCTTGTTGATATGGCCGGGGCTATTCTGGGGGAAGGACTATTGGATTTATCCCTATATGGAGAAGAAGTGTTAGTCATTGATTGCGAATTAACGAATCTCGCAGAATCCGGCCCGATTCGTTCCACATTTACGTTTTTACCGCTCGCTGAGGATTTGGCGAAATTGCTAGCCCTTTTAGGGGTGCAAGATGGCTGAAGTGATGATCGTTGGGATCAGCGATTGGCGGCTCGCGCACTCACCCGACCGATTGCGGTCTCTTGGGCTAGGTTCTTGCGTCGGCATTGTTCTATACTGCAGGCGAATCGGTCTTGCGGCCATGGCGCATGTGATGCTTCCGGATCATCATTTAGCCAAATCCTCTTTTCATCCGGCCAAATTCGCCGATACCGCTATACCCGGATTAGTAGATATGCTCATGCAGCACGGGGCATCACTTTTGGAACTCGAAGCCAAAATGGCTGGAGGGGCTGAAATGTTTCCAAATGCCCGAAACCATTTTCCCTCCATTGGAAAAAGAAATATTACGACCATTAGAGATTTGCTTAACCGTTACAAAATCCCGATTGTGGCCGAAGATACAGGGGGCCATGCAGGACGGACGATCGAATTTTTTACTGAAACGGCGGAGCTCTTGATTAAAACGGCACGAAGTGGTGAAAAAGTGATTTAACGCCGGTAAATTAAAAAAGCGAGGGATGGGATCATGACCGTCATACCTCAAACCAATGAAAAAAATGAAAATGATTATTGGGATTTATGGTTAAATCACAGAGATCCCGATGCCGCAAATCATCTCATTAAACGATATGAATCGATTATTCGCTTTCAGGTGAAGCGCATTCGCGGAAGCGTTCCAAAAACCGTGACGACTGACGAATTGATGAGCTATGCCTATGCGGGCCTTTATGATGCTTTATTAAAATTTGATGTCAGCCGCCATCTAAAATTTGACACTTACGCCTCCATACGCGTAAAAGGTGCCATCATCGATGGCTTGCGCCGTGATGACCCGCTCCCCAGGTCATTAAGGGCCAAAACCAAAAAAATTGAAAAAGCGATTGAAGATTTAGAACAAAAATGGGGACGGGAAGTGACAACCGAAGAAGTCGCCTTCGCCTTGGGGATGTCCATTGATGAAGTCGAAAAAATTTTATCGAACGGTTATTCAGGAACGGTTTTATCTCTTGACGAAGCCATTGATGCAGAAAACGGCCCGGAATCGGTCGGTTCTTTCATTGAAGATAAGAAGTCGGTCAATCCAATGGATTTCCTTTTAAAAGTTGAGACGATCGATCAATTGGCACAAGAGATTGCAAAACTAACAGAAAAAGAACAATTGGTGATCAGTTTGTTTTATCATGAAGAATTGACCTTATCGGAAATCGGCCGCATACTGGGGTTATCAACATCTCGGGTATCCCAAATCCATTCCAAGGCATTAGGGAAATTAAAAGCGCGGTTAGAAAAGGATGCCGTATCGGAGGGAAGGCTGTGACAAATGTTTTATTGGTGTTCAGCTTATTGCTGCACCTTGTTACTTTTTACATAATTATGATTTTAGCGCAACGCATCCATCAAATAAAGAATCAAACCGGTGGAATTGAAAACCGTGAATTAGCGGAAATTTTAGAATCCCATCTGGAGGCTGTTCGAGCCGAAAATCAACGCCTTATTGCGCAACTAACCCCTCTTGATCATCACAATATCTCGGATTCTGAGCCGAAAGATGGAGAAAAACCCGCTATAGAGAAGAAAGCACAGCCTTTGGACCATGAAATCCCACCGCCTTCAGTGGAGGGGATTGAAGACCAAGTCGAGCAATCGCAAACAAGTGAAATCATCCATCTATATCAAAAAGGTTGGTCCATGCCAGAAATTGCGAAACACCTCGGCCTTGGCAATGGCGAGGTTGAACTCATCATCAACTTATACAATAAAAGTAACCGCAAATGAAAACTTGGTGATTTTCCCGATTGCCTTTTGGACGTTATTATGGTATATTAACGGATGGTGTGAATACACACGCTTAACGATTTTCACAAATGGTGCCGCTTAGCGGTCTCTGTGGGAATATGACTTAAGCGGAGGAAAAACCAATGTACTAGGAGGAAACCACGTCATGGCAGTTATTTCAATGAAGCAACTGTTGGAATCCGGCGTGCATTTTGGTCACCAAACCCGCCGCTGGAATCCGAAAATGAAGCCGTACATCTTTACTGAAAGAAACGGCATCTACATTATTGATTTGCAAAAAACCGTTAAGAAAGTGGAAGAAGCGTATCATTTCGTAAGAGATTTGGTCGCTGACGGCGGAACCGTGCTTTTCGTCGGAACGAAGAAACAAGCACAAGATTCCGTTAAATCGGAAGCTGAACGTTGCGGTATGTACTATGTCAACCAACGCTGGTTAGGCGGTACGCTGACGAACTTCCAAACCATCCGTCAACGCATTAATCGTTTGAAAGAAATTGAAAGAATGCGTGAAGACGGCACGTTTGATGTTTTGCCCAAAAAAGAAGTCGTCGGTTTAAATAAAGAACTCGAACGTCTTGAGAAATTCCTTGGCGGGATTAAAGACATGGAACGTCTTCCCGACGCGCTTTTTGTCGTTGACCCGCGCAAAGAACGCATTGCGATTGCGGAGGCCCGCAAATTGAAAATTCCGGTCATTGCGATCGTTGATACGAACTGTGACCCGGATGAAGTCGACGTTGTTATTCCGGGTAACGATGACGCTATTCGCGCGGTTAAATTATTGACAGCCAAAATTGCCGATGCCGTTGTCGAAGCCAATCAAGGTGAAACGGTTTCCGAAGAGGCACCTGTTGAGGAAGCCGAAGAAGTTAAGGAAACCGAACCGGAAGAAATTACAGCTGAATAATACGGAACGGTCGAAGGGTGATTAAGGGCGAAAAACCCTTGTCACCCTTTTAAGATGTCTTAAAATATTTTATGAAACGATAACTGCTAAAATGCTTTTTTCTCATCCGATGGATGAAAGAAGCCACCTTCGGCTTATCCTAAAAGTAAGCTGATGAAAATAGCAAAAAACATTTACATAAGGAGGAAATCCAGTGGCTATTACTGCGCAAATGGTTAAAGAGCTCCGCGAAAAAACAGGAGCTGGCATGATGGATTGCAAAAAAGCTTTAACAGAAACGAACGGTGATATTGAAAAAGCCATTGATGTCTTAAGAGAGCGTGGAATCGCCAAAGCCGCGAAGAAAGCTGACCGCATCGCGGCAGAGGGTTTAAGCGCTGTTAAAATTGATGGCAATACCGCGGTCATCGTGGAAGTCAACTCAGAAACCGACTTTGTCGCAAAAAATGATTTGTTCATCCAATTAGTCGATGAAATTGCCGGGGTACTTTTGAAAAATAAACCTGAAAACGTCGAAGCGGCCCTTGAAGTCAAACTTGACAATGGCACGACTTTAGGTGAGCGCATCAATGAAGCGATTGCCAAAATCGGTGAAAAGCTTTCCTTACGCCGTTTTACCGTATTGGAAAAAGCTGATGACGAAACATTCGGTTCCTACGTACACATGGGCGGCCGCATCGCTGTTTTAACGCAAGTCACCGGGCAAAACGAAGAAGCAGCGAAAGACATTGCCATGCATGTGGCAGCGATGAACCCGCGTTATATTGATCGCGAAAATGTTCCACAAGATGAAATCGACCGGGAAAAAGAAGTTTTGAAACAACAAGCCTTAAATGAAGGCAAACCGGAAAACATCGTGGAAAAAATGGTGCAAGGTCGTTTGAACAAATTCTTTGAAGAAATTTGCTTAGTCGATCAGGCTTATGTTAAAGACCCAGATCTTAAAGTGAAAAAATATCTTGCTGATAAAGGCGCAACTGTGAAAGCCTTTGTCCGTTACGAAGTTGGCGAAGGCATGGAAAAACGCCAAGAAAACTTCGCAGAAGAAGTTCAAGCACAGCTGAAAAAGTAAAATCAAATGTGAGAAGGCTTATAAGGGAACACCGATGTGTTCCCTGTTTTCAAATGGAAAGCATAATGGGTTTTGGAGGTGTCGGCATGAGGCAATCAGCAAAATACAACAGAGTGGTTTTGAAATTAAGCGGTGAAGCATTAGCAGGAGACGTGGGGTACGGCATTGATCCAAAAATCATTGAATCCATTGCACACCAAATCAAAGAAATAGTAGAATTAGGAGTAGAAGTCGCCGTCGTCGTCGGCGCTGGTAACATTTGGCGCGGAAAAACCGGCAGTGAGATGGGCATGGATCGGGCAACCGCCGATTACATGGGGATGCTCGCAACCGTCATGAATGCCTTAGCATTGCAAGATGGGTTAGAGAAGCTGGACGTGGAAACACGCGTGCAATCATCAATCGAAATGCGCCAAGTGGCCGAACCATACATAAGAAGAAGAGCCATCCGACATCTCGAGAAAAAGCGGGTTGTCATTTTTGCAGCTGGTACGGGGAACCCTTATTTCTCAACAGATACGACCGCTGCACTCAGAGCGGCAGAAATCGAAGCCGAAGTCATACTTATGGCGAAAAACAACGTTGACGGTGTGTATAACGCCGACCCGAGAGTCGTTAAGGATGCCAAGAAATATACGGAGTTGTCCTACCTCGATATTTTAAACGAAGGACTTGGCGTCATGGACTCGACAGCATCTTCCCTTTGCATGGATAATCAGATCCCGCTTCTTGTCTTTTCAATCACAGAACCAGGAAATATTAAAAAAGCCGTACTTGGTGAGAACATCGGTACGATAGTAAGGGGGAAATAATATGGCTCATGAAATCATTCAAGACGCAAAAAACCGCATGTCAAAGGCCATTGAAGCATTGCGCAATGAATTGACCACAATCCGTGCTGGCCGAGCGAATCCGTCCATTTTGGATCGCGTACAAGTGGAATATTACGGTGTGCCGACACCGCTCAATCAATTAGCCAACATTACGGCTCCCGAAGCGCGCATGCTCGTCATTCAACCATATGATAAAACTGCAATGGGCGAAATCGAACGGGCCATCCTGAAAGCGGATCTTGGATTAACCCCCGCAAATGATGGCAACGTCATCCGCATTGCTATTCCGCCGCTGACGGAAGAGCGTCGAAAAGACCTTGTCAAACAAGTTAAAAAGGCCGCAGAAGAAGCAAAAGTTGCCGTTCGCAACGTCCGTCGCGATGCCAATGATAATTTGAAAAAGGCAGAAAAAGCAGGGGAAATTACAGAAGACGAACTCAGACGATTAACCGATGAGGTTCAAAAGCTAACCGACGAACATATTCAATCCATTGATAAAGTGGCTGATAATAAAGAAAAAGAAATTATGGAGGTTTAATCGAATATGGTGGGCTTCCGCTGGGAATGGTTGTCCGATTCCGCGGGTGCCTTGTTTTTTATAATAATAATTTGTTAGCTTCACTTGGCAACGTATCTTCTTTTTGGAGGAAATCCTGATGTTCGATAAATGGTTTCAGAGAAAAAAACGATCCGAGAAGGGTGGCCTGACCTTTGTACAAGTTCCGCGTCACATTGCTATTATCATGGATGGTAATGGGCGCTGGGCAAAAAAACGCGGTCTGCCACGTGTCGCCGGACATCGGGAAGGCATGAATACAGTTAAGAAAATTGTCCGTGAGGCGGACAGACTAGGCGTCAAGATTTTAACTCTTTATGCATTTTCCACGGAAAATTGGAAGCGGCCGAAAGATGAAGTAGACTATCTGATGCGGCTTCCAGAACAATTTTTGAAAAGCTATTTGCCTGAACTCATAGAAAAAAACGTGCGCGTGATGGTGATGGGCGATGAAAGCCGCTTGCCCGAAGCCACGCAAAAGGCTGTGAATACGGCTAAAGAAAAAACCGCAAACAATGACGGCATGATCTTAAATTTTGCACTTAATTATGGCAGCCGAAAGGAAATCACCGATGCGGTGAAAGGGATCGCCGAAAAAGTGAAAAACGGCAGTCTCGTACCAGATGAAATTACGGAAGATATTATAGAAAACCACCTCTTAAGCTGTCATTTGCCGGATCCGGATTTATTGATTCGTACAAGCGGGGAACTTCGCCTCAGCAATTTTATGCTTTGGCAACTCGCCTATACGGAATTTTGGTTTACAGATGTTTATTGGCCGGATTTTAATGAAAGCCATTTGCATGAAGCGATACAACAATACTGCGGCCGGACGCGACGTTTTGGCGGCGTTGTTGAAAGCTAGGAGGACGTTATGAAACAAAGAATCGTGACAGGTGTCATTGCAGGCGCTTTTTTTCTGGCCTTATTATTTGCGGGCGGCATTTGGTTTACGCTTTTCATTGCACTGATCAGCGTCATTACTTTTCATGAATTAATGGCGATGGCAAAGCATGAAAAGGTGCTAGTGGCAGAAGTGCTCGGCGCCATCACCGTAGCCATCTTGGTGCTTTATGATGTGCTTTCCCCTTATCTTTTCGGCTTATCCTTCACCGATCTCTGGTTGGCATTGACGATTTTGCTTTTACTATTGTCCATTTTCACGCATAACCAGTTTCATTTTGCTCATTGTGCCTTTGTTTCTTTTTCTGCTTTTTATATCGGTTTATCCTTTCATTATTTCTCGGCTGCAAGAGAAAGCGGATTGGGCATCATCCTTTTTATCCTCATTTTAATATGGACGACGGATTCAGGGGCGTATTTTGTCGGACGGAAATTTGGAAAGCACAAACTCGCCCCGGTGATTAGTCCCAATAAAACTGTCGAAGGCTTTTTGGGAGGCGTTACCCTTGCGGTCCTTGCGGCATGTCTTTTCCAAGCGGTGGCTGATCTCGCTATCCTCCATTCACCGGTTAAATTGGTGGCATCAGCTTTAATAGTTTCGGTTTTCGGGCAATTAGGCGACCTTGCCGAATCTGGGTTGAAAAGACACTTTGGCGTCAAAGATTCTGGGAAAATTTTACCTGGTCACGGTGGGCTCCTGGATCGCTTCGACAGTTTAATCTTTATTTTGCCCATCCTTCATTTGCTAAATGTCTTTAATTTTTAAGAACCGCGCGAAGGTTATAGAAAGGATTCGTCATTATGAAAAATATCAGTCTGTTGGGGGCTACTGGGTCAATTGGCACGCAAACCGCCGATGTTGTCCTCAAACACCCCGATCTTTTTAGGGTGCGAGCCCTTTCATTTGGTGAAAATGTGGAAAAAGGCGCGGAACTTGTTGAACGGCTTAAGCCTGAGCTTGTCAGTGTAAAAAATCAAGACATTAAGAAGCGTCTAAGCTTGCGATTATCCACTCCGGTGAGAATTGTCACAGGACCTGAGGGTTTATTAGAAGTCGCCGCTTATCCAGATGCAGACATCGTGTTAAATGCGCTTTTAGGTGCCGTCGGTTTGCCGCCGACATTAGCGGCCATTGAGGCAGGGAAAACATTAGCGATTGCTAATAAAGAAACGTTGGTGACAGCGGGACATCTTGTTATGAAGAAGGCCGTTGACAAAGGTGTGACGATTCTTCCTGTTGATAGTGAACATTCCGCCATCTTCCAAGCGCTGAAAAATGAAAAACGGTCGCAAGTGAAACGATTGATACTCACCGCTTCGGGCGGCAGTTTTCGTGATCTCACCCGCGATCAGTTAAAAGACGTCACGGTCGAAGAAGCCTTGAAGCACCCGAATTGGTCGATGGGCGCTAAATTGACAATCGATTCGGCAACCATGATGAATAAAGGCTTGGAAGTCATTGAAGCCCATTGGCTGTTCGATATGCCGTATGAGCAAATTGAAGTATTGATTCATAAAGAAAGCATTGTCCATTCGCTTGTGGAATATGATGATACAAGCGTGATCGCACAACTTGGGGAACCTGATATGCGCGTGCCGATCCAATATGCCCTAAGTTACCCGGACAGGGTTGAAAGTCCGGGGGCAAAAAGGTTAAACTTATGGGAAACAGGTGTGCTTCACTTTGCCAAAGTCGATATGGATCGTTATCGCTTGCTCAAATGGGCGTATCAAGCAGCAGAAGTTGGAGGGACGGCATTAACGGTTCTGAATGCTGCCAATGAAGCGGCTGTTTTTGCCTTTTTAAATAAGGAGATTCCCTTTTTATCAATAGAATCATTGGTTTATCAGGCACTAGAAGCACATGAGGCAATAGCAGACCCTGATTTAGATACGATTCAAAACGTCGATCAACAAACGCGGGCGTTTGTCCGCCAATTAATTGCGCGCCAATAAGTTCATTTGAACATAAGGCGGTTTGAGAGGTGGTTGAAGTCTATGGAAACATTTATTGCGGTCGTCATTATCCTGGGGTTACTCATCTCCATTCACGAGTTAGGCCATTTGATGCTCGCAAAACGCGCCGGGATCTTATGCCGGGAATACGCGATCGGTTTCGGACCCAAGCTGTTTTCTGTAAAAAAAGGGGAAACCGTCTATACGTTAAGGCTATTGCCGATTGGCGGTTATGTCCGCATGGCCGGTGAGGATCCCGAGATTGTGTGTATCAAACCCGGTCACCGCATCGGTCTCTTTTTTAACCCCGATCATTCCGTCTCAAAAATTATTGTTAACCGTTTGGATCGGTACCCGGATGCAAAAGTGATCACAGCGGAGCATGCCGATTTGGAAAAAGATTTAGTGATTCAAGGCTATGAAGAGGATGAAGGCAGTCTCATGACACTTTCCATTGATCGACAAGCGGAATATGTCATGGATGGCCAATCCTACCAAATCGCCCCGCTTGACCGTCAATTCGCATCAAAGCCACTTATTGACCGGATTTTAACCATCTTTGCCGGGCCGTTCATGAATTTCGTTTTGGCACTTGTTATTTTTGTCATTTATTTCGCCGTGGCCGGCTATCCGAGCAATCAACCAATTCTCGGAGAGATCATGAAAGGAAAACCCGCAGACCAAGTCCACTTGCAAAAAGGGGATAAAGTATTAAAAATCAACGGGCAAGCGATTTCGTCATTCACGGAACTGACGAAAATCATTCAAGAAAACCCGAACACCAAGTTGACATTTACGATTGAAAGAAATGGTAAAATTTTTGAAAAAACATTAACGACGGCTAAAACCGAAAGTGGTGAAGGCATCATCGGCGTCTACGGTCCGACAGATAAGTCAGTGATCGGTTCCATTCAGCACGGTTTTACTGAAACATATCAAACCATTAAGCTAGAACTCATGGCTTTTAAACAGTTAATTACCGGAAAAATCGGTTTAGATCAGCTATCAGGCCCTGTCGGCATCTACAGCATGACGGGTGAAGTCGTTAAGGGCGGTATTTATTGGGTGATGCGCTGGACCGCCATTTTAAGCATCAACCTCGGCATTGTTAACTTATTGCCGCTACCTGCTCTTGATGGCGGCCGACTGATGTTCCTTTTCTTGGAAGGACTGAGAGGAAAACCCGTTGACCCGAAGCGGGAAACGCTCGTCCACTTTATTGGTTTTGCGTTTTTAATGCTCGTTATGATTTTAGTCACGTGGAATGATATTCAAAAATTTCTGATGTAGAGGGGATGTCTATGCGGCAGAGTCAAATGTTAGTGCCGACTTTAAAAGAAAATCCAGCTGATGCCGAATGCGCGAGTCACCGCTATCTCGTCCGCGCGGGCTTTATTAGACAAACGGCAGCGGGGATTTATTCCTACTTGCCTCTTGGATATCGCGTGATTCGCAAAATTGAGGCCATAGTCCGGGATGAGATGGAAAAAGCAGGGTGTGTCGAGCTTTTAATGCCGGCGATGCAACCGGCGGAACTCTGGCATGAAACAGGGCGTTGGCATGTTTACGGCCCAGAGCTTATGCGTTTAAAAGACCGTCACGGCCGGGATTTTGCGCTTGGCGCGACACATGAGGAACTCATCACAAGCCTCGTGCGTGATGAGCTGAATTCTTATAAGAAATTACCGATGACACTTTATCAAATCCAAACAAAATATCGCGATGAACGCCGCCCACGCTTTGGACTGTTGCGCGGCCGCGAGTTTATTATGAAAGATGCGTATTCGTTCCATAGCAACCCGGAATCGCTTGATGAACGTTACCAAATCATGTATGAAGCCTATAAGAACATCTTCAGCCGCTGCGGGTTGGATTTTCGTCCCGTCATTGCCGATTCCGGTGCGATCGGCGGTAAGGATACCCATGAATTTATGGCGCTTGCTGAAGTTGGCGAAGATACGATCGCCTATTCCGATTCGTCAGACTATGCCGCGAATATCGAAATGGCTGCCGTTCTATTTAAAGAAGAGAAATCGGATGAAGCGCTTCTTCCGCTCGATACCGGTGACGTTAAGGCCGGAGAGGAAAACAGTATTAAAATAGGTTGGTACCGAGCCGATGACACGAACGTCTGCGTTTTGTATCGGGCAGGCAATGAAATCAACGAAGTCAAAGTGAAAAATGTGTTGGATGCGGCTATGATAGAAGAATGGGCGCATGACGGCGATCCATTTGAAATGAAAGACAGCGTTGTTTTGCTTGCGGATCAGGCCTTAAAAAATGTAGTTAACGGCCGGCTTGATAATAAAAACGGAGAGGTTTTGCACTATAACGTCAATGTGGAAAGGGATTTGCCTCATGCTCGCATCGCTGATTTATGCATGATTAAAGAAGGTGATCCGTCACCGGATGGAGTCGGCACCATCCGTTTTGCCCGCGGTATTGAAGTGGGACAAATCTTTAAAATTGGCACAAAATACGCCGATGCCATGGGGGCTAACTTTTTAGATGAAAACGGAAAAAGCCAACCCATCATCATGGGCTGTTATGGGATTGGCATTTCACGAACGCTTTCTGCCATTGCCGAACAACATCATGATGAATTCGGACTCGTTTGGCCGAAATCCGTAGCACCTTTTACGGTACATATTGTTCCCGTCAATGCGAAAAACGAAGCACAAAAATTGCTTTCTGAACAATTGTATGAACACCTTAGCCGTGATTATGACGTCTTGCTCGATGACCGTGACGAGCGTGCCGGCGTGAAGTTTGCCGAAGCCGATTTAATTGGTTGCCCGATACGCATAACCGTTGGCAAAAAAGCGCAAGAAGGCCTCATTGAACTGAAAGACCGGCGCACCGGCGAGCAAAGGGAATGCGCGGTCAGCGAAGTAGAAGAAGCTATTCGGGAGTTTTTGAACAAATAAGGTGATGAGTGTAAAAAGGTTGGAGGGAAATGGCACACACCATTTTATCCAACCTCATTTTTCTTAATAAATATAAGGGGGGAGAAACATGGAAGGGAAATCCAAGTCGGAGCGCTTTCTTATTTTGCTTCAACAACTTCATACCCCGGAAGAACTGATTGAGAAACATTTTAAGGATGGCTGCATTGAGAAATTAGTCGTTTCTCGAGAAAAGAAACATTGGGAGTTTCATTTCACCTTAGACAAAGCACTTCCCGCCCACGTCTATCATTGGTTGGATCATCAATTAAAAGAGGCGTTTCAGCATTTGGCCGATGTTGGCATGAAAATGACATTTCGCCACACCGATTTTGATCAAACATTATTTATTAGTTATTGGCCGCACGTTTCAGGTGAATTGATGGACAAGCTGCCAGCTTTTAAAGCGGTGTTCAGCAAACCGCCGGCCTATGAAAATGGAAAACTCGTGTTTTCCGCCAATAATGAAGCAGAAGAGGCCGCTCTCAGAAGAAAATTGCCCGCTCTGTTAACGGAGAAGTTCAGCGCATTTGGTCTTGCGATTCCACCCATTGAAATACGGGTGAATGCTTCTTTGGAAGAGCTTGAGGATTTTCTCAAAAAACGCGATGAAGAGACGGAAAACTTGGCAAGAGTCGCTGTGATAGAGCATCAAAAGAAAGACCGGGAAAAACCCGAACCGGCCCAAGGTCCATTGGCTTTTGGCTATGCAATTGATGACGAGCCAATGGAAATCCGACAGATTCAAGAAGAAGAGCGGCGCGTAACGGTGCAAGGCTATGTTTTTGATACCGAAGCCCGCGAACTAAAAAGCGGCCGAACATTGATTACGTTTAAAATCACCGACTATACCGATTCAATTGCCGCGAAAATTTTCGTTAAAGACAAAGAAGAATTAAATAAACTAAGCGGTTTGAAAAAAGGCATTTGGGTGAAGGTGCGCGGCGGTGTGCAAACCGACACATTCATGCGTGATTTAGTGCTCATGGCGAGAGACATCCAAGAAGTTTCAGTTCCGAAAAGAGAAGATCACGCACCGGAAGGCAAAAAACGGGTGGAACTGCATGCCCATACGATGATGAGCCAAATGGATGCCGTCGTCTCCGCCAGTGACTTGGTTGCGCGAGCCAAAGCATTTGGACATCCGGCCATTGCCATCACCGATCATGCCGTTGCCCAAGCCTTTCCAGAGGCGTATGCAGCCGGAAAAAAACATGGGATAAAAGTTATCTATGGGGTTGAGGCTAATCTTGTTGATGACGGGGTTCCGATCGCCTATAACGAACAACCGATTGATTTAAAAACAGCGACTTACGTCGTTTTTGACGTGGAAACCACAGGATTATCCGCCATTTATAATAAAATTATTGAACTTGCTGCCGTTAAAGTAAAAGATGGTAAAATCATTGATCGTTTTGAAGCTTTTGCCAATCCTCATGAGCCATTGTCGCAGACGACGATTGAGTTAACCCACATCACCGATGACATGGTGAAGGATGCCCCGGAAATCGAGGATGTCTTAAGGGATTTT
Source organism: Tuberibacillus calidus DSM 17572 (assembly GCF_000430685.1). Lineage (GTDB taxonomy): Bacteria > Bacillota > Bacilli > Bacillales > Sporolactobacillaceae > Tuberibacillus > Tuberibacillus calidus. Next base: position 46,203 of record NZ_KE387193.1, on the reverse strand, counting down.
TATGATTTCATGGGTGATGCCATACTCGTTGCCCATAACGCTTCCTTTGATATGGGCTTTTTAAATGCTGGCTTTGAGAACATGGGAATGGGTAAAGCCAAGAACCCCGTGATCGATACGTTGGAATTAGGGCGGTTTTTATATCCGCACATGAAAAACCACCGTTTGAACACGCTTTGTAAGGCGTTCCAGATTGAGTTGACCCAACATCACCGGGCGATTTATGATGCGGAAGCGACAGGTTATTTGTTGTGGAAAATGATTACGGATGCGCTTGAAAAAGGCATCAACCGCCATGACGAATTGAATGCGCAAAACAACCAAGGGGGCTATGAACGGGCTCGGCCAACGCATTGCACGATCCTGACTAAAACGCAGGCGGGTCTTAAGAATTTGTATAAACTGATCTCGTTTGCCCATGTGGATTATTTTTACCGCGTTCCCCGCATTCCCCGCTCTGTACTTAATAAGTATCGCGAAGGTTTATTGATCGGTTCGGGCTGCGATAAAGGGGAAGTATTCGAGGCGATGATGCAAAAATCTGCTGAAGAAGCGGAAAAACTTGCGGAGTTTTACGACTTTTTGGAAATTCAACCACCAGAAATTTATCCGCATCTCATAGAAAAAGAGTTAGTCAATGATGAATTGGGTTTGCGCGAGATTATTTCTAATATTGTAAAACTCGGGAAGAAAATGGGCAAACCTGTTGTGGCGACGGGCAATGTGCATTATCTCGACCCGCATGACCACATTTACCGAAAAATTTTGATCGCCTCACAATCCGGAAACCCGTTAAACCGGCAAACTTTACCACCGGTTCATTTCCGAACGACAGAGGAGATGCTGGATGCTTTCCGCTTCCTCGGTGAGGAGACAGCGATGGAGGTTGTCGTAGAAAATACAAGAAAGATCGCTGACCTTATTGAGGATGTCAAACCGGTCAAAGATGAGCTCTATACGCCTAAGATTGAAGGCGCTGATGACGATGTTCGGAATATGAGTTATGAAGAAGCAAAACGTCGTTATGGAGACCCATTGCCGGAGATTGTTGAAAAACGTTTGGAAAAAGAATTGAATAGCATCATCGGACACGGTTTTGCGGTCATTTATTTAATTGCTCATAAATTGGTGAAAAAATCGTTGTCCGATGGGTATTTGGTCGGTTCGCGAGGTTCTGTAGGTTCGAGCTTCGTGGCGACGATGATGGAAATTACCGAAGTCAATCCGCTTCCCCCACACTATGTTTGCCCGTCGTGTAAGCATTCGGAGTTTTTTACGGATGGGAGTGTCGCCTGCGGGTTTGACTTGCCGGAAAAAAATTGCCCCGCATGTGATGCTAAATATATAAAAGATGGTCACGATATTCCATTTGAAACATTCCTTGGCTTCAAAGGGGACAAGGTACCTGATATCGATTTGAACTTCTCTGGGGAATATCAGCCGATCGCCCATAATTACACGAAAGTGCTTTTCGGTGAAGATTATGTGTATCGCGCCGGAACGATCGGAACTATTGCCGACAAAACCGCTTACGGATATGTGAAAGGCTATGCCAGCGACTATCATCTCCATTTCCGAAGTGCGGAAATCGACCGGTTGGCAAAAGGCTGTACCGGTGTCAAACGAACGACAGGTCAACATCCTGGCGGCATCATCGTTGTACCAGATTATATGGATATTTACGATTTTACGCCGATTCAATATCCCGCTGATGATAAAACGTCGGAATGGAAAACGACGCATTTTGATTTCCATTCGATCCATGATAATATTTTGAAACTCGATATTCTCGGCCACGATGATCCGACGGTTATCCGTATGTTACAAGACTTAAGCGGCATCGATCCAAAAACGATTCCGACGGATGATCCCGATGTTCTGAAATTATTCAGTTCAACGGAAAGCCTCGGCGTCACCGAGGAACAGATTCGCTGTAAGACTGGCACGCTTGGCATACCCGAATATGGCACGCGCTTCGTCCGGCAAATGCTTGAAAGCACTAAACCGACGACCTTTGCGGAGTTAGTCCAGATTTCTGGCCTCTCCCACGGTACAGATGTCTGGTTAGGTAATGCTCAGGAATTGATTAACAATGGCATTTGTGAGCTGAAAGATGTTATCGGCTGTCGGGATGACATCATGGTCTATTTGATGCACAAAGGGTTGGAACCGTCACTCGCATTTAAAATCATGGAATCCGTGCGGAAAGGCAAAGGTCTGACGGATGAGTGGATTGAAGAAATGAAGAAACATAATGTGCCAGATTGGTATATTGATTCCTGTTTAAAGATTAAATACATGTTCCCAAAAGCACACGCAACAGCTTATGTGTTGATGGCCGTGCGGATTGCCTATTTTAAAGTGCATTATCCGATTCTCTTTTATGCGACATATTTTTCTGTGCGCGCCGATGATGTCGACATTGATGTCATGCGTCGCGGCTCTAAAGCGATACGGGCGAAAATTGAGGAAATTGAAGCCAAAGGGCTCGATGCTTCACCGAAAGAAAAAAGCCTTCATACGGTTTTAGAAATCGCTTTGGAAATGTGTGAACGCGGCTTTTCGTTTAAGCCAATCGATTTATACCGTTCCGATGCCCGGAACTTTATCGTGGACGGAAACGCTCTCCTTGCCCCGTTTAACGCTTTGCCCGGTGTTGGCACAAATGCGGCCATCAATATCGTTAAGGCACGAGAAGAAGGCGAATTTTTATCGAAAGAAGATCTGCAAAAACGCGCGAAGCTTTCAAAGACCGTTGTCGATTTGTTGGACCAACACGGTTGCCTTAAAGGCCTTCCTGAAGCTAACCAATTATCATTGTTTTAAAACCATTTTTCGGATATTTCTATTTGCCTATAATAAATGGCTATGTTATAGTATTATTGGAAATACTGAGAATAGCTCGTGCCAAAGAGTGGGAATTTCCCACTCTTTCATTTTCCGCAAAAATTCGTTTTGAAGGAGGGCGGTTCTAGTTGGCAGGGAAAATTGCCGAAACGGTGAAACAACTGATTGAGCCGACGCTTAACGACCTTCATATTGAGTTAGTCGACCTTAAATATGTGAAAGAAGGAAAGAACTGGGTTTTAAAAATTTTCATTGATTCGCCGCAAGGGGTCGATTTAGATATGTGCACGATGGTCAGTGAAAAAGTCGGGCAGATATTGGATGAGGAAGATCCCATCCAAGATGCCTACTTTTTAGAAGTCTCATCCCCCGGTGCGGAACGCCCGTTGAAAGGTCCAGAGGATTATAAAAAAGCCGTCGGCAAAAATGTCCGAATCACTACCTATGAAGCGGTCAACGGTCAAAGCGTTTTTGAAGGCGTCTTACAAGCTGCCGATGACGATCAAGTCACCGTCACGGTGCAGGAAAAAACAAAAACGAAGACGTATGATATTCCTGTAAAATTAATTGCCAGTGCCCGTTTGGCCATCATTTTTTATTAAATCGCAAATGAAAAAGATGCCTTTATAAGGGGAGGATCATGAAATGAGCAGTGACTTGATTGAAGCGCTCTTAGCCCTTGAAAAAGAAAAAGGGATCAAAAAAGAGGTTTTAATTGAGGCTTTAGAAGCCGCATTAATTTCAGCGTACAAACGTAATTTTAATCAGGCTCAAAACGTCCGTGTTGATATCAATGAGACAACAGGAACCTTTAAAGTCTTCGCGCAAAAAGAAGTTACCGAGGAAGTCGAAGACCCGCGTTTACAGATCTCTTTAGAAGAAGCGAAAGCCATCAATCCGCATTATGAGGTCGGTGACATCGTTGAAGAGGAAGTGACTCCCCGCAATTTTGGGCGAATTGCAGCCCAAGCGGCGAAACAAGTTGTGACCCAGCGCGTGCGGGAAGCTGAACGCGGTGTGATTTACTCAGAATATATTGATCGTGAAGAAGATATTATGACGGGCATTGTGCAACGGCAAGATTCGCGCTTTATTTATGTGGATTTAGGGAAAATTGAGGCGCTCCTTCCAGCATCCGAACAAATGCCGAATGAAACGTATCGACCGCATGATCGCATTAAAGTATACATCACGAAGGTTGAAAATACTTCGAAAGGACCGACGGTTTTAGTCTCGCGGACCCATCCTGGCCTTTTAAAACGGCTCTTCGAGTTAGAGGTGCCGGAAATTTTTGATGGGACAGTGGAGATTAAGTCCATTGCCCGAGAAGCGGGGGACCGTTCCAAAGTTGCGGTTTACGCGGAAGATCCGGAAGTCGACCCCGTTGGATCCTGTGTCGGCCCACGCGGTGCTCGCGTACAGGCCATCGTCACAGAGCTGAAAGGCGAGAAAATCGACATCGTCAATTGGTCGAAAGATCCCGTTGAATATGTCGCCAATGCCTTAAGCCCGGCTAAAGTTCTTGGCGTCATCGTTAACGAAGAAGAAAAAGCGACAACAGTGATCGTTCCCGATTATCAATTGTCGCTTGCCATAGGAAAACGCGGGCAAAACGCTCGGTTAGCCGCAAAACTGACCGGTTGGAAAATCGACATAAAAAGTGAGTCCGAAGCGGAAGAACTCGGATTGTTTGACCAAATAGCCAATGTGCCATCAAGAGATGAAACGGATTACGACGAAGACTTTCATGATGAAAATGATGTTGAAGCCGGCCAAGACGAAGTGAACCGAGATGAAGTCGATCATGAAGAATGGTCTGACACCGGAGGCGATGCTGATGCTTTTGAGGAGGATATGGACGAAACCGAACGCTTAGCCGCCGATGTCGATAAAGATGTCCAATAACGGTGGGGGGTGGTTGGTCTCATGAAACAAAGGAAAGTACCGATACGCAAATGTATTGCTTGCGGAAACACCCAAGACAAAAGGGAGCTTTTTCGAATCGTCCGTTCGCCTGAGGGTGAGGTGTCACTTGACCCAACTGGGAAGAAAAACGGCCGGGGGGCTTATCTATCAAAAGATAAAGCGTGCATTGAAAAAGCCCGTAAAAAAAACTTGTTGGCAAAACATCTAAACGTCGATGTCGATGAGCGCATTTTTATAGAAATGTTATCGTTAATTGGAGAAGAAACCAATGGTGAACAACAATAAAAGCTGGACAGCTTTATTGGGTTTAGCCTATCGCGCGCGAAAAGTGGTTACAGGAGAGGAAACCGTCATTCAAGCGATTCGGAGAGGTCAGGCGAAGTTGGTTTTACTTTCGGATGACGCTTCGAATCGTACGATGAAAACCGTCACCGATAAATGCCAATATTACGGCGTTCCGTACATCGTCTGCTCCGACAGAAAAACACTTGGTCAGGCGATTGGTAAAGCGGAAAGAGTCGTCATTGCAATAACGGACAGAGGTTTCGGTGACAAATTGCAATCATTGATCGAATCAAATCATCGGGGGTGAACGTATGAATAAAAAACGCGTTTATGAATTTGCCAAAGAGAATAATACATCGAGTAAAAGGATCATGGAACTGCTTCGAGAGATGGGAAAACCTGTCTCTAGCCATATGGCGGTGATTGGTGAGGAGGAAATCCAGGCATTGGAGCAAAAGTTCAAGCCGCAGCAAGCGGAGAAAAACACGCATGCTCAGTCAACCTCTTCAAGCGAAGCAAAAAACAACCGATCGTCCAATGGGCGAGGCCGGGCAACCGCTCGCCATACCAATCATCACGGCTCTGGATCAGATTCTCGGAACAATAACCGCCGTCCGCGGCCTAATCATGCCGCCGCAAGCAATGATCGACAAAATGGGAGCGGCCAGCATCAGCCAGTAGCGAAAAATCACCACTCGGATGGTCGGAAGCCGAACGCCTCACGGCCAAGCGGAAGTCCTAAAGCGCAAGCAGTACAAAGCCGGTCTCAAGCGGTAGGGGATAAAGCTTCACGCCATGACGACCGGAGACGGACGGAAAAAGTGAAAAAAGAGCGTCGTTCGATTAAAGAGGAAGAAAAATTCCAAAATACGAACAAAAAACATAAAGGGAAGCGCGGCCGCAATGACCGTGCAAAAACGCCGCGGCAAGACCTTGAAATCAAATTACCGGAAAAAATTACGTTTGTCGATTCATTGACCGTCAGTGAATTGGCTGAGAAACTGGGTCGTCAAGCGACCGAAATCATCAAAAAACTAATGGTTCTCGGCATTATGGCGACAAAAAACCAAGTTTTAGATAAAGATACCATTGAATTGATCTGTGACGATTACGGTGTGAAAGCCGAAGAAGAAGAACAGTTCGATGAATCCGCCTTTGAAGAATATGGCATGGAAATCGATGAAGCGACAGCTGTTCCGCGGCCACCGGTCGTCACGATTATGGGGCACGTCGACCACGGCAAAACGACCTTGCTTGATTCCATTCGCCATACACGCGTCACTGAAGGTGAGGCTGGCGGCATTACACAGCATATCGGCGCTTACCAAGTGACTCATGAAGGGAAAAAAATCACTTTCCTCGATACCCCGGGACATGCCGCGTTTACGACGATGCGCGCCCGTGGAGCACAAATCACGGATATTACTGTTTTAGTTGTTGCAGCAGATGATGGCGTCATGCCGCAAACCGTCGAAGCGATCAACCACGCCAAGGCGGCCAATGTCCCAATCATCGTCGCCGTGAACAAAATCGATAAAGAAAATGCCAATCCCGACCGCGTCATGCAAGAACTGACAGAGCATGGATTGATACCGGAAGAATGGGGTGGCGACACGATTTTTGTTAAACTCTCGGCATTAAAAGGCGAAGGCATCGATGAACTGCTGGAAATGATCTTGCTTGTTGCTGAAGTCGAAGACTATAAAGCAAATGTCGATTGCAGAGCGACAGGATCGGTCATTGAAGCCGAATTAGATAAAGGCCGCGGACCTGTGGCGACCTTGCTCGTGCAAAACGGGACATTAAATGTCGGCGATCCGATTGTTGTCGGCAATACGTATGGCCGTGTACGGGCCATGGTCAACGACCTTGGGCGCCGGGTAAAATCTGCGCCGCCATCGACACCAGTGGAAATTACCGGCTTAAATGATGTGCCAAATGCTGGTGACCCGTTTATGGTGTTCGAAGATGAGAAAAAGGCTCGACAAATCGGTGAAGCGCGTGCCGAAAAACAGCGCATTGCCGAACGCCATGAGTCATCGAAGGTCAGCTTAGATGATCTCTTCCAAAAAATCCAAGAAGGTCATATCAAAGAAATTAACGTCATTGTGAAGGCCGATGTTCAAGGATCGGTTGAGGCCGTTAGCGGCGCCTTGCAAAAAATCGATGTGGAAGGCGTGCGCGTCAACATCATTCATACCGGTGTCGGAGCGATCACGGAATCCGATATCATTTTGGCTTCGGCATCCAATGCCATCATAATTGGTTTCAACGTGCGTCCAGATGCCAATGCCAAAAAGACCGCAGAAACAGAGCGGGTTGAGATTCGCTTGTACCGCGTCATTTATGATGCGATCGATGAAATGGAAGCCGCGATGAAAGGAATGCTTGATCCTGAATATGTTGAGAAAGTCATCGGTCAAATCGAAGTGCGCACGACCTTTAAAGTTTCTAAAATCGGTACCATTGCAGGTTGTTACGTGACAGACGGTAAAGTCAGCCGCGATGCTGGCATCCGTCTCATTCGCGACGGCATAGTCATTTACGAAGGCAAAGTGGACACCTTAAAACGCTTCAAAGATGATGTGAAAGAAGTTGCTGCGGGTTATGAGTGCGGCATTACCCTTGAAAATTTCAATGATATTAAAGAGGGTGATGTGATGGAAGCGTTCGTGATGGAAGAAGTGAAGCGATGATCATCGGCCTTTTGCGGTGTGAATGCATCCTTTATAATGCCCAATCTTTAAAAAATAAACGCTCGGTGATACAAAGCGTCTTAGCGCGTGCCAAAAATCGGTTTAACGTTGCCGCATCCGAAATCGGCTTTCAAGATGTTTGGCAACGCGCCGAGCTCGCTTTTGTCACGGTCGCCTCATCTAAGACCGTAGCTGAAAACGAACTGCGCCAAGTGCTCACGTTGATTGATCAAAACGAAGAATTGGACTGTGCTAAGAGCACTTGGGAATGGCTTTGAATCGAGGTGGATCAAGAAATGGCCAATTATCGCATCGGCCGGGTGGCCGAACAGATGAAAAAAGAACTAAGCGATATTATCAGCAATCGCATTAAGGACCCGCGCATCGGCTTTGTCACGGTCACAGGGGTGGATGTGACCGGAGACCTTCAACAGGCAACAGCCTATATTACGGTGCTCGGTGGAGAAGAAAAGATCGCCGAAACGTTGGAAGGGCTTAGCCAAGCAAAAGGTTTTATTCGCTCCGAAATCGGCAAACGCATCCGACTCAGAAAGACGCCAGAACTCGATTTTAAAATCGATGAATCCGTTGAATATGGCAATCGGATTAACAAAATTCTTCATGACTTAAAGCGAAATGAGGATTAATCAAGACTCTCGGCTCTATTCCGGGTATTAAAAAACATGAAGGTTTTTTTGATGCCGCGGAGAGCCGAGCTTCTTTGCGTCTAAGAGACTAAAAGCAGAGCCGGAAGGAGGGATCAGATGGACGATTTAACCGGTGTCATCCCGCTTTATAAACCTAAAGGCATGACTTCTCATGACTGTGTCAACAAGCTCAGAAAGATTTTAAAGACGAAAAAGATCGGCCATACCGGAACATTGGATCCGGATGTCGACGGGGTGCTACCGATGTGCATCGGGAAAGCCACGAAAATCGCCGAATATTTATCGGAAGATGGCAAGACATATCGGGGTGTCATAAAACTCGGCCAATCGACGACCACAGAAGATGCCTCGGGCGACATCGTTGAAGAAGTCCCGATACAAAAAGGGTGGCATCGTTCGGAAATTGAACAAGTGTTCCAGCGTTTTATCGGTGAGATCGAACAAATCCCCCCGCTTTATTCTGCCGTGAAGGTGCGTGGCAAAAGGCTTTATGAATATGCTCGCGAAGGGATAACGGTAGAGCGACCGCGACGAAAAGTGACCATTCATCGCTTGGAGCTCGCTTCCGATGATGAGCAATTTCAGGAACGCATCCCTTTTGTCGTGGAGTGTAGCAAAGGTACTTACATACGGACATTAACCGTCGATATCGGTCAAGCCTTAGGGGTTCCAGCACATATGGAATCTTTAACGCGCACGCGTTCGGGTGCTTTTCAGCTTGCCGACTGCTTAACTTTCAAAGAGATTGAAGAAGCGGTGGCAAGTGGTACGGTCAGTGCCTTGATGGTTTCGATTGGGGAGGCGCTAACGACTTTTCCATCTTGGATCGTCGATGAAAAAACGGAAGCGGATATCAAGCATGGAAAAGTGCTACCATTACCGAAAAACTTTCAAAACAAACGCATGGCGGTTTATAATAAAAAGGGTGTTTGCCTTGCCATTTATCAAGTACATCCCGAAAGACCGGATGTGATCAAACCTGAAAAGGTATTCGTCGTAAACTAGAACCAATTCGCTTACGAGACCTGAGAGAAAGTGAGGTGGGTTTCGCCATGGAAGTCATCCACTTGACGCAACCGCCCAAAAAAAATCGTCCCGACCAACTGGTTTTGGCCTTAGGCTATTTTGACGGTGTTCACATCGGCCATCAGAAAGTGATTCAAACTGCTTTGAAAATCGCTCGAGATCATGGTATGAAAGCGGCGGTGATGACCTTTCATCCGCATCCCTCCGTCGTATTAAAACATATGAGTAAAAGGGATGACTACTTAACCCCGCCAGAAGAAAAAGCCATATTGATGAAGCAGCTTGGTGTTGATATCGTTTATTTTGTTAAATTTGACCATGACTTGAGCCGGATGTCGCCGCAGGACTTTATTGATCGTTATGTCATCGGATTAAATGTGAAACATGTTGTCGCCGGCTTTGACTACACATATGGCCGAATGGCTCAAGGCAATATGGAAACCATGAAAGAACATTCCCGGAATATGTTCACGGTCACGGTCATTCCAAAAGTGACTCTTTTTAATGAGAAAGTTAGTACGACAAAAATCAGAGAGCTCATCCAATCTGGAGATGTAGAAAGCGCAAGACCGCTTCTTGGCCGCCCTTACCGCATTAAAGGCATGGTCGTGCACGGCGATAAGCGCGGCAATACGCTCGGCTTTCCAACAGCGAATATTAAGACGCTTGATCCCTATGTGTTCCCAGAAAGAGGCATTTATGCCGTCCGCTTGATGTTAGATGATGAGGTTTACCAAGGTGCCGGGTATATTGGTACGCGGCCGACATACTATGACAACGAACAACCAGTCGTGGAAGTCTTCCTTTTTGATTTTCATCGGACGATTTATGGGGAAATGGTGACAGTTGAATGGCTGAAACGGCTCCGCGACGATAAGAAATTTGATCGGAGCGAGGATCTCGTCCAACAAATGCACCGCGATATTGAAGCGGCTAAGCGTTATTTTCAAGAGGCTTAGCCGAAATCTGACAGTCTTTATCGATCATTTCATCCATTGTCTTGTTTTTTGCCGAAAAAAGTTGTATGCTATTGTATGTATTAACCGCAGCGCGGCATGCCGATTCACCGACGCTTGCTGGGCTGACGGGGATTCAATTAGGAGGTGAAAAGGATGGCTTTAACGAAAGAACGCAAAAATGAAATCGTTAAAGAATTTGCCATTCATGAAGGCGATACCGGTTCTCCGGAAGTACAAGTGGCGATCCTGACGGAACAAATCAATCAATTGAACGAGCATTTGCGCATTCATAAGAAGGATCACGCTTCGCGCCGCGGCCTTTTAAAAATGGTCGGTAAGCGGAGAAATCTGCTGACGTATCTGCGCGAAAACGATGTTACGCGTTATCGCAATTTGATTCATAAACTCGGTTTGCGCCGATAGGCAAAAAGAGCGGGATTTTTTTCCCGCTTTTTTGTACTGGTAAGAAAATAAAACGTTTAAAAGGCTGGCAAAATGTCAATGACAACCATGCCTTTGCTTTGAAGTGCTTGGCTGAGCTGAGTTTCTTTATGCATCACAATCTTTTAAAACCGCCAAGTTTATTACATACTATGGATACCACGAGATCTTTTGCATATCATATATTCCTTGGGATTTTGCTATCCGTTAAGGAAGCTACATTGGTTACGTCTTATCCAAGCTAGGATTTGTGATCAGTTTTATGGAAGGAGTTTCCGAAAACACATGGATCAACAGAAAAAAGTCTACACCATGGACTGGGCTGGCCGGCCGTTGACGTTTGAGATCGGAGAACTGGCCAAACAGGCAAACGGCGCCGTCTTAGTCCGATATGGAGATACTGTCGTGTTGTCGACGGCAACCGCTTCAAAAGATGCGAAGGATTTACCATTTTTCCCGCTGACCGTTAATTACGAAGAACGGTTATATGCGGTCGGGAAAATTCCGGGCGGTTTTATAAAAAGGGAAGGAAGGCCAAGTGAAAAAGCGATTCTTGCCAGCCGCTTGATCGACCGGCCGATTCGCCCTCTTTTTGAAGAAGGGTTCCGCAATGAAGTGCAAATCGTCAGCATGGTCATGAGTGTCGATCAAGATTGTTCATCCGAAATGGCGGCGATGATCGGCTCATCACTAGCGCTTTGTATTTCAGATATTCCTTTTGATGGACCTATTGCCGGGGTGGTTGTCGGCCGTGTGGATGGCGAGTTTGTCATCAATCCGACCGTTGAACAAGCGGAAAAAAGCGATATCCACCTTACTGTCGCCGGCACAAAAGAGGCCATTAATATGGTTGAAGCTGGTGCCAAAGAAGTTCCGGAAGAGGTCATGCTTGATGCCATCCTCTTTGGCCATGAAGAAATCAAAAAATTAATTGCCTTTCAAGAACAAATTGTCGCTGAGGTTGGCAAGGAAAAGATGGAAGTGGAGTTATTTGTTCCTGACGAAACGCTTGCCGCCAAAATCCGTGAAGAAGCGACCGATAAATTAAAAGAAGCGATTCTCACGAAGGATAAACAGGAGCGAGAAGAGGCCATTGACCGCGTGAAATCGGAAATATTGGCCCGTTATGAAGAAGACGAGGCTTATTCCGAACAACTTGACCAAATTAATGATGTGCTTCATCAAATCGTTAAAGAGGAAGTTCGGCGCTCCATTGTCGTTGATGGCATACGCCCAGATGGCCGCCGCATTAACGAAATCCGCCCGTTGTCTTCATCGGTCGGCATCTTGCCAAGAACACATGGTTCAGGATTGTTTACAAGGGGACAAACTCAAGCTTTAAGCGTTTGCACACTTGGCGCACTCGGCGATGTGCAAATCCTGGATGGATTGGATACTGAAGAATCCAAACGCTTCATGCATCATTATAACTTCCCACCTTTTAGTGTCGGGGAAGCCCGTCCGATGCGGGGCCCGGGCCGTCGTGAAATCGGTCATGGTGCACTTGGGGAACGCGCCCTTGAGCCGGTCATACCGGATGAAAATGCATTCCCTTATACGATTCGCCTAGTCTCGGAAGTGCTCGAGTCCAATGGGTCTACATCACAGGCGAGCATCTGCGCTAGCACTTTAGCCATGATGGATGCTGGGGTACCGATTAAAGCTCCGGTTGCAGGCATCGCCATGGGTTTGGTGAAATACGGGGATGAAGTGGTCGTTTTGACCGACATCCAGGGCATGGAAGATGCTCTTGGCGACATGGATTTTAAAGTAGCTGGAACCGAAAAAGGCGTCACGGCTTTACAGATGGATATAAAAATTTCGGGTATTAACCGCGACATTTTAGAAACAGCGCTCAAACAAGCCCGTGAAGGGCGTATGACCATTTTGAAACATATGATGGAAACAATCTCTGAGCCGCGCCGTGAATTGTCGCCTTATGCGCCAAAAATTTTAACGATGACCATTGACCCTGAAAAGATTCGTGAAGTCATTGGGCCTAGTGGAAAAGTGATCAATCGGATCATCGATGAGACCGGTGTCAAAATCGATATTGAGCAGGATGGCACGATCTATATTGCTTCCTCTAATACGGAAATGAATGAAAAAGCGAAAAGCATTATTGAAGATATCGTTCGGGTCGTTAAAATCGGTGATATTTACGTTGGTAAAGTCAAACGGATTGAAAAATTCGGCGCGTTTGTTGAAATTTTCAACGGTAAAGACGGCCTTGTTCACATATCGGAACTTGATAATAAACGCGTAGCCAAAGTGGAGGACGTCGTGCAAATTGGCGATGAGATCCTCGTAAAAGTCATTGACATTGACAAACAAGGACGTGTGAAACTCTCGCGCAAGCAAGCGATGGCCAATCAACAAGAAAAGGAAGTCAAAGCTTAATTTAAAACACTACTGACGAAGGAAAGGTCATTTCGGCGGGGCACCCCGCACGGCATGACCCTTTTATATTTTTGCGTCTTTTATGTTTGCGACCGCTCTGTAGTTCCAGACAGCTTGTTCTAAGCCCTTCCCCTCAGTGCATAGATTTATGTATATAAACAGTTCGTCCATCCGGCACGGGGGGATTTTATGTGTTTAAAGGTGTTCTCACAACGCTTTTATTTGTTGGGATTAGCGTGTTTGTCTTTACATCACTGAAAGATTACGAAGATTTTTATTTATCACAGTTTGTACCGGAATCTTCGACCATCACATTGGCTACCGCGAAAAAAGATCCTTTATATAAAAAAATCGAGGCGTATGCGAAGGAACACGACGTGGCTCCTGAAAACGCGCGCATTGACCGGGTTTGGAAGGCCATTCCCGGCTATAATGGTCTTCGCGTCAATGTCGATGCGTCATATAAAAAGATGCGCTCAAAAGGCGTGTTTCGCCCAGACCTAGTCGTTTATGAGGAAGTGGCCCCTAAGGTGCATCTCAAAGATTTGCCGCCCGCCCCGATCTATCGGGGCAATCCGAAGAAAAACATGGTCGCTCTCCTCATCAACGTTGCCTGGGGTGATGAATATTTGCCGCAAATGCTTAAAACATTGGATAAGTATCAAGTTAAAGCGACGTTTTTTCTCGATGGCAGTTGGACAAAGAAACATCCGGACCTAGCCATGATGATTATCGAAGAAGGGCATGAAATCGGCAATCATGCCTACAATCATCCTGATTTGGCAAGAAAGTCGGCCAAAGAAACCCGTGACCAACTTTATAAAACAAATCAAGTCATCAAGGCAACGCTCGGCGTCGTGCCAAAATGGTTTGCACCGCCGTCCGGGAGTTACACACAGACCACTGTTGAGGTCGCCGATTCGCTGAACATGTCGACGATCTTGTGGACGGTCGATACCATCGATTGGAAACATCCGGAACCCTATGAGATGGTGCGTCGCGTCGTCAGTCAAATCGGACCTGGTTCGATGATTCTCATGCATCCAACGGATTCGGCCGCAGAAGGGCTCAGCCGACTTATTTTAGATATTAAAAACCGTGGGTATCAGCTTGGGACCGTCTCAGAGCTCTTAAGTGAAAAGCGCGTTTTCGGAAACGATTTTTAATGCCGTGCTGTTGTAGTGAGAATGAGGGCGATTGTCCATCGACAAAAGCGATTGATTCGACAAAAACTTGATGCCTAGGGTCTGACAATTCGTTGTGCACGAGAAGGGAATCATGCTATAGTATTTTTTAGGAAAAAGTCATCTCGTGCCTTTCGTAAAAGGGTCACCTTTTAGCGGAAAGCATGGTCCGGCAACTAGGAGGAAAGGAATTTGATAATTAACCATACGTACCCTAACGGCATTCGCCTTGTATTGGAAAAAATTCCAACGGTGCGCTCTGTAACGATCGGTTTATGGATTGGCACCGGTTCCCGTGATGAAAACGAAAAAAACAACGGCATCTCCCACTTTATTGAACATATGTTATTTAAAGGGACAGAAACGCGCAATGCTAGGGAAATTGCCGAAAGCTTTGACCGAATTGGCGGCCAAGTGAACGCCTTTACCTCTAAGGAATATACATGTTTGTACGCTCGCGTATTGGATGAACATGCCGACTACGCGATTGAGATTTTAGCCGACATGCTGTTTCATTCCACTTTTGATGAAACGGAACTGCAAAAGGAAAAGCAAGTGGTATATGAAGAAATCAAGATGTATGAGGATACACCGGATGACCGAGTGCATGATTTGTTAAGTCAAGCGAGTTTTGGTCATCATCCGCTCGGTTTTCCCATCCTCGGTACACAAACTTCCTTAGAAACGTTTGCGCCTGATGTGCTGCGGAATCATATGGCCGGTCATTATTTGCCTGAAAATATTGTTGTTTCTGTTGCTGGTAATGTCGATGAAAGATTTATTGAAAAAGCTGGCGCTGTATTTTCTGACTATCGTGCCGTTCGTTCTGAACAACCTTATGTCAAACCTGAATTTCATCCTGGAAAAATCGCCAAGAAAAAGGAAACCGAGCAAGCCCATCTATGTCTTGGATTTAAAGGGTTCCCAATCGGCGATGAAAACATTTACCCGTTGATTGTCATGAATAACATTCTCGGTGGAAGCATGAGCAGTCGCTTATTCCAGGAAGTCAGGGAAGAACGGGGCTTAGCTTATTCCATTTATTCCTATCATACCGCTTATCGTGATAGTGGTCTGTTAACAATCTATGGCGGAACCGCTGCCGACCAAGTCGATGCCCTTTACGAGACGATTTTCCATACGATTCGGGGCACCTTAGAATCTGGCATTACAGAGAAAGAGTTGCATAACAGTAAGGAACAGCTAAAAGGCAATATGATGTTAAGTCTTGAGAGCACCTCAAGTCGCATGAGTCGCAATGCCAAAAACGAATTGTTGCTTGAGCGGCATCGTTCACTTGACGAGATTGTAAAAGCGATTGATGCGGTAACATTGGATGATGTTCATCGTGTCGCTCGGGATATTTTTACCGATGAATTTTCGTGTTCCGTCATTAGTCCTTATGGAGAATTGCCGAAGTCATTGTCCGCTTGATTATAGATAAGCGCTGGTCTTGAATGACTTGTGCAGCCTCGAAAACCGTTTTCATTACAGGATAAACCGTTTATAACAAAGCTGTCTTCACAAGTTCCCGCCACGGAACTGGAAGACAGCTTTTTTTATTCGTATGTATTTACAGGTTAACTAAAGGGCAACGAAAGGCTCTGCCAAACACCCAATGGCTTGGAGAGCCAAGTTTTTTGCCTCATGGATTTTTTCACCATATACCATCCCCATACATACTATAAACCTAGGCATTTACCCATCATTCTTTCGATCAGCCGATTTGTACGAAAAAGGGGAGAAGTCAAATGCTGACGGATGTACACATTGTCATCATGGGTGGCGATGCCAGATATCTTGAAGTCATACGCAAGTTAAATGAACTCGATGCCAAAATATCCCTCGTTGGCTTTGATCAATTGGATCAATATTTTACAGGTGCCGCCAAGGTTGATTTGGAAGACATCAACCCGGCAACCGTTGATGCCATTGTATTGCCGGTTAGCGGAGCGAACGAAGAGGGGGTCGTCGAGGCCATCTTCAGCGATCACGTCGTGCGTTTAACAGAAGAGTGGCTCGAAAAAACGCCCGAACATTGCATTGTATACACAGGCATCAGCACACCGTATCTTGAACGTGTTTCCCGCCATGTAAACCGCGAGCTTGTCAAATTGTTTGAAAGAGATGATTTGGCGATTTATAACTCCGTTCCGACCGTTGAGGGGACGTTAATGCTCGTCATTCAAAATACGGATATTACCATCCATCAATCACGTGTCGCCATCCTCGGCCTTGGGCGTACGGGGATGACACTGGCGCGGACATTCCATGCTCTCGGGGCTCATGTAAAAGTAGGTGCGAGGAAACGTGAGCACATCGCCAGAATCACGGAAATGGGCATGACACCCTTTTATATTAAAGATTTGGAACATCATGTCTCTGACATTGACGTGTGTATCAACACCGTTCCCGCCAAAATCTTAACCGGCCGCGTGCTCGCCCATATGCCGCCGCAAGCGTTAATTGTCGACATTGCTTCTAAACCGGGAGGAACAGACTTTAGATATGCCGAAAAGCGCGGCATTAAGGCGATTTTAGCACCAAGCCTTCCCGGGATTGTCGCTCCGAAAACGGCCGGTCGCATTATTGCGAATGTCTTAAGCGAACTGCTTCTTGAAGAATTTGTTGTGGAGGGAGATTAAAGGATGCGATTGAAAGGAAAACATATTGGTTTTGGGTTAACAGGGTCGCATTGCACCTATGACCAAGTGGTACCGCAAATCCAAACCTTAATCGATGAAGGGGCCAAAGTGACGGCGTTTGTCACGTATACGGTCAAAAATACAGTCACGAAGTTCGGTGATGGGAGAGATTGGGTTAAAAAAGTCGAGGAAATCACTGGCCATGAGGTCATTGATTCCATTGTCAAGGCTGAACCGTTTGGACCAAAGACACCTCTTGATTGCATGGTCATCGCGCCGCTGACCGGCAACTCTTTAAGTAAATTCGCTAATGCAATGACGGACTCACCCCCTCTTATGGCCGCCAAAGCGACGCTCCGCAATCGCAGACCGGTCGTCCTCGGTATTTCAACAAATGATGCTTTAGGCTTGAATGCCGTAAATATTGCCAAATTATTAGTGGCCAAACACGTCTACTTTATTCCCTTCGGCCAAGATGATCCGATCAAAAAGCCGACCTCGCTTGTCGCAAGAATGGAAGCGATGTGTGATACCGTTGTTTCTGCGATCAACGGTGAGCAACTCCAACCGCTTTTGGTTGAAAAATTCCGTGATTGACAATAACGATGTCATCGTTGCGTGTATATGATAAAATAGGTACAGGTACGGGGAGAAACGGCATCGTTTCTCCCTCCATTCTGATGAGTTGAGGAGGAATCCCGTTGACAATCGAAAACGGATTAGCTGTAGCCATAGTAGGCGCGACGGGTGCTGTTGGTAGCCAGATGTTGCGCTTAGTTGAAGAAACGAGCCTTCCTATAAAACAAGTAAAGTTGCTCGCATCGAAGCGCTCGGCTGGAGTGACCTTGACCTATAAAGGTCAACCTATTACGGTCGAAGAAGCACTTC
This sequence comes from Tuberibacillus calidus DSM 17572, assembly GCF_000430685.1. Lineage (GTDB taxonomy): Bacteria > Bacillota > Bacilli > Bacillales > Sporolactobacillaceae > Tuberibacillus > Tuberibacillus calidus. Next base: position 28,238 of record NZ_KE387193.1, on the reverse strand, counting down.
CTGAATCTTTCGAAGGGATTGATATTGCCTTATTCAGTGCCGGAGGGTCTGTTTCAAAACAACTCGCCCCAGAAGCTGTAAAGAGAGGGGCTGTTGTCATAGATAATACAAGCGCTTTTCGCATGGATCCCAACACGCCGCTTGTTGTGCCTGAGGTCAATGAGGATTCGCTAAAGCAACATCATGGTATTATTGCCAATCCAAATTGTTCGACGATCCAAATGGTGACGGCATTAGAGCCGCTCCGTCAAGCATACGGTCTAAAGCGCATCATCGTATCGACTTATCAAGCCGTCAGCGGGGCCGGGCAATCAGCTATTGAGGAATTGAAGAAGGAAACGCTACGCGCGTTAAATCAAGAGCCGCCAAAACCTGAAATCCTGCCGGTAAAAGGCGCCGAGAAGCATTACTCGATTGCTTTCAATGCGATTCCGCAAATCGATGTCTTTCAAGATAATTTGTTTACATTTGAGGAAATAAAAATGATTAATGAAACGAAAAAAATTATGGGAGACGATGAGATCGCGGTTGCCGCAACGTGCGTCCGGCTGCCCATTATCACCGGCCATGCTGAATCTGTATATATTGAAACAAATGACATCATCCCGGATGTCGCAACGGTTAGGGAGATTTTGGCTTCTGCACCAGGAGTGACTGTCGCAGACGATCCTTCCCGTCAATTATACCCGATGCCCATCGATGCGGTTGGCAAAAAGGATGTTTTTGTCGGGCGCATTCGAAAAGATCCTGACGTAGAAAACGGTTTGCACCTATGGATTGTCTCAGATAACTTGTTAAAAGGTGCGGCATGGAATTCGGTACAAATAGCTGAAAGTTTAGTTGAATTAGGATTGATTCGTGTTTAAAAGGTAGGATGATCATGAAAATTATTGTCCAGAAATTTGGCGGCACATCTGTACAAAATGAAGAGGGACGAAAGCGCGCAGCGGAGCACGTCCGAAAAGCCGTCAAAGAAGGCTATAAAGTCGTCGTAGTTGTATCGGCGATGGGAAGAAAAGGCGATCCCTACGCCACTGATACACTACTCGACTTAATCCAAACGGAAAGAGCGAGCAAGCGGGAAGTGGATTTGCTTTTATCCTGCGGCGAAACCATTTCCGCTGTCGTTTTTTCCAATTTGCTCCGTTCTTACCACCTCAAAACCGAAGCCTATACGGGTGGTCAGGCCGGTTTTCGAACGAGTGAAAATCATACCAACGCCAAAATTATTGAAATGAAAACGGAACGCCTCCGCCAGGCGCTGAAAACCCTTGATTGCGTCGTTGTCGCTGGTTTTCAGGGGCAAACCAAAACCGGTGAAATCACAACCATCGGCCGCGGCGGTAGTGATACTTCGGCTGCCGCTTTAGGGGCGGCCCTCAATGCGGAATGGATTGATATTTTTACCGATGTGGATGGCGTCATGACAGCGGACCCCCGCATTGTGGCCAATGCGCGCAAACTGCAAGTAATGACGTATACTGAAGTGTGCAATATGGCGTATCAAGGGGCAAAGGTCATCCACCCAAGAGCGGTGGAAATTGCGATGAACGCCAAAGTACCGCTGCGCATTCGCTCTACCTATACGGACCATCCTGGGACGCTTGTGACGTCCATTAAAAAAATCAACCGCGGTCGCGATGTTCAAGAGCGGTTGATCACCGGGATCACATACATGGATAATGTGACACAGATAAAAGTGAAGGCCGGAGAAGGAGAGTTTGATTTCCAGGCGAAGGTTTTTAAAGCAATGGCTCAAGAACATATCAGTGTGGACTTTTTCAATATCAGCCCGCAAGAAATCGTCTATACGGTCAGCGACCATGTCACGGATCGGGCACTTGACGCACTGAAACAACTCGGTTATCAACCTGAATGTCATCGCGGTTGTGCAAAGGTTTCCGCGGTCGGTGCTGGGATCGCTGGAGTGCCGGGGGTCATGGCGAAAATCGTCAGCGCCTTAACCGATTTGGGCATTCAAATTTTACAATCGGCCGATTCGCATACGACCATTTGGGTATTAATTCATCAAAAGCATTTAAAGGCTGCGGTCAATGCCTTGCACAAAACGTTTGAACTTGAAAAGGAAGAAGTCGAGAAAACCTACAACTATTAATTTAGTGTAAAAGGTCGATTTCAGAGCGTTAATCTCACTGTCACTTTTTACGGTGACTAAGGAGGAACTCTTTATGGTTTTTGGTCGATTATTAACGGCAATGGTGACCCCCTTTGATGATCATGGCGCGTTAGATGCGAATCGAATAAAAAAATTAGTCGATCATTTAATAGACCATGGTACAGAAGGTTTGGTCGTTGCGGGAACGACCGGGGAATCGCCGACACTCAGCCATGAGGAAAAATTGACCTTATTTGCGGAAGTGATCGAAGCTTCAGCTGGAAGAGTGCCGGTTATTGCTGGAACGGGTTCGAACAATACGAAAACCACGATTGAACTAACGAAAGAGGCGGAAAAAATCGGCGTCGATGGCGTCATGCTCGTCGCCCCCTATTACAACAAACCAAATCAAGAAGGGCTGTACCAGCATTTCAAAGCCGTTAGCGAATCCGTGCATTTGCCCGTTATGATTTACAATATCCCATCCCGTTCAAATGTCAATGTGACGGCAGACACCATTGTCAAACTCTCAGAGATCGACAACATCGTTTGTGTCAAAGAAGCGAGCGGCAACTTGGATCAAGTGGCTGAAATTATCGAACGGACACCCGATGATTTTGTCGTATACAGCGGTGATGACGGGATTACCTTACCGATTTTGGCGATTGGCGGTTATGGGGTGATATCGGTCGCCTCTCACGTCGTCGGGCGAGAAATGGCGCAGATGATTGAGGCGTATTTAACGGGTAATATTAAACAAGCCGCAGACCTTCACCGCCAATTACTGCCGATCATGCGCCAATTGTTTGCCCAGCCGAGCCCTGCGCCCACCAAGGCGCTGTTAAACAAAATCGGCGTGGAAGTTGGCGATGTCCGGCTGCCGCTGGTTCCGCTGACTGCTGGGGAAAAAAGCGAATTAGAGCGCGTTTTTTCGCGCTACCAAGAAAACAGTTAAAAGAGGGGACGTTGTCACCCTCTTTTTATTTTTTGTTTTTTGGGAGAATCTATGGATGGGATCGTCTTTTAAGCTAATTATCCCGTTTGGTCTTGTGAAAGGAGCGCTGATTCGGTTATAATAAGACCAATGATTGGTACGGGTGAATCGATCGTTCTATAAAAATTGAATACTGGGAGGAATGCTCATTGCAGACGACTGATGAAAAAATCAGGGTTTATGCGATGGGCGGCGTTGGCGAAATTGGCAGTAATATGACCGTTATTGAGTTGAACGGTGATATTTTCATTGTGGATGCGGGGTTAATGCACCCAAAAGATGAAATGCTCGGCGTGGATAGCGTTATTCCGGATACGACTTACCTTGAGCAAAATAAGGACCGCATTAAAGCGATTTTTCTGACTCATGCCCACCAGGCACATATCGGGGGCCTGCCTTATTTGATCAGGAAAATAAAAGCACCGGTGTACGGAACGTTGTTTACGCTACAGCTTCTTGAGCTGATTTTTAAAGAGGCGCAAATGACGAAAAAGCCGATGATGGTGACGATCGATCCAAATAAAGATGTGACGATTGGTGGGCACCGCATCTCATTTTTTAAAACCAACCATAGCGTGCCTGATTCCATCGGCATTGCCTTTCATACATCCCAAGGGGCTGTCGTTCATACCGGCGATTTTAAATTTGATTATACGCCCGTTGATGGCGTGAAATTTGATTTAAGTAAATTAGCTCGGATCGGCGATGAAGGTGTGCTCTGCTTATTAAGCGACAGCAAAAATGCCGATCGTCCGGGGAATACTCCGTCTGAATCCGTGATCGGCCCGCGACTGGAAGACTATTTTTATTTTGCGGAAGGTAGAGTCATCACGGCCCTTTACGCTTCCAATATCCATCGCATTCAACAAGTGATAAACGCAGCCGTTCAGACAAACCGAAAAATAGCTTTGGACGGCAGATATTTGGAACGAATTATCGGACTGGCGTCAAAATTAGGGTATTTACACATCCCCAAAAACGCGTTTATCAATTTAGATAAGATCGATAAGCGACCAGATCGTGAAATCTGCATCATTTCTGCCGGTCAAACCGGTGATCCGATGTCACCGTTAATGCGGATTTCTGCTCATACGCACAAACGGATTAGTGCCAAAGCTAATGATTTATTTATCTATGCATCATCAGCAACACCGGCAGATGAGAAGGATGTGACCAAAGCGATTGATGCGCTGATGCGCCTTGGCGTTACAGTCGTTTATGGAGACGATGTTCACGTTTCCGGGCACGCATCCCAAGAAGATTTGAAATTGATGATAGAACTGGTAAGGCCGAAATATTTAATTCCGATTCATGGGGAATTTCGTCTGTTAAAAGCGCATATGGATATTGCGGCCTCAACTGGCATGCCATTACATCATATTTTTCTGCTGGATAAAGGTGATGTTGTTGAGTTTTCGGATGGTGTGGCGCGTGAGACGGAAAAAGTTCCGGCTGGACAGGTACTCGTGGATGGACTCGGTGTTGGCGATGTCGGCAACATTGTTTTACGCGATCGCCGGCTTCTTGCCGAAGACGGAACGTTAATCGTTGTCGTCACAATTGGAAAACAAAGCAAGAAAATTTTGTCGGGACCGGAGATCATCACCCGCGGTTTCGTCTATGTCAGAGAATCCGAAGCCTTGATTGAAGATGCCATCCGTATTGTAAGGGAAGTGTTGTCGAAATCTCTGACACAGAATGTTTCCGAATGGTCTTCGTTGAAAAACGGCATCCGCGACAGCTTAAACCGCTATCTTTATGAAAAAACGAAACGCCGCCCAATGATTTTGCCAATCATTATGGAAATATAACATGGAAGACGATGTCTACGGGCATCGTCTTTTTTATATAAGTAAGGAAAGAGAACATCTTGTCAAGTCAGCTTAAGTGCCATATAGGCTTTGCGGCGGCTTTTGAAAAATCATTTAACGTTGACGAGTCGTTCTTTTGCATCGCACCTGCATCAAAAACCGTTGTCATTCAAATACTAAAACAAGTCTTAACCATAGATGCAGGAAAGGATGGCATATATGTCCAACGAAATGGAAGAACAACAAGAACAACAAGAAACTCAAGAAAATCAACAACAAAATACGCTTATGGAGCAAATACAAAAATTGGGTCAAACGAATGTTGCCGCAGCCGAAAGCAATATTCACTGTTTGACGATTATCGGTCAAATCGAAGGGCATCTCGCCCTCCCGCCAAAAAACAAAACGACCAAATATGAACATTTGATCCCACAAATTATTGCCATCGAACAAAATGAAAAAATCGAGGGTTTATTGGTGATGTTAAACACCGTTGGTGGCGATGTGGAAGCAGGGCTAGCCATCGCGGAAATGATTTCAACGCTTTCAAAACCGACGGTTGCCCTTGTCATCGGCGGAGGGCATTCCATAGGGGTGCCGATCGCCGTTTCTGCCGACTATTCATTTATCGCCGAAAGTGCAACGATGTTGATTCATCCGGTGAGGATGAGCGGTCTTGTCATCGGTGTCCCGCAAAGTTTTGATTACATTGAAAAAATTCAAGAGCGCATCACCCGTTTTGTTGTCGAGCATTCCCATATTTCAGAAGAGAAATTTAAGGAGCTGATGTACAGCAAGGCAAGTCTCACGACCGATGTGGGGACAAATGTCGTCGGCAGGCAAGCGGTAGAATACGGGCTGATTGATGAAGTCGGCGGCGTCGCCCAAGCCCTTGGTAAACTCCATCAATTAATTGAGGAACGGCGCGGAAAACAACGTGTGAATCGGGTGATGCAGTAATGGTATTGTACACACTGATACCGATGGAACAGATTTTTGGTGAGGAGGAGGTGGAGGATGAAAAGAAAAAAAAGCGACGCACCATAGATATCGGCGGGGCATTTCTTGAAGTGGCACAAGTCAATGAGGAAGAGTATGAAATTGTTCGCTTGATCAGCTCAAATCCCTCCCACTTTCTCGATGCCCGTTTTCAACCAGGAAAAAAAATCGGGCTAAAACCTTTTTGGCACTAAGGTTACCTTTGAAGAAACGCAAGACATCATGTAGAGTATAAGTAGACGAGCAAGCGGGCGCCGCGTTTAGCCCGCTAACCTTCTTTAATTTTATGAGATTAGGGTGGTCCTTATGGCCAAAAGGAAAAGACGGAAACGCCATGCTCATAAGGGGTGGAAGCAATCCATCATTTATGAGATCTCGGGCATTTTGTTATTTGCCATCACATGTATTGGACTGGCAAAAATGGGTGTGGTCGGCCGGGTCATTTATCAACTGGCTCGCTTTTTTGCCGGGAACTGGTGGAGTCTCATCTTATTAGGCACTTTTTCACTCTCGATTTATTACATATGGCACCGCAAGCAACCGTCGTTTTTTTCAAGAAGGCTGACAGGGGCATATCTCCTCGTTTTTGCGATACTTTTATTTACCCATGTCAAATTATTTGAAGCCTTAACCGGAAACGGCCAGTGGCAAGATGCTTCAGTCATCCGCAACACTTGGGAACTTTACAAAGGGCAAATCATCGGTGACATTCCCTCCAAATACTTAGGCGGTGGGATGATCGGTGCGGTTGGTTTTGCTTTTTTCTTTCTCATGTTTGGCACTCAAGGTGCGCTGTTCATGTCGATCATTTTAATCCTCGTCGGCATCATTTTACTCAGCGGCCGTTCGCTCCGCGATGGTATGGAACGTCTATTGAATAAAACGAAGTCCGCGAATAAGGCGATATGGGAAAGGCAAAAAATGAATTGGGAGAAACGAAAAGCTCAACAGCAAGCGAAAAGGGCATCGTCCTCGCCTTCTACAATGGAACCGACCGAAATGGACAACCCAGAGCTTACGACATTGCCAGAGGAGCCGCCAGTCATTCATGACTTTAATGAAAACATTCGTGAAGTCCCAACGGAGCAAAACGGACAGACCTCTGTAAAATCGGAAAGGGAAAAAGAAGCGACTCCCGACTCCTTTCAAATTCACTCGGAACCTGAAAATGAAACCTATGTTTTGCCACCGATCGATCTATTGAACCGTCCGCCTGTACAAACTCAGGCCGGTGAAAAAAAACATATCGCGACAAATGTGAAAAAGCTGGAAAGAACTTTTGAAAGCTTCGGCGTCAAGGCGAAGATAAAAAAAGTGCATCTCGGTCCATCCGTGACGAAATATGAGGTTTATCCCGATGTCGGTGTGAAGGTCAGCCGCATCGTCAGCCTTAGCGACGATATTGCCTTGGCGCTTGCGGCGAAAGGGGTGCGCATTGAAGCGCCGATCCCCGGCAAATCCGCCGTCGGCATTGAAGTTCCGAATCAAGAAATCGCAATGGTCAGTCTTCGCGAAGTATTGGATTCGGATGAGGCAAAACGGGAAAGCTCGAAACTGGCCATCGGGCTCGGACGGGATATATCCGGCGTACCGATCATGGCTGATCTAGCGAAGATGCCGCACCTACTCATTGCCGGTGCAACTGGTAGCGGGAAAAGCGTCTGCATTAATTGCATCATTACGAGCATTTTAATGCGAACAAAACCGCATGAAGTCAAACTTTTGATGGTCGACCCGAAAATGGTTGAGCTAAACGGTTACAACGGGGTGCCGCATTTATTGACACCGGTCGTCACAGACCCGAAAAAAGCTTCTCTTGCATTAAAAAAAGTCGTAGAAGAGATGGAGCGGCGTTATGAACGGTTTTCCGAAACCGGAACCCGCAATCTTGAAAGCTATAATAACATTATTCGAAAACGCAATGAAGAAACCGGTGAGCAACAACCGCTCATGCCGTATATTGTTGTGATTATCGATGAGTTGGCTGATCTGATGATGGTCGCTTCCAAAGATGTGGAAGATGGCATTACACGTCTCGCTCAGATGGCCCGGGCGGCGGGCATTCACCTCATTATTGCGACCCAGCGCCCGTCCGTCGATGTCATCACTGGTGTAATTAAAGCCAATATCCCATCGCGGATCGCCTTTAGCGTCTCCTCGCAAACGGACTCAAGGACGATTCTTGACAGCGCTGGCGCTGAGAAATTGCTGGGCAAAGGGGACATGCTCTTTTTACCCATCGGAGCTTCCAAGCCCACGCGGATTCAAGGGGCATTTTTGACCGACGAGGAAGTTGAGCGAGTCGTTGATTTCGTTATATCTCAACAAAAAGCGCAATATCAAGAAAATATGATTCCCGATGATGAACCGGAAGGCGGACCGGATGAGGTTGATGATGAACTGTTTGATGAAGCGGTCAAACTCGTCGTCGATATGCAGACTGCATCGGTATCCATGCTTCAACGGCGTTTTCGAATCGGTTACGCCCGTGCGGCACGCCTGATCGATGCCATGGAGGCGCGGCAAATTGTCGGGCCATATGAAGGTTCGCGGCCGCGGGAAGTGTTAATTAGTAAGAGTGATGAAGAAAAAACATCATAACTCGACAAATTTAGACAAATTTTTTAACGAAAATCTGCATAAGTTGGAGACCGCCATAAGCATGGCCTCGTTTTGGATTTTTCCATTGGGGATAATATGGTACTCGAAACCTATTATCAAAAGCCTTTTGCTCGCGGCGGACTGATGCGTTTCGATGAAATCAAAAAGCATGCACAACGGCTGATTAAGGAATTTGATGTGCGCACACCGAGCGTTGATACGCCAGCGCGGGCTTTATCCGGCGGTAACCAGCAGAAAGCGATTATTGCCCGCGAAGTGGACAGGGACCCAGATTTGTTGATCGCGAGTCAGCCGACGCGGGGCTTGGACGTCGGTGCGATTGAATTTATTCATAAGCGCTTAATTGAACAGCGTAAAAAGGGAAAGGCCGTGCTTCTCGTATCGTTGGAGTTGGATGAAATCATGAATATCAGCGACCGCATCGCCGTGATTTATGATGGTAAGATCATTGATATCTTAAATCCGCGCGAAACAAATGAAGAAGAAATCGGGTTGCTGATGGCCGGCCACAAACTGACGGGGGGGACTCATCATGCGGAATCTCATGAAAAGCAATAAATTATCCAATGCGCTCATCCCTGTTATCTCCGTTTTGCTTGGGCTCATCGCCGGCGCTGTCATCATGGTGATCAGTGGCTATAACCCGGCTTCTGCCTATTTGTCGATTTTTCAAATGGTCTTTATGGATCCATACTATGCTGGTGAGACGTTTGTGACAATGATTCCGCTGATCTTGTCCGGGTTATCCGTCGCCTTTGCTTTCCGCACGGGGTTGTTTAACATCGGTGTCGAAGGTCAGCTCTTGGTAGGTTGGCTCGCCTCGGTTGCAGCAGCCCTAGCTGTTCCGGATTTGCCGAAGATTTTGGCGATTCCTTTTTGTATTCTAGTGGCTGCAGTAGCTGGCGGACTTTGGGGATTTATTCCCGGCTTGTTAAAAGCGCGCTTTCATGTTCACGAAGTCATTACCACCATCATGATGAACTATATTGCCCTTCATATGACGAATGCTATTATCCGAAATTTTCTTTTTGCAAAAGGGGAACATACACCGGTCATTCCTGATAATGCGTCACTATCCTCACAGTTTTTGACGGATTTGACGACAGGTTCGAGGCTGCATTGGGGTATTATTGTGTCCTTGATTGGAGCTTTTGTCATGTGGTTTTTGCTTTGGCGGACAACAAAAGGATTTGAACTGCGGGCAGTCGGCTATAATCCCGATGCGTCCAGGTATGCAGGCATGAACGTCAATCGAAATATTATTATCTCACTCGTCATCGCCGGTGCTTTTGCCGGTGCTGCTGGCTCAACATTAGGGCTTGGCACTTATCATTTTATGACAATTAACGGTGATTTTACCGGAATCGGTTTTGATGGCATTGCCGTTGCTCTGCTCGGATTAAACACATCCTTTGGCGTCGTTCTCGCGGCGTATTTATTTGCCGCGCTTGAGACGGGTGGCATCAGCATGCAATCGCTCGGCATACCGAATGATCTCGTTCAAGTTATTATCGCGTTAATTATTTTCTTTGTCGCATCTAGTTATATTATTAAATGGGCGATGGCTCGCTTGAAGAAAGGGGGAGAGGTATCGTGAGTCTGATGCAAATCCTTGAAATCATCATTCCGAGTGCCATTCTTTCGGCAACACCTCTTATTTTTACAGCCTTGGGCGGTGTCTTCAGTGAGCGATCCGGTGTCGTCAATATTGGTCTTGAAGGGTTGATGATCATCGGCGCATTTGTCGGAGCGGTATTTACGATTTGGTTTGAGCATCTCGGCCTAGGTGCCGCATCGCCCTGGTTATCGCTTGTCGTTGCTGCGATTTGCGGAGGCCTCTTTTCCTTGCTTCATGCGCTCGCTTGTGTGACGTTTCGCGCCGACCAAACGGTTAGCGGCGTTGCGATTAACTTTTTAGCACTTGGCTTAACGGTGTTTCTTGTTAAGAAACTGTTTCAAGGAAGCGGTCAAACACCGTTTATTGATTACCGCATCGATAAGGCCAACGTACCGCTTTTACATGATATCCCGATTATCGGGCCGCTGTTCTTCTCGCATATTGCGTATACGTCTTATGTGGCGATCATCTTTAGCTTTTTAGTTTGGTATGTCATTTATAAAACGCCATTTGGCTTGCGTCTCCGTTCGGTTGGTGAGCATCCAATGGCTGCTGACACGCTTGGGATTAACGTTTCACGGATGCGCTATATTGGCGTTGTCCTCAGCGGGGCGTTTGGTGGCATTGGCGGTGCTGTTTACGTCGTCACCATTGCCACCAACTTTGGCCCAACGACCATTTCTGGTCAAGGGTTTTTGGCGCTCGCGGCGATGATTTTTGGTAAATGGAATCCGATTGGGGCTTTGGGTGCCGCATTGTTTTTTGGTTTTGCCCAATCCCTAAGTATCACCGGGGAATCCATCCCGCTTCTAAAAGAGGTACCGAGTGTGTATTTGCTCATCGCTCCGTACGTCCTCACCATTTTAGCTTTGGCTGGCTTTGTCGGACGTGCGGAAGCTCCGAAAGCCATCGGTATTCCGTATATTAAAGGAAGGCGATAAAGTCCGTCGTCGCCTCGATGTCCTTTTGGGACGCTCGAGGCGGCTTTTTATTTTTTATGGCTTGTGAGGATGGACAAAATGCCCTTGGGATTTTCACAGCCTTTTTGGAATAGGATGAATGAATTTAGGTCAAAAATGATATTCAATGAGCTTGCTTTAAGTTAAAATGGGAGATGAAATATAAGGAAGGCGGGATAGAATTTGGATTATATTGATGAAAAGATTCATCCAATTAATGGCATTACCGTTCATACCGTCAAAACCGATCAATTTAAGACGTTAACGCTCGTCTTGCAAATGCGAGCGCCTCTCAAGCGAGATACCGTTACGAAACGAGCGCTTTTAGCGTATGTTTTAAAAAGCGCAACGGCAAAATCCCCGTCCACCAAAGCGTTGCAAAACCGGTTGGATGATTTATACGGGACGACTTTATCATCACAGGTGCAAAAGCGCGGCAATGACCACCTTATTTCCTTATTTGTACATACGGCAAATGACCGCTTCCTGTCTGGAACTTCGTCATTAACCGAAGAAAGCATCCGGCTTTTAGCCGAAACGCTATTTCAACCCCATGCTACAGATGGTGCATTCGATGAAAAGACAGTAAATAAAGAGAAACGCGCATTAAGAAAACGCATTGAGGCAACGTTTGATGATAAAATGCTCTATGCAAATGAACGACTCATCGATGAAATGTGTAAAGATGAACCGTATGCCTTACATGCCTATGGCTATACCGAAGACATTGACAGTCTCACACCTAAGGCGCTTTATGATTATTTTCAGCAAGCTTTAAAAGAAGACGAGATTGACCTTTACATTGTTGGCGATATCGACCGTGATCACATCCTCTCCATCATTGAAAGGGTCTTCTCATTTCAAGGACGAAGCCGTCTCGTCCATGATTTTCTCTTTGAGCCTGTTCACGTCACGGCACCGAAAGTGGTTAAAGAGCGTCAAGATGTGGAACAAGGCAAATTAAACCTTGGTTATCGAACGAATATCGTTGCCAATGACCCGCTCTTTTATGCGGCACAGGTTTTCAATGGCCTTTTCGGCGGATTCCCCCATTCAAAACTATTTATGAATGTCCGCGAAAAAGCGTCGCTCGCTTATTATGCTGCCTCGCGTTACGATAGCTATAAAGGCATCATCATCGTGATGAGCGGCATTGAATGTGCCAATTACGAGAAAGCCGTTGCCATTATTAAAGAGCAATTTCAAAGCTTACAGGATGGTGCGTTTACGGTCACAGAGCTTGATCAAACGAAGGCCCTTTTGAAAAATGCGGTTTTGGAAGCATTAGACAACCCCTTCAGTCTCATCGAACAGTTGTACAGAAAAGTCCTTATTAAAGACAGTGGGGATCTCACTGCTTGGCTGAACGGCATTGAAAAGGTGACACCTGATGAGGTCAAACAAGTGGCTGGGATGACGGCATTGGATACCATTTATTTTTTACAAGGACAAGAGGATTGAATTCTTTTTCGGAGGTATGAGCATGAAAACCGAATATTTTGAGAGGCTTCAAGAAACCGTTTATCGACATGTGCTCGACAATGGCTTAACGGTCTGTGTGTTGCCGAAAAAAGGGTTTCATAAGACCTATGCGACCTTTACCACCCAATATGGATCGATTGATAATCACTTTAAACCGTTTTACAGCGAACATTGGCTACAAGTGCCGGATGGCATCGCCCATTTTTTGGAGCATAAAATGTTTGAACAGCCCGATGGGACCGATGTTTTTCAGGTATTCAGCAGACAAGGTGCAGAGTCGAATGCGTTTACCACATTTACCCGAACCTCGTACCTATTTTCCAGCACATCACACGTGGAAAAGAATATCGAGACGCTGTTAAATTTTGTACAGGAGCCCGGGTTTACGGAGCAAAGTGTCGAAAAAGAAAAAGGGATTATTGGCCAAGAAATCCGCATGTATAATGATAATCCGGATTGGCGGGTGTACTTCGGCCTGATTGAAAATCTTTATCACACCCATCCTGTTCGAGTGGATATTGCCGGAACGGTATCGTCCATTTCACATATTACGAAAGATTTGCTTTTAGATTGTTACCGAACTTTTTATCATCCGAGTAACATGGTGCTTTTTGTTGTCGGCCCTGTCGATCCTGAAAAAATCATCGCCCTTGTGGAAGCTAACCAGCAAGCGAAAAACTACGATGATGCACCGCCCATCGAGCGCCGTTATCCCGATGAACCCAAGACAGCGTACCAGAAAGAATCTGTCCTCAAAATGGCTGTGCAAACGCCAAAATGCATGATCGGATTTAAAGAAGGCCGGGTACATCGGGAAGGTGGCGATCTTCTTCGCCATGAATTAGCGGTTCAAATTCTATTGGAAGTCATGTTTGGAAAGAGCTCGGAAAATTATCAAGCGCTTGTTGATGAAGGGTTGATTGATGATAGTTTTTCCTTTGAATATACCGAGGAGCATGAGTTCGGGTTTTCTGCAGTCGGCGGAAATACCGAAGACCCCGATCGGCTATCCGAACGGTTGCTAGAAATCGTTCGCGCGGCTAAAAGCGGGGCACTGGATGAAGAGAGCCTTCATCGCGTGCGCAAGAAAAAAATTGGCTCCTTTTTAAAAGCGCTGAATTCGCCTGAGTTTATCGCCAACCAATATACGCGCTACTTTTTTAATAAGATGAATCTCTTTGATACCGTCAGTGCCTTGGAAAAATTAACGGCAGATGACCTTGTGACGGTTTTAAATGACCATTTCAAAGAAGAAGCCTTTAGTCAGTGTAAAGTGGTGAAAAAATAAGTGCATGGGGAAAAATGGGCTTTAGTGACCGGAGCCAGCGGCGGAATAGGGCGCGCCATCGTTCAAGCATTGGCGGAAGAAGGGTATTCCATTTATGCTCATTATAATCAGAACCGACAGCCCCTCGCTATTCTGCTGGAAGAGCTTGGCGTAAAATTTCCTCACCAAACTTTTGAGATCGTCCAAGCGGATTTAAGCGACCAGAATGGGGTGGAAACACTACTTCAAGGGGTTGTCCACCCGATCGATTGTTTTGTTCAAAACAGCGGAAAGAGTTACATCGGTTTGGTTCAGGATACACCCCCCGACGTGGTGGATGCGCTGATTCAAATGCAATTGATCTCGCCGTTTCGTCTCGTGCAGGCGCTCACGCCGTCAATGGTTCGTAAAAAGCGTGGAAAAATGATTTTTGTAACCTCGGTCTGGGGAAAAACGGGAGCTGCGACCGAAGTTTTATATTCGATGGTTAAAGGCGGTCAAAACAGCCTCGTTAAAGCATTGGCCAAGGAACTGGCTCCAAGCGGAATTACGGTAAACGGTGTCGCACCGGGTGCCATTCGCACCGCCATGCTGGATGTCTTTTCGGAGGAAGATTTGCGTCTTCTGGAAGATGACATTCCTGCCGGCAGATTGGGGCAGCCTGAAGAGGTGGCTGCTCTTGTCCGATTTTTATCGTCCGAAGCCGCCTCTTACATTAATGGTCAAATTATTTCCGTAAACGGCGCTTGGTATGGTTAATGGCGCATAATTTACGGAAGGTATTGGCATCCTAACCCTTGTAGAACAATTGAAGGAGGATAAAGGGATGTCAGTATTAGAAAGCTGGGATGATTGGAAAAACTTTTTAGCCGATCGCCTTCATCAAGCACAAGCCAAAGGCATCAGTGATGAAACCATTGCGAATTTTGCCACTGAGATTGGCGATTACCTTGCCGATAAAGTTGATCCAAAAAATGAGCAACAACGCGTGCTATCCGACCTTTGGAGCGTCGCAAACAAAGATGAGCAACGGGCGATCGCCAATATGATGATTAAGCTCGTACAAAATAATGGTACAGGTAAAACGCAATAAATAAAAAAGGGGTGTCCCCGGGGGCATCCCTTTTTGGCATGGATGAAAGGCAGCAAATCGGCTTGAATTTTCCCTTTCCTCTTTTCTTCATATGATTTTTGATTTATGATAAATGTGTATGACTATTTTCATGGATCAGACCAAGGGGTGGAGAGGAAAATGGGTCGGAAAGAATGGTATCTCGAATATGAAATACATAGAAATCGCCCTGGTTTACTTGGGGATGTCGCCTCTCTACTTGGGATGCTTGGCATCAATATCTTAACAATCAATGGCGTAGACGATAGCCGCCGTGGCATGCTTTTAGTCACAGAGGACGAAACCCAAATCCGTCAACTGATGACAATGGCCGAATCCATGAACAGTATTAAAATTACAAAATTTCGTGAACCGAAACTTAGTGATCGCTTAGCCGTACGGCATGGCCGATATATCCAAAGGGATGCAGATGACAAAAAAACTTTCCACTTTGTCCGCGATGAGATTGGGTTATTGGTCGACTTTATGGCGGAATTATTTAAAAAAGAAGGTCATCGGCTGATTGGGATTCGCGGGATGCCCCGCGTTGGCAAAACAGAATCCGTCGTCGCCGCCAGTGTTTGCGCCAATAAAAGATGGGTATTCCTCTCTTCCACTTTATTAAAGCAAACGATTCGCAATCAGCTTGCCGATGATGAGTTTTCCGATGACCATATTTTTATAATTGATGGGATCGTCTCAACGCGGCGCTCCTCTGAAAGGCATATGGAATTATTACGAACAGTGATGCGCATGCCGGTCACAAAAATCATCGAACATCCGGATATTTTTGTGAGAAACACAGAGTATCGTATGGATGACTTTGATTATATTATCGAGCTGCGCAACCATCAGAATGAAGAAATTACCTATGATGCGGTCGATCAGGATATCACCCCTTTTGATGATATTAATTGAACGGGAAGGTGTTTGGATTGAGTGAGTTGGGTCAAGCTTTGAAAGAAGCACGAATGGCGCGTGGCATGACGCTTGACGATATCCAAGATCTCACGAAAATACAGAAACGGTATCTTTTGGCCATTGAAAACGGTGAATACGATAAACTTCCCGGCAATTTTTATACAAGAGCTTTTATGAAAAGCTATGCCGAGGCTGTTGGAATGGATCCGAAACAGTTATTCTCCGAATATGCCAAGGATTTGCCGCGGTTGGAAAATGGTGTGGATACCGTCCCCTCTCGCACGGAAACCCATGAGGTCTCGGCAAAGTCGTCCAAATGGGTCAACGCCATGCCCAAAATTCTTGCCGTTTTCGTCATTGTGCTCATATTAGTCGGCATTTGGGTATTCATGCAAAAAATTACATCGAATGAGGATAGTCAAACGGGAGCTGACAGTGCGAATCATGTCGCGATTAAAAAAGGTGCAGATCTTGGTAACGGAAAGGCTTCAAAATCTTCGGCAAAAGAGACAAGCGACCAAAAACAATCAAAAGAAGATGAGTTAGCCGGACAAACTTCTAACAAGTCCGATGCCGAAGCCGCCCAACAATTGAAATTGGAGGAAACAAGCGGTCACGTCTCCCATTACACCTTAACGGGAACCACGCATTTTGATTTGGAAATCACGGCTAAACAAGGTGGAAATTCATGGATCCAAGTTTCCAAAGATAGTCCGAAAGGTGAACGGCTTTTCTACAGCATGGTGTCAAACGGGGTAAACGGTACGAAGGATGCGAAATTCCATCAAGATGTTTCAGATGTTAAGACCATTTATATTAAAATTGGCAGTGCCCCCAATACGCGCATTCAAATTAACGGTCAAGATTTCACATTTCCAAACGACAATACGGTCCAGGAACTGTACATCACTTTTAACAAAGCCTCTTGACTAGCGGAGTCATCGAAGGATGACTCTCTTTTTATGCATGCTGTCCAATAGTGGCAATGGGCGAGCGATGACGGTGGCATTAATATTTACAGGTTGTTCAATAAGAGTGAAGCGACATTCGGAATGTTGATGTTCAATGGGAAATGGATGACACGTTTTTTCTATAGGATTATAATGAACACAGTACATAAGAGGGTTTTTGAACGGAGGTCAACGATGAATATTGCCAATAAATTTACTGTATCACGGGTCATAATGATCCCGATTTTTCTTGTCTTTTATCTTGTGCCGATGGAGATGGGAGAACTGACCATTGGTCAATCGGTTATTCCTATCAGTCGGTTCATCGCGGCCATCGTATTTATTGTCGCATCAATGACTGATTTTATTGATGGTCGGTTAGCGAGAAAGTACCATTTGGTCACGAATTTTGGAAAATTTTTCGATCCACTAGCCGATAAATTGCTCGTCATGAGTGCCCTTGTGGCATTTGTTGGGGTAGAGCTCATTCCGGCCTGGATGGTCATCATCATTTTAGCGCGTGAATTTGCAGTCACTGGGTTGCGGACGATTGCTGCCGATGAAGGGGTTGTTCTTGCGGCAAGCACGATGGCCAAATGGAAAACGACGTCGCAAATGGTCGCTACCATTTTATTTCTTTTTGATAATATTCCTTTTGGACGCGACGGATTTCCTCTCGCCATGATCTTCATGTGGGTAGCTGTAGTTATGACGATCGTCAGTGGTTGGGAATATTTTTATAAAAATCGCGCGATCATTCTCAAATCGAAATGAAGAAAATTGCGGTTTTTTCCTTAATTTAGAAGGAATTTCGCAGCATTTGGCTAATTAATAAAGTGGGGTAATACGGTGAAATGCTGGAGAATTTCGCATGGTCTAAAGGGTGTTGAAAAATGAACGCAGAAATTGTTGCTGTCGGTACGGAGCTTTTGCTCGGCCAAATCGCAAATACGAATGCGCAATGGATCTCCGAGCGTTTGGCAGATGTGGGTGTCAACGTTTACTTTCATAGCGTTGTCGGCGACAATCCCGATCGGTTAAAACATGTGTTTGAAACCGCGCGCGACCGATCTGACCTTGTCATCGTGACTGGGGGACTTGGTCCGACCAAAGACGATTTAACGAAAGAAGTGATCGCTTCCTGCCTTGGTAAGCGGCTCGTTACCGATCAACAGGCGTTGAAGAAGATTGAAGATCATTTTGCCAAAACAGGGCGGAAGATGACGGATAACAATCGCAAACAAGCCTTGGTCATTGAAGGGTCTCGCGTTTTAGAAAACCATAACGGTTTAGCTCCAGGAATGATATTGACGGAAGGGTCAACGACTTATGTCCTCATGCCCGGCGTCCCCTCAGAAATGAAAGGCATGTTCCTTGACCAAGTGCTTCCCGCCTTAGCCTCCGCAAGTGGAAAACGACTCGTCTCAAGAGTGCTTCGGTTTTTCGGTATAGGCGAATCGGCTTTGGAAACGAAGATCTTGGATTTAATTGAAAATCAAACTAATCCCACGATTGCTCCGTTAGCCAAAGACGGGGAAGTCACCATTCGGTTAACGGCCGCTCACTCTGATCCCCTCGCCGCCAAAAAATTACTTGATGAAACTGAACAGCGCATCCGCGAACGAACCGGCGATACCCTCTATGGTTATGGGGACCAGACGACGTTGGCGGAAGTCGCCTCCCATCTATTAAGGGAGCATCATCTGACCGTTTCGTCAGCGGAAAGCCTGACAGGGGGATTATTCGCCAAACAAATCACGGATGTCCCAGGCGCTTCCGATGTCTTTGTCGGCGGTGTCGTTTCTTATGTCAACGCGGTGAAAGAACAAGTTTTGAACGTACCGGTCGATGTCCTGCAAACCGAAGGCGCCGTGAGCGCAATTTGTGCGGAAAAGATGGCTTGCGCGGTGCGGGTGATGACGGGAAGTGATCTCGGCATTAGTTTTACGGGGGTCGCAGGTCCCAACTCAAGTGAAGGAAAAACACCCGGAACGGTTTTTATCGGTTTCGCCGACGGTCGAGAAACCCGATCCTTTTCCTATCGATTTAACGGAACGCGCGAGCAAATCCGTCATCGCACGGTTTTAACGGGTTTTGATCTCATTCGACGCTTCCTTTTAAACGCAGAGCCGTTTGGGCAAAAAAACGAATAAATGTTCGAGAAAATGGTTGGCAAATCGTTTGGAAACGGCTATGATAAAGATATACTAGGTGAAAATAAGGAGAGATTAACTTTGAATGAACGCAAAGCGGCTTTAGATATGGCGTTGAAACAAATAGAAAAGCAATTTGGTAAAGGCTCCATCATGAGGCTCGGGGAACAAGCAGAAACCCGTGTGTCCACCATCTCCAGCGGATCCTTGGCGCTGGATATAGCTATGGGTGTCGGTGGCTATCCGCGCGGACGGATTATCGAAGTTTACGGCCCGGAATCAGGCGGGAAAACGACCGTTGCGTTGCATGCCATCGCCGAAGCCCAAAGAGCGGGTGGACAAGCGGCTTTCATCGATGCTGAGCATGCCCTTGATCCTGTATATGCCGAGAATCTTGGCGTCAATATTGATGAATTGCTGTTGTCGCAGCCGGATACCGGTGAACAGGCTTTGGAAATAGCCGAGGCACTTGTCCGAAGCGGGGCGATTGACATTATCGTCATCGACTCTGTCGCCGCACTGGTTCCCAAGGCCGAAATCGAAGGCGAAATGGGCGATTCTCACGTTGGCTTGCAGGCGCGTTTAATGTCACAAGCCTTGCGCAAATTATCAGGAGCCATTAACAAATCCAAAACGATTGCGATCTTCATCAACCAGATTCGTGAAAAAGTTGGCGTCATGTTCGGAAACCCCGAAACGACTCCCGGTGGGCGCGCTTTAAAGTTTTATTCCTCCATCCGACTTGAGATTCGCCGGGCAGAAACGCTGAAGCAAGGAAACGATATGGTTGGGAGCCGTACGAAGATTAAAGTTGTCAAAAATAAAGTAGCCCCGCCATTCAAACAGGCGGAAGTGGACATTATGTACGGCAAAGGCATTTCTAAAGAGGGGGAAATTCTCGACATCGGGTCGGAATTGGATATCGTTCAAAAGAGCGGTGCATGGTATTCCTTTAATGATGAGCGACTGGGTCAAGGCCGTGAGAATGCCAAACTCTTTTTACAAGAAAATGAAGCCATCCGCAATGAAATCGAAAAGGCAATCCGCAGCCATTTTGGCCTCAATGTGGAGACAAACAACGAAACACTCGAACAAAGTGAATTATTATAGTCATTAAGGCACCCGCGACGCTAAAGCGGGTGTCCTTTCTTTTATGCCCTCTGACTTGAATTTCACCCGCCTAGGTTGACAACTAATTTTTCCAATTATACAATGAAATTGTCTCTTTATATTTTTTTATATTGATAGGCTGAAAATTTAAGAAAATTGTGTGCCGAGAGCAGTATGGCTTCAGCACGTCGATGCATAACGACTGTTGATAGCGAGGAGGTGAAACGTATGGGAACGACACTCATCATCATCTCCATTGCGCTTATCTCTGTAGTCGTTGGGTTATTTGTCGGTTATTTTGTGCGTAAATCGATCGCTGAGGCGAGGATTCAATCCGCTGAAAATCAAGCAAGGCAAATTATCGAAGAAGCCAAGCGGGATGCCGAAGCCACAAAAAAAGAGGCGCTTCTTGAGGCAAAAGATGAAATCCACGCCTTACGAACAGCGGCCGAAAGCGAGATTCGCGAAAGACGCAGTGAACTCCAAAGACAAGAAAATCGACTTGTCCAAAAGGAAGATCTCCTAGATCGGAAAAGTGAAATGCTTGATAAAAAAGAGGAATCACTTGAGAAAAGGGAGGATTCTCTCGAGAAACAACAACGACAAATTAAAGAGATGGAAAGCAAAGTGGAGGTATTACTCCAAGAGCAACAAACGGAGCTTGAACGGATTTCCGGTTTGACAAGGGAAGAAGCGCGTGATTTTATTTTGAACCAAGTCAAGCAGGAAGCCATTCATGAAGCTGCGCAGATGGCGAAGGACATCGAGAACCGGGCGAAAGAAGAAGCCGACAAAAAGGCGAAAAACATTCTTTCTCTTGCCATCCAACGATGTGCCGCCGACCATGTTGCCGAAACGACTGTCTCCGTTGTGTCTCTGCCAAATGATGAGATGAAAGGTCGGATCATTGGCCGTGAGGGCCGTAATATTCGCACGCTAGAGACGCTAACAGGCATTGACCTCATCATCGATGATACGCCCGAAGCCGTCATTTTATCCGGGTTTGATCCCATACGCCGTGAAATTGCGAGAATCGCTTTGGAAAAACTCGTTCAAGATGGGCGCATTCATCCGGCGCGCATTGAGGAAATGGTGGAAAAATCACGGCGAGAAGTGGATGAAATGATTCGCGAATACGGCGAACAAACGACGTTTGAGGTCGGTATTCACGGATTGCATCCAGATTTGATCAAAATTCTCGGGCGCTTGCGTTTCCGTACCAGTTATGGGCAAAACGTGCTCAAACACTCTATGGAAGTTGCTTTCCTGACGGGATTGATGGCAGCTGAACTCGGAGAAGATGTCATGCTTGCCCGAAGAGCTGGTCTATTGCACGATATTGGGAAAGCGATTGACCATGAAGTGGAAGGCAGCCATGTTGAAATTGGGGTTGAGCTGGCGACGAAATACGGAGAACATCCAGTGGTCGTCAACAGCATCGCCTCACACCATGGTGATACCGAAGCGACATCGGTCATTGCCGTCTTGGTTGCCGCGGCCGATGCTTTATCAGCAGCAAGGCCTGGTGCCAGAAGAGAGACGCTTGAGACGTATATCCGCCGCCTGGAGAAGCTAGAAGAGATTTCCGAGTCCTTTGAAGGCGTGGAAAAATCGTATGCGATTCAAGCAGGGAGGGAAGTTCGCATCATCGTTCAACCCGATATTGTTGATGATGCGAAGTCCTATCAACTGGCGAAGGAAATCACGAAGAAAATCGAAAACGAACTGGATTACCCGGGACACATTAAAATCACGGTCATCCGGGAAACGCGCGCCATTGAATACGCCAAATAGAAAAAGCGGCCGAACGGTCGCTTTTTCTGTTAAAATAAGGTTATACGCTTTAAATCGTTCATCAAGAGAAGGAGAAAAAACATGCGATTGCTTTTTATTGGCGACATCTATGGCAAAGTTGGACGAAAGATGGTAGAGGATTACCTTCAAAAATTAAAAAATTATTATAAACCGACTTTTACGATTGTCAATGGCGAAAACAGCGCTGGCGGGAAAGGTCTCACCGAAAAAATTTATCGGATGCTGATGGAATGCGGCGCCGATGCGGTGACAATGGGCAATCACACATTTGATAACAAAGAAATCTTCGAGTTCATTGACCGTGCACCGAAATTGATTCGACCGGCTAATTACCCTGACGGAACGCCCGGAGTGGGCATGCTCTTTTTGAATCGCAATGGTGTGGAGGTCGCCATCATCAATTTGCAAGGGCGCACCTTTTTACCCGCTATTGATGACCCTTTCCGCACGGCCGATGCGTTGATCGCCGAAGCCCGTTTGCGAACGCCTATCATTTTTGTCGATTTTCATGCGGAAACGACGAGTGAAAAGGTCGCGATGGGCTGGTATTTGGACGGCAAAGTTTCTGCTGTGATCGGTACGCACACGCATGTGCAAACGGCCGATGAGCGCATTTTGCCTCAAGGCACGGCCTACTTAACGGATGCAGGGATGACGGGTCCTTATGACGGGGTCATTGGCGTTGAGCGGGAAGCCGTCATTCGCAAATTCTTAACAGCACTTCCTGTTCGTTTCGAGAGTGCTACCGGACGCGGTCAGCTTTCGGCCGTCGTCATTGATATCGATGAGGCAACCGGGAGGGCAACGGCCATTTCCCGACGGCTGATTAATGACGATCATCCTTTTAATGTATAACATGTTTAACGCCAAGGCTTTTTAGAAAAATTGGAAAATTACTTTTCACGAGCAGGAATACCGCTTCTCAATGGGGAATATAGATTTAATGGGATGACCATTCAAGAGGAGGGACAGGAGTGGACGTATTAAAAGTTTCAGCAAAATCGAACCCTAACTCCGTAGCCGGTGCGTTAGCGGGTGTTCTTCGGGAACGCGGAACCGCTGAAATTCAAGCGATAGGTGCCGGTGCCTTAAATCAAGCGGTGAAGGCGGTAGCGATTGCAAGAGGGTTTGTTGCACCGAGTGGCGTCGACCTCATATGTATTCCCGCTTTTACGGATATTTTGATCGATGGGGAAGAACGAACAGCCATAAAGTTAATTGTGGAGCCGCGCTGACGCCTTCTATGCCTGTTTGCCAACTCGCAAACAGGTTTTTCATTTTTAGAGAAATTCGAAAATGTGAGAAGGAATGACGGCTTTTATGGCGAAAGAAGAAAAAAAGAAAGGAGGTTAACGGATGGATCCAAATCATGCGCCATGGGAGCAGTTAGAAAACGAAATCAAGGCGCTTAAGGAAAAAGTAGAGAATTTGGAACGGCTCGTTCAAAAGCGCCCGTCCTTGGGGTCGGCGGTATGGGTACTCGTTCCTGTCGTTGCGATCATTATGTGGGGGTTGACCACCATATTTGACTAAATACAGAAACGGAAGGGATACAAATGGCGATCTTTGATGCGCACTGTGATGTTTTATATCGGATGCACCATGATAACCAATTGCGTTTTGACCAAGCGAACGGTTTACATATTACTTATGAATACTTAAAGCAAGCGAAAGCGAAAGTCCAATGCTTTGCCCTTTTTGTACCAGACACATTGCCCCAGGAAATCAAATTTAAAACTGCCCTGGACATGATCGACCTTTTACATCAAGAGATTCTGGACCGTCATAGCGATATTCACCTCATACGAACACGACAGGACATTGATGCGCTTGGCGAGGATGAAGTGGGCATTATGCTTACATTAGAGGGCGTTGATGCCATCGATATCGATCTTGTCAAGCTGCGAACGCTGTTTCGACTTGGCGTGCGTTCGGTGGGCATGACGTGGAACAACGCGAATGCAGCGTGCGACGGTGCGCTGGAATCCCGGAAAGCCGGCTTGTCAGACTTCGGGCGACGCATCGTTCGCGAAAACAACCGATTTAAGGTTTGGACGGATGTGTCGCATATCTCGGAGAAAGGCTTTTGGGATGTCCTCGAGGAGGCCGAGTTTCCCATTGCTTCTCATTCCAATGTCAAAGCGCTCTGCAACCATCCGCGTAATTTAACGGATGAGCAAATGAAAGCTCTCTTTGATAAAGGGGGTGTCATGGGCATCACCTTTGTGCCTTCCTTTTTAAACGAAAGCGGCAAGGCGCAAATCGCAGACATTTTAAAGCACATTGATTATGCCGCAAGCCTCGGCGGTGCCAACCATCTCGGCTTTGGTTCCGATTTCGACGGGATTGAAACAACCCCGAGGGAACTAACCAATTACGGAGACTATCCCGTTTTAATCAATGAATTGTTGAAACATTATTCGGAAGATATGGTGAAAGGCCTCTTATTCGAAAACTTTTACCGCGCGATGCCATTATAAATGCCCTAGTATTGTCTTCCTTTAAAATAAGGTGTTACAATAAGACTAATGAATGAAAAGGGTTCCACTGTGCGGGACCCTTTTGCATGACAAAGGAGGCCAAAAAATGAAAGAAGCCTTTCAATATTTACAAGAAGAATTAGATCAAATGAAGGAGAATCAAACCTTTCGCCCTTTAATTCCGCTTGCTTCAAAACAAGGCTCACGCGTAAAGATTAAAGGGAAAGATGTCATCCAATTGTCATCGAACAACTATCTCGGTTTAACCGACCATCCCCGCTTGAAACAAGCCGCCATTGAAGCGATTGAAAAATTTGGTGCTGGAACGGGATCTGTCCGGACCATCGCTGGGACGATGGACATGCATAACGCTCTGGAGGAGAAGTTGGCCGATTTTAAGCATACTGAGGCAGCACTTGTCTTCCAATCCGGCTTCACGACCAACCAAGGGGTATTATCAGCGATTCTAGCGGAACAAGATGTCGTGATCTCCGACGAACTCAATCACGCTTCTATCATCGATGGGATTCGTTTAACGAAGGCGGATCGCAAAATTTATAAGCATTCAGACATGGATTCCTTGGAAGCGGCATTAAAAGAGTCTGATGGCTATCGCGCTCGCCTCATCGTGACAGATGGTGTGTTTTCGATGGACGGCGACATCGCGAAACTCCCTGAAATCGTTGAGCTGGCAGAAAAATACAACGCGATGGTCATGGTGGATGATGCCCATGCAAGTGGGGTGTTAGGGAAGAACGGCCGCGGTACGGTCAATCATTTTGGATTGGATGGTCGCGTCCACATTCAAGTCGGCACATTGAGTAAAGCGATCGGCGTGCTCGGCGGGTATGTCGCAAGCACCAATACATTGCGCGATTATCTCATACATAAGGGACGTCCGTTCTTGTTCAGCACTTCACATCCGCCGGCCGTTACAGCGGCTTGTTCAGCAGCCATCGATGTTCTTCTTGAGGAGCCGGAACTCATCGTGAAGCTTTGGGATAACACCGCGTTCTTCAAAAATGGCTTGAAAGCGCTCGGCTTTAACACCGGAAAGAGTGAAACGCCGATCACACCGGTTATCATTGGCGATGAAGCTAAAGCGCTCGCCTTTTCCGATAAGCTTTTTGAATACGGTGTTTTCGCTCAAGGTATCGTTTATCCAACCGTGCCGAAGGGAACGGCAAGAGTCCGCACCATTGTGACCGCTCAGCATACCCAAGATGAGCTGCAAGAAGCGCTCAACGCTTTTGAAAAAGCCGGAAAAGAAATCGGCATCATATAACTCTAAAAAAGCTGACTCTCCGGATGTTTTCCGAGGGTCAGCTTTTCTGTTTTCACACGGACCAGGAATCCGATAATTGATTTTTGATTGATATGTCAATAATACTTTTAAATGATTGAAAACCATGCGTTTCTTGGTGGGCTTCTAGATTGTTTAATTTCTCAAAAGCCTTTATACTGTTATAAGGTATAGATTTAACCAAGTGACCTTGATCGAAAGGGGTACAGTCATGGACGAAAAGCACAGAAAAATGCATGATCAGGCTGTTGAGCCTAAAAATATAACGAAAGATAAAAATTTAGAGCGGATTTTAAATAAGAAACCTGAAGATTTCGCGAAATATTTCCAACACACCTACCAAGCGCCAAATTTAAAAGAAGCGCGCAGAAGACGGCGCAATACCACGCAATATTTAAATGATTTTTCGATCCCCGAAAACCTCATTGGCATTGGTAAGGGAAAACGGTTTTTGATCCGCACATACGGCTGCCAAATGAATGAACATGACACGGAAGTCATGGCGGGGATTCTTGAAGAACTCGGTTATACGGCCACGGAACGGGAAGAAGAGGCGGATATTATTCTGTTAAACACATGTGCCGTCCGTGAAAACGCCGAAAATAAAGTGTTTGGTGAAATCGGTAACTTAAAGGCGCTGAAATTGGAAAAGCCTGACCTTATTTTGGGTGTTTGCGGCTGCATGGCGCAAGAGGAGGCCGTCGTCAACCGCATCTTACAAAAACACCAACATGTGGATTTGATCTTTGGCACGCACAATATTCACCGCTTGCCACAACTTTTGAACGAGGCCATGTTCAGCAAGGAAATGGTGATGGAAGTCTGGTCTAAAGAGGGCGACATCATTGAAAACTTGCCGAAAGCCCGAAAAGGCCGCGTTCGCGCATGGGTGAACATCATGTATGGCTGCGACAAATTCTGCACTTACTGCATTGTGCCTTATACAAGGGGAAAAGAGCGGAGTCGCTTGCCAAAAGACATCATACAAGAAGTGCGCGACCTTGCCCGCCAAGGTTATAAGGAAATCACGCTTCTCGGTCAAAACGTCAATGCTTACGGCAAGGATCTCGGTGACGGCTCGTATCGGTTAAGCCATCTCATGGATGAAATCCGCAAAATTGACATTCCCCGCGTGCGGTTTACGACGAGCCATCCTTGGGACTTTACTGATGATTTAATTGAGGTTTTGGCGAAAGGCGGCAATCTTGTCGAACATATTCACTTACCGGTGCAATCCGGCAATAATGCCATTCTCAAAATTATGGGTAGAAATTACACGAGAGAATTGTATCTCGAACTTTTTCATAAGTTGAAAAAGGCTATTCCTCATGCATCTTTTACAACGGATATTATTGTCGGGTACCCGAACGAAACCGAAGAACAATTCCAAGATACATTATCACTCGTTGAAGAATGCCAATTTGACGGTGCTTATACATTTATCTATTCCCCGCGCCCGGGAACACCGGCAGCACGGATGGAAGACAATGTTTCCATGGAAGTGAAAAAAGAACGCCTCCTGCGCTTGAATAAGCTCGTTGATGAATTAGCTAGAAAAAGCAACGAGAAATATCAAGACCAAATCGTCGAAGTGCTCGTAGAAGGTGTCAGCAAGAAAAACGATGCGGTTTTATCGGGACATACTCGCACGAATAAAGTGGTCAATTTCCGCGGTCCGCAATCATTGATTGGCCAACTCGTTAATGTCCGCATCACACGCGCAAAAACATGGACGCTGGATGGGGAGCTCGTTGAAGAAGCGGAGGCTGTCACTCAATGACCGTGTATACGCATGACGAAATTTTAGCGAAAGCCAATGAGCTTGCCAAAATGCTCGCCGAAACCGAAGAAGTCGCCTTTTTTAAAAAAGCAGAAGCGCAAATCAATAAAAATGAAAAAGTGCAAAAGTTGATCCAGGATATTAAACGCTTGCAAAAAGAATCCGTCAACCTACAACATTATCAAAAATTTGAGGCTTTGCGGGAAAACGAAAACAAAATTGACCAACTGATGGATGAATTGGATGCCATCCCGTTAGTCAAAGAGTTTAAACAATCCCAAAAAGAGGTCAACGATTTGCTGCAATATATTTCAAAGACGATCTCAGAACGGGTCACGGAAGCCATCACGAAAGACCAACGCGTCCTTGAGGAAAAATAAACGTCGGCATGTTGCCGGCGTTTTTTTGTGGTGCGCCAGGCATGCGCACGTTCTATAGGGTTCAAGTCCCGAACGACGAAGGCAGTAGTAGTCGTTAGCTTAAGACAAGGGTGTCCAGGGTGACCTGGAATCTGAAGGAAGTCGGCGGCAAATCTCCGCCCCAAGGAACACGAACTCCATATAAGGCTAGGTGTGCTTGGGTGAGGCTGCCATACAAGTCAAAGCCCGTACTGCCGAAGGGCATACAGAGTAAATGGAGTGGGGACATGGAGAGGAAGAATGTGCGCTTACCCTGGGAGATCTGATA
Organism: Tuberibacillus calidus DSM 17572; assembly: GCF_000430685.1. Classification (GTDB taxonomy): domain Bacteria; phylum Bacillota; class Bacilli; order Bacillales; family Sporolactobacillaceae; genus Tuberibacillus; species Tuberibacillus calidus. Next base: position 60 of record NZ_KE387193.1, on the reverse strand, counting down.
GACACGCGCAACACATTGCGTAACCGGGCATGCGAATGCCCGCTGAACTATCAGAAGTCA